>NZ_POQQ01000037.1 GCF_002964575.1 Streptococcus suis | reverse complement strand
TCTGTCTCATGTAGGAGTTGTTTGAGTCCCTCGCTAGTGAGGCATTCTTCCTTGGACAAGGCAGTATTCACCCCTTCTTGAACTAGCTTGTCATAAAGGGCAGAAATGTTTCCATTCAAGGCATCTTCATAGCGTTCAACGGCCTTTTTCCACGTGAAAGAATACTTGTTGGCATCAGCTTCTACCTTGGTCCCGTCAATGAAGAGAGCCTCATCTTCAATCAATCCATTCTCTCTGAGAAGGAGGGTGAAGTAGATGAAGGCAGTTTTGATGAGCTGATTGGCATGTGTGCTAGCCCGAAAACTGTTTATGGTCCGATAACAGACATAGGTATCCTGACTCAGCCATTTCATAGGAATGACTTCTTCATTCATTTGAACGATTTTCCGACCAGAGAATACCTGACGAGCATAGGCGAACAGGGTCATTTTGAGCAACATGGCTGGATGAAAGGCAGGACGACCTGTGTGGGAAGTTTCTTCCAATAGAATGGATAAAGGAATAGTATCCACAAACTGACTAATCAGACGAGCCTCGTGAGTAGCAGGTAAATCCCAAGCAAGATTTAATTCCAAACTTAACTGATTTGTGTTATACTGTTTATACATTTTCATGCCTTTCTAGTTGTTTTGTGGTTATTATAATTATAAAGCATGAAATGGAAAACGAGCAACTCCTAATTGGAATTGCTCGTTTTTTTATATGCGAGAAGCTAGTTTTTGCCCAGCCTCTTTTTTTAGTAAATATGAATTCAAAATAAGTAGAATGGTTGCCATAGTCGAATGAAGAGCTTTTTGGTAAGTAACCGATCTGAAAGTTGCTAGGATAGTTTAGGTTGGAACAAACATGCGACGTAAGACGCTTTTGTAAAGCACGGCAAGCCGTAAGTGATGATGTATCAAAGCTAATTCAAATGACTATCTAATATTAACAACCTACCTCCAAAACTTGTCATAGCCCTTCTTGTCTTCCATGTTAAAGGCAATGATGTTGCGGAGCAGGTCCCAGTTGACCTCTTGGTCTTCTTTGATTTTGAAGAGGTTGGAAGTAGCGTCGTAGCCGGCTTCCTGGATGTCCTTGGCAAACGTCTCCATAGTAACCGTTTCGGGTGCAATGGAAATATGAGCTTTGGCGGCAGAGAAGCCGATAATAAAAGTTCCGTCCATGATAAACATGGGCTGGTTCCACTTGATTTCTGTTGTCAGACTTGGAAATTCCTGCTGGATTTGGGTGAAAATTCTTTCCAGCTTGTCCTTCAAGACAGGATTTTTAACCTTGTTCAAAAATTCTTGGAGCATGGGTGTCTTCTTTCATTCATTATTTCACCAAAATCGCCAGTGCCTGATAAGGCTTGAGGGCAATCTTCTTACCTAACTTGTTGTCAGGGTAGTTGCTGATGAGGACTTGGCCCTGGGCGTAGTCGTCTGCCAGGTCTAGTTCAACTTCTTCTGCGAAGAAATTGTTGAGGACCAGTAGTTTCTCGCCATTTAGTAAGCGTTCAAAGGCGTAAACTTTCTGGCTGTCCTTGTAGGCAGCCTTGTAGTCCCCTTCTGAAATGAGAGGAAGCTCTTTCCGCAGGCGAATGAGTTCTTGGTAGAAGGTAAAGATTGGGCCTGTTTTTTCCTGCTCAACGTTAATCGTTTGGTAGGATTTGCCAGCTTTCAGCCAAGGGGTACCTGTTGAGAAGCCTGCATTGTCAGAAGCGTCCCATTGCATCGGGGTGCGGGAATTGTCACGGGACTTGGTCTGGATAATCTTGAAGGCCTGCTCAGGTGTGTGCCCCTGGTCCAAGAGCATCTGGTAGGCATTGATAGACTCCACATCGACATAGTCGTCCATGCTGTCGTAGTCGGGGTCAATCATGCCGATTTCCTCGCCCATGTAAATGTAAGGCGTGCCGCGTGATAGGTGGATAGAAGCAGCCAGCATGGTTGCTCCTTCATTACGGAAATTCTCCACATCAACAAAGCGGTTGAGGGCACGAGGTTGGTCGTGGTTGTTGTAGAACAAGGCATTCCAGCCATTTCCGACTGACATCTCCTCACCCCAAGTGTGGAAGAGGCGTTTGAGTTCCTCAAAGTCAAAGTCCATGATAGTCCATTTTTGACCGTCCTTGTAGTCCACTTTCAAGTGGTGGAAGTTGAAGGCCATAGACAATTCTTCCCGTTCAGGAGCAGTGTAGAGAATGCAGTTTTCAATGGTAGTAGCAGACATTTCCCCAACGGTCATGAAGCCTTTTTCTGCTCCAAAAGTAGCATTGTTCATCATCTTGAGGTAGTCGTGGGTGATTGGACGGTCGGTGTAGGCTGGCTTCCCATCGTTGATTGGGCAATCTTCTAGGACTTCATCCTTACCAATTAAGTTGATAACGTCGAAGCGGAAGCCCTTGACACCCTTGTCTTTCCAGAAGTTGACCACTTTGAAGAGTTCGTCGCGAACATGTGGATTTCGCCAGTTGAGGTCGGCTTGGGTCACATCAAAGAGATGAAGATAATATTTCCCGGTGTTGCCAAAGGGTGCCCAGGCATTGCCGCCGAACTTGGAAACCCAGTCAGTTGGCTGGTCACGCAGAATAAAGAAATCCTGGTAGTATTTGTCGCCAGCTAGGGCCTTTTGGAACCACTCGTGGTCTGTCGAGCAGTGGTTGAGGACCATGTCCAGCATGAATTCGATACCCAATTCTTTTCCGACAGCCACCATTTCTTCAAAGTCAGCCAAGGTGCCAAAATCAGGATTGACGGCTGTATAGTCTGAAATGTCATAGCCGTTGTCTCGCTGAGGACTTGGGTAGAAAGGATTGAGCCAGATCATGTCAATGCCTAATTCTTTTAGATAAGGGAGTTTTTCAATAATCCCACGCAGGTCGCCGACACCATTGCCGGTCGTGTCCTTGTAAGATTTGGGGTAGATTTGATAGACAACTTTTCGTTTGTCAATGGTCATGGTGTGTTTACCAATTCCTTTCTCGAGAATGATTGTATCAACGGCAAAGAGTTGGGGTCACCAACTCTCTACACTTATTTTATGCTTTTGTTGCTTTCAAGACAGCTTGGCCACGTTCTACTGAACGAGGAAGCTCTCCAAGAACCTCTGTGTTGAAATCAGTTTGGTTGGTCACGATGACTGGTGTTTCCGCAATAAGACCAGCAGCCTTAATGACATCAATGTCAAAGCTAATCAATTTATCACCAGCTTTTACCTTGTCACCTTGTTTGACGTGAGCTGTGAAGCCTTTGCCTTCCAATCCAACAGTATCCATACCGATGTGCATAAGGAGCTCAACTCCGTTCGCAGCAGTAATACCAACAGCATGGCCAGTTGGGAAGAGGACGGACACCTCGCCGTCAACTGGAGCAACCAAGATACCTTCGCTTGGATCAATAAGGACACCCTGTCCCATGACACCTGAAGCAAAGACAGGGTCAGTAGCTTGTGACAATTCTTTGGCTTGACCAGTAAGTGGGCTAATCAATTCGATAGCAGAACCAGTTTCAACGATAGTTTCAGCTGGAGCTACAACTTCTTCAATAGTTTCTTCTTTTTTTGAAAATGCACCTGTACGTTTGAAAACAGCTGTCAAAATCATTGGGACAACAATCGCAACAATCATTGTCATAAAGAATGCCCCCCAGTATTCAGCCTTGATAGACAAGATACCTGGAAGACCACCGATACCGATAGATGCAGCTTGGATGTTAAAGGTTACAGACAAGAGACCTGCAATACTTGAACCAATCATTGCAGCTACAAATGGGTAAACGTATTTCACGTTGACACCAAAGAGGGCTGGTTCAGTAACACCAAGATAAGCAGAAATCGTTGCAGGAAGCGAAACTTGAGCTTCTTTTTCATTGTGACGGTTCATGAGGAAGTAGGCAAATACTGCAGAACCTTGAGCGATGTTAGAAAGAGCAATCATTGGCCAGAGACCAGTTCCACCAGCATCCGCAATCAATTGTGTATCGATGGCGTTTGTCATGTGGTGGAGACCAGTGATAACGAACGGTGCATAGAGAGCACCAAATACAGCACCGAAGAGCCATTTTAATGGGCCAGTCAAACCAGCCAATACGATAGTTGACAACCATTGACCGATTGTCCAACCGATTGGACCAAGGACAGTGTGCGCCAAGATAAGAGCTGGTAGAAGTGATAGGAATGGTACGAAAATCATAGATACCACTTCAGGAATCACTTTACGCCAGAAGATTTCTAGATAAGAAAGTGCCAAACCTGCAAGGAGGGCAGGGATAACTTGTGCTTGGTAACCGATACGGGCAATGCTAAATGCGCCGAAGTTCCAAGACCATTCGCTAGCGATGGTCGCTGCGTCTGTACTTGGCACAGCATATGCGTTAAGCAACTGTGGAGACACCAAACAGATACCGAGAACGATACCAAGGATTTGAGATGTTCCCATTTTACGAGATACAGACCAAGTGATACCTACTGGCAAGAAGTGGAAGATGGCTTCACCTGGCAACCAGAGGAAGTGGTTGACACCGTTCCAGAATGGTGAAACATCTACAATTGTTTGACCGTTCAAGGCATCCCATTTGACACCTTCCAATACGTTTCGGAAACCAAGAATCAAACCGCCGACGATAAGGGCTGGAATGATTGGTGTGAAGATTTCTGCCAACATAGTCATGACACGCTGGATGGCATTTTGGTTACTTTTAGCGGCTGACTTAGCAGCTTCTTTTGATACGCCTTCAATACCAGATACCGCAGTAAAGTCATTGTAGAAGATTGGTACATCGTTACCGATGATAACTTGGAACTGACCAGCGTTGGTAAAGGTTCCTTTTACAGTTGGAAGGTCTTCGATGACTTTGATATTTGCTTTTTTGTCATCCGCAAGCACAAAACGCATCCGTGTCGCACAGTGAGAAACTGCTGTGACATTGCCTTTTCCACCAATAGCATCTAAGAGCTGTTTGGCTTCTTTTTCAAATTTTCCCATATATTTTTCCTTCTAGGCACGATTGGGTGAGTGCCATTCCTATATTTTTTTGTCTATTCGTTTCTCTTTAGTATCTTGGATGTATGTGGACACCTTATTTGTGTCCTTTCCAATCTTCAAGAGTCAGAATAGTGACTGTTGAAGCTAGTACTAAAAGGAAACTAAGAGACTTTGTTTTCCGATTTATTATGTTTTAGGGGGACACAACAAATTGGATATAAGAAATTTGTACGGACAAATTTCTTTTGTGTTATCATTGTATCCGATTTCAAAAAATAATGCAAGCCCTTTTACTTAATTTTTTTAAAATTTTGTTATAATAGTGATGTTGTATGATAGAAAGCAGTCAATATATGAGGTTTTATGATGAAAAAATACCAAGAAATCTATAATGATTTGAAAGAGAAAATCCGTACAAATATGTATCCGGCAGAAAGGTCTTTGCCTACAGAGCAACAGCTACAGGAAATGTATGGAGTTAGTCGGGATACTGTTCGCAAATCTTTAGCTATGCTGACAGAGGGTGGTCTCATCCAGAAGGTTCAGGGGCGTGGTTCCCTGGTCTTGAAACAAGAAATCTTGAATTTTCCTGTTTCTGGCTTGACCTCTTATCAGGAATTGACTGCTTCCCTGCAATTATCTAGTCAGACAGAGGTAATCAGTCTGGATATGCTGACGGTCAATAGTAGTCTGGCTAGTTTGACAGGCTTTGAACCCTTTAGCAAGGTTTGGAAGGTTGTCCGTACACGTTCTATTGATGGGAAGATTTCTGTCGTGGACACAGACTATCTGGCAGTGGAGTTGGTCCCTGATTTAACTATTGAGATTGCGGAGAAGTCCATCTACGAATACCTAGAAGGTCAGTTGGGCTTGGATATTGCTTATGCGCAAAAGGAAATCACAGTAGAGCCAACCAGCCGGGAGGAACGTGATTTGATGCAGAGTCAGGACGATTATCTAGTTCTTATCAAATCCCGGGTCTATCTGGGAGATACAAGACAATTCCAATACACAGAAAGCAAGCATAAAATCGATAAATTCCGTTTTGTAGATTTTGCGCGTAGAAAGCATTCTTTGTAGGGTATGGATTAGCAAAATCATCTATTTTATTGTATAATGGTAAACGAGGTGTTTTATGGCAAACTTAAATCGATATAAATTTACATTTGGTGAGAAACAATTAACAGTAACGACAGAGCATGATAATCTTTTCATGGAAGAGATTGAGCGTGTTGCGCAGGAAAAATACCAAGCCCTGAAAGATAAGATGCCGACGGCTGACCCTGAAACCTTGGCTCTCTTGTTGGCAATTAACGCCCTTTCTGTCCAATTAACGCGTGAAATCGCTTTTGAGCAGACGGAGGCAGAATTGGCTAGTGTGAAAGAAAAAGTGCTCAAGAAAAATGTCACTTTGGTTGATTTGGATGAACTTGAGGAGAAGGTATGATTTCGTTCGTCATTCTGCTGATATTGGTCTGGAGTTTCTATATCGGCTATAGTCGTGGCTTGGTCTTGCAGGCTTTTTATGGCCTATCTAGTATTTTGGCCTTGGTTATTGCAACAGCGACCTATAAGAAATGGACTGGCTTTCTCTACCTTTGGGTGCCTTTTGCGAATGCCACCCAGGGCAGTTCGACCTATTATTTCGATGAGAAATATCTATTTGATTTGGACAAGGTATTTTATGCAGGTCTAGCTTTCCTTTTGGTCTATATCCTGGTCTATGCCTTGGCACGTTTTGTAGGGATTTTTGTCCATCTACTAGAGGGCTTTAACCCAGATACAAGAACGAGCAACCTGATTAGTGGTGCCATTTCTGTTTTGGTGACCTTCCTGTCCTTGCAGCTTGTCTTGGTCTTGTTGTCAACCATACCATTGGCGGTCATTCAGGACAAACTTCATGGTAGTTTCCTGGCTAATCTTATGATTCAGTACACACCGTTCACGAGTAGTTTTTTAAAATCTCTCTGGTTGAGTAATATTGCAGGGTAAGGGAGACCTTATCCTTTTTTGAGTAGGAATATATGAATAGTAAAATTATTGAAAGCCTTGAATTTCACAAGGTTATAGGAAAAATTGAGCCCTATCTCTTGACGGAACAGGGTTTGGATGAATTAAGGCAGTTGGAACCCATGGTGGAAGCCCATCGTATCCAGCAGGCCTTTGATGAATTGACAGATATGGGACAAATCTTTGTAGAGAACCCTTATTTTAGTCTAGCAGCCACCAGTGATATCAATCCAGCCATGCGCCGTTTGGAATTGGATACAGACCTAAATATCTCGGAACTGCTAGCAGTTAAAAAGGTTCTGGAAGTATCTAAGTCCCTCTTGGATTTTTATGGCAATCTGGAAAATGTCAGCCTGAGCCAGCTGGATAAACTCTTTGAGAAGATTGAGCTTTTTCCGCATTTACAAGGCTCCCTCCAGTCCATCAATGATGCTGGTTTTGTAGAGGATTTTGCCTCTGAAAAACTAGCCCGCGTTCGAAGAAAGATCCGAGAGGCTGAAGACCAGGTTCGTCAGGTCATGCAGGATATTTTGAAGAATAAGGGGGATATGTTATCCGACAGCATCTTGGCAAGCCGTAATGGACGCAATGTCCTTCCTGTCAAAAATACCTATCGCAATAAGATTGCAGGGGTTGTCCATGACATTTCTGCCTCTGGCTCGACCGTTTATATTGAACCACGGGCGGTAGTGACCTTGAATGAGGATATTAGTCATTTGCGTGCAGAAGAACGCCATGAGCTCAATCGAATTTTGCAGGAATTGTCGGATATGCTGCGTCCACATAGCAATGTTATTCGCAATAACGCTTGGGTCATTGGGCATTTGGATTTTGTCCGTGCCAAGCACCTTTTTGCGCGTGAGTACAAGGCTGTGGTTCCTAAGCTATCGGATAAGCAGGATATTGCCCTGCTCAATGTTCGCCATCCCTTGATTGCTGAGCCAGTACCCAATGATCTTTATTTCGGTAGTCAGTTGACAGCCATCGTGATTACAGGTCCCAATACGGGTGGTAAGACCATTATGCTCAAGACCTTGGGATTGACCCATCTGATGGCTCAGTCTGGTTTGCCTATCTTGGCAGACAAGGGCAGTCGGGTGGCCATTTTCAAGGAAATCTTTGCAGATATTGGTGACGAACAGTCCATCGAGCAGAGTTTGTCGACCTTCTCCAGTCACATGACCCACACGGTGCAGATTTTAGCGGAGGCGGATCAAGATTCCCTCATTCTCTTTGACGAGTTGGGAGCGGGGACAGATCCGCAGGAGGGTGCGTCTTTGGCAATGGCCATCTTAGATGACCTTCGTCTACGGGGGATCAAGACTATGGCAACCACCCACTATCCTGAGCTCAAGGCCTATGGGATCGAAACCTCTGGTATTGAAAATGCCAGCATGGAATTTGATACCAATAGCCTGCGTCCGACCTATAAGTTTATGCAGGGGGTACCTGGTCGCTCCAATGCCTTCGAAATTGCCCGCCGTCTTGGTCTCTCTGATATTATTATCCAGTCAGCACAGTCTTGGACTGATACAGATAGCGATGTAAACCGCATTATCGAGAAATTGGAAAGTCAGACGGTTGAAAGTCGCCGTCGCCTGGATAGTATCCATGAAGTGGAGCAAGAAAATTACAAGATGAATCGAGCCCTCCGCAAACTCTATGATGAACTCAATCGTGAGCGGGAAAATGAGCTCAACAAGGCACGCTTGGAAGCCAAGGAAATTGTCGATTTGGCGTTGGCAGAAAGCGAGGATATTCTCAAAAATCTCCATGCTGCAGCCAGTCTTAAGCCCCACCAGATTATTGAAGTCAAGGCAGAGCTGAAAAAGTTGGCACCTGAAGTGGTAGATTTGTCTAAGAACAAGGTCTTGAAAAAAGCCAAAATTCAGAGGGAAGCCAAGGTGGGCGATGATATTATCGTTACAGCTTATGGACAACGCGGCACCTTGACCAATCAGCTCAAGGACGGGCGTTGGGAGGCTCAGGTTGGTTTGATTAAGATGACCTTGGCCAAAGATGAGTTTGAGTTAGTCAAGGCGGAAAAGGCAGAGCAGCCTAAGAAACGCCAGGTTCACACAGTCAAACGTGCCAATGTACGAGGACCAAAAGCCCGCTTAGATCTACGTGGCAAACGCTACGAAGAGGCTATGATGGAGCTGGATGAATTTATCGACCAAGCCCTGCTCAATAACCTAGCCCAAGTCGATATTGTCCACGGTATTGGTACAGGGGTTATCCGAGAAGGGGTGACCAAGTACCTTCGTCGCAACAAGCAGGTCAAGGAATTCGGCTACGCCCCACAAAATGCAGGTGGCTCAGGCTGTACTATTGTGACGTTTAAATAAGGAATTGGCAAACAAGGATAGAGTCGAGTCTATTCTTGTTTTTGTATTTCTGTAATACAAGAAATAGGATGGATCATAACACAGTTTCACCACCTACTATGTTATGGTATACTATGAGGTAAGGAATGCTATTGCTTGATAGGATTTCATAAAGGAGGTCTAGGATGAAAAAAGTAATAAAGATTATTATCGGCATTTTGTTAGTAATCGGGATTGGAATTGGAGGAATTGGATATATGCAACACAAGGAACATGAGAAGATGGTTGCTATTGCTACTAGTGAAGAGGCTAGAGCTGTTTACGAAAAACACATGAAAGCGAATGACCCAAAAGCGTTAACGGCTGATGGAGTTATAAAAACTTATGAAATTGACACTGAGACACTAGAGTATAATCCCATGGGAGGAATGATGGTAAGAGTTTATGTAAATGGAGATGAAGACTTTGGCTTTCATTTTAACCTTTTACAAAATGAAGATGGAAAGTTTAAGTCTGGAAGTTATGTTATCAAATCAAAATTGGCAGATTTATTAGGGAAGTAGTTCATGGTAAAAAAATATGTTAATGAAGATAATCTTCAGATTGCAATGACGGAATACAATAATTTAGGTAAGGGAGATGCTGTAATTACACAATATGATGATGTAGTAGGTCGTGTCACCCTCGACTTCGACAATGAAAATGGCAATGGTGAACAGGTTTATGCTGTCGTGAAAGATCCCAATTTGCCCAAAGACCAAGTGTTGGAAGTTACGGTTCTCTTTCGAGGCCCGACTGGACCAAATGAAGTGTTGTCAAAACCTGCAGATGTGTGGAATGATTGGATTCTCAGAGGCCTAGGCTTCTTGATATACCAGTGCTACATTTATGCTATACTATGAGGTAAGAAAGCGTCTTACTTGATAGGATTTCATAAAGGAGGTCTAGGATGAAAAAAGTAATAAAGATTATTATCGGCATTTTGTTAGTAATCGGTATTGGAATTGGATATATGCAACACAAGGAACATGAAAAGATGGTCGCTATTGCTACTAGTGAAGAGGCGAAAAAGGTTTATGAGGATATGATGTATCATTTAGATGAGAAAGCACTGACAGAAGATGGAGTGATCCAATGGTATAAAGTGGATGAGAGCAGTTTAAAATACAACCCGATGGGGGGATTAAATGTCAGCGTTATAGTAAACGAGGATGAATATATGGATATAAGTTACAATCTAATTGATAATGGGGATGGTACCTATCATTCAACATTCTATACTGTCTCTCCAAAATTATCAAAAACCTTAAAGGAGGAAATAGATGAATAGATATGTAGATGATCCGCACCTTCAAGTAGGAATGACTCAATATAACAAAGATATGATAGAAGGTCGCGATGTTTATACTGAAAATAAACAATTTGTCGGCACAGTCACCCTCGACTTCGACAATGAAAATGGCAATGGTGAACAGGTTTATGCTGTCGTGAAAGATCCAAATTTGCCCAAAGACCAGGTTACGGAAGTAACGGTACTCTTTCGAGGCTCGACTGGACCAAATGAAGTGTTGACAAAGCCTGCAGATGTGTGGAATGACTGGATTCTCAGAGGCCTAGGATTCTTGATATACCAGCGCTACATTTATGCTATACTATGAGGTAAGAAATACTCTTATTTGATAGGATTTCATAAAGGAGGTCTAGGATGAAAAAAGTAATGAAGATTATTATCGGCATTTTGTTAATAATTGGTATCGGAATAGGAAGATTTGCTTATATGCAACACAAGGAACATGAGAAAATGGTCGCTATTGCTACTAGTGAAGAGGCGAAAAAGGTTTATGAGGAGTATTTAAAAAAATTAGATAGTAAAGCTTTAACAGCTCAGGGAAAAATTAGGACGTATGAAATTGATGAAAATGATTTAGAATATAATCCGATGGGAGGCATGATGGTTCGCCTATATATTAACGACGACACAAATATGGATGTTCAAATTGGTATTGTAAAAAGACAAAATAATGAGTTGGAGGTTTTTGGAGCTACGAGTTCGTCAGAGTTTGGAGAGTTGTTAGAAGGAGGAGATTAAGTGGAGTACATTAATGATTATAATTTACAAATGGCTATGGCAGAATACGAGGATTTGAGACTAAATCGTCTGGCTTGGACGCCAAATGGAACCAAAATCGGCACAATCACCCAAGTCTTTGACAACGAGAGTGGCAATGGTGAACAGGTTTATGCTGTTGTGAAAGATCCCAATTTGCCCAAAGACCAAGTGTTGGAAGTTACGGTTCTCTTTCGAGGCCCGACTGGACCAAATGAAGTGTTGTCAAAACCTGCAGATGTGTGGAATGATTGGATTCTCAGAGGCCTAGGATTCTTGATATACCAGCGCTACATTTATGCTATACTATGAGGTAAGAAAGCATCTTACTTGATAAGATTTCATAAAGGAGGTCTAGGATGAAAAAAGTAATAAAGATTATTATCGGCATTTTGTTAGTAATCGGGATTGGAATAGGAGGAATTGGATATATGCAACACAAGGAACATGAGAAAATGGTCGCTATTGCTACTAGTGAAGAGGCTAGAGCTGTTTACGAAAAACACATGAAAGCGAATGACCCAAAAGCATTAACGGCTGATGGAATTATAAAAACTTATGAAATTGACACTGAAACACTAGAGTATAATCCCATGGGAGGTCTTATGGTGAGAATTTATTTTAACAATGCTACAGATTTGGATTTTCATTTTGGTTTAATAAAAAACGAAGATGGAAGTTATGAAAGTTATGGATATACAGTTTCACCGAAATTATCTAAAATATTGAAAGGAGAGGGAGATGAGTAGTAAATATCTCGATGAGCCTAATCTTCAAATTGCAATGACCGAGTATAACGATATTTCAAAAGGTCGAAAGATGAAAGATCAATACGACCGAAGTATCGGTTATGTCACCCTCGACTTCGACAATGAGAATGGCAATGGTGAACAGGTTTATGCTGTTGTGAAGGATCCAAACCTGCCCGAAGACCAGCTTACGGAAGTAACGGTTCTCTTTCGAGGCTCGACTGGACCAAATGAAGTGTTGTCAAAACCTGCAGATGTGTGGAATGACTGGGTTGAAAACGATTTTTTTAGGTTTGCGCGTCTTTATATATAAGCATCGCATTTATGCTATACTATGAGGTAAGAGGTGCTCTTATTTGATAGGATTTCATAAAGGAGGTCTGAAATGAAAACAGTTGTCAAAATACTAGTTGGCGTTATTGCTGCTATAGCACTTGGAATAGGAGGAATTGGATATATGCAATACAAGGAACATGAGGAGATGGTCGCTATTGCTACTAGTGAGGAAGCGAAGGCAGTGTACAAAGAAATGATTCTTTTTGAGGACCCCGAAGCATTTACTGATAAAGGAATTGTTACTTCTTATACAATTGATACAGACAGTCTATACTACAATCCCATGGGAGGAATGGAAGTAACTCTATTTATTAATGGTGAAAAAGAACTTGAATTTCAATGTGGAATCGTAGAGAACGATAAAGGTCAATTAGAGTCAACGGGTTATGTCTATACGGCTGAATTATCTGAGTTGTTTAAGGAGGGACAACATGAGTAGTAATTTTGTCAATGATCCCCAACTTCAAATTGGAATGACTCAGTATAAAAAATTAATAGAGGGAAGGGTAGCAAAAACGCCAAATGGTCAATCTATAGGCACAGTCACCCTCGACTTCGACAATGAGAATGGCAATGGTGAACAGGTTTATGCTGTCGTGAAAAATCCAAACCTGCCCGAAGACCAAGTTACGGAAGTAACGGTTCTCTTTCGAGGCTCAACTGGACCAAATGAAGTGTTGTCAAAACCTGCAGATGTGTGGAATGACTGGCTTGAAAGCGCTCTTTTTTAGGTTTGCGCGTCTTTATATATAAGCATCGCATTTATACTATACTATGAGGTAAGAAAGCGTCTTACTTGATAGGATTTCATAAAGGAGGTCTGAAATGAAAACAGTTGTCAAAATACTAGTTGGCGTTATTGCTGCTATAGCACTTGGAATAGGAGGGATTAAGCTGATGCAAAAAATTGAGCACGATCAGATGGTAGAGGTTGTGAAGAGTGAGGAAGTGAGGGAGATCGTAGAAGAACAACTTAAATATCTAGATAATGAAGCCTTTTTAGAGGAAGGGCTGATAAAAACATATGAAATCGATGGTTCTTCTATCATTCATAGTCCGATGGGAGGGATAAGTTTTAATGTTTTCTTGAATTCAGATAGAAAGTTAAGAGTGGTGTTCGAATTAGAAAAGGATTCAAATACAGGAAAAATTGAATACTCCGGGGGAGGGTATTCTTCTGAAGTGAAAAAACTAGTTGGAGAAATAAACAATGACTGAAAAGTATACTGATCGTGATTGACAGAAAATTGCCAACAAAGAGTTTAAGCATGACTATCTCATTTCTCTTCCGTAGCAAAAATTCGCTTTCTTTTTTTTTTTGGTGTAGAATGATAGTACCAAAATCAGAAATGGAGAAAATCATGGTTCAAGTTATTACAGATGCAAACTTTGAAGTTGAAACACAAGAAGGCGTAGTCCTTGTTGACTTTTGGGCACCTTGGTGTGGTCCATGCCGCATGCAAGCGCCAATCTTAGAGCAAT
This sequence comes from Streptococcus suis, assembly GCF_002964575.1. Taxonomy (GTDB): domain Bacteria; phylum Bacillota; class Bacilli; order Lactobacillales; family Streptococcaceae; genus Streptococcus; species Streptococcus suis_R. The sequence continues at coordinate 55,955 of NZ_POQQ01000037.1, read as the reverse complement.
TAGCAGGTGAAGTGGATGAAGATGAATTGCGCATCTACAAGATGGATGTTGATGAGAATCCAAACACAGCCCGTCAATTCGGTATCATGTCGATCCCAACCCTTTTGTTCAAAAAAGATGGACAAGTTGTGAAACAAGTTGCTGGTGTTCACACCAAAGACCAAATCAAAGCAATCTTGGCAGAGATTGGTTAATCAAAAGGAGTGGGACAAAAATCCTGGCCTCCTTAGTTTTTTTCAATCGTTAAACTTGACGCAGTGGTTGAGTGGGCTCTAATTAGCTGATTTTATCAGCTTTTACAGCCCTACTCAACTGTGCGGGGGTGGGACGACAAAATCGAACCCTGCGGGTTACCGATTTTTGTCCCACTCCCTTTTCTGCATCGAAAGGAATCTCACATGAAAGAAATCTACCTAGCAGGCGGTTGTTTCTGGGGAATGGAAGGCTACTTTTCCCAGATCGATGGTATTCTTGACACTAGCGTTGGCTATGCCAATGGACAGGTGGAGACGACCAATTATCAACTCCTCAAACAAACAGATCACGCAGAAACACTATATCTAGCCTATGATGAGACTCGTATCCATTTGCGGGAAATTCTCCTCTACTATTTCCGCGTCATTGATCCCTTCTCTGTCAATCAGCAGGGGCCTGACAAGGGGCGCCAGTATCGGACGGGTATCTATTACACAGATGAGGCTGATTTGCCGACCATCGAGCAGGTCATGACGGAGCAGTCTCAGCTCTTTGGCGGACGCCCCCTAGCCGTTGAAGTGGAGCCACTCGCGCATTACATCCCCGCCGAAGACTACCATCAGGATTATCTCAAGAAAAATCCCCAAGGCTACTGCCATATCGATCTTGCACAGGCAAAAATCCCTCTGATTGATGTTGCAGACTACCAAAAGCCAGACCAGCAAGTCTTAAAAGACAGCTTGACCGACCTCCAGTATCAAGTCACTCAAGAAGCTGCGACGGAAAGACCCTTCGAAAATGAGTTTTGGAATAGTGACCAAGCTGGCATCTACGTCGATATTACGACTGGTGAGCCCCTCTTTCTCTCGACAGACAAATTCGACTCAGGCTGCGGCTGGCCCTCCTTTACCAAACCAATCAGCAAGGAAGTTGCGACTTATTTCCAAGATCTTTCCCACGGCATGAATCGTATCGAAGTCCGCAGTCGGGCTGGTCATGCTCATCTAGGCCATGTCTTTGATGACGGACCGCGTGACAAGGGTGGATTACGTTACTGTATCAACTCCGCAGCCCTTCGTTTCATACCGAGAGAGGAGATGGAAGAAGCAGGATATGGTTTGTTTTTGGAACTACTTAAATAAATTTAGGAATGTAGGAAGTCTATTCGTCAAGAATAGGCTTTTTGTGTCGAAATAGTATGTTAGAAAAGATAATTTTGATATAATAATCTATATAGAGATTTTTCTTAAGGGATATATGGAAAGGTTATGAAAATGATTCTTAGTAAACGTTTTAAAAATAGAAGAAAGGAACTTGGCTTTACTCAAAAGGAACTTGCAGAGGGAATTTGTGAACAGAGTTTGATTAGTCGAGTTGAAAAATTAGGAGTTGCTCCTACATCGGATATATTATTTGCCTTATCACAACGCTTACAGGTGTGCATGGATTATTTTTTTGATGAAAGTGTATCAGATAAAGCACCTGATATTACGGTATTTAGACGATTGGTGGACAAAGCTCTGTTCACTCGTTCCTATGATCAACTGGCTTATCTTGTAGAGGCAGAGAAGCAGAAAGAAGCTGTTCATTCGCAGGAAAGCAGTGAATATTTAACTTATCTGGCTTGTATAGTGGACTTTCATCATTATCATAAGGAGGATATTGCAATTGTACGTATGGAAGAACTTAGTCATCGAATCAGTAAGAAATCTAGTTTTTATCTGGATGTATACAGTAGTTTGGCTAATTTTTATGCCTTGACTTCCCGAGATGAGGATCTAGAAAGTTTGTATGAGGAGATTTCAGAAAAGCTTAGTCATTTGGATATAACAGATACAGATCGTTTTCATAAGTATATCAAGATTCGCTACAATCACGCTCACTATCTTTTTAAAAGAAAGAGACAGTCACAGGCAATTGATGAATTGACAGACCTAATCGAAATCTTGCGAGACAAGAAGAGTTGTTATCTTTTGGCTGATACGCTTTGTTTAATCGCAAATGTAGGAGAGGGATTTTTATCAAAGGATGAAATTCTCTCCTACTATAGAGAAGCGGAATGTCTATTCAAATTTTTTGGTCCGCAAAATAGTTATCTCAGTTTAAAAGAATATCTATCGAAAGATATTTAACAATTGTATAAAGATTATTTTTAAAAATAATCAAAAAACAGTTGTAAACTCATTGTTAATATGTTAAAATAAAAACAAAAAGGGTGATTTTATGAAGAAATATATATCAATTCTTTTGATGGTAACTATATTATTGACCCTATTCCCATTAGCTAAAGTAAAAACACAGGGATGGGAACCTGATATTATTCACCGAAGGGAGTAGTTATATTTACTATTTAAATTGTTTTATAAATCCTTAATAGTGACTGAGAAAGGAGGAAAATCTAGGAAACGATATTGGTCATGAATAAGGGTTATTGTTGGTCGCCGTACTTAGTTTCATATTTTTATGGATTACAAGGAGTGTTACTACATTAAAACCTAAAACAGTCATTTTTTCAACTCTCTTACTAGGAACCCTGATAGCGCCGCTTACTGTTCTTGCTGCACCTTATTTAGGTGGAAATTGGAGTTATGGTGGGCATCATGATCCGAATAATTGGGGAGCCTTTTCAAATTTTTACCATCCTAGTAGCAGTCACTGGTCAAGAGTAGTTCGGGACAGTGATTCGTCGTCACGTAAAGGTACTGCAGGACCAGGTGGAACTTCTAGAGCATTCATCAATACGAATTTCGGAGAGGTGGCCTATTTTTCTGCCGATTTGAGTGATTAGTAGATTATTGGCGATGGGAACATCGCCTTTTCTTACATTTTAGAGAATAGGAAGACAGGTGATTGTGATGAAAGGAAAATTTGTACTTGTATCGACGATCATTCTAGCCGTCTTTATGATTTGGTTGGGGGTTAGCCAAAAGGAGACTATGCTTGTTCATTATTTTCCTTCTGTGACCACTTTGTCGGTATCTGAGGACGTGACTTACTCAGATGTACGACAGAGATTAGAAGACTATTCTCAACAGACGGATAGTGTGATTGCCAGACGGGTGATTGAGCCAAGTACATCAGGTGGACGTACCTTTTCCTATGACAATTTTAGTCAGTCTTCCCTACCAAGAGGACTAGAGGAATTTCAGGCATCAGAAAAAGTGGAGTCTGCACTTTTAACCAAATATTTTATTTTCCAAGGGAAAGCGACGGTAGAGGAACTTCGGTCTCTTCTTGTTTCGCTTGGATTTGATGAAGTTCAGATTCGGAAGCCTTCGACTATTGCTACTTTACTAGCATTTCTGATACAAGGTGGTCAATTCTTAGCCATACTGGTCTTTCTCATTACCTATATGGCTTTGGTCGTGATTGCCAATGTAAGGCAGTTGCGTACAGCAGGTATCCGTTTGATTGCAGGAGATTCACGTTGGCATTTATTTCTACTATCTCTACAGGAAAATGCGAAAGAGATAGCTCTAACTATCCCATTTGCGGTTCTTCCAGCAGTTGGACTGGCCTACCTCGTTGGATTAGATGGCTATTCTGTCTACTATCTGGTCGCAGCTCTAGTGGGCTATCATTTCTTGCTTGGTTTGATTGTCCTTTTTTTCGCTGCTACATTTACCTTGGCCATTCGGACCTATCACTTTTTACCCTTGTTAAAAGGGAAGATGCCCCTGCAAGGAATCCTGACCATTATGGTTATGGGGCAAATGCTGGCTCTACTGGTGGTGTCATTGGGGGTGGCTCAAACCGTCTATTATTCAGGGATTTGGCAGGAATACCAAGTAGGTGCCCAGCAGTGGGAGAATGAAGGGGATTACTATAGTTTAGCTTGGAATATTTCTGCGGATGGTCGCTCAGGACTAAATTCGCCTGAAAATTGGTATCCTTTACTAAAGCAAGCTTTGGAGGAAGATGGCACGCTCTTTGTCAAAAGTAATTTGAATGCCTATTTAATGGGCTCCCAACCGGAAGATGGGACACGCCTTGACAGCTACCATCCAGCAGGCAACACCCTCTACGTTAGTCCAAATTATTTGCAGATACAGGATGTAAACTTAGCAGAAGGAGAAGTAGCACTCCCTCTACAAGAAGGAGAATTTCAACTTCTATTACCTGAAAAATTGCGCCCTGAAAGCGATACTTATCTCCATCTTTACCAAGATTATATCAATCGCATGGTTATACCTGCTAATCAAGCACGCTCAGCTACCATTAAGGGAAAAGTTGCCTATTTAAAAAATGGGCAGAAGCAGTTTATCTACAATCATCGTTCTGGTCAACATGTGCAATACCTGACAGACCCTATTTTAGTTGTGCTGGCACCGTCAAGTCTGGGAAAAGAATCTGCTGACTTTTGGTTGAATGAAGTAGATAGCAGTATCTTATTTAAAAATAGAGATAAACTGTTGCGCGAATTGAAGGCAAGAAATTTGTTTCAGTTTGTCAATGAAGTGAAAAGTAGTTCCTCCCTCTTTACGGAACTTTTAGATCGTATTCGGATAGAGACCATTTCAACATCTATGGGTGCCATTTTAGGGATTGTGACATCAATTGTCCTGTTTAATACCATGAATCTTCTATACTTTGAAGAATTTAAACGTGAGATTTTCATCAAGGAAATTGCAGGGATGGATTTTTGGGGCATTCATCAGAAATACCTAACGGTTCAGCTACTGGCCCTTTTATTAGCCTTGGGAGTGAGCGTAGTAGTAACAGGTCACATATTCATAAGTAGTATCAGTTTTATCTTGTTTCTGCTCAACGCGCTCTACTTATTGAGGTGGCAGACAAGAAAAGAAGGAGCTTGGAATATCCGTATTTTGAAAGGAGCCTAGTATGTTTTCTATCCAATCAATTCAAAAGAAATTTGGGAAGCGCAGCTTGTTTTCTGATGTAACGCTAGACTTGCAGGCTGGAAAGGTCTATGCCTTGATAGGTGCCAGTGGTAGCGGCAAAACGACCTTGCTGAATATTTTAGCCAAGTTGGAGTCCTATGATGCAGGTGACATTCTCTACAAGGGTAAGGAATTGAAAAAGTTGAAGCCCCATCTCTTTTTTAGGGAGGAATTAGGCTATCTCTTTCAGAATTTTGGTTTGTTAGAAAGTCAGACAATCAAAGAAAATCTGGATTTGGGACTGATTGGTCAGAAATTGTCCAAAGACGAAAGGAAATCGAGGCAGGAAGCAGCACTTGATGCAGTTGGTCTGTCTTATCTGGACCTATCCCAGCCTATCTATGAACTCTCAGGAGGGGAAGCCCAGCGGGTAGCTCTTGCTAAAGTCATTCTGAAAAATCCTCCATTGATTTTGGCAGATGAGCCGACGGCTGCCTTAGACCCTAAAAGCTCCCAAGAAATTATGGATATTTTGTTATCCTTGAAGAGCCCAGATCGGTTAATTGTGATTGCGACCCATAATCCTTTGATTTGGGAGCGAGCAGACCTTATCATAAGAATAGAAGACTTGTAAAAATTCTAAAAATATTATTGATTGATAAGGAATTTAATGTAGATTGATAAATAAACATATTTGAAACGCACAATATAATATGTTAAAATAATATAAAATCTTATATGTTTGTTTAGTGGAGAGAGTAGGTCTGTACCTACACATTAACCATCTTATTGAGAGGTGCTAGTAATTGAGAAGGGAGGAAAAGAATCTAAAGAGTTAGCTGAAGAATTGTGTTTGCGTGAATTTGGAATGATTTATACTGCTAGTAGGTTATTCTAGACAAGGAGTCAGAAATATGAAAAAGACAAGAGTATTTTTGGTTTTATTGATGTTGATGTCGCTAATTTTATTGTTGCCAATACGGGCTGAAGATAATTTGAGTGTATCATTAGAAAATTCAGAAAACATTTCTGTAAATAAAGACGAGAATGGTTATTATGAACAACCTGTAGAACAGAACTTATCAGAAACTTATGGTGAAGAAGAGGACGCTACAGAGACCTCGGTGCTTACGGAGGATATTTCTTCTGGGGTGAATAGTAGTTCTGTAGAAGATGAGAAAACGGAATCAATATTTTATCCTGACGAACGTCGAAGAGTTGTTGATTCTAGATTGTTGCCATATCAGAGTGTTGTTGATATTTTAGCACATACCAAGAATCAATACTATGCAGTCGGTACAGGAGTGCTTATTTCTCATGATAAAGTTTTAACTGCTGCTCACGTTTTAAAAAATATCCATACAGGAAAGTGGGAGGATTTTGTTAGCGTAGTTCCAGCGAAGAATGGAGAAGTACCACTTTTGAATGGTCCATATGGTTCATATAGTGGCGGGGTATATCATTTTTTATCTGCTTATAATGTATCTGAAGTACCAAGTAACGATCTTGCTATTATCACTCTAGACTCGAGTGTTGTAGGTGTTAATCCTTTACAAACAACAACGGTCTTAAATGTAGGTCAAAAGATTAAAGTTATTGGTTATCCTTCGGATAAAGGAGAAGAGATGTATGAAAGTCATGGTACGGTACTAGAAATAAATTCATCAATTATGAAGCATCGTGCTGATACACTTAGTGGAAATAGTGGTGGTCCAATTTTAGATGAAAATAATAACATTATAGCGATTCATACAAGTGGAGTGGCGGAAAATCCTAGTAATACATCTTATATTCAGCTCTATGGAAAAAATACTGCTAGGATTATTGACAATACGGCAATGAATTTGATAAATATGGCATTAACTGATAGTAAATCTAGTACAGCGGTAACGAAAACAATTGCAACATATAGGCTGTATCATGAGGGATTAAAATATCATCTATACACAACTAGTGGAAATGAAAAAAATGTTTTATCTAGGACAGCAGGGTGGAGATTTGAAGGGGTGTCATGGAGAACAAATTCAATTGGTAATCCTGTCTACCGTCTTTATAGTCCAGTATTAAGGAAACACTTATTAACAGCAAGTGAAAATGAAAAAAATGTCTTAATAAAAAGTGGGTGGAAAGATGAGGGGATAATATTTCATGCAGGTGGCTCACAGAATGTTTATCGCCTGTACCATGCTGGATTAAAGGTGCATTTATATACAACAGATATAAATGAGTATAATACACTTCCAAAAAATGGATGGAATAAAGAAGGGATTGCTTGGTCAGTAGAATAGGAGTCAGCATATGAAAAGAAAAAATTTCTACCGATTAGTACTATTATTGGTTGCATTTACAGCTATGTTTCTTTGCTCCTTTTTAGCGAAAGCAGAAACATATAGTCGTACTAAGAATTTGAACTATTTAGATGAGGCGACGGTGCCTCAAAGTATTATTTATGTGGGAGATTCGGGAAGAATTCGACCGCTATCAGATAGTTTGATAAAAGATTTTCAATACGGATTTGACTTTTTTGTAGATGGAAAGATTATTACTGATGACTTTAAAGGGAACGATTTACTAGAGTTAGATCGAAGAGGAAATTGGCAAGCCTTAAAACCAGGTCTTGTTTATTTGGCGGTTAGTCCAGGAGAGTCAGAAGAGTTTCGGGAAGAACTTGTAAAGTATGCTGTTCCGATAGATGAAGGACCGCAGATAGAACCAATTATTAAAAAAGTGTATACGGTTAAGATACTTCCTATTAATACATCTGTTTATAGGCTTTATCATCCCATACTGATGGTCCACCTCTATACAATAGACATGAATGAAAAAGAAGTCTTATCTCATAATGGCTGGCGTTATGAAGGGGAGGCTTGGAGTACTAGTACAGGTGCTGGAAATCCGGTTTACCGACTCTATCATCCTGAGCTTAGATTTCATTTTTATACAAAAGATAGTCACGAGTATGAAGTGTTAGGAACTCGTGGTTGGGTTCAAGAGGGGGAGGCTTATCGTACCAGTGGAACAGTCCCAGTTTATCGTTTGTATCATGAAGGAATAAAAAAACATCTGTTCACAACGGATACAAATGAAAAAAATACACTGATGGGTTATGGTTGGCGTTATGAAGGAGTAGCATGGACTGTAGAATAAAAAATCATGGGTATTCTCTTATCTTTGAAAAGTCCAGATCGGTTAATTGTGATTGCGACCCATAATCCTTTGATTTGGGAGCGAGCAGACCTTATCATAAAATGGAAGACTTATAATTTTTCAAAAAATATTCTTGATTTTTCCTGAAAAATAGTCTACAATAGAGCAAGATAAAACTGAATAACCGGTTGATAGTGGGCAGAAAGGCGACTGACTGTCCAAAGGACGGAACTCTGGAGAGACCATTTTGGCACCGAAGGGGCAAGGTAGCTCTACTTGGAAAAGTAGAGTTGCTGAAACTCTCAGGTAAAAGGACAGAGCGTTGAAAAATAGGATTTTTCTGTATTTTTCACGTTGATTCTGGAGGTTGATGAATTCAGCCTCTTTTGTTTTTTCCGGCAGCTTTATCGGATTAAGAATGATGCTTAGGAGGAAGCTATGTTAGAATTGATGCAGCACATCAATGATTTTGTTTGGGGTCCGCCCCTCTTGTTACTCTTGGTCGGAACGGGTGTTTATTTTACCCTTCGTTTGGGAGTGTTTCAGGTAAGCAAGTTGCCGACGGCCTTTCGTTTGATTTTTTCCAGCGACCAGTCTGGTCAGGGAGATGTGTCCAGTTTTGCAGCTCTGTGTACGGCCCTTGCGGCGACGGTTGGTACGGGAAATATCGTTGGGGTGGCAACAGCCATTACGACTGGTGGACCTGGTGCCCTCTTCTGGATGTGGGTGGCGGCCTTTTTCGGGATGGCAACCAAGTATGCAGAAGGATTTTTAGCCATTAAATACCGTACCAAGGATGCCAATGGGCAAGCAGCAGGGGGTCCGATGCACTACATCACCTTGGGTATGGGACAAAAGTGGAAACCTCTGGCAATTTTCTTTGCCATTTCAGGTGTTTTAGTGGCTCTCTTGGGGATGGGGACCTTTTCTCAGGTTAATTCCATTGCCTCATCTATGTCTGCTAGCTTTGGCTTGGCTCCCCAGCTGGTCAGCATTGTGACAGCAATCTCTATTGCCTTCTTTATCTTTGGGGGAATTGAGAAAATTTCAGAAGTTTCAACTAAAATTGTTCCTTTTATGGCCATCCTTTATATTTTGGCCAGTTTGACTGTTTTGGCTCTGCATTGGGATCAGCTCATACCAACCCTTGCTTTGGTTCTCAAATCAGCCTTTACTCCGGCTGCGGCTGCGGGTGGCTTTGCAGGTGCGACGGTGCAACAAGCAATCCAGCGTGGGATTGCGCGTGGGGTCTTTTCAAATGAATCAGGTTTGGGATCGGCTCCGATTGCTGCTGCAGCTGCCAAGTCAGACAACCCTGTTGAGCAAGGGTTGATTTCGATGACTGGTACCTTTATTGATACCCTTATCATCTGTACCTTGACAGGTTTGACGATTTTGGTGACCGGCCAGTGGTCAGTTGCTGGCTTGGAAGGTGCTCCGCTGACCCAGGCAGCATTTGCGACAGTTTTTGGTCAGCCAGGTGCCTTGGCCTTGACCATTAGTCTAGTTCTCTTTGCCTATACGACCATTCTGGGCTGGTCTTACTACGGTGAGCGTTGTATTGAGTCCCTCTTTGGCACCAAGTCTATCTTGCCTTACCGTCTAGTCTTTGTAGCCATGGTTGCTCTGGGTGGTTTCCTCAAGCTAGACTTGATTTGGACTATCGCAGATATTGTGAACGGGCTTATGGCTCTACCAAACTTGATTGCCTTACTAGCTCTCTCACCAGTGATCATCAAGGAAACACGCCAGTATTTTGCCAAGAAGAAATAAGGAAATAAAATAAGTGCAAAGGTTAATCCTCTGCACTTTTTTGCTGGCTTTGTGGTAGGAAATCCTGCCAAAATTCGTTCCAAGGTTTGACAATGTAGGCATAGCCTGAAGACGGGAAGGTCCAGTCGATATTTTCAAAGTAGGCCATGGTGGCATTGGGTTCGATGCGGTCGATGTTGGAAATCTGTTTGTTGAAACTACCGAAGTTTTTCAAAGTCAAGCAGAGTTTGCGCTTTTCATTGGTACGGATACGGACGGTGACCTTGAAACGTTTGGCCGGAGAATGCAGGCGAAAACTGCCGAAACGGATAGGAAAGCTGGCAAAGTACTTGGTCTGCAAGTCGATCTGGTAGAGGTCAGAAGTTGGAAGATTCTCCACTAACAAGCTACGTTTATAGGGGAAGCGATGTTTTTCAGTATCCAAGTCTTCATCCAAAACCTGCACCCTGTCGGAATAGTCAATCTGGTTAATCTTTAGGCTGATAAAGTGATTGTTGCTGCGTAGGGTGGGAGTGGAGTAGAAGCTATTCAACAGAAAGCGGTCTTTATGAGGGTGGACAGGATTGGGGTAGTGGGAGGTAAATAGCCTCTTGACCAGAACCTTAAATTCTTTCTTCTTCATATCGGGATGGATAACAATGTCCCGTTCGTAAGATAGGTAGTAGCGTCCTTGCTGGATAGCTTCTTCCAAATCTTGGTTGAAGTGGAGACTGTCTAGGAGAGAGCTTTCTTCTTGTTGGCAGCTGGGAATATTGGGGATATGGATAAGAGAAAAGAGAATGGTTGTTGCGATATAGTGTGTGTATTTTTCTTGGGAATAAAAAGAGTTCAATCTTTTTTCCTGTTCCAAAAATGTTTGTTTTTCAGAGTTTAAAACATCTGTTTGCTCACTAGCCATTTCGTGTAACTTTTTAGCAACACCAACAGTCGATGTTTCTGGATATTGCAACAATCGTTGCGCAAACTTTTCTACGACTTGAGAAAAATCTTGCTGTGCTAGATAGTTCTTTAATTTATGCGGGATATTTTTTCTTCCGTTAAAATATTTGGAACAATCCGAAATGCTGACATAAAATTCCTCATCTTCCTTACCAGGTATTTCTAGAAATTGAAAGATACTGTTGACAATAGCTTCTTGCTTAACCCAGCCGACATTTTTCTTCTTTCTCTTATTGACGGCTAGGATAACCTGTAAAATTTCGCTAAAGGATAAAAAAATCATGGTTCATTCTTCCTCTTTGAAAGCGTATTATATTTTCATTTTATCAAAAAAATATAAGGAAATCAGCTAATTATGTGCTTGGAAACTTTCTTTTTTGATAAGGAAAGTTTCCGAAATAGAGCATAACTATTTTCTACAAAATGGAAAGGAAAAAAACGGGTCATTTTGATATGATGGGGGTAATTAATATATGAAGAAGAGGGGAGAGAAAATAGGATGAAATATGCTTATTAGTGTTCTAGTAGTTATCGGTCAATAGGCAGTTTACATGTTCTAATGGTTCTAGAAAGGTTTGTATATGATTAAAAAGAAAAGTAATCGGTATTCAAAGAGTTTGTTTCGACAACAGGAAATTTTTTCTATTCGTAAGCTGAGTTTGGGTGTTGCCTCTGTTTTATTGGGTTCCTTCCTTGTAAGATTGCCAGATAGTTTCTTTTTAGAAAGTAAAGTGATGGCGGTGAACAAATAGAAGTTCCAGTTAGGAATTTAGGATAGGTTTGAAGTATAAAAACAAAGGAGGTTATATGCAAAAGAAATACAAAATTGACCAACGTGGTCAGGATGTTAGTTTTGGACAGGCGTTTAAAGATAGTTGGTATGGGATATTCACTTTTGAAGGGTATACCACTCGGAAAGGCTTTTGGTTTGGAATTATTGGGTTAGCTATTCCAATTGCTTTGTTGGATATATTTGTGATGCCAATGCTTTTTTTGGAATCAGATATAATGGTAGCTTCGCTTTATTTATCGATGGGGAGCTTGGTGTACCTTGTCATTCAAGTTTCCCTCTCGCTAGCACTTCAAGCGAGGCGACTACGAGATGTAGGTTTTAATAATCAAGGAATCACAATATACCTAATTGGTCGTTGTTTGTTTTATTTAAGTCCTACTGTAAGTATAGTACTGACTTTAGTTGATTTTTATGTAGCTTGCCAGCCATCCGGTCGCTTTTTGACAGATGAAAAAAATCATCTTTTTTTCTCTAATCGTGAAGAGGAGCAACAAAACCATTGGACACCCGAGCAACCTTCCAACCAAGTCGTAGGAACTATTACCGATGAAAATGCAGGAGATTCTGCTCGACAAATTCAAGAGGCAGATGTTACTAAAAGTTCACAGGAAGAGTACAAAACGTCGAATCCTATTACACAAGAAATCCAAAATGACTTGGATGAAATGGTTATGGGAGTATCAAGTTATGTTTCACCTTCTGATACAGCTACAAGAGTTAGTGCCCCCTCATCACCTAATGGTATTGTAGAGGAGATGAGAAATCCAGATGGTACTCCTTATTCTAGTGTATACAGTCAAAAAAGCACGAATAAATTCATGGTCATTGGTGTCATTGCAGCAGTCATTTTATGTATAGCTGGTCTTTCTATTTTAGTGACGAATAAGCAAAATACTGCACAACATTCATCTATCCTTCCAGTCCATAAGACCATCGATGTCTCCACCTATGACATGGTTTTGTATTCGGATGGGGAATCGGGTAATGGTACTGCCGAAGTAGAAATTACTTCTATTCCTTACTATGAAGGTTACGATGAAGAGATTGAACAATTATTGTGGAATCCGACCGTGACGCTATCAAAAGAGAATCATTTGAGTAATGGAGATGTGGTGACAGTAAGGATTGAGTTGGACCAGGATGAACTAGAACGATTGGGACTGGATGCGACAGGAATCTATGAGCAGGATGTGACAATTAACAAATTGGACGAACCCTATGTGGTCCAAGAAAGTTCTACTTCACAACCTAGTGTCCTGTCAAATGCAATCATTACAAATATTTCAGCAACTTCCTACCTTTCTGAGCCACAACATCATTTAGAACATTTGCCCAAAAATGTCATAGACGGAGATAGGACGACCGCTTGGGTAGAGGATGTTAGTGGACAGGGAATTCAGGAATCCATCACATTAACACTAGACGGGGTTTATAACATTTCCCAAATGTCAATCTATTCGGGTTACCAATTGAGTGATGATATCTACTATAAAAATTCTAGACCAGCAAGAATTCGATTGACATTTTCAGACAATAGTTATCAAGAGCTTGATATCAATGACCAGATGGGTGAACAGTTAATTGAACTTCCCCAGTCAGTAAACACTTCATCAGTAACGGTGACAATTTTAAAAACTTATTTTGGGAATAAGTACGAAGACACAGCCATATCGGACATCCGCTTTATTGGCCAAAAATCCCAAGGAAGTGCAGCGCCGAGTTCACCAACTTCCTCACTCGTTTCTCAAGAAGAATGGCCCCTTTCAAAGTAACATGAGTTGGCTCAATATATGGTGCAATTTGGTAATGAGATGAAGCAGCCCAACTACCAACGCATTGCTGTTACCAAGCCTGTCATTTGGTCAGGTAGAGAGTTGGATGAGAATTTTAAAATCTTGGACGGCTACGAATACTGGTACGATAACTACAGCAAGGTGCATAGATATATTTTTGTTGTGAACGTAACGGGTGAGCCAGTTGTACTTTATTCTAAGGACACGGGTGACCCAGAATTCTATCGGGTCGGCTTGACTCAAAATGAGATGTTGCCTGGAGCTTTTCGAGAAATCTATTATTGAACAACTTGACTTTTCATAGCTGTTTCTTTGTTATTGTCAGGAGGTGTAAAAGTGAAAAAGAGAATGGCCTTACTACTCATCAGTGTCATACTGATTGGTATAGCTCCACAATTTTTGGTCTTGTCAAATCAGACGAACATAGTTCATGCAGAAACAAAAACGCAAAAAGTTTTAACGCAACCGCTGATGTCCCTCGGTGTTTCGCTGACAGAAAAACAAAAGACTGAAACCAAACGTCTGTTGGGTGACAGTCATATCAGTGACAACCAAGTTCTTTCTGTAACTGGAAAGATGGTATCAAAATACACAGGTTCTGCTGACTCGGATGCCAAAATTTACTCCAGCGCCTTCATTAAACCCTTAGAAAAAGGTTCAGGGGTACAAGTTGAAATTGTGACCCCTGATAAGATTACGATGATTTCAGCAGCAACCTATCAAAATGCCGCTATTACATCCGGTGTGTCGGATATTCTGATTCGGATTGCTTCTGTAGAAACGGTTACGGGTGAAGGTGCCTTGGCAGGTGTTTATGCCTTGTTAGAACAAGCTGGAATTGCAGTTGACCAGACTACTGTTCAAATGAGTCAGGACGAGATCTCTTTAATAGAGAAAATCAAGGCTGAAACGTCCCTATCAGATGAAGAAGCCAACAAACTGATTGCAGAATTAAAGAAGACAATCACGTCTAATCTAGTAAAAAAGAAAGCCATCACGGATGAGTGGTTGCAGAAGCGTCTAGATGAGATTTGTGCCAGTTATCATGTTACATGTAGCGACGGACTAAAAGCAGAAATCATCGCTTGGTTAAGATCCTATTCGAAAACGGATATTGCAAAATCTACTAAGACTGTCAAGCAACTCGAACAAAGCATCCTAACGACTGAGTGGGCGGAAGTGTTATCAACATTGGATAGGGTATTAAATCCTGACGAGATTCTTGCACTTGAGAAGATGGACTATAGTGATAAAAAAGCATATCATGCCATCATTGATGCTGTTTATCGAGAGTTGCTAACTGAAATCAAGGAGGGGCGGTTAGATAAAGTTAAACTAATTTACTCCCAGTCCTTTGTCATTGAACAGCTGTTGTCAAATCCGTCCATTAAAGAAAAAGAAGCACTAAACTATATTCGCACCCTATGCTATTATTTCATCGCCTTTAAAGAAGACGGGAAACTCTCTGGTGCTTTAACAAGAGATAAGAAACCAGCTTGGTTAATCGCGGATACCACAAAGGCTAATTTCCTTTATGCTTTAAATCGCTATAAAAATATTTCTCAAAATCCAAACTTGCAGGAAATAGTCAACCGTATTGCCCTGGCAACAGGCTATGCTTATGAAGCCTTTCTTTATGAGGATATTCAACAAGAAGGAGAGTTTATTCACCTAACCATTGTTTGTCCTTGCTTAGATCAGAAGGTAAAAATGAGTGTTGTTTATAACTTAAAAACGGGAGAATGCATCCTAAAAGATGGTAAGAAAACTAGTAAAACCAAGGTTTATGATTTCAAGAAACAATACAAGGTAAATCTTGAAGACAAGTATCAGAAGTTGGTGGATGATTTGAAGACTTACCAGTTGTCCGATACAGATGTAGCCATTTTCAATGCAAGTAATATCAAGCAAACAGTCTACAATGCCTATAAAGAAGTTGTGGAGCAATTCTATCATTTCTCTCAATCATCGGATGCTCTTCCTAACAATTATTCCTATCTCCCGATACTTGACGATATCACTTACCCACCTGGAGATAGATACTTCAAATATGCCCTATTTGATCTGAATAAGGACGGCATTGATGAGTTGATAATAAGTGACGGAAATGATCATCAGCTGGCTGTATACACCTATAACAAGGGGGTCATTCTCTTAAAAGGGGTTAGTGGTTATCGTGATCATCTGCAGGTTTTCCAAGATGGAAAGATTGTGACATACGGTTCAGGTGGAGCAGATGTTTCAGGGGCGACTATTTATATGCTAGCAAGTGCAGACAAAGGTTTAGTTGAATTGCACACCTTAACCCGAGAATTTAACCAGTCTGCTTCTCAATCGCGCTATATTGTGGGGCAATATGATAGCAGTACTGAAATCTACCAGGGTCAAGCAGAATATCTGAAGCAGTATGGTCAATATGCACAGTATTTATCAGTTGGCTCCTATACTCTTATTGATTCTTCACTTTCCGCAATCATTATCGATCCAAGTATCTTCTATGATATCAGTAATAGGAAGGTTTTTGAAATCACTTCCGAAGAGAAAGTTTCTGTCAAAGATGAGAAGAAAATATCTAGTTCTGAGAAAAAGGCATCTCAGTCCCTTGGTAATCTAACTGCAGAAGATAAAAAAGAAATAGAAGAGCTGGTATTAAACGGACATAGCTATAATAGCGAAGTTTTCATCCGGAGCACGAAATATATTGGTTTAGTTCCGAGTGCTCTGACAGAGCCAGCCATTCATTATGATACGACTGATAAACATGTCACCTTGACCGAATTAACGGATGCCTATAATTCCTATAAGGCGGGTACCTATAATAGTGATGATGTATTGCGAATTTGGAAAAATAGATACGATATGGAAGAGATTGATGCCTCTTACAAGGATCAAGTTGGTCCGATTTTTGGAGCAAGTGAATATGGACTCAAGTACTATAAAGGGGACCAAACCTTTGTACTCAACCATGGCGGATTTGGGTTTGGAACAAGTGCAAAAGTATTGCAAGATGGTTGGACAATAGGAAAAGACTATGTAGATGTTCCTGTGGCTACTGTTGCCATTCCTTCTATGGAACCCCCTAAGTTGACCCAAATTGTGCGTGTTAAATTGAACAACAAACAATACAAGGGTGGCAGTGGTCAGTCTAGTAAATTTTATATCGAAAATGTAGGAACGATTATTGATACTAAATCAGACGGTTCTTACATCACTTGGTCTACTAGACAATCTAAAAAATTATATGAAGCGATACAAGCTTATGGAAAAAAAGAAGGTCTTGCCTTCCAAGTTGATAGTGAGCCCATATCCTCAACTGGTGACTATCAAGTAGCTATTTTTACAGATAGTTCAGATCGTGAGCCAGACATTAAAACCCTATACTATTTTGGAATGGGGAATACATACGATTATTATTTCCTATCGCGATACGATGTTAGTGGTAACTCAACGATTCCAACACGATATGTATTTACCATTCATGAAGGAAAGCCTGTCTTGCTATTAAATCGTCAGAGTGATGCAGGTTATCAAATCCCAGGAACAAGCACCTATATCCCTACTTTTACCTTAGTAACCGATGAGCTACAACAAGAGTTTAGTCAGATATTTTCTGAGGAATAAATGCGGTAAAGCAACTTGGTCTACATGGTGTGTTGTAAGGATAGGAATTGAAAAGACAGTCGTTCGGCTGTCTTTTAGTTTTTTATAGGTTTTTCTGCTATAATGATGGTATGAATGATTTTATCCAGAAATATGTTTCTCAGTTTAATGTGGACGCTCTCTTGACAGCCTTTGTTAATAAAATCCTGTCTCTAGTGCTCCTCTTTCTTGCCTTTTATATCGTGAAAAAGCTTGCCAAGGCTTCGGTTAAAAAGGTTTTGGTTCCGTCTCTTAAAGTATCTACTCAGGATATTGGTCGTCAAAAGACCATCAGCCGTCTGGTTGAAAGTATGCTCAACTACCTGCTCTACTTCATCTTGATTTACAGTATTTTGACCATCTTAGGACTGCCTGTGTCTAGTCTTTTTGCAGGTGCTGGGATTGCTGGGGTAGCGATTGGTTTAGGTGCGCAAGGGTTCTTATCAGACCTAATCAATGGTTTCTTTATTCTCTTGGAGCGTCAATTTGATGTGGGGGATGTGGTCAAGTTGACCAATGGTCCTATTACCATTTCGGGTACCATCGTTAGTATGGGTATTCGGACCACCCAGGTAAGAGATGCAGATGGAACTCTGCATTTTATTCCCAATCGCAACATCCTTGTCGTGTCCAACCAATCCCGTGGCGATATGCGGGCTCAGGTGGATATTCCACTTAAGTTTAATACTGACTTGGAGCAGGTTGGTCGAGTGATTGAGGAAGTCAATCGGAGAGAAGTGAGCAAGTTTGACCAGATTACAGGTGTGACGGTGCTGGGACCGCAAAATACTGCCAACGGTCAATTTGTCTACCGGGTCAATCTCTTTGTTGCCAATGGTCAACAGAGTAGCATTTACCACCAATTCTTTGGATTTTATCAGGAAGCACTACGGCAAGCAGGTATTGACCTTCCGTCCACCAGCCTAACAAAATAGGGAGAGTTATATGGAAGCTAAGGATTTTGTTGTTGAAAATGGGCAGATGTACTATAAGAAAAAGCCTTTCTTTAAGCAACCATTATTTTGGACCAGTCTGGTCGGATGCCTTTTGTCTTTTGTTTTAGGTGTGACCTGTCTGATTTTAATGGCTGGTCTAAGCTTGTCAGATACAAGTGATTCTTGGAGTTCGGAAAGTTACTTTGATGATACGGTGACCTACACAGAGCACCAAGTAGGAGAAAGAGTGGTTTTCCCTGATGGTCTACAGATTACCGTGACCTCCATGGGTAAGGACGATAGTCTTGCACCTATTGGAGACAATGGCTTCGCCTATCTTGTGGAACTGGATGTGAAAAATACATCAGAAGAACCCCTCTATTTTGATGAATACATGTTTCAACTAATCGATGTCGAAACCTACATTCCCTATGACTTAGATATGCGAACCTATGATGTCAATTTGCCAGAAAAGGTCAATCCAGGAGAAGCCATTACAGTTAAATTGATTTATGAAGTAGATCAGGCCAACAATCTGGGCTTGGTGTATGAGGGAGCCGTCTGGACAGAGTTTCTCACAGAGGGAATTTAGGGGACGGGGGTAATAGAGCCAAAATAGCTTAGAAGTCTTGCTTCTAAGCTATTTTTACTTGTTCATACTCTTTGAAAATTAAATGTTAGTGGGGCGGAGAGCATTCATTTTTTAATGGCTAGTTCCTGCAACTGTTCAAGGATGGTATCCAGATCTGCACCAGCCTGCAAGAGAGCGGCAGCAGTATAGCAACCTTCGGTAACGGGAACGGTTTGGATAAGAACCTGTTTATCAGAAAAATCAGCAGCAAGTTCAATGTTCATCCGTGCGCTTCCCAGATCAAAGAAGGCTAGAAGTGTGTCTGCTGGATTTCTGTCCATTCTGTCTTGTACCATTTCAAAGCTAGTACCGATGCTACCATCTTCTAGTCCACCACAGTAGGTGATTGGAATATCTTTGGCGACCTCGGAGACTAGGTCGATAATGCCCTGAGCTAGATTTTTGGAATGGGATACAAGTAGGATTCCAACTGCTGTCATAGTCCCACCTCCAGCATTGCTTCAAAGAGAAGTCCAGATGAGAAGGAGCCCGGGTCGATATGACCGATAGAGCGTTCGCCAACATAGGAGGCACGGCCCTTGGTCGCAACGATATCTTTTGTTACCTGAACAGCCTCACGGATAACTTCTACTGTTAGCTGGTTTTCTCTTAGAGCAGCAATGACAGGAACCCACACGTCTACCATGGTTTTTTCACCTAATTCGGCCTTGCCACGTTTTTGGATCATGTCCAAACCTGCTTGTAGCGTATCAGCTAAATCCGCACCAGCTTGACTGGCTTTAGTTATCCCCATAAAAGCAGAACCGTAGAGAGGACCAGAAGCGCCGCCCACCTTGCTGAGGAGTTGCATGGCAACCACTTTGAAAACCTGGTCAGCGCTCTCGTAGTCTTTTTCAGTCAGTTCTTGCATGACGGCAGCCATACCACGCGCCATGTTGCCCCCGTGATCTCCATCTCCGATAGGAGAGTCTAGTTCACTCAAATAATCCTTGTTCTCTTGAATTTTTTTGTTGAATGTCTCCATCCAGAGCAATGCTTGTTTTGCATCCATAGTTCTTCTCCTACCAAGCGACAACTTCAACAGGTGCCTGTAAAGCGTCAATCCAGCTTGGGTCTTCTAGTTTAATCAAAGTCAGTGATAGTCCAGCCATATCGATGGATGTCATATAGTTACCGATTTTCTTGTAGTCGACAAGGACACCTTTTTTAGCCAGTAATTGCGCAACGTCGTTGGCAAAGACATATTGCTCCATGAGAGGAGTTGCTCCAAGACCATTGATAAGGACACCGTAGTGTTCACCATCTTGAATGTCAAAGCCTTCAGCCAATTTCTCAACCAATTCTTCAGCCAATTTTGCAGATGGTTGTAGCTTTTCTTTCTTATAGCCAGGTTCGCCATGGATACCAACGCCATACTCAAATTCATCTTCTTCAAGGACGAAGCCTGGTTTGCCCACTTCAGGAACAGTAGCGCCTGAAAGCGCAAGACCGATAGTCTTGATTTGTGGAACGAGGCGGTCAGCTAATTCTTTAATCTCAGCAAGCGATTTACCAGTTTCAGCAGCATGACCGAGAATCTTGTGGACAAGGATGGTACCTGCTACGCCACGACGTCCTTGGGTATAGAGGCTATTTTCCACAGCGATGTCATCGTCCACAACGACACTAGCCACTTCGATTCCTTCCATTTCAGCCAACTCTTGTGCCATTTCAAAGTTCATAATATCGCCAGAGTAGTTTTTGATAACCATGAAGACTCCAGCCCCTTCATCAGCTGCCTTAATAGCTTCTAAGATTTGGTCTGGGGTTGGTGAGGTAAATACTGCGCCACACACAGCGGCAGACAACATACCCTTACCGACAAAGCCTGCATGAGAAGGTTCGTGACCAGAACCACCTCCTGAGATGATGCCGACTTTGCCAGTCTTTTCCGCCTTGCGAACAATGACTTCAAAACCGTCAATGCGCTCAATCACATCTTGGTGCATAAAGACAAGGCCTTTCAACATTTCGTCAACGACATGTTCAGGTTGGTTAATGATTTTTTTCATGAGATAGACTCCTTTGTTTTTTATACTGTTATTATATTTTTAAATAATTGAAAAAGGAAGGGACAAATTCTAAAATGTGTCCCTTTTGTTTCTATCAAAAGCATGATAGGGTATAATGGAGAGGAAGCGAAAGGAAGTGACATATGCCAACCTCGTTGATTACCAAGAAAAGAATCGCCAAGGCCTTTAAAAGGCAATTATCTATTAAATCATTTGATAAGCTTTCTGTTGTAGATATCATGCAGGAAGCAGGTATCCGTCGTCAAACCTTTTATAATCATTTTTTGGACAAGTATGAGCTACTGGATTGGATTTTTGAAACAGAGTTGCAGGAGCAGGTGACAGACAATCTGACCTATATCAGTGGGGTGAAGCTCTTAGATGAACTGCTCTATTACATCGATTGTAACCAGGTATTTTACAAACACTTGTTTGAAATTGAGGGACAAAATGACTTTGTGACCTATCTGGAAGGCTATTTTAGGGTTCTGATGGAAAAATTATTGGCGGAATATCAGTCCAAAGAAGGTCGCTATTTTACAAGGCAGGAACAGGAGTTTTTAGTGACCTACCATTCGAGCGCTTGGATTGGTCTGATTAAGAAGGGGCTAGCTCAATCCCCTTGTGCTATTCATAGCCTGTATGGCCAAATTATCACTTTACTAGAGCAGTCATTTTCTAATCACAATTCGAGGGAGAAGAGGGATGGTATTTATAAAAAATAGACAGGATAATGTGATTGCGGATTACATTGAAGGATTCTATCGGACAAATCAGTATGTAAAGAAACTTGAACATCAACCTATTCTAGTTCAAAAAGAACAGGACATTCAGCTGGTTCCCATCATCTCAGGTGGTGGTTCTGGGCATGAACCGGCCCATGTCGGTTTCGTGGGCAAAGGAATGCTGACTGCAGCAGTCTATGGAGAGATTTTTACCCCACCAACTACCGAAGAAGTCTTGGCAGCCATTCGTGCTGTTCATAAGGGTAAGGGAGTTTTTCTGATTGTAAAAAACTTTGAGGCAGATTTAGAAACCTTTGGTCAAGCCATTGCGCAAGCAAGACAAGAAGGTATAGCTGTGAAATATATTGTATCCCATGACGATATCTCAGTCGATACCAAGGATAATTTCCGCATGCGCCACCGTGGGCTGGCGGGGACTATTCTTCTGCATAAGGTTCTTGGGGCTGCAGCTCTCTCTGGCTACAATTTAGATCAATTGGAACAACTGGGGCTTTCTCTAGCAACAGAGATAGCGACCATTGGTTTTGCGACCAAGTCAGCCTGCTTGCCAGATGTCAGCCAGCCTTTATTTGATTTGGCGGATGGAGAAATTTCCTATGGAATCGGCATTCATGGAGAGGAAGGTTATCGCACCGTAACCTACGAATCTTCGGAGCAGTTAGCTAATGAAATTGTCAATAAGCTAAAACTGAAATTCCGTTGGAAGGAGGGGGAGGAGTATGTCCTCTTGGTCAACAATCTAGGGAACCTGTCTGAGTTGGAGCAAGGTATCTTTCTCAATGATTTGTACCAGTTCTTGGAATTAGAAGGCTTGAAACTACCCTATATTAAAACAGGTAAGTTTATGACCAGTTTGGATATGGAAGGTATATCTGTCACCCTTTGTCGTGTCAAGGATCCAGTCTGGCTAGACTTCTTGCAGGCTCCGACAGAAGCTGCGGCTTGGTAAGTTAAGAATCAAATTATGAACCTCTTTTGGAATGCCAAAGAGGTTTTTTCTCTCCCCCAAGAAAATTTCTTCCATTTATGGTAAAATGTTTCTAACGAACTACAAAGGAAATGGTCATGTCAGATAAGTTTCAGCTCTTGCTTCAACAAATCGGGATGCCTCTTGATGCCCAGCAATCAGGGGCTTTTTCGACTGCAACGATTGAGAAAGTGGTCTTGCATAAGGTCAGCAAGCTCTGGGAATTTACCTTCCGTTTTGAAAAGCCCTTGCCGCTGGTGGACTATAGACTGTTCAAGGCTCGTTTGACGACGGAATTTGAAAAGGTGGGCAATAAAATCCAGTTTTCTATTGTCAGCGATGCGGAAGCATTTGAAGCTGGTTTGGTAGAAGCCTATTATCCAGAAGCCTTTACGGAAGATTTGTGCCAGAGTGCTGGCTTCAAGGCCCTGTTTCAGTCTTTGGAGGTTGCTTATCGGGAGGATACCCTGTGGATAAAAGGGCCTGAAACCATTGACACCGTTCATTTTCGGAAGAATCATCTGCCAAATCTTGTGGAGCAATACAAGCGATTTGGTTTTGGCACTCTTGCGGTGGATATCGAAGTTTGTCAGGATATGACGCAGCAGCAGGCTGCGGCCTTCCATGCGCAGAATGAGGAAATCTACCAGCAGGCTAATGAAGAAAACCTGGCGGCCCTGGAACAACTGGCTCAAATGGCCCCACCACCAGAGGCAGCTCAGCCATTTGTCCCAGAATATAAGAAAAATCGTCCTGCCAAGGTCAATATTGAAAAGGCTGAGATTACGCCTATGATTGAGGTGGATAGCGAGGAGAACCGGATTGTCTTTGAGGGTCTGGTCTTTGAGGTCGAGCAGAAGACGACCAAGACGGGGCGGGTCATTATCAACTTTAAGATGACTGACTATACTTCGTCCTTTACCTTGCAGAAGTGGGCTAAGAATGAGGAAGAGGCCCAGAAGTTTGATATGGTCAAAAAGGGCAACTGGTTACGGGTGCGAGGCAATGTGGAAACCAATAATTTCACCCGTGATTTGACTATGAATGTCCAGGAAGTCCAAGAGGTCAAGAAGGAAATCCGTAAGGATCTCATGCCTGAGGGGGAGAAGCGGGTCGAGTTTCATGCCCATACCAACATGTCCACTATGGATGCCTTGCCTGCTGTTGAGGACTTGGTGGCGCGTGCTGCGGCTTGGGGACACAAGGCGGTGGCCATTACAGACCACGGCAATGTTCAATCCTTCCCCCATGGCTACCATGCTGCTCGTAAGGCTGGTATTAAGCCCCTCTTTGGGATGGAGGCCAATATTGTTGAGGACTCAGTTCCCATTGTCTACAATGAAGCGGATATGGTTCTATCTGATGCGACCTATGTGGTCTTTGACGTGGAAACGACCGGTCTTTCTGCGGTCAACAATGCCCTAATTCAGATTGCGGCCTCTAAGATGCACAAGGGTAATATCATTGCGGAATTTGATGAATTTATTGACCCAGGTCACCCGCTCAGTAAATTTACGACTGAACTGACAGGGATTACAGATGAGCATGTGCGTGGTTCCAAGCCCTTGGAGCAAGTTCTGCGGGAGTTTCAGGACTTCTGCCAGGATTCCATCATGGTTGCCCACAATGCCACCTTTGACGTTGGTTTCATGAATGTCAACTACGAGCGAGCTGGCATGCCTATCATCAGCCAACCGGTTATCGATACGCTAGAATTTGCACGAAATCTTTATCCAGACTACAAGCGGCATGGTCTGGCGGCCTTGACCAAGCGGTTTGGTGTTGCCCTTGAGCATCACCACATGGCCAACTATGATGCGGAGGCCACTGGTCGCCTGCTCTTTATCTTCCTAAAAGAAGCCTTGGAGAAACACAATCTGACCAATCTCAACCAGCTCAATACAGAATTGGTGGCCGAGGATTCTTATAAGAAGGCCCGTGTCAAACACGCTACGCTCTATGTGGTCAATCAGGTTGGTTTGAAAAATATCTTCAAGCTGGTTTCCCTGTCCAATACCAAGTATTTTGAGGGAGTTCCTCGCATTCCCAGAACGGTTCTGGATGCCCACCGAGAAGGCTTGATACTAGGAACAGCCTGTCAAGAGGGCGAGGTTTTTGATGACTTGCTTTCTAAGGGAATGGATGATGCGGTTAAGACAGCGGGCTATTATGATTTTATCGAGGTCATGCCTCCAGCTCTCTACGCTCCTATGATTGCCAAGGAGCAATTCAAGGACATGGCAGAGATTGAAGAAACCATCAAGCAGTTGATTGAGGTAGGACGTAGGGCAGGTCTGCCTGTTCTGGCGACTGGAAATGTCCACTACATTGACCCCGAAGAGGAAATCTATCGGGAAATTATTGTTCGGGCCCTCGGTCAAGGGGCACCGATTAACTGGACTATCGGAAATGGTGAGAATGCCCAGCCAGCACCCCTGCCAAAAGCCCACTTTAGAACAACTAGCGAGATGTTGGACGAGTTTGCATTCTTGGGTGAAAGTCTAGCCCGTGAGATTGTCATTACCAATCCAAATGCTATGCTGGACCGGTTTGAAGATGTCCAGGTGGTTAAGACCGACCTCTATACACCATATATCGAAAAGGCCGAGGAAACGGTTGCGGAATTGACCTATCAAAAAGCCTTTGAAATTTATGGCAATCCTCTTCCAGATATTATTGACCTGCGGATTGAAAAGGAACTGACATCCATTCTGGGTAATGGTTTCGCCGTGATTTACCTGGCATCGCAGATGTTGGTGCAACGGTCAAATGAACGAGGGTATCTGGTTGGTTCACGGGGGTCTGTCGGCTCCAGTTTCGTTGCGACCATGATTGGGATTACCGAAGTAAACCCTATGCCTCCTCACTATGTCTGTCCAAATTGTCAACACAGTGAATTTATCACAGATGGTTCCTATGGTTCAGGTTTTGACCTGCCAGATAAGGACTGTGAAGAATGCGGCACCAAGTATAAAAAAGATGGACAGGACATTCCTTTCGAGACTTTCCTTGGTTTCGATGGAGACAAGGTTCCCGATATTGACTTGAACTTCTCAGGGGATGACCAACCCTCTGCCCACTTGGATGTACGGGATATTTTCGGCGAAGAAAATGCCTTCCGTGCAGGAACGGTAGGTACGGTAGCTGCTAAGACGGCCTATGGTTTTGTTCGAGGCTATGAGCGGGATTATGGCAAATTCTACCGTGATGTAGAGGTGGAACGTTTGGCTGCTGGTGCGGCTGGGGTCAAACGAACGACAGGTCAGCACCCAGGAGGAATTATCGTATTCCCTGACTACATGGATGTCTATGACTTTACGCCTGTCCAATATCCTGCCGATGATGTGACGGCCAACTGGCAGACCACCCACTTTAACTTCCACGATATTGATGAAAACGTCTTGAAGCTCGATGTCCTGGGACACGATGATCCGACCATGGTTCGCAAGCTGCAGGACTTGTCGGGCATTGATCCGCAGACCATTCCTGCTGATGACAAGGGAGTGATGGCCCTTTTCTCAGGTACGGAAATTTTGGGAGTTACCCCAGAGCAGATTGGGACGCCGACAGGTATGCTGGGTATTCCGGAATTCGGGACCAACTTTGTACGGGGAATGGTGGAGGAAACCAAGCCGACCACCTTTGCAGAACTCTTGCAGTTGTCTGGTCTATCCCATGGTACAGACGTATGGTTGGGCAATGCCCAGGACTTGATTAAGGCAGGAATTGCCGACCTATCCACCGTTATCGGTTGTCGGGATGACATCATGGTTTACCTTATGCACGCAGGTTTGCCACCCAAGATGGCCTTTAACATCATGGAACGGGTGCGGAAGGGCATGTGGCTCAAGATTTCTGAGGAAGAGCGAAATGGCTATATTCAAGCTATGAAGGACAACAAGGTGCCAGACTGGTACATCGAATCCTGTGGAAAAATCAAGTACATGTTCCCCAAAGCCCACGCGGCTGCTTACGTTATGATGGCCTTGCGGGTTGCTTATTTCAAGGTTCATTATCCAATCTACTATTACTGTGCCTATTTCTCCATTCGTGCCAAGGCCTTTGATTTAGCAACCATGTCCGGTGGTCTGGATCGAGTCAAGGCCAAGATGGAAGAGATTGCCCTCAAGAAGAAAAACAATGAGGCTTCAAACGTTGAGCAGGACCTTTACACCACACTTGAATTGGTAAATGAAATGCTAGAACGTGGCTTCAAGTTCGGCAAATTGGATCTTTACAAGTCTCATGCGACCGACTTCTTGATTGAAGACGACACCCTCATCCCACCATTTGTTGCCATGGATGGTCTGGGAGAGAACGTTGCCAAGCAGGTAGTTGCTGCGCGTGCGGAAGGAGAATTTCTCTCTAAGACAGAACTTCGCAAACGTGGTGGTCTGTCCAGCACTCTTGTCGAAAAAATGGATGAAATGGGAATCCTGGGCAAAATGCCAGAGGATAACCAGCTCAGTCTCTTTGATGATTTGTTTTAAACTTGTTCACTGTTTCTTTTGGAAGCAGTGAATTTTTTTAAAAAATTGAAGTCAAACCTCTTGACTCTGGATTAGAATAGGTATATAATCTCTACATAGTGATAAAAACTACTATGTAGTAACAATAAGAAAAGAGGAAACTATATGTCAAATTTTGCAAAACTTCAAGAAACTCGCCGTTCAATCTACGCACTTGGTAAAGACTTGCCAGTATCAAATGAAGAAGTGGTCGCACTTGTTGAGAAAGCCATGAAAGAAGCTCCATCAGCTTTCAACTCACAATCTAGCCGTGCAGTGGTACTTTTTGGTGCGGAGTCAGAAGCTTTCTGGAACGAAATTGCCTACAGCGAATTGGAAAAAGTAACGCCAGCAGAAGCATTTGAAGCTACAAAAGGTCGCTTGGCTGGCTTTGCGGCTGGTGCTGGTACTATCTTGTTCTTCGAGGATCAAGATGTTGTCAAAGGCTTGCAAGAAAGCTTCCCACTTTACGCTGAAAACTTCCCAATCTGGTCTGAGCAAGCTCATGGTATCAACTTGTACGCAGTATGGTTGGCTTTCGCTGAGAAAAATATCGGTATGAACGTACAACACTACAACCCACTGGTTGATGCACAAGTTGCTGAAAAATACGGTATCCCAGCTAACTGGAAACTCCGTGCCCAAGCACCATTCGGTAGCATCGCAGCTCCAGCAGCAGATAAAGACTATATGGCGAATGGGGACCGTGTAAAGGTTTTTGGTAACTAATACCCTGCGAAAATTGGAATTATCCGTTGTTAGCTTACCTTGGGAGTGTAAAGATCCAGTGGAGCTTTGTAGCCTACTCCCTTGAAACAGGAGAGGAGCGGGGGTCTATTTACATCTGCGTCGCCTAGTCTGATTCCAATTTTCATTGAGTATAATAAAAAACTAGATAATGTCTCCTTAATATGACTATTATCTAGTTTTTTTATGATTTCTAGCAACAAAAGGGTGGCTTCCAGTTTGTTACGCTAGTCTGATAGTGAGTATTAGTAGGTAGATAGGACGATAAATACTAATACCATTGTTAAGACAATCCAACTACCTTTGATAACAAAATCATCAGGTATGCGGAAAGGTGTAAAAGCCTTTATAGGTAGGGTAGTTATGGATAGTGCAAAAAGGGGTAATACTCCTAGGTAGTAACGGCCTTGAATGCCATCTACATGTCCGTAGCCAATTTTGGTCCAGGTTAGATACATAACGAGAATAATAGCACATATGATTCCCAAACCGATGAGAATACTACCGATACGACTGCGAAGAGCAATGTGTTTCTGTCCTAAATTGCTAGCGATAACGCATAAGTAGAAGGTAAAAATTGGGATTAAGGTTTCCCGCATCGGCAAGTTCAAGATTCCAAAGTAGAACAACATGACTAAGCGATGAGGGGTCATGAAGAATTCTTTTGATAGAGCTAACAATCCATGAGTGGGGTTGGATAAGAAGTACTGGATTTGTCCAACTAAACCGACCCCTTGAAGAGTGGTTG
This sequence comes from Streptococcus suis, assembly GCF_002964575.1. Lineage (GTDB taxonomy): Bacteria > Bacillota > Bacilli > Lactobacillales > Streptococcaceae > Streptococcus > Streptococcus suis_R. Next base: position 27,541 of record NZ_POQQ01000037.1, on the reverse strand, counting down.
TTGATTTTATTTGTTGGTAACCGATAAACCAGATGGCCGTTAGAGCAAAAATGATGCAGGAAGCTAACAGAATGGTGATGAAGGGAGATTTGATGGAGAAGCGTTCTTTGGGGATAAAGAAAAGAAGTCCCATCAATAGGATATAAGGCAATTTTAATGTGATAATCAGGCAAGAAAGAGCCGTAAAAATGACAAGCTCTGGATAGCCAATCGGTTTCTGTCTGGTTAGATAGTGGATAAAGAGTCCGATTATAACATAGATGAGTCCTAGTGCAACCCCGTCTTGGTTATAGGAAGCGGCTAGAAAAATGTTCATTGGCATGAGTACAATCAGCATCATAACCTGTCTAAAGTTACCACTTAATTTGACAGCTATATAAGCCAATAGAGCATAACAAAGAGCGTTAAGAATTCGACCGAGGTAGTAGATAAGACCGACATTTAAATGTAATATTCGTCCAAGTGTAATGCCGATAACCTGAGGTATATAGCCGATAAACCAATAGGCATTGGTTGTGCGGAAATCAGCTAGGCCCCTAAAAGGAACCTCTGTAGAGCTAGGTTGATGTTCAAAGGCATTCACAGCCAAGGGAGGCATATTGTAGTCATCAATAATGACAAAGTAGTCTTCAGATATTTGGAGATTTTCTGGATTATTGTCTAAATTGATATCTCCTTGTGCGATATGCATAGCACGAGAAAGATGAACATATTCATCTGGGGTGTTTAACACAGGAGTAATGATAGAGAAGGCCACACCAGATAGTAGTAAAACAAGCAAACAAGCTAGATCTTGCCTCTTAGGGAGTAAGGGAATGAAACCAATCATGAATAAGGCTAGAGGATAGACAGCTGCGGATGCGTGATAGTCTCGTATATAAATCGTATAAACTGTAGAACAAGCAATGAAGCTGGCAAACAAGTACCATTTATTTTGGTTAAGTTTATGTAACACAAGAACCTCCTAATGATTTGAGTCCTGCCCTTTGATATAAAAAGCATTGATTAGATGGGCAAGCGGTTTCGGCCAAAATAGTTCAAACATCATCAAGTCTTCCTTTGTCCGAGTATTGTCAGCGATGGTCTGTGAGGTCTCGGATTCTTGGTGAATGCGATGATACATAAGTGGTTTTGGGATATAGGAGAAAACTCCCTTATACTGGTTTATTTGATACCAGGCATACCAATCTAAATTGGTGCGCATTTGTTCATTGAACTGAAAGCCCCTTAGTTTATCCATGTTATAGGTGACAGCAGGGCAACAAATTGAATTCCCAAAGCTGAGGATAAAATGTCTCCAGGTCTTGGACTGTGGGAACAAGGATAGTCCTTTTAGTAGGATTCGTTTGACGGTTAAATTGGTATTACGGGAGATAGTTTGTCCATTCTTACATTCCATATAGTCTGAAAAGACAATAAGGTTTTCTGGGTTGTTTTGAAGAGATGTAAGCATTTCTTCAGCGTAGCTTGGTTGATAGATGTCATCTTGGTGGGCAATAGTTACATAGGGAGTGGAAGTAAAGGAGAGAGCATTGTTCCAATCTTTTCCAATACCTCCACCTATAGAAGAATGCATAGGAATGGCATATTGCTCACAAAGTTGTTGAATGTGTTTACTAGGTGTAGAAGTATAGAGCTGGATAGAAGAGGAGACAGTTTGCCCTTGCAGTGACTGGATACAGGATTCTAAAAAAGGACTGTCTCCATAGGCACAGATAATGAAGGTATGTAGTGACTGTAAATTAGACATTCTTTTTTCCTTTGGAATAGAGATAGATAGTTAGTAGCCCCATGACTAGAGCGTATATGGTCATTGTTAGTAAGAAACTGATTGCAGCTCCAAGTAATTGATAATGAAAAATGAGCGGGCTAGTAATGATTCTGGAAAAGATAAATAGCAGGAGGTAGACAAAGACCAGGATTTTTTGTTGTCGAAATATGGTGATAAGATTTTCAAAAACAATAGCTAGGGAATATAGAATCCCTGAAAAAACTAGAATTCCTAGTGTCAGATTATGGCTTGTCAAATCAATCCCAAATAGAAGGCTCAGGATGGGAGTGCCTATGCCGACAGCCAATAGGCTGATTAGACTGCCTCCGATGAACAAGCCTAGTACCAAGCGATTGCAAATCTGACGAAATTCCTGGTAGCTATGTTGGTACCAAAGTTTAGCTAAACTGGTAATCAATGGACGCAGGATTAGTACACAAAGACTCATGAAAAATACAGGCATAAATAGAATGCTGAAATCACGTTGCATGCCCGTCATCAGACGTCCATCTGCTAGGCCGGTTTCGATGACTTGTTTTGGTTCATTAAAGATATAAGTGAGTAGGAAACCATTGATAAAAAGAGGGAGACAGGCACGCAAAATAGTATAGGCATCCTTATGTAATGATGTTTCAAATAGAGAATAGGGTTTAGTTGGATGCAATTTCTGAGCCTGTCGGCGATCTAAAAGGAAGACTAAGGTCAGGTTGGTTATTGCCATAAGAGCTAGAGCCAGGGGCAGATGTTTTCCGATAGCTAGTGAGGTGGTCAGTACGAAGGTGCTAGCGGTGTAGCGGATGGTCATATGTTTCCCTGCTAGATCCAGTCGGTCTCGTTGCTGGAAAAAACCTTGAAATAAGTCAGAGATAACATCGCCTACACGATAAAGAATGACCAAGAGGACAAGTTCATAGCTGGACTGATACTGAGTGAGAAGGAGATAGGGCAGAATGGTTGCGACCATAAGTATCAAAGAATAGCTACGCGCTAATAAGTAGGCAGCAAAAGAATGGCCTTCTTTGATATCAGTCCCTTGATAATTTCTTACCTGAAAGAGACCGATCACTACCCAAAGATTACCGATAGCATAGGCCATACTGAAGTCGTCTGCCGTTTTTGCGTTTGAAAAGCGCGATACAATAAGCAGATAGAGGACAGATACAGCAGCCGCAGCTAGATTACCAACCATATTCCAAAAATAAACTGATTTTTGTGTATTATTCATCTTTATCAAACCGTTCGATCGCAATAGTTTGTGCTAGTTCTTTTAGCTTATTATCTAATTTTGATAGCCGCATAGTCAGCTGGAATTGATGGATAATCAGTAAAAAAATGATAAAGAGAAAAATGAAATTAACTGGTAAGGCAATGCCTAACAATTTGGTTATAGCTTCAGCTAAACTTGGAAATAGACTGAGGATAAGCAAGAGTGCGGAGAAAAAAATCCAAAATAGGGCATCAGGTATTTGTAGCTGCGATTTTCGTATCCTTCTGAGTATCAGAATTCCTGTAAGGAGAGATACGAGGATAAGAATTGTTTGAAATAATAAACTCATTTGTTCATTCGCTTTCTAAAGTTTTGGATGATAAGGATGGAGGCAAACATATGGATCATGTACTGAATCGAACGAGAAAGTGTGAGATAGCTTTGTCCTCCTTGTCGCTCTTGCATGGTTACTTGAACCTCCTTTACCTTGACGCCGTTTCGTAACAAGTAGGAAACGGTATCTGGTTCTGGGCCATAGTTAATATTCAAGGCAAATTCTTTGATGAGAGGTGCGCTAAACATGCGCATACCGGAAGTAGGGTCAGCTATTTCCTTTCCTGTCGTCAGTCTGATGGCACTGGCGATGAGACGATTGCCTAGCATTCTCAAGGACCAATTTTTGGGCTGGTTTATAAAGCGAGAACCAATGACTAAATCATAGCCCTGGTCTATTTGATCAGAGAGACCTTGGATATATTCTGGCAAGTGTTGACCATCGGCGTCGAATTGAATGGCTTTTTTGTAACCATGTTTGTAAGCGTAGCGTAGGCCTGTTTGGAAAGCACCAGCCAATCCCAAATTGATAGGTAAATCTAAAATAGCGTATCCTTTTTGGTGACAGATCAAAGAGGTATTATCTTTTGAGCCATCATTGATGATGAGATAATCAAATTGGGGATAGTGTTGTATGAGGTTTTCAATGACTCCTTGAATAGACTCCTCTTCATTATAAGCTGGGATGATAATGAGTAGTTCAGACTTTTTCACATGCAATTCTCCTAAATGTTGTCCTATATATTGTACCAATTTTTCTATGAGGAATGCAACTCCATATAGTTATTTATTGACTAAGATTGAGGAAAATTATAAAAAATATGATACAATAATCTAGTATTACATTTCAAAGGAGAAAAAAATGGTATTACCAAATTTTAAAGAAAATCTCGCTAAATATGCCAAACTCTTGGTTTCAACAGGTATCAATGTCCAACCTGGTCACACGGTGCAGTTGACGATCGGTGTGGAACAGGCTGAATTGGCTCGTTTGATTGTCAAAGAAGCTTATGCGCACGGTGCGGCTGAAGTCTTGGTCAACTGGTTGGACGATGTGATTGCGCGTGAACGTTTGGTCAATGTAGATGTGGAACTTTTGGAACAAGTTCATCCACAACGCATTACCGAAATGAACTACCTCTTGGAGCGCAAGGCAAGTCGTTTGGTGGTCTTGTCTGAAGATCCAGGAGCTTACGACGGTGTGGATCCAGAGAAATTGTCTCGCAGCGCTCGTGCACTCAGTCAAGCTTTGCAGCCAATGCGTCAAGCAACGCAAGCGAACAAGGTTAGTTGGACACTTGGTGCAGCCTCTGGTTTGGAATGGGCTAAAAAAGTCTTCCCAAATGCAGCGTCTGACGAAGAGGCAGTGGACCTCCTTTGGGACCAAATCTTCAAGACTTGCCGTATCTACGAAGAAGATCCAATCAAGGCGTGGGAAGAGCACGAGGCACGCTTGGTGGCTAAAGCTAAGGTCCTTAACGACGAGCAGTTCGTCAAATTACACTATACAGCACCAGGAACTGACCTTGTTCTCGGTATGCCGAAAAACCACTTGTGGGAAGCGGCTGGTTCGGTCAATGCCCAAGGTGAACACTTTATTGCCAACATGCCAACAGAAGAGGTCTTCACAGCACCTGACTACCGTGTGGCAGACGGTTATGTAACGTCAACAAAACCACTCAGCTACAATGGTAACATCATCGAAGGCATCAAAGTAACCTTCAAAGACGGTGAAATCGTAGATGTAACGGCTGAAAAAGGTGACGAAGTCATGAAAAAATTGGTCTTTGACAATGCTGGTGCACGTGGTCTTGGTGAAGTTGCCCTTGTGCCAGACAAGAGCCCAATCTCTCAATCAGGTGTGACTTTCTTCAACACTCTCTTTGATGAAAATGCCTCAAACCACTTGGCGATTGGTCAAGCCTATGCCTTCTCTATCGAAGGTGGTACAGAAATGAGCCAAGAAGAGCTGAAAGAAGCTGGTCTCAACCGTTCAGATGTTCACGTGGACTTCATGATTGGTTCTAACAAGATGAACATTGACGGTATCCGTGAAGACGGGACTCGTGTACCAATCTTCCGTGACGGTGAGTGGGCTATCTAATGAATTTTAAGACTGGGCAACCAGTCTTATTTTGTAAGAATTGGAGGAAAATAAAATGTTATCAAGTATTATCGCGGGAGCCATAATTGGCTTGATTGCAGGTGCTTTGACTTCGTCAGATGACCGTCGTGGCTGTCTAGGGAATATTATCCTTGGACTTGCTGGTTCGTGGATTGGGCAGTTGCTCTTTGGTGATTGGGGACCACAGTTTTTTGGAATGGCCCTAGTACCGTCAGTCTTTGGAGCAGTATTGCTAGTGGCCATTTTTAGCAGTTCCAGACGGAATTAATATGAACTGTAAAACCAAACTTCTGATGAGGTTTGGTTTTTATTTGTGGAGGAATTTGCGTGAATTGCCAAATAGTTTGCTTTTTAAAAAATTGACACAACTTTTCTGGTATGTAAACATCATTCTAAGTTGCTTTCTACAGCTTTCATGTTATAATAGAAACAGAAAAAGGTAGTTGCGCTAACAACTACCAAACGTAGAACCGTTAAAAAGACGGTGGCTCGTAGTTTAGATTTAATCCGTCCTACTCGCGCAAAAGTGGGGACGGGTTATTTTTTGCCATTTTCTTTGAAGATTTTATAGCACAAGCTGACTAAAGCAATGGTAAAGCTACCAAAAGCTAGAATCGTTTGTACAACTTCAACAGCCGAAACCATTCCCCAACGTTTTATTTTTGAAACGATATTTTTCAAAAATAAAACTAGTGCGCACCTTAGACAAATCCCATAGGATTTGTCGTTACTTGATGAGCAAGTTTACTTGCCATCAAGTATAGGTTAGCCTTTCTGTTAGATTTTGATGAATTGCCCATAGGCATCACCTCTTTGACACGAACTAGGTTCGTTTCATCTCCAACCTCCAACAGTCTATCCCCAGACTGTTGGAGCAGAACCGAGAGCCACCGTCTTCACTTTTCTACTAAATAATTATACCATAAAAAGTAAATACGTATTACATTTTCAGTATACCAAAAACATTCTGGATACAAAATGTTAACAAGTATTATCGCAGGTGCTTTGACTTCGTCCGATGACCGCCGGGGCTGTCTAGGGAATATTATCCTTGAACTTGCTGGTTCATGGATTGGACAATTGCTCTTTGGAGATTGGGGACCACAGTTTGCTGGTATGGCCCTGGTACCGTCAGTCTTTGGAGCAGTGTTGTTGGTGGCCATTTTTTCAAGTTCCAGACGGAATTGATACCTAAAGCCGAGCTTTGAAATGGAGCTTGGCTTTATTGTTTGGATTTGCATGAATTGTTGTATTGTTCGGATTTTTCAGAAAATTTCCATTTTTCTGTTGACAAGTGAAAATAAGTAAGGTATCATAGTAAGCAATTAAGAACCTGTAAAAACAGGTTCCAGAACACTGAGAGGAAAAAGTCAAATGAAACCTGTCACTACAAAATTCTTTGCTTTGTTGTTGCGACGGTCGGGCTAGTGCTGAAAGAATGCATTAGTCCTGTTTGGCTTACCAAGCGGGCGCTGTTGACAACATCTCGCGGGTAGTAATCCTCGAGGTGTTTTCTTTTTATTTGGTTCCTTAGACGGACCAAGAAGGAGAACTTAATAATATTTTAATGTTAGGCTTGTATTAGAAAGGTATTCTTATGCGTGTGATTGAATTTTTAGATACGACTTTACGGGATGGTGAACAGACGCCAGGTGTGAATTTTTCTATTAAGGAAAAAGTGACCATTGCCAAGCAGCTGGAGAAATGGGGGATTTCTGCCATTGAAGCGGGTTTCCCAGCGGCTAGTCCAGATTCATTTGAAGCGGTTCGTCAGATTGCGGCGGCTATGACCAAGACGGCTGTGACAGGTTTGGCTCGTTCAGTCAAGTCAGACATTGATGCTTGTTATGAGGCTCTGAAAGATGCTAAGTATCCGCAAATTCATGTTTTCATTGCGACCAGTCCCATTCACCGTGAATGTAAACTTCAAAAGACCAAAGAAGAAATTTTGGCGCAAATCACTGAACATGTCAGCTATGCGCGTGAGCGTTTTGAGGTGGTAGAGTTCTCACCAGAGGATGCGACACGGACGGAGTTGGATTATTTGCTTCAAGTGGTGCAGACAGCGGTAGATGCAGGTGCGACCTATATCAACATTCCAGATACAGTCGGCTTTACGACTCCTCAGCATTACGGAGAAATTTTCCGTTACTTGACAAGCAACGTCAAATCGGACCGTGAGATTATTTTCAGTCCCCATTGCCATAATGACCTAGGTATGGCTGTTGCCAATACCCTTTCAGCTATCAAAAACGGTGCCGGTCGTGTCGAGGGGACTATCAACGGTATCGGTGAGCGGGCAGGAAATGCGGCCCTTGAAGAAGTAGCTGTTGCCCTTGAAATTCGGAAAGATTTTTACGATGTGACTAGTCCGATTATCCTAAAGGAAACGCTCAATACTTCGGAGTTGGTCTCTCGCTTTTCTGGGATTGCCATTCCGCGCAATAAGGCGGTGGTTGGTGGCAATGCCTTCTCTCACGAGTCAGGTATCCACCAAGATGGTGTCTTGAAAAATCCATTGACCTATGAAATCATTACACCTGAGTTGGTAGGGGTCAAGAAAAATTCTCTGCCACTGGGGAAACTATCTGGTCGCCATGCCTTTGTGGAAAAGCTAAAGGAATTAGACTTGTATTTTGAAGAAAGTGACGTTGCTAGTTTGTTTGCTCGCTTTAAAAATCTGGCGGACAAGAAAGAAAAAATCACAGACGCAGATATTCGTGCTTTGGTAGCTGGGACAGAAATCAGCAATCGTGATGGTTTCCAATTTAAAGATTTGCGTTTGGATAGTCAGTCTGACGGCAGCATTCAGGCTCAGGTCATCTTTATCAATCAGGATGAGGAAGAAGTGGTTGTTGTGGAATCTGGCAAAGGTTCGGTTGAGGCTGTCTTTAATGCCATTGACCAATTCTTCCACCAAGAAATCAGCTTGGAACGCTACCATATCGACGCCATTACCGATGGAATTGATGCCCAAGCGCGTGTGCTTGTCGCTGTAGAAAATAAGGCAACGGAAACTGTCTTTAACGCCTCTGGTATTGACTTCGACGTATTGAAGGCTTCAGCTATTGCTTACATTCATGCCAATGTCATGGTACAGAAAGAAAATAGTGGTCAGATGGATAAGAAACTATCTGAGAAAGAGTTGCCAACTAGCTAGGAGGAAATATGACGAAAAAAATAGTAGCCTTGGCTGGTGATGGAATCGGTCCTGAAATCATGGAGGCTGGCCTAGCAGTCCTCGAGGCTGTTGCTGGGCAAGTAGGCTTTGATTATGAGATTGAGGAAAGAGCTTTTGGTGGCGCTGGGATTGATGCGGCTGGCCATCCTCTACCAGATGCTACCTTACAAGCCTGCCGTCAGGCGGATGCGATTTTGTTAGCAGCTATCGGTAGCCCTCAATATGATGATGCAGCTGTTCGACCAGAACAAGGCCTGCTTCAACTTCGGAAGGAATTGGGTCTCTTTGCCAATATCCGTCCAGTGAAAATTTTTGATAGCCTGAAAGACTATTCTCCTCTGAAAGCCGACCGGCTGGATGGTGTGGATTTGGTCATGGTACGAGAGTTGACAGGTGGGATTTATTTTGGAGAGCATATTCTGGAGACAGACCAAGCCAGCGATAGCAATACCTATCAAGCTGAGGAAATCGAACGAGTTGTTCGCTCTGCCTTTGACCTAGCCCAAAAAAGACGGAAAAAAGTCACCAGCATTGATAAGCAAAATGTACTGGCGACGTCAAAATTGTGGCGGAAGGTAGCGGATGAGGTGGCAAAGGACTACCCAGATGTGACCTTGGAGCACCAGTTGGTGGATAGCGCAGCCATGCTTTTGATTACCAATCCTAGTCGATTTGACGTCTTGGTGACGGAAAATCTTTTCGGAGATATTCTGTCGGATGAGGCCAGCGTATTAACAGGAACGCTAGGTGTGCTCCCTTCTGCTAGTCATGCGGTGGCAGGTCCCAGTCTCTACGAACCTATTCATGGTTCGGCACCAGATATTGCTGGTCAGGGCATTGCCAATCCTGTCAGCATGATTCTATCTGTTGCCATGATGCTGGAAGAAAGTTTTGATTTGGTCCAAGCAGGTCAGACCATTCGCCAGGCAGTTGAAGCGGTCTTTGCGCAGGGCATTTTCACTAAAGACCTAGGTGGTAGCGCCTCTACCAAAGAAATGACAGCGGCTATTATTGAACAGCTTGAAAGGAGGTCACCATGAGTGGCAAATCCATTTTCGATAAGCTCTGGGATCGCCATGTGATTACAGGGCAGGAAGGACAGCCCCAGCTCCTCTATGTCGATCAACATTATGTGCACGAGGTGACCAGTCCCCAAGCCTTTCAAGGACTGAGGGATACAGGGCGACCTGTTCGGCGCCCAGACTTGACCTTTGCGACTTTTGACCACAACGTACCAACCGTTGATATTCACAATATCCGTGATGTCATTTCCAAGGCTCAGATGGACGCTTTGGCGAAGAATATAGAAGATTTCGGCATTCCCCACGCAGCCCACGGTTCGGAACATCAGGGCATTGTCCACATGGTTGGACCAGAAACAGGCAGGACCCAGCCAGGAAAGTTCATTGTCTGCGGGGATAGCCATACGGCGACTCACGGAGCATTTGGAGCCATTGCCTTTGGGATTGGTACTTCCGAAGTTGAGCACGTTCTCGCTACTCAAACAATCTGGCAGGTCAAACCCAAGCGACTCCTAGTGGAATTTGTCGGTCAGGCGCAAACAGGTGTCTATGCCAAGGACTTTATCCTGGCTCTGATTGCCCGCTACGGCGTGGATTGTGGTTTGGGTCACGTGGTTGAATTTGCAGGTCCAGTCATCGACAGCCTCAGCATGGAAGAGCGGATGACCATTTGCAATATGTCCATTGAGTTCGGCTCTAAGATGGGCATTATGGCTCCAGACCAGACCACTTTTGACTACCTGCGAGGTCGGGAGTGTGCACCAGCGGACTTTGAGGCGGCGGTGGCAGACTGGAAGGAGCTCTACTCAGATGCCGACACCGTCTATGATAAGCACCTAGTCCTTGATGTATCAGACTTAGCACCGATGGTCACTTGGGGAACGACGCCTGCTATGGGGGTTAGCTTTGACGAAACCTTCCCAGCCATCCGTGACCACAACGACGAGCGGGCCTACGCTTACATGGACTTAGCTCCTGGGCAAAAGGCTGCGGACATTCCCGTTGGCTATGTCTTCCTAGGCTCCTGTACCAATGCTCGACTCAGCGATTTGCAGCTGGCAGCTAGGATTGTTAAGGGGCGGAAAATAGCAGAGCAGGTCACGGCCATTGTCGTTCCAGGCAGTCGCCCTGTCAAGCGAGCTGCAGAAAAGCTTGGGCTAGACAAAATTTTCATGGAGGCAGGCTTTGAGTGGCGGGATCCAGGTTGCTCCATGTGTCTGGGGATGAATCCAGACAAGGTGCCTGCAGGTGTGCATTGTGCCTCTACAAGTAATCGAAACTTTGAAGACCGACAGGGCTTTGGGGCCAAGACCCACTTGTGTAGTCCTGCTATGGCTGCCGCAGCTGCGCTTTATGGACGATTTGTCGACACTAGACAGCTAGAAATTCTCAAGGAGGGAGTTTAATGCACCAATTTACCACATGGACAGGAACGACCGTTCCGCTCATGAATGATAATATTGATACTGACCAGCTCCTGCCCAAGCAGTTTCTCAAGCTGATTGACAAAAAGGGGTTTGGCAAGTATCTGCTTTATGCTTGGCGGTATTTGGATGATAACTACACGGATAATCCTGATTTCATTCTCAATCAGCCTGCCTATCAAGGAGCCAGTATCCTCATATCTGGGGATAACTTCGGAGCAGGTTCTTCTAGGGAACATGCTGCTTGGGCTCTGGCAGATTATGGCTTCAAGGTCATCATTGCAGGCTCCTTTGGAGATATTCATTACAACAATGATTTGAACAATGGGATTCTGCCCATTATCCAGCCCAAAGAAGTCAGGGACCAACTGGCTCAGCTGGCTCCAGACCAAGAAATCACGGTTGACTTGGTAGACCAGTTGATACGGACGCCTTTTGGGGAATTCCCATTTGACATCGAACAGGATTGGAAACACAAGTTGCTCAATGGCTTGGATGATATTGGTATTACATTACAGTATCAGGATTTGATTGCTGAGTATGAACTGAATAGACCAAGCTACTGGCAAAACTAGAGTCTTCCATTTTATCTTTTATTACTGCGACGAACGAGGAAACTCCGTTTCCCTATTTCCAACTTCAAATAATTTCATCATTATTTGAACTCGCTTTGCCGTACTTTACAAGCGTTACTTACTATCGTAAGTATGGTTTTAAAACTTCAACAGTCACTACTCTGACTGTTGAAGCAGTCTGCAGCTCGTTAACACGAACAATGTTCGTTTTATCTCCAACCTCTAACTGTCTCCCAGACAGTTAGAGCTAGTACTAAAAGTAAACTGAAAGACTCTTACGAAATATGAAGAAAACAAGCAGGTCGCTCTGCTATGAAACAAAAGAAAAGAGGAAATGATTATGACGAAACAAATTCACTGGGATGGCACACTTTCACAAGAAGGTCTTGAGATTATCAAGGGTGAGGGAGGCGTGATTGTTTGCCCGACTAAGGTTGGTTACATCATCATGACTGCAGACAAGGCTGGCTTGGAGCGGAAGTTTGACGCTAAAGAGCGTAAGCGTAATAAGCCGGGCGTGGTCCTTTGTGGTAGCATGGAGGAGCTTCGTGAGTTGGCTCAGTTGACTCCTGAGATTGATGCCTTCTACCAAAAACATTGGGATGAGGACATTTTGTTGGGTTGTATCCTGCCTTGGAAACCAGAGGCTTATGCCAAGTTGCAGGCTTATGGGGACGGTCGTGAAGAGTTGATGACTGATGTGCGTGGGACTTCGTGCTTTGTTATCAAGTTTGGTGTGGCTGGCGAGCAGATTGCTAAGGAAATGTGGGAAAAAGAAGGTCGTATGGTCTACGCTTCATCTGCTAACCCATCAGGTAAGGGAAATCGTGGTAAGGTAGAAGGTATCGGTGAGCGTATCGCGTCTAAGGTAGACTTGATTATCGAGGCGGACGACTATGTGGCATCTATCCAACCAGACAAGACCATCGAAACCCGCTATGAGCAAGGGGTTATGGTGTCCATGGTAGACAAAGATGGTAAACTTATTCCAGAACAAGGTGCAGATAGTCGTTCTATCAGCCCATGCCCAGTTGTCATCCGTAAGGGTCTGGACATCGATAAAATCATGATGCACTTGTCAGACCACTTCAACTCTTGGGACTATAGACAAGGGGAATACTATTAAGATAATGTAGAACGAACGATCCGAAAGGGTCGTTTTTTGCTCTAATCTATATAGTATTGGTTTACAATTTTTGCAAAATGTGTTACAATGTAACACAAAGAAGCGAGGTAAGATGATGAGTACAGTAACTATTCGATTAAACAAAGAGGAAGAAGTATTTTTCAAGAGCTATGCTCAATTGACTGGTCAAAGTCTTTCAAGTTTATTTAAGAAGGCGCTTGAGCGTGATATTGAGGATGAGTATGATTTGAATATTTACCGTCAAGCCTACGAGGAGTACCAGAAAGATCCTGAAACCATCAGTCATGCTGATTTCAAGAAGGAACTTGGTCTGTAATATGTTCCATGTAGAGTATTCTAAGAAGGCACAGAAGCAAATCAGAAAATTGGATAAGCCAATCCAAAGATTATTATTTGCATGGGTGGATAAACACCTAGATGGTACAGTTAATCCGAGGTTGCATGGCAAGGGATTGACAGGGGACCATGCCAATGAGTGGCGTTATCGTATCGGTGATTATCGATTGATTTGCGATATTCAGGATGATAGGATGGTTATTCTGGCACTTGAATTTGGTCATCGTAGAGATATTTACTAATAGCTGTTAATATGAAGTAGAACGATCCGAAAGGGTCGTTTTTTAGTACATAAAAAAACTGACCGAAAATTTTTCAGTCAGTTTGGTGTTGTTTGATTAGGGACTTGATGCTAGTCAAGATATGTTGCTCGTCCGTCAGTTCCAAGATTTGTAGCCCTTTGTCAATTAGTTCCTGTTTATTTTCAGCAAGTCCGAGATAGACATAGGCACGGGCTAGTTGGTCATAGCGTTTTTCTTGTTTGGCTAGTTCCATGAGTTTGGTGGCAAAAAAACGGGCTTTTTCTTTCTTTTTCCAATCTAGGAAATAATAGCTTAGAAATTGGTATTGAGAAAGAATGGACGGTTTAATTCGCTTAAAATCATGATATTTTTCAAGACGCTTCAAAAGCAAGTCACAAGTTTTTTCTACTGTGTCAACAGGTAGGGTATGAAGAAGGCTACCAACTATAATAATGTCGTTGTAGTACCAATTTTCGTTGTCAATAATTTGTGACCACAAGTATTGGGCAGGTTTGTGATGAGATGTCTCTAGAACTGTATTTGTTCTAGCGGATACAATAGTTTCCAGAATAAGGCATCTTCTATGTACGGGAATGTCATCGTGTTCTTTACTCAAGTGCTCATGACAACGTTTGATGAGGTCTACCATTTTTTGAGTTGTAGGTGTTCTTAAGTTATCAATATCATAGAGTAATTGTTGGCGTTGGCTGGGCTGATAGTAGTTACAGAGGTATTCAAATTCCTCGAAGGTCATATCCACTTGCTTGAGCAAGAAACGCATGAGTTCGTAGCTGGGAATAGTTTGATTTTTCTCGAAACGAACCAAGGTCGTCCGATTGATATATTTCCCACAAATCTGCTCCTGGCTCAAATGTTTGCTTTTTCGAATTTCTCTGTAAACACTTCCGTAATCCCACCGCATAACAATATCCTTTCATCAAATTGTGATTATATGCAACAAAAATAAGAAATTTTACAAAGATAGTATACCATAAAAGCGTAAGGAATGCACAATCTTGTATCAGGTAGAAAGGAGAAAATGAAAACGGCAGATGTTCTTGATAAGAATGGATGCATTCGACAATCTATTTTTAGTTAGAAAGGAGAAGAACAAGTGAAAAGATATTTTTCAATTACTGCAATTATTCTAATTGCAATATGGGTAAGTATATCGACCTTAAGATTATTTTCTCATGAGGAAAGAGACATTTATGAAACACAACCTATAATTAACCAGTTAGCTTAGGTGACGATAGATTATTTAATTGGGGGAGGATTATGATGAGAGAGATTGATTCTAATACCTTGTTTTTAAGTGGTATTATTGTTCTTTGTTTCAGTTTTTTATTATTCCATATCAATCCTTATCAAATCGTTGATACAGATTTTTGGTTGTGGATACAGACTTTTTTATATACATTAGTATGGCGACCTATGGGGACGATTGGAATGATTGTTGGTACAACTCTTCTTTATAAAGCTATAAAAAGAAACTAATTTCATTTTGGGAAAGTGAGAATATTATGAAACAGTTGAAATTGTTAATTTTATTGATGCTAAGTTTAATTTGTTTGGTCGGGGTAGATTCAGCAAAGGCAGAAACTATTCCAGGCACTAATTTGGAAATTATTTCTAAATTAGTGGTGAAAGATGTGTCATCAGGAACTTACTATCAATTTGAAACTTTAGAGGGAAGAAATATATTTGTTGAGTCCAATACCAAATATAAATCCCGTTCGAATGGAGTGCGTGCAACCCGAAGGATATTTTCTCATTCTTATCGTGATTCGGGGACCTCATCTGCTATCTCTACGACAGCTTATGGTGGTCGTGCAGGTGCTAGTCTAACAGTATCGGCAGGTGCAGGTTTTACCCACCCCAAATATGGTCTTGGTTTATCATTAGGGATTTCTGCGACACATAATGTACCACCGTATACCTACGGATACATTATCTTGAAGTCTACTTTTACTGTTAATGTCTATAGATTAGAAGTGCAATATTATGGTTCCAACAGATGGCATTCAGCCGGTCGAGTTCATACTTTTAGTAATATCCGAACATGGAGTGAGCTAAGAACTTGGAAATAAAGTAGCGACCCGAAAGGGTCGTTTTTTGGTATCTTTACATTATTTTTATTGCTTCTTAGCCCCTTGTTTGATATTATTATATTAAACAAAACCTGCCATTTCTCCAAGAAAGGAGTTTCTATGCTGAAAGTAGTCGATATCTGTAAGCGATACGGTGCCCATCAGGTCTTGTCCTATGTGTCCTTTGAGTTGCAAGCGGGGGACTTGGTTGCCCTAGTTGGTCCCAATGGTGTGGGGAAATCCACCCTCCTGAATATCATCAGCAATACAGAAACCGCTGACCGTGGGTCGGTAACTATCAATGGTCGGCCCAATAGTGACCGAGCGATTTTTCAGGATATGTCTGTCATGTTGGATGCTCAAGCTCTTTATCCACAGTTGACGGGTTATGACCATCTGACCTATGTGGCTGCGACCCACAAGCTGGGGAAAAAGGAAGTGGATGCGTTAGTGGAAGAATTGGGGATGGGCTACTATGTCAAAAAGCGAGTGGCTAGTTATTCCATGGGTATGAAGCAGAAGTTGCTCTTTGCCATGGCTGTCCTTCCCAAGCCCAAGCTCTTGTTGCTGGATGAACCCCATATCGGCTTGGACCCGACCAATATCATCCAGCAGCGAGAATTTCTTCTGAACCTACAGGCAGAAGGTGTTGCCATTTTGCTTTCTTCCCACCATCTGTCGGAGATCGAGAAGCTGACCAATCAGGTTTATTTTCTCAAGGCCAGCAAGTTGATTGCCACAGAAGTGGAGTTGACGGCGGATTATGATTACCATCTTGCTGTGGAAAACTCCAAGCAGGTTCAGGAATTTTTACGGGATTATCCTCAACTCTTGTGGAAAAAGGCAGAGCAGGGTCTGGTGGAAATCTTCTTACCCGAGCGAGATTTACTAGACTGTCTGGATCGTATTCCAATCCAGCAGGTGGCTGGCCTTACAAAAGCCAGTGACTATATGGAATCCCTTTATCGAGATCTCTATGTGGAGGAAGGTGGTGAGGGGACATGAGACTGCACTTTGAAATCAAGAAAATCCTCTGGTCGCCTCTCTACTGCTTGCTCGTGCTGGGTTTTTTAGGTCTGGCCTACCTTCCCATCTCACAAAGGCAAGCCCATCAAGCGGCCTATGTGGAAACCTATAAAGAAGAACTGAATGAATTGGCTAGTGTCTTGGCAGATATAAAAATTGAGGAGGGGTCAGAAGAAGCACCGCGGATGGTGGGCTTGAAATCCGATATAGAAAGTGTCGGTCAGGCCTTAGATGAGGGGAAGTTTGAACTGATACCCAACTACCGCAAACTCATGTATCAGGATTTGGACTATTTTATCGGTCACTATCGGAAAAACTTTCAAACTCGGAATTCCTTGACACAAACGGAAATCGAGCGTTTAGCCAGATGGAATGACTGGCTGATTGAGTATCAACTGCCTGATGGTCCTGAAAATCAAGCCTGGTCAACAGGGCGTATTGTTCAAGCCTACTTGGAAAGTTTGTTTGGTTTTCTTCCTGTATTTTTGGTGCTTGGTTTTCTACTTGCCAATCAGCTGGCGGAAAAGAAACTGGCTCATCAAGTTTGGCAGTTACAGCAATGGGATAGTCTGAGTTTGCAGGGGGTCAGGCGTTTGGCTGCTTCCTTGCTTTCGCTTCTGCTGGCTGTGGGGATAGGCTTGCTTTTTATCCTGGTCTATGATGGGCTGACAGGTCAGTTGGCTCTATCTAGTTTTCAAGCTCCTCTTGAGATGTTGGGTCAGAGTCAGTTGATAGGCTCTTGGCTTTACGGGCTTATCTTGTTTGTTTTTTGGTTGGTCTTGCTTCTAGCTGTTCGCCTACTTTTTGGATTTTTGGACCACTTGTTAGCCAGTCGGCTGACTTTTGTGGTGACGGGGTTAATGTTAGCTCTGGGGCTTTCCTATCAGGCAGGTGCAGTAGCAGGTTGGTCAGGTCAAATTCTGCCCTTGCTTGCCTTTCCTGTTTTTTTAGACACAGCTGCATTTTCACAGGTCTTTGTAGCGGTGGATGTCTTGCTCCTGCTGACCATTGGGCTTTTCCTTGCTTATTATGCGCTGACAGAAAAGAAAAGGCTGGTTCTGACCGTGGGGAATCAGAAGGAGTTAGACACAGGGCGTTTGGACAAGGCTTGGTCTTTTGATGTTCTCATCCTTAGTCGGCTCAATTCTTGGAAAGGGTTCGTCTTAGGAAACTTGCTCCTAGCTCTGCTATTTTCCCTACTGACGGGACTAGAAAAGCAAGAGGTTGCCCAGGAGGAGAGGGTTTCGATGGAGTTGGTTACCCAGTCCTATGAGCAAGATGGGGCCTATGTGGAGAGTTTGCAGTCGGAAATCAACCGTCTGAGGCAGTTGGTCAAAGAGGACACGAGCTATCAGGAGGAGTTGGAGTGGAGAGTGGAGCTTTTACAGGAATACCATATCTATAAAGATCTCTATGTCAAGCAATGGCAGGTTTATCAGGAAAAACCTCAGGCTCTGCCGGCTAGTCACCTTGCTATGCTGGAGGCAGAGCAGGTCTATCTATGGGCTAGAGAGGAAAAGGCTTTTGCCAATGGTGATATTGGGGCCAGCCAGATGGTAGATAATCTTCGCCGTTACCAGACTCGCAATCAGGTCAGTCAGTATTACTGGCAGCAGCTGATGGAGGCTGGGGTGCCTGCAACCAAGCGGGGCAAGGATGTCGTTTTGACCAGCTTGGAAAATCGTTTTGATACCAATGATGCCTTGGTTCCAGTAGACGATCCTTCTTGGGACCGCTCCAGAGATCTGTCAGGTATTGGCAGTCTGCGCTCTCTCTTTGATGGTCCAGCCTATTTGTTGGTGCTCTTGCTGGCGGTTTGGCTGGGCAGTCGGGGTAAGGCGGTGGAGGTTGCAGGGAAAAACTGGCGTCTCTATCAGACCCAGCCTGTGGATTTGCGCAAGGTTCTAGTCACCAAGTGGTTGCTGGGACTGGGCCAGGCTCTTTGTTTTACAATGCTCTTTTTAGCTAGTCTTTTCCTAGTCAATAGTCTGGTCGGAGGAATTGGTTATCTGGAAGATGGTCTTATCTTGCTTTCCCATTCGGAGAGGGGGATTTTTCTAGAACTCCTGAGGGGACAAGAACTCTGGGCTTGGTTCCTTCCCAATGCTCCTTATCTCTTGTGGGTGGTGCTTGGCTTGCTGGTATTGGAAATTGTTCTAGTCAGTCTCAATCATCTTTTGCAGGTTCGGTTTTCAAACCGCTTAGTGATTTTCATCCTGCTAGCTGGCTCACTGGCTCTGCTGGACTACCTCCTCTTTCAAGACCTGATTTTGGATGGGCAGGAAATCTTTAGGCAGTTCGCTTTGCTATGTTTATAAAAGGGAAGCTGAGTGAGCAGGGGCATGTAAATATAGAGTTATACTCTTCGAAAATCAAACATATCCGTTGTCAACTTGCCTAGATGAGTGGGAGTGGGAAAGAACTCGACCAGTCTGAAAAGAGTTCCCCTCACTTCCAAACAGTAGGTTCGGGCTAAAATAGTCCACTGGACTATTTTACTCCCACGCCCGCACAGCTCAAAAGGTTCAGTGAACCTTTTGAGGTTGGAAATGAAGCGAACTCTGTTCGCAACAGTCGTAAGGTCAGATTTGGAGTGTGAAACACGAACAAATCTGCCAATCAACCACTGCGCTGAGATGTTGACACGAACTCTGAGAAGAGAGGCTGGACTTTTAGCTCAGCCTCAGCCTGCTCCCTTGAAACAGGAGAGGAGCGGAGTTCTATCTTCGGCTTCGTTTCCTAGGCTACTTTTGATTGTCATTGAGTATTAGAAACATATGAAAAATACCGACCTTTCCTTCTGGGACCTGGTCGGTATCTTTGTGTTATGGGTTCGTGCTGCTTAGCAGAAGAAGTTCTTAGTTGGGAATTGCTAGCATTTCCCATTTTGGATAAGATTTGGCATCGTGAGGGTTTGTGCCTCTCTCGATTTCCATGTAGTCTGGAACCTGGTCGCCATCCGTGTCTTGCTTGATAAAGAGGCGGATATTTTGTTCCTCGATAATTGTCCCGTCTTGCTTGTAGGCCTTGTAAATGCCATTGCTGCCTAGTACGATTTTTACAGGGCGGCCGGATGATGACATGTTATAGTTTAGGACGTTTTCAATCATTTGTCTTTCATGCTCGGTGATACGATTGATGTTACGAACAGTGAAGAAAGAAGAATAGGACTTAGGAAGTGTTGTTCCTGCAGTAGTGGTTCCAGCAGGATATTCAATCGCAAAGCCGTTTAACATAACAGGTGCTTGATTGACTGGAGCTTCGGCTACAGGTGATTCAGTTACAGGAGCTTCTGTAACAGGAGCCTTAGCTGCTTGTGAGAAGTTGACAGTTACATTGACGATTTTTACCTGACCAGATGCAGTAGTCAAACGTACTTGGACCTTGTTGCCAGAACCGCTAGTTGGTAGGGGACTGATGACTTCTTTGGTCACGATAGAAGAGAGGTTTAGACCGCTTTTTTCAATTACTTGAACCTGGTCTAAGATTTCTTTTGCAGTCAGTGTTTGTCCAGCTGTCTTTTCAACGGTGCCAAGTACTTTTGCGTCGAGAACATGGAAGGTCATCACTGGACTGGTCTTGAAACTGGTTGCTCGCAAGCCATTTGCTGTTTTTACCACAGTACTATTGATTGCCAAGCGACGACGATAGGAACCAACACCAGAAATAGAACCTTGGATCTTGTTGGAAGAAATAGTGAGTTGACCTAGGTTTTGGATGGTGCTATTTCCTGTTTGGATAAAGTGCGCTGATTTTAATCCATTGATACCTGAGATAGCAATAGGCTTTGTGAGGGGTGTTCCAGAAAAAACATATACTTCTGTTGGTACATTAACTGCTGAAGAGCTTGTGTTAGCATATACAGTGCTAGCATTAGTAAAAGGCAAGCCAACAGGTAGGCTTGTTAGAGCTAGTGTAGCAATGACAGTAGTCTTAGTGAGTTTTGTTAAAAGTGAATTTTTTTTCATAATCTTTTTATATCCTTCTTGTTTCTTTATTATTCAATCACCAACATACCTTCTTTAACGGCAAATGGGTGTTCTGGGTCAATGCGGTCGTAGAACATGACACCGTTGAGGTGGTCGATTTCGTGTTGGACCACGATGGCATTAAAGCCTTTGAGTTTGATACGGTGTTTTTCGCCGTTTTTATCCATATAGTCAACAGTCACGCGCGCGTGGCGGACAACGTAGCCTTGGACTTCACGGTCAACGGATAGGCAGCCTTCGCCCCCTCCCATAGCAGCTTCTTGGACAGAATGTGCCACGATTTTAGGGTTGTACATGACTTCTTGGAGGGAGTAGGCTTGGGCAGGTGGGTTGCCTTCCTCATCTTCTGGATTTGGGACTAAGACAGCGATGATGCGTTTGGAAACGTCAATCTGAGGTGCTGCTAGACCAACTCCGCCACGGAGTTTCATCTTCTCAGCCATGACTGGATCCTGCGAATGTTTGAGGAATTGCATCATTTTTTCGCCCAAAATAATTTCCTGATCAGATAGGGGAAATGCAACTTCTTCGGCAACTTGGCGTAGGGTTGGGTGCCCTTCACGGATGATGTCATCCATGTCAATCAAATGGGCAGCTTTTGTCAATCGTTCGATTACAGACATCTTTCTCTCCTTATTTGAGCACAGATAAAGTAATTGTACCATAAAATCTAGGAAAATAAAAGTCTAATGTTTCCTATCTATTCCCTATCAAATCTGCTATACTAGTAAAAGACGAACGTTGAAAGGGAGAAAAATGAAAAGAATTTTAGAAAAAGCCAGTTTGCTGGCCCTATCCACCATGCTGGTTTCGACATTTGCAGTTTCACCAGCTATTCCACAGATGATTGAGCATTTTGCCCAGCAGGGAATTGCAGCGGCCCAGGTGGAAAACTTAATTACTGTGACGTCATTTGCTATTATGGTAGCACTCTTGATGAATGGTTTGGTTGTCCGTTTCTTATCGGAACGAAACATTATCATTGTAGGGCTTTTGCTTATGGCCATCGGCGGTGCTTTACCGGTGTTTCTAACTGCCTATCCTCTGATTTTGCTGGCTCGCATCTTGCTTGGTTTAGGGATTGGCTTGATCAATGCGCGTGCGATTAATATCATCGGTAATTTTTTCACCGGTCAGGAACGGGTCAAAATGATGGGCTTGCGTGGTTCAGCTGAGGTGCTGGGAAGTGCAGGCTTAACGCTTCTTGTCGGTTGGTTGACCCAGTTTGGTTGGCAACCTGCCTTCTTGGTCTACCTTTTTGCCTTGGTCATCTTGGCTCTTTTCCTTCTCTTTGTGCCCAAGGAAGAATTACTTGCTCGTATGGAGGTTAAGCTAGAAGAGAACGCGCCAAAGGCTAAACTGGACAAGACCATGTGGATGATGGGGATTTATCTAGCCTTTCTAGCCTTCTTTGTTATCAATGTCAATACCTTCCTGACCATTCGTATTCCTCAGATTGTCTTAGCCAAGGGTATCGGTACGGCACAAGAGGCTAGTTTGATTCTCAGTCTCATGCAAGTCATGGGGATTGTGGCAGGGACAGTCTTTAGTAGCTTGGTTGGTCGGTTGAAGGGCTGGCTTTTGGCAGTTTCCTATGTGGTCTTTGGACTCGCGGTTGTCGGTATTGCCTTTGCGGATAATCTCTGGGTACTGGGGCTTGGTGGTATGGTGTCAGGATTTTTCTATAGCATCATTTTGACCATTGTCTTTAGTCAGGTAACAGACCGTGCACCCAAGGCCTTGCTCAATGCAGTCATGACCATCGTTCTCATGGGTTGCAATATTGGTGGTGCGACGTCAGCTATCTTGCCAACTTATCTGGAAAAACTCAATCCAACCCCAACAGGTGCCTTTGGGATTTACGCCATCGGCTGTGCCTTGATAAGCGCTGGCTTGATTTATAATCAACTGAAGAAGTGGGAGTGAGAAAGAACTCGACTGGTCTAAAAAAGAGTTCGTCTTCTCACCCCCGCACAGTTGATTAGGTCAGATTTGGAGTGTAATACACGAATTGCTGAGATTTGCTTCGCAAATCTTATCTCCAACCTTTAACAGTCCACAGGACTGTTAAACCCAATCAACCACTGCGCTGAGATGTTGACACGAACTCTGAGTAGTAGTCGCTGGGCTTGAGCCCAGCCTCTTTTGGTATAATATTCCTATGTTAGAAAACAACCGCTTAAATGAATTAATACTCCGTTTTCCTGAGGATGTGCAGTTGATTTTTAAGGATATGATTCCCTCTTATCAGTTGGGCTATGTGGATTATGTCTATCAGACAGATCATTACGCCACCCAAAACCGTCGGATTAAAAATTTGGCAAAAAATTTTCGAAGAATGGATTACTTTTACATCATGCCCCTGCCCCAGGATCTGGCATTGGACATTGCTAACCAATGGTGCTATCAACCACCTTTGGATGCCTATACGATTAGTGCAAACCCCGAGACTTATGCTGAGATGATTTCACCAGAGGCGCGTGGGGATCGCTTTTTTGCAGTCATCCGCAATGCCGCCCTCATGGGCTATTTCTGTATTGACCAAGATGGCGAGACCGTTGACATCCGTTTGGGTATGAAACCGTCTTTGACAGGTCAGGGAAATGGCAGAGCTTTCTACCAGACTATTGAAGACTATTTAGTAGAACATGTTCAGCCAGCTAGTATCAAACTGACAGTAGCCACCTTTCATCAAGCAGCTCAAACCCTCTTTCATACTCTTGGATTTACAGAAAGAGAACAGCAAGCAGAATATATCAAAATGGAAAAGAAACTCGTATGCGATTAGATAAATTTTTAGTGGATTGTGGTGTTGGCAGTCGAACAGAAGTCAAGAAACTCCTGAAAAACAAGCAAGTCACAGTCAACGACCAAGTAGAGACGTCCCCAAAGCAACAGATTGACGAAAAGATGGACCAGATTGCAGTAGCAGGTCAGGTTCTCAGCCATGAGACCTTTGTTTATTATGTATTGAACAAACCTAAGGGAGTTATTTCAGCAACCGAGGATGACCGCCATCGGACTGTCTTGGACTTGCTAGATGATACCGCTCGCCATAAGGAAGTCTTTCCAGTTGGACGCTTGGACATCGATACCCATGGCTTGCTCCTCTTGACCAACAACGGTCAGCTGGCTCATGCCATGCTTTCTCCGAAAAAACATGTTGATAAACTCTACCGTGCACAGGTTGACGGGATCATGACCCAAGAGGATGTCCAACGATTTGCGGCAGGAATGGAGCTGAAAGACTTTACCTGTCAGCCAGCCCAGTTGACCATCTTCTCTACAGATGAAGCTAAGCAGACCTCACTGGTTGACATCACCATCCGAGAAGGGAAATTTCATCAGGTCAAACGCATGGTGCAGGCCTGTGGAAAGATGGTGACAGACTTGCAACGATTGACCATGGGACCTCTTCGCTTAGATCCAAAACTAGCGCTTGGAGAATACCGCAGGTTGACTGCTGCCGAATTAAAGCAATTAGAAGTCTTTGGTGTGGAATTATAGATAAATAGAAGAGACTTGCTCCCGATTGGAAGCAAGTCCTTTTAAATATCCGAAGGTGCAAAAACAACCTGTCCATCTTGGAATTTTTCAATACGAGCGAGAGAAGTAACAGGGACCCCTGCATCCAGTAAGAGCTGGCGGCCATCTTGGAAGGACTTTTCGATGATGATACCAACCCCAGCCACTTGCGCCCCGGCCTGTTGTATAATATCAATCAAGCCTTTTGCTGCTTGTCCATTGGCCAAAAAGTCATCAACGATTAGAACACGGTCCTCAGATGACAAAAACTTGCTAGCGATGGAGACCGTGCTGGTGACTTGCTTGGTAAATGAATAGACTTCAGCAGTCAAAATCTCTTCTGTCATGGTGATATTTTTATGCTTTTTGGCAAAAATCATCGGAACTTCTAAACTTTCAGCAACATAAACAGCTGGAGCAATACCCGAGGCTTCAATGGTGACGACCTTTGTAATGTCCTTGGAGCGATAGGCATCTGCCAAGACCTGCCCCATTTCTTTCATCAAGCGAAAATCAACCTGATGGGTCAAGAATGAGTCAACTTTTAAGATGTTTTCTCCTAATACCTGACCATCTTTTAAAATGCGTTCTTCTAATGCTTTCATTTACAATTTTCCTCCAGAATTTTCTTATTATCAGTATAGCATAAAATCAGCAATTATCGGAAAAAGAACAGGATATTTGTAAAACGATGTTGAAATCCACTGATTTGCGACAAAAAACGAATGTTTACTATTTATTTTTTCGTATTGTATTGATTTAGAGTATTCTTTTTGTTAAACTGAGGATAAGAATTGAACACAAAGGAGAAATCATGTCTCAGAAAATAACAAATGAACATTCTTCGGATATGCTTTACGGAATTGATCAACAACCACCAAGAGGGATAGCTGTTTTGCTTGCTTTTCAGCATATTTTAGCAGCTTTTGCAGGAATCATCGCAGTGCCTCTTGTCGTTGCAAGTGCCTTGGGATTATCGGTAGAAGATACTTCAATTATGGTATCAGCCTCTATCTTTGTTGCCGGTATTGCTACCATCTTGCAATCTAAAGGTGTTGGCCCAGTAGGTTCACGTGTCTCTGGTATGATGGGGACGGACTTTACCTTTGCCAATCCAGCTATCAGCGTTGGTAGCCAGTTGGGAATTGCTGGTATTGTAGGAGCAACCATTGCTGGTTCGTTTGTAGAGATTGCTCTCAGTCGTTTTGTCAAACCCTTGATGCGTTTCTTTCCGCCATTGATTACAGGAACTGTTGTATCCCTCATTGGTATCACCCTAATGCCAGTCAGTATGGACTGGGCAGCTGGTGGAGTTGGCGCAACAGACTATGCTTCTGTTGAAAATATCAGCATTGCTTTTATCGTTTTGGTCTTTACTTTGGCCTTAAATCACTATGGCAAAGGCATGCTAAAAACAGCCTCTGTCTTCTTTGGGATGGTTTTTGGTTATGTCCTCTGTATCTTACTTGGTAAGGTGGATATGGCTGCGGTTGGAGAGGCAGCCTGGTTTGCACTTCCTAAAATTTTCCATTATGGTGTTAAGTTTGACCTATCTTCAATTTTGGCTTTTATACCAGCCTATGTCGTATCCTTGATTGGTACGGTGGGAATTATGATGGCCATTGGAGAAGCCTCTAACCAGAAGATTTCTTCTGAGCGGGCAGCAAATGGTGTGCTAGCCGATGGTGTTGGTTCCTTGATTGCAGGTATTTTTGGTGCTGGTCCAAATACAGCCTTCTCACAAAACGTCGGCCTCATTACTTTGACAAAAGTTGCTAGTCGTCATGTTATGATTCTTGCGGGTATTATCTTGACCCTACTTGGCGTCTTTCCCAAATTATCAGCCTTGATTTCCATCATGCCGCAGCCTGTTCTTGGTGGTGTTGGGATTATCATGTTCGGTTTGGTTGCTGCCCAAGGAATTAAGACACTTGCAACGATAAAAATTGGTGACCGTGAGCTCCTGATTATTTCCATTGCCTTTGCGCTTGGGATTGGAGTGACGGTACGTCCAGAATTGTTGAGCCATCTTCCATCAGCGCTACAAATGGTCTTCTCATCAGGTATTTCAACAGGGACCTTGGTGGCTCTCTTGCTTAATGTCGTTTTGAAAGAAAAATAAGATGAAATAGAGGCTGGGCAAAAACTAGCTTCTCACAATAAAAAAACGAGCAATTCCAATTAGGAGTTGCTCGTTTTCCATTTCATGCTTTATAATTATAATAACCACAAAACAACTAGAGAGGCATGAAAATGTATAAACAGTATAACACAAATCAGTTAAGTTTGGAATTAAATCTTGCTTGGGACTTACCTGCAACGCATGAGGCTCGTCTGATTAGTCAGTTTGTGGATACCATTCCTCAATCCGTTCTATTGGAAGAAACTTCCCACACAGGTCGTCCAGCCTTTCATCCAGCTATGTTGCTTAAAATGACACTGTTCGCCTATGCTCGTCAGGTATTCTCTGGTCGGAAAATCGTTCAAATGAATGAAGAAGTTATTCCTATGAAATGGCTGAGTCAGGATACCTATGTCTGTTATCGGACCATCAATAGTTTTAGGGCTAGCACACACGCCAATCAGCTCATCAAAACTGCCTTCATCTACTTCACTCTCCTCCTCAGAGAGAATGGCTTGATTGAAGATGAGGCTCTCTTCATTGACGGGACTAAGGTAGAAGCTGATGCCAATAAGTATTCTTTCACGTGGAAAAAGGCCGTTGAACGCTATGAAGAAGCCTTAAATGGAAACATTTCTGCCCTTTATGACAAGCTAGTTCAAGAAGGGGTGAATACTGCCTTGTCCAAGGAAGAATGCCTCACTAGCGAGGGGCTCAAACAACTCCTACAAGAAACCGAACAAGTATTGGACGAGGTGAAAGAAGCTATCTCACAAGAGCCTAAAGTCATCAAAGGTGGCTCAGCCAACAGACAGAAACGAAGAAGAATTAAGAAACTCAAGAGAAAGTTGAAAGAGGATTGTCTTGTTCGGAAACAGAAGTACGAACGAGATAAACAGATTTTACAAGAGCGAAACTCCTACTCTAAAACGGATCACGATGCAACATTCATGCGGATGAAAGAGGAAGAAACAGTCTGGGGAGAGACTGTTTCTTCACGAGCCTTGAAATAAAAGAGCGAGTATGAAGAATGGTCAGCTCAAACCGGGCTACAACCTCCAACTTGGCACAAACAGCCAGTTTGCCTTAGCTTACGGATTGTATCCGAATCCAGCTGACACTCGTACACTCAAGCCATTTCTTCAATCCATCCAAACCTTAGAACTCTTTCAACACATTGTCGCGGATGCAGGTTATGGAAGTGAAGAAAATTATAGCTTTATCCTTGATGATCTGGAGAAAACACCTCTAATTCCCTACGGAACATATCAGAAAGAGCAGAAGAAAAGCTATAAGAAGAGTGATACCAATCATGAAAACTGGACTTACTTAGAAGATTCTGACCAGTGGATAAAACCAGATGGGGTTGTCTACTCGTTTAAGAATTATTCACGAAGAACGGAGCAGAATGGATTTGAGAAAGATA
>NZ_POQQ01000036.1 GCF_002964575.1 Streptococcus suis | reverse complement strand
AATCATTTAGGAGCTAACATGACAAAAAAATCTGTTCTCTTTGTAGCATCCGAGGGACTTCCGTTCATCAAGACTGGCGGATTGGCTGATGTTATTGGCTCTTTACCAAAAGAATTGGTAAAACAGGGTTTAGATGTCCGAGTCGTTCTACCACTCTACAAAAAAATTGCAGTAAACAATCACTCTGATTTCGATTACGTATCAAGTTTTGATGTGCGGGCTGGCGACATCCAATCTATGGCAAATGTTTACAGTCAGGTTGTTGATGGAGTAACATTCTATTTTATTGAGCACCGCGATT
>NZ_POQQ01000035.1 GCF_002964575.1 Streptococcus suis | reverse complement strand
TTGCGCTAAGCGACTACCGTATCTCACAGGGGGCAACCCCCAACTACTTCAGGCGTTCTAGGGCTTAACTGCTGTGTTCGGCATGGGTACAGGTGTATCTCCTAGGCTATCGTCACTTAACTATTGAGTCTTGTCAACTCAAAATTGAATATCTATATTCTACCAAGAAAAACCAACGCTGTCAATATTGACTCTAGTTTATTTTTGGATAAGTCCTCGAGCGATTAGTATTGGTCCGCTACATGTGTCGCCACACTTCCACTTCCAACCTATCTACCTGATCATCTCTCAGGGCTCTTACTAACATAAAGTTATGGGAAATCTCATCTTGAGGTGGGTTTCACACTTAGATGCTTTCAGCGTTTATCCCGTCCCTACATAGCTACCCAGCGATGCCTTTGGCAAGACAACTGGTACACCAGCGGTAAGTCCACTCTGGTCCTCTCGTACTAGGAGCAGATCCTCTCAAATTTCCTACGCCCGCGACGGATAGGGACCGAACTGTCTCACGACGTTCTGAACCCAGCTCGCGTGCCGCTTTAATGGGCGAACAGCCCAACCCTTGGGACCGACTACAGCCCCAGGATGCGACGAGCCGACATCGAGGTGCCAAACCTCCCCGTCGATGTGAACTCTTGGGGGAGATAAGCCTGTTATCCCCAGGGTAGCTTTTATCCGTTGAGCGATGGCCCTTCCATACGGAACCACCGGATCACTAAGCCCGACTTTCGTCCCTGCTCGAGTTGTAGCTCTCGCAGTCAAGCTCCCTTATACCTTTACACTCTGCGATTGATTTCCAACCAATCTGAGGGAACCTTTGGGCGCCTCCGTTACCTTTTAGGAGGCGACCGCCCCAGTCAAACTGCCCGTCAGACACTGTCTCCGATAGGGATAACCTATCTGGGTTAGAGTAGCCATAACACAAGGGTAGTATCCCAACAGCGCCTCTGTCGAAACTGGCGTCCCGACTTCGTAGGCTCCTACCTATCCTGTACATGTGGTACAGATACTCAATATCAAACTGCAGTAAAGCTCCATGGGGTCTTTCCGTCCTGTCGCGGGTAACCTGCATCTTCACAGGTACTAAAATTTCACCGAGTCTCTCGTTGAGACAGTGCCCAAATCATTACGCCTTTCGTGCGGGTCGGAACTTACCCGACAAGGAATTTCGCTACCTTAGGACCGTTATAGTTACGGCCGCCGTTTACTGGGGCTTCAATTCAGATCTTCGCTTACGCTAAACCCTCCTCTTAACCTTCCAGCACCGGGCAGGCGTCACCCCCTATACATCATCTTACGATTTAGCAGAGAGCTGTGTTTTTGATAAACAGTTGCTTGGGCCTATTCACTGCGGCTCAGTCTAACTGAGCACCCCTTCTCCCGAAGTTACGGGGTCATTTTGCCGAGTTCCTTAACGAGAGTTCTCTCGCTCACCTGAGGCTACTCGCCTCGACTACCTGTGTCGGTTTGCGGTACGGGTAGAGTATGATACAACGCTAGAAGATTTTCTCGGCAGTGTGACGTCACTAACTTCGCTACTAAACTTCGCTCCCCATCACAGCTCAATGTTACAGATACAAGCATTTGACTCATATCACACCTCACTGCTTAGACGGGCACTTCCAATCGCCCGCTTTAGTTAGCCTACTGCGTCCCTCCATCACTTCATACTCTAGTACAGGAATATCAACCTGTTGTCCATCGGATACACCCTTCGGTCTCTCCTTAGGTCCCGACTAACCCAGGGCGGACGAGCCTTCCCCTGGAAACCTTAGTCTTACGGTGGATGGGATTCTCACCCATCTTTCGCTACTCATACCGGCATTCTCACTTCTATGCGTTCCAGCACTCCTCACGGTATACCTTCTTCACACATAGAACGCTCTCCTACCATAACACTAAAGTGTTATCCACAGCTTCGGTAAATTGTTTTAGCCCCGGTACATTTTCGGCGCAGGGTCACTCGACTAGTGAGCTATTACGCACTCTTTGAATGAATAGCTGCTTCTAAGCTAACATCCTAGTTGTCTGTGCAACCCCACATCCTTTTCCACTTAACAATTATTTTGGGACCTTAGCTGGTGGTCTGGGCTGTTTCCCTTTCGACTACGGATCTTAGCACTCGCAGTCTGACTGCCGACCATAAATCTTTGGCATTCGGAGTTTATCTGAAATCAGTAAACCGAGATGGCCCCCTCATCCAAACAGTGCTCTACCTCCAAGATTCTTAAATGTCGACGCTAGCCCTAAAGCTATTTCGGAGAGAACCAGCTATCTCCAAGTTCGTTTGGAATTTCTCCGCTACCCACAAGTCATCCAAGCACTTTTCAACGTGCCCTGGTTCGGTCCTCCAGTGCGTCTTACCGCACCTTCAACCTGCTCATGGGTAGGTCACATGGTTTCGGGTCTACGACATAATACTAATCCGCCCTATTCAGACTCGGTTTCCCTACGGCTCCGTCTCTTCAACTTAACCTCGCATCATATCGTAACTCGCCGGTTCATTCTACAAAAGGCACGCTCTCACCCATTAACGGGCTCGAACTTGTTGTAGGCACACGGTTTCAGGTTCTATTTCACTCCCCTTCCGGGGTACTTTTCACCTTTCCCTCACGGTACTGGTTCACTATCGGTCACTAGAGAGTATTTAGGGTTGGGAGATGGTCCTCCCGGATTCCGACGAGATTTCGCGTGTCTCGCCGTACTCAGGATACTGCTAGGTATAAAGACTATTTCGAATACGAGGCTATTACTCTCTTTGGCCTACCTTCCCAGGTAGTTCTTCTATACTCTTTAAGTCCACATTGCAGTCCTACAACCCCGAACAGTAAACTATTCGGTTTGCCCTCCTGCCGTTTCGCTCGCCGCTACTAAGGCAATCGCTTTTGCTTTCTCTTCCTGCAGCTACTTAGATGTTTCAGTTCACTGCGTCTTCCTCTACACTACCTTAACAGTAGTGAGTGACAGGCATCAACCTGCCGGGTTCCCCCATTCGGACATCCCTGGATCATCGCTTACTTACAGCTCCCCAAGGCATTTCGTCGTTTGTCACGTCCTTCATCGGCTTCTAGTGCCAAGGCATCCACCGTGCGCCCTTATTAACTTAACCTTATTAACCTAATTCTTTTCAAAATTAGAAAACTCATTAAATATTCACAGCGTTTTCGGTTTATTTTCTTGTTACTATTTCTATACGTACTGTTACATACGTTTAGGAATGTTTGATAGATATTCAATTTTCAATGGACAAGTTTAACAACTTTCGTTGTTAATGGAGCCTAGCGGGATCGAACCGCTGACCTCCTGCGTGCAAAGCAGGCGCTCTCCCAGCTGAGCTAAGGCCCCACAAGACCTCTCAAAATTAAAGAAGACTAACGTACAGGTTCCATTTCCTTAGAAAGGAGGTGATCCAGCCGCACCTTCCGATACGGCTACCTTGTTACGACTTCACCCCAATCATCTATCCCACCTTAGGCGGCTGGCTCCTAAAAGGTTACCTCACCGACTTCGGGTGTTACAAACTCTCGTGGTGTGACGGGCGGTGTGTACAAGGCCCGGGAACGTATTCACCGCGGCGTGCTGATCCGCGATTACTAGCGATTCCGACTTCATGTAGGCGAGTTGCAGCCTACAATCCGAACTGAGACTGGCTTTAAGAGATTAGCTTGCCGTCACCGACTTGCGACTCGTTGTACCAGCCATTGTAGCACGTGTGTAGCCCAGGTCATAAGGGGCATGATGATTTGACGTCATCCCCACCTTCCTCCGGTTTATTACCGGCAGTCTCGCTAGAGTGCCCAACTCAATGATGGCAACTAACAATAGGGGTTGCGCTCGTTGCGGGACTTAACCCAACATCTCACGACACGAGCTGACGACAACCATGCACCACCTGTCACCGATGCTCCGAAGAGAAACCCTATCTCTAGGGCGGTCATCGGGATGTCAAGACCTGGTAAGGTTCTTCGCGTTGCTTCGAATTAAACCACATGCTCCACCGCTTGTGCGGGCCCCCGTCAATTCCTTTGAGTTTCAACCTTGCGGTCGTACTCCCCAGGCGGAGTGCTTAATGCGTTAGCTGCGGCACTGAGTCCCGGAAAGGACCCAACACCTAGCACTCATCGTTTACGGCGTGGACTACCAGGGTATCTAATCCTGTTCGCTCCCCACGCTTTCGAGCCTCAGCGTCAGTTACAGACCAGAGAGCCGCTTTCGCCACCGGTGTTCCTCCATATATCTACGCATTTCACCGCTACACATGGAATTCCACTCTCCCCTTCTGCACTCAAGTTTGACAGTTTCCAAAGCGTACTATGGTTAAGCCACAGCCTTTTACTTCAGACTTATCAAACCGCCTGCGCTCGCTTTACGCCCAATAAATCCGGACAACGCTCGGGACCTACGTATTACCGCGGCTGCTGGCACGTAGTTAGCCGTCCCTTTCTGGTAAGATACCGTCACTGTGTGAACTTTCCACTCTCACACACGTTCTTCTCTTACAACAGAGCTTTACGATCCGAAAACCTTCTTCACTCACGCGGCGTTGCTCGGTCAGGGTTGCCCCCATTGCCGAAGATTCCCTACTGCTGCCTCCCGTAGGAGTCTGGGCCGTGTCTCAGTCCCAGTGTGGCCGATCACCCTCTCAGGTCGGCTATGTATCGAAGCCTTGGTGAGCCGTTACCCCACCAACTAGCTAATACAACGCAGGTCCATCTCATAGTGAAGCAGTTGCTCCTTTCAAGCATCTACCATGCGGTAAATACTGTTATGCGGTATTAGCTATCGTTTCCAATAGTTATCCCCCGCTATGAGGCAGGTTACCTACGCGTTACTCACCCGTTCGCGACTCATCCGTCTAGTGCAAGCACCAGACTTCAGCGTTCCACTTGCATGTATTAGGCACGCCGCCAGCGTTCGTCCTGAGCCAGGATCAAACTCTCATAAAAAGTTTTGATTCAAACTCAAGCTATTGCTAGCTTTCCGTTTTATTGTTTTTTCGTTATTGACGATTTATCATAGATAAATCACCCTGCACGTTTGGTTCGTCTTCTTTAATTTTCAAAGGTCTTGTTCACTGCCGCGCTCTCGCGACAACTATCTTAGTTTATCATTTCTTCAACTAATTGTCAACACTTTTTTGAAACTTTTTTTGTTTCTTTTTTCAGTGT
>NZ_POQQ01000034.1 GCF_002964575.1 Streptococcus suis | reverse complement strand
ACCTTGCGTTTGGCATAAATGCGGGCTCCCTCTTTACTTGTCAATTCCTCTTTGACTAAGTTCTTGAAATAGTTCCACGTAGGATTATACTGAATTTGTTTGAGGTTTCCTTTTTCTGTCCGTGCTAACTGGTCTAACTCCTCACTAGCTTGTACAGGATCAGCTTCGTAAATCTTAATATCTTTCTCAAAACCATTCTGCTCCGTTCTTCGTGAATAATTCT
Source organism: Streptococcus suis (assembly GCF_002964575.1). Taxonomy (GTDB): domain Bacteria; phylum Bacillota; class Bacilli; order Lactobacillales; family Streptococcaceae; genus Streptococcus; species Streptococcus suis_R. Next base: position 976 of record NZ_POQQ01000034.1, on the reverse strand, counting down.
TAAACGAGTAGACAACCCCATCTGGCTTTATCCACTGGTCAGAATCTTCTAGATAGGTCCAGTTTTCAGGATTGGCATCACTCTTCTTATAGCTTTTCTTCTGCTCTTTCTGATATGTTCCGTAGGGAATCAGAGGTGTTTTCTCCAGATCATCAAGGATAAAGCTATAATTTTCTTCACTTCCATAACCTGCATCCGCGACAATGTGTTGAAAGAGTTCTAAGGTTTGGATGGATTGAAGAAAAGGTTTGAGTGTACGAGTGTCAGTTGGATTCGGATACAATCCGTAAGCTAAGGCAAACTGGCTGTTTGTACCAAGTTGAAGGTTGTAGCCCGGTTTGAGCTGACCATTCTTCATAGGATCTTCTTTCATCCGCATAAATGTTGCATCATGATCCGTTTTAGAGTAGGAGTTTCGTTCTTGTAAAATCTGTTTATCTCGTTCGTACTTCTGTTTCCGAACAAGACAATCCTCTTTCAACTTTCTCTTGAGTTTCTTAATTCTTCTTCGTTTCTGTCTGTTGGCTGATCCACCTTTAATGACTTTAGGCTCTTGTGAGATAGCTTCTTCCACCTCATCCAATACTTGTTCTGTCTCATGTAGGAGTTGTTTGAGTCCCTCGCTAGTGAGGCATTCTTCCTTGGACAAGGCAGTATTCACCCCTTCTTGAACTAGCTTGTCATAAAGGGCAGAAATGTTTCCATTCAAGGCATCTTCATAGCGTTCAACGGCCTTTTTCCACGTGAAAGAATACTTGTTGGCATCAGCTTCTACCTTAGTCCCGTCAATGAAGAGAGCCTCATCTTCAATCAAGCCATTCTCTCTGAGGAGGAGAGTGAAGTAGATGAAGGCAGTTTTGATGAGCTGATTGGCATGTGTGCTAGCCCGAAAACTGTTTATGGTCCGATAACAGACATAGGTATCCTGACTCAGCCATTTCATAGGAATGACTTCTTCATTCATTTGAACGATTTT
>NZ_POQQ01000033.1 GCF_002964575.1 Streptococcus suis | reverse complement strand
TAAACGGTATCGGTTTCTTTTAAATTCAATTGTTTTATTATTTGGTTGAGTACTTTTTCACTCGTTAAAAAGTTTTGAGAATATTTTATATTTTTGTTCATGTAATCACTCCTTCTTAATTACAAATTTTTAGCATCTAATTTAACTTCAATAGATATATTATACCACAATAAGTCCTTAAAAGGATAGAATAACTAGCCTTTCGTAACCTTTCAACTGTCCTTTAAAACCTATATCCTTAAATAAAAGGAGGACAGATAATGGCTTTAGATCAATTTGTCGCAAAAAGAATTCAAACTTTACGGAAAGACTTTCATCTAACTCAGGAGCAATTGGCTGAGGCAGCTGGCTTAGATGTTTCTTCAATAGCAAAAATAGAGCGTGGCGAACGCTCTAATATTAAGGTGAATACATTAGAAAAAATTGTTGATGCTTTTGGAATATCAATGAGTACATTCTTCCAACAACATGTCCAAGATAAAAACGAAAACACCTCAAACGATCCATCATTTGAGAAGTTTCAAAAAACGCTCCTCCCAATTTCTCAAAAAAAGCGGAAGGAATATTTAACATTGTTTGAGGCAATAATAAATGTAGAGAACATGTAATCCTTTAATGCACATAATAAAATATGTTATATATTCATACAAAACAAAACGCATAGATCCAACTTTTTAGGATTTACGCGTTTTTCTATTTGTTTAGTTTTATTCATTCGTCTTTTGAGAATTATTTTTCTAATTGCTAGACATTTTTTCTAGTTCGTTTTTAAGCGTGCTAGTAATATATTACCGAATCAGGACCACTTGAATAATCATCGAATCTATGTTTTTGAATAGCTTCAAATAATGAATTATTCTTTACATCATTCATAAACATTTTCCATTTTCCAAGAATAGCCTGCTTTATCAAAATCTCAATTTGAATTTCAATACCTTCTTCAATTACTTCTGAAGTAACAGTAAATATTTCATTTTCTACAGTAACAATACATTGCTGATTATCAAATCGAATGGTCAATTTATCATTATTTCTTGAAAAAGAAATCGTCGCACAATCTTCATCTGAATAATAATAATCACTGACAACATCGATACAATGTCCATTTAATAGCAGAAATTTCTTACACTTCATTTCCACATCAACAATAATTGATACTATCTCTTCAATTAGAACTTCATCAGTCATAATACTCACTCCTTTCCTTTAATATTGTTATGTGTTTAGAAAATATTTTATTCCATATACACACCTCCAATCTGATTCGTTATTAGTATGCCACTTTTTTTCAAAACAAAAAAATCGTGTTGCGAATCAATGTAAGCGAGAAATGTTTTTCGTTTTTTTATTTTTTTGAAAAAGTGACATAATACAATTGAACATATTGAAGTAAATAGAGAAAGGAGTGATAACACTATATTCTTTTGAAAATACGCACTGGGCTCGGTGTAAATCATATTTTCAATTGATATGGATATCTCTTGTCAGCTGTCATTGACTGATAAGGGAATGAACAAGAATAGAATAAATGGTTATTCTGCGGAATGAAATGAAGTACAGAATAACCATTTATCACATAATATAGTACAGTAAAAGATGTTTAGTGAAAGTAAAAGTAGAAAGTTCGGTTTGAAAAATAACCAGTTCAATGACAAACGAAGATTTCAGAGATATTCGACGGTGCTACTGAAGAGTATTGAAAACGATAGTCCCATAGGACAGCCTCATCGGAAATTTTCAGAGCATACCCAGCTCGATCTAAAAAAGGGTGGGAGGCAGTTTACCAATAATAAGCATTTTAGGAAAGAAAGGAGAAAGAAAATGCCTAGAAAACGAAATTCTTTGAAACACGACATTTTCGTCGCAGCAACAAAAGATGTTACAAACAATACCTCACGAACATCATACAAACGTTCTGCAACACGTTTTGCGAAATGGGCAAAAGAAAATAACATTAAGAGTATTTCAGATATCACCGAAGAGGTTCTTCAACAATATCATGATGATCTTCAACAAGACCCAAAACAATATACCGCAGCAACAATTCATACATACCTTGCGCCAATTGCGAAGGCAGCAGGAATCAATTTAAACCGAATTCGAAAACAAAAACGCACAAGTGATAAAATAGTTAGAGGACGAAAACATGAAGCGAATCAACAAGGGAAAAGACAAGAATTGAACTCTCTCTTCTCTCGCCTAATCGAATTCCAGAAAGTCGTTGGAATTCGCCGTAATGAACTCAAAAACCTAACCGGTCAAGACCTGAAAATAGACGAGTATGGTAACTGCTATATTTTCGTCAAACGTGGCAAAGGTGGTAAGAAACAAATGCAGTATATATTGCCAAAAGACATCAAGCTAGTGAAACAGACTTTTTCTGGAATAGGAGAAAATGAGCCTATTTTCACAGAAGAAGAGATGAACAATCAGATTAATTTACATGCATTACGCGCTCAACATTCAAGAGATAGCTATTTCTACTATCTTGATAAAATTAATTCTAATCCAAACATTAAACATTCATTGAAATCTCTTCTAATTCAAAGATGGGAAAATGGCCATCAGAAATTGAAAAAGGAATCACAAAGCAAATACGAAAGACAGCGTAGAAATTTTATTTATGATCTACGTGATGAGTTGTATATTCTACGCGGCACAAACAAATCCAAAGCATTAGCGTCAGGAATGCCAATTGCTTATAATCGACTTGCACTAATGGCTGTTTCGGTTTTAAATCTGTCGCATTGGCGTCTTTCTGTTACGGTTACTAATTATATTTTGTAACGAATTTTTTGATTTTAAGATTCAGGCATAATGATTGTGTAGAAAATTGATCAAATGGAGGACATATAATGAGGAATCAAAATAATCTACAAAAAATAAATCGAAACACAATTTTAGCAAGAGGAAAAATCGTTGAAGTAAATGACCAAGATATCGTGCCATATCTTGGTCTCTTTATCAGAAACGGCGCCGGTCGTAAGCACACATATTTGAAATGTTATTTTAATCGTGAAAAATTTCAATTGAAGAAGGGAATGACGGTATCGATATCAGGTCATATCGAAAACATTAATACAAAGAATAGCTACGAAATTATTATAGATTCCATCCAAGAAGAGCAGACTGAACTGGCGGTATTCTTCAATAAAAAGCCTAACTTCGGTTTTGCATATCCAAGCCATTTCGCAAAGATGTTTGTTTTTGGAAAAGTTATTGATAAACATTTAAAACCAAATTCGAATTGGATCGAAATGATTATCAAGGATAACTGTGAAAATAGAGTCAAAGTACAATACAGCACAAAAATGCGTGTCAATGAAACAAATTTTGAAATAGGGGATTATGTGTATTTATCAGCCTTACCTATATCCATTCAAAAGACAATTCATGAGGAAATGTTTATCTTTGAGAATTATATACTTGAAGATATAGTGGTAGAACAAAAATAGAAAGTATAGAGATAAATTTCTTTTTGGAATTTATCTCTATTTTTTGTCATTTTTTGTATTTTTTTCTCTGACGAAGTTCTGAATGTGGCATAATTCTTTCGAAAAAAGAAAGAGGAAAAAATGGTCTCAAAAATTACAAGAGGTATGTCCGAAGAGGAAAAACAAAAAATCTACGATGAGAATGCAAAGGAAATGGAAAGTTGTTTTTCTGTAACAAATGCCTACTGGGGCATCGACAAGGTCGTTCTTAATGTAAAAGGACAGATTCACATTAATAACCAGAAATTCGAGCTAGCTAATTATGAAAATAACAATTTTACTATCGAGAAGCAATATGACAGTTCAGGTACTGTCTCCGAATTATTTGTCAAATCATCTACTTTTGGTTCATTCTTTATGGGAAAAAATCCATTTGACAGCAGTTATTTTTATCGTATTGAATTGATCCACTGTGGTTTAAACATATCCACAGATTCAATCGAAGGTATCTATCAAAGATTAAATAGAGCATTGTCATTGTTGGAACTTGAAATAGGAATTTCATGTACAATATATCATTGCGAATTCCACGAAATTGAACTTGCATTTACAATGGCAATACATTCAGCTTTCCATTTGCAAACAAGAGCATTACTTCTACGTTGTCTGACACATAAGAAAGTGAATTTTGCTTCCTCTTCAAAAAGTATCAAAGACAAAGATTATGATCGTTTGACGACCAATGCCTATAAAAACAATCAGCAAGTTCTTTACAATAAAACTAAGAAAGCCAAAAAGCTTGGACAACTTGATAAAGCAAAAACAGAAGATTTTGAAGTGTATCGTTTCGAGACCGTTTTGCAAAAAGATAAGATTAAATCCTTTCTTCGTACCTGTGTTCTAGCAGAAATTGATGATCTGAAAATCATTCAATACTTAGAAGAATTAGTTTCTAGTGGAGTCTTCAATTTCATAAAAGAAATCGAACAATCAGTAATAAATACTGACAGAGAATTATCCAAAATTTTCAAAGCAAAACCACGTGCGACATTCGAAGAATTGTTGAAAAAACAGATTAACGTGTCACATTCAACAAACACTCCGCTAGTTTTAGATGAAGAAACACTTAGTCTAATAAATGCTAAATTTGTTTCGAAAGAAAATAGATCGCGTTATAGAAAAAATTTGATTACTAAAAGTCAGAAAGAATTAAATATTAATTCTGAATCATTTTATTTATCAGAAATGGTAACATGGAATGTATTGATCATTCTACGATTGATGTTTGATGCTCTTGATTTCGCAAAGGCACATGGTTTAGGGTGTCATAAAATTTACAACACGAATGAATTACATATTGTACAGATTCCAACTTTTCCAAAAGAATTCAGAAACAAAATATATTCATTGAACAATAAATTACGTAGAAAACATCATTATAAAATTGATTTATATAAATTAATTTTAAATCGATTGTTGAATTTAAAAGAATTATTTAACGGTTTTTAATATGATTTTACAACTTTATAAAATCTCAAAAACGTTGATATTACAGCATTTCGTAAAAAAATTGTCTTCCGAAACAGAAGACAAAACAGACGATTAATCTATACATTTCTAAAAATCATCCGTTTTGAGTCCGCAATGTGGCATAATGACTAATGGTAAATTCAATTATAAATATCAATAGGAAGAGGTTATAAATGCAAGTTATCTTACCAGACGATCAAATCAAGCAAATTCAGACATTAATTTCAAGTTTAATTACATCAGAAATTGAAAAGCAAATTCATCATCGAAATATAGACAATTCATACTTAAATAAAAAACAAGCATGTGACTACCTTGGAATTTCAAATAACACGTTGGATGAATGGATTCGCAAAGGGCTTCCATCTATTAAGATCGGAAAAACAGTTCGTTTCAACAAACAAGCCATCGACTCATGGCTACTTTCGCAAAACTAGAAATATCTAACTTTTTATTTTATAATTGTCTTGATATTTTCTGGTTCGAAAAGAGGAGAATATCATGACTATCACTAAGACAAAAAACGGAACATATCGCTTAAAAGTGTATATTCCAACGGAAGCACGGATGCCACTTGGTATCGTCAATAATAACTATTTTGATAAGCGTTTCAAAAGTAAAAAGGAGGCACGACAAGCAGAGATAGACCTTTTAACAAAAATCAATCAGATTGAGAACAATGAGTTTACAGGGCTAGGCAAGATAGACATTCTATTCAAAGATTTTTACGAAAATGTCTGGTGGGAGTATTATAAAGCAGGACAGACCACTTCAACTACAAAGCCCCCAAGCAGGTCAACTATAGCCAATACAAAAACTTGTTTCAAAAAACATATTTTACCTATGCTAGGTAATTACACTATTCAATTTCTCAATCAGAACAAGCAAGTTATTCTAAACTTGATGACTGCTAAAGCTAATGAATACGCCAATTTCAAGACCTTGAGAAGCTATGTAATTTCCATATTTGATTGGGCAGAGGAATTAGAATATATAGAATCAAATAAAGTTGCTAAAACCTTGCGTCGTATCAAAGCAACCAAGAAAATCCAATTAGCGGAAGCAAAGAGAGATGAAGACCTCTACCTTACACAGGAACAACTACAAGAGTGGTTCTCGGCTTTCCAAGATGACTTGACTAATGAAAAAATTTCGCTTAAAGACTATGTTCTATTTTATCTTACCTTCTTCTTGGGAGACCGAAAATCTGAATCTTATGCTTTGCAGTGGAAACACATTAATTTTGAAAAATCCCAAATTCAATTACTCCAAGCACTAGATAGGTATGGAGATGTGAAATCAACCAAAGGGAACAAGAAAACAACCTTTGCTATTTCATCTGACTTACTTCAACTTCTCCAGAATTGGAAAAAACAACAAAGGCAAGAACTTGCAAAGTTTGGAATCATTACAAATCCTGAACAGTTCGTCTTCACTTATATAGATACCAAAGGAAACATCAATAAACCTCTGCACGCAGATTATCTAAATAACAAAATGCGAACAGTTAAAAAGCGTCACCCACATCTGACACACGCTACACCTCATAAACTCCGACACACAGGGGCAACACTTGCCAAACAGGCGGGAATGAGTTTAGAAGCTATTTCAGAAGCTCTGACCCACAGTGACACCTTGACAACTCAGATTTATGTCAACACCTCAAATATCATTCCAATGGCTGTTGGAGAATTTGCTTTAAACTCTCTGAAGCAATAAGGTAAAAATAAGGTAAATTTTGAGGTGAACTTTTCAAAAAATCACGAAAAAAGCACCCATGAGGTAAACTCTTGAGTGCTTTGAAACGTTGATATATCGCTGATAATTAACGTTTTGAGAACTGTGAAGCTTTGCGGGCTTTCTTAAGACCTGGTTTCTTACGTTCAACCATACGAGCGTCACGTGTAAGAAGGCCTGCGCGTTTCAATGAATCGCGGAAGTCTGGGTCTACTTGAAGCAATGCACGTGCGATACCGTGACGGATCGCACCTGATTGACCACCGTAACCACCACCGTTCACGTTAACGAAAACGTCGTATGAACCTTGTGTTGAAGTTACTGCGAATGGTTGGTTGATCACCAAACGAAGGTCAGCGTGTGGGATGTACTCTTCTACATCTTTTTTGTTTACTGTAATTTTACCAGTACCTGGGACCAAACGTACGCGTGCAACCGCGTTTTTACGACGACCAGTACCTGTGTATTGTGCTTGTGCCATTTAGATTACGTCCTTTCCCTTAGATAAGACCTGAAATATCAAGTACTTCTGGTTGTTGTGCTGCGTGAGTGTGCTCGCCACCTACAAACACTTTCAACTTCATGCCTTGTGCACGACCAAGTGTGTTGTGTGGAAGCATACCTTTAACTGATTTCTCAATCAAACGAACAGCGTTTTTAGAACGCAATTCACCAGCTGTGATTGATTTCAAACCACCTGGGTGCAATGAGTGAGTGTAGTACACTTTATCAGTTGCTTTTTTACCAGTCAATTTCACTTTTTCAGCATTGATAACGATAACGAAGTCACCAGTATCAGTGTGAGGTGTGAAAGTTGGTTTGTTTTTACCGCGAAGAACGCTAGCAACTACTGCTGAAAGGCGTCCAAGAGGTACATCAGTAGCGTCTACTACATACCATTTACGTTCAACTTGGCCTGGTTTAGCCATAAATGTTGTTTTGTTCATGATTTCTCCTATACGAATCGTTTTTGTTTACTGGGCGGATGTTCCGGTCCGCGGGTATTTGGAAGGTTCCGGGGCCTTTCAAATGGGGTAAACAATACCGTCTACCATTCTATCAAAACTACTGTTCTCCGTCAAGTTATTTTACTTTACTTTTTTTATTTTTTCTTCACCCTAAAGCAAGGATAGAAAAAACGAGCTTTAATAGCAGAAAAATGACGCCAAATCCTATCTCCTCACCGATTGCCCCATTTTAAAATAAGTGTGCCGCTTGCCTCTGACCGCCAGGGACAGAGCCAAGATATTTTCAGGGTCAGGCATACGACCGTAGCCCCCGTCTCCGATGTGGTGGATATCCGAACCCACCCGCTTGTTGCTGAGCCCAAACTCCCGCACCGTCTGGCTGTCCGCACTCTCCTGACTGGTCCCGATAGTCGAAATAACCAAAGCCCCACGCGCCTTGACCTGACTGACAATCGGTGCTACGATTTCCTCCCGCACACCCGGCACCGTTCCGACCGCAGGAATGAGGACACCGTCAGCCCCCAGCTCCACAAAATCCAGCAGGGCTTGGCTATCCACGACCGACTCTCCCAGACCTGCACCGTGCATTTTTCCCGCAAAGATTAGGCCTTCAAAGTGTTCCTTGGCAAGGCCAATAGCAGAGCGAATTGCAGCCATGGATACACCCGTAGCCGGATTGCCTGTCAGCATGATAAAATCTACGCCAAGGGCTTGGGCCTGTCCCAGACTTTCTGGACTGACCTGACGACCTGGTTTTAAAAAGACCTGCTGGTCTTGAACTTCCTGACTAGTATCCACAGGCTCCAAGTTTATCCCAACCAATCGACCTGTCAACCGCTTGATTTCAGCGATAGGATTGTCGCAGTCGTAAAAACCAACAATCTCCGGATGAAACACATCTAATTCGTTGAGCACCAAAAGATCGCAACCAAAAGCAGCCATCATCTCCGCATTGGTCACCCCTGCAATCAAGGGAGCTGCTGTTACCACCGTTTCTCCCATGATAATCCGACCTTCACTGGATAGAATGGACTGCTTGAGCTCCTCCTTGGTCGCTCCCAGCAAGTCACTAGCATAACAAGACAACAAGCGTTTCATAAGAACCTCCAAATTGATATTAGTTTGTAATCGCTTTCTGTTTCTGTAAAAAGAAAAGAGATTATCTCTCTTCTTTATTGATAGATAGGATAGCTAGCACCCCTGTTCCTGTATGGGTGGCAATGATTGGACCCAACTCTGTCAAGAGAACATCGGTCACACGGCTATCTTCCAACAAGGTCGCTTTGATGGCTTCAGCAGCTTCCAAATCACCTGTATAGGCAACCATGACCGTGGAATGATCCAAACCATCCAAGGTCAGGTTTAGCATTTCCTTAATCCCTTTTTTACGACCACGGATTTTGGCAATGGCTTCTAACTTCCCTTCCGCATTGAGGGCAAGAAGAGGTTTGATATTGACCAAACCGCCAATCAGAGCAGCTGCCTTGGACAAGCGACCGCCACGCACCAGGTGGTTGAGGTCATCAACCAAGAGATAGGTCCGCAAGCGTGGCACCAAATCTTCTACGATTGCCTTGGTTTCTGCCAGAGTCTTACCTGCAGCACGTGCTTGAGCTGCCTGCATAACCAGATAGCCTTCACCGATAGCAGCAGCCTTAGTATCTACAATTTCAATGACAGCATCAGGATAAGCATCCAAAACCATGTCACGTGCAATGGTTCCGCTCTGATAGGTTCCTGAAAGAGCAGATGAAAAGGCGAGATAAAGCACTTCCTGACCTTCCTTGGCTGCGGCTTCAAAGACTTCCTCAAACTGACCAACATTAACCTGACTGGTTGTCGGAAGACCTCCAGTCGCCATCTTCTCCAACAGTTCCGCTGAGGTCAAGCGGTTTTCCCCAACGGTTTCATAGGTCACACCATCCAAGTTAATGGTCAAACCAAGCACCGTTACGTTATTTTCCTGAAGCCAGCTAACCGGCAAATCCGATGTTGAATCGGTTACGATTGTAAATGTCACTCTTTCATTTCCTCCATCATTTCTTTTAAAACTTGAAAATTCCCATCTGACCAGGGATTGAGGCGCGGGGTGTAAAGCTCTACCTGATCCACAATCTTGTCCAAGTCCTTCTTGATAACCCTGGTTCTCTCCTCTAACTCACGCGCCGAAACCCGTAAGGCCCCTTGTGAAAAGACCACCCATTGTTCGTTGAGGTCGCTGGTTGCAACGGAAACCTGCTTGCGACGGTCACTATTGAGCTGGGCGCTGAGTCGTTCGATATAACTATCTGCTGTCTCTTCTTCCTCTGTAAAAATGACCGATACCTTGAATTCGTCATATTGCTGGCGAAGACCTGGTACATGGTGGGCATCAAAGACACAGATCACCTCAATCTGTTCAAAGGCTGCGTAGTGAGACAGGGTTCGAAGTAAGGTTGTTCTAGCTGCATCCAAGTCTCCCTTTTTAAAATCCTGCTTGGTCGATTGCCAAAAGGCAATCATATTGTAGCCATCTACGATGAGAACTTTCTCTTTCATTTAGATTTTCTTCCGAAATACTTCGTACATCAGCACAGCTGCTGCTACGCTGGCGTTGAGAGATTGGACATGGCCCTTCATAGGGATGGTAATCATCTCATCCACCTGCTTTTTGATATTGCTGGAGATGCCCTTGCCTTCGTTGCCAATAATAAGGGCTAGTTTGCCAGCTGTATTCCACTTGTGGCTTGGAGTTCCGTTCATATCCGTGCCAAATACCCAGAAACCAGCCTCCTTGAGCTTATCGAGAGTTTGGCTAAGATTGGTCACTCGGGCAATTGGGACATGGGCCACCGCACCTGTTGAGGTCTTTGCCACAACGGGCGTCACGCCAACTGCTCGGTGCTTAGGAATGATAATTCCTGCCACCTGAGTCGCGTCTGCGGTCCGTAAAATTGAGCCAAAGTTGTGGGGGTCTGTCAGACCGTCCAAGATGAGAATGAGCGGATTGTCTTCCTGCTCTGCCTTTTCCAAAATCACCGACAGGTCTGCATAGGCAAACTCAGAGACCCGCAGGACAAAACCTTGGTGAACGGCACCTTCTGTCATGTCAGACAGGGTTTTCTTCGGCGTCCAAGAAATAGACACCTTTTTCTCTGCCGCTAGAGCCTTGATTTTTTCTACATTTTTTCCGCGTAAATCATCCTGGATGTAGAGTTTGTTGCCGGTGTTAGCCTCCAAACTCTCTACCACAGCATGCACGCCATATACGATATCATTTTGTTCCATAAGAGTATTATAGCATAGGTTACTTGAAAATTGGCACCCACTGTCACTTAACTTAAAAACTTGACCTCCTTACCAAACCATGGTATTCTGTTATCTATCATTTATCAGTACAAACGGACACAAAAAGGAGAATGTATGACACTTATTTTGGGAATTGTGGCAGGGCTGATTGCCTTTGCGATTGGTGGTTTGTGGTATGGTTTGATTTTCCGTGATGCTTGGATTGAAGCCTCTGGCATTGACATGGCCAAGGTAGAAGCTGACCGTCAGGCTGGGAAAAATGGCCAGAAGGAAATGATGATTTCCTTGGCGATTGAAGTGCTGACTGCTGTTGTGGCTACTTTCTTCATCAAGACCCTTAATGTTTCACCACTCCACGCAGCTGGTGGCATGGGTGTGATTGCGGTCCTTGCTTCATTGAAGAACTACGTCTTTGAGCAACGCCCTGTCAACCTCATCCTCATCAACGAAAGCTACAAACTGGTCTGCTATTTGGTAGTCGGAATCATTGCCTTGTTTGTATAAATCAACAGTCAGGGGAGTGACTGTTGATTCTTTATGGTACAATAAAAGGAAGACTAAGACCAAAGGAGCCCCCATGTCTCTCTCCCTCCGAACGATAAAACTGATATTTGCTACCGTGCTAGCTATCTACCTAGCGACCGCCCTGGGCTTGTCCTATGCGACGGCGGCTGGCATCATCGCCATTCTCAGCATCCTGGACACCCGCAAGTCCAGCTTCAAAATGGCCCGCAACCGCCTCTTTTCCACCCTCCTGGCCCTAACCATAGCCGTCCTGATCTTCGCCCTCTTTGGCTTTGGCATCTGGACCCTGGGCATCTACCTGGCCCTCTACGTCCCTCTGGCCTACCGTTTCAACTGGGAGGCAGGCATCGCTCCCTCGACCGTCCTCGTCACCCACCTCTTGCTGGAGCAGGATATTTCGTTGATTTTTTGGGGAAATGAGCTGGCGCTTTTTCTGATTGGGGCAGGACTGGCACTCTTGTTTAACCTCTATATGCCCTCGCAAGAAAAGCAAATCCAGGCCTATCACGACCAAGTCGAAGACCTACTCAAGCAGATTCTCCTCCGCTTTGAAGCCTTTCTGCTCAACGGCGACGGACGAAACGAGGCAGAATTGATTACGCAGCTGGATAAGACCTTGGACGAGGCCCTCAAAGTCGTCTATCTAGACCGCCACAACCAGCTCTTCCAGCAAACCAACTACCAGGTCCATTACTTTGAAATGCGGGCCGCACAAAACAAAATCCTGCGGACCATGGCAGGAAATATTAACAAGTGTTTACTGGAAGGCAGAGAAAATGTCATCCTGTCCAGCCTCTTCGAGCGAGCAGCCCAGCAACTGAGCCGAGAAAACTCCGCCAAGGAACTGCTCCTGGACATCGAGCTCTTCCATGCCACCTTCCGCGAGCGCCCTCTGCCGCAAACCCGAGAAGAATTTGAAACCCGTGCTACCCTCTTTCAGCTCCTACACGACATGGAAGCCTTTATTCGCCTCAAGGTTAATTTTTATGAAGTTTATAAAGATGAAGAACCGTCAGTTTAAACCGACGGTTCTTCTATTTTTCCATGAAATTCATCTGATACTTGGTTGTGCAAATGCACGAAAGATAGGCCCATCATGACCGCATTCCCTGCAACTGCAATCATAAATTCTTCCTTGGAAGATACCTTTCCTAGCCAAATGGAGAGGATTAAAATGAGATTATAAAGCAAAATATAAAGAGACGTTATACGAATTTTTCTCAGTAGCGACTTCATAGGAACCTCCTGTAAGTGTTTTCTATATTTATTATATAGAATTCAAGAAGCAATTGCAAGTATTTATGTGTTCTTAGCCAAAAACCGCCAGATTTTCATCCGACGGTCAGGTGTTTTATGAACGATTTTAGAAAGGTTAGACAATCGCCTTACTTGTTTCATCATCAAAGAAATGAGCTTTGTTGAGGTTGAAGGTCAAACGAACTGTATCTCCTGGGTTGTGGTAGTCGCGTGCATCAACACGAGATACGAATTCAGTGTTTCCAACCTTAGAGTAAAGCATGGTCTCTGCACCGAGAAGCTCAGATACCACCACTTCTGCTTCTACGATGGAAGATGGATAAGTGTCCAATTCCAACTGAGAAGCCTTGATGTCTTCTGGACGGATACCCAGGGTAAATGATTTGCCATTGTAGCCTTTTTCTTCCAAGTGTTTGCGACGTCCTTCTGGAAGATCCACCTTGAAACCATCTCCAACCAGAACACCGTCTTGAAGGTTAACTGTAAAGAAGTTCATAGCTGGGCTACCGATGAAGCTAGCAACAAACTTGTTAACAGGGCGGTTGTAGAGCTCTTCTGGGCTACCGATTTGCTCGATACGACCGATTGTACCTGTGCCTGCTGGGTTTTTAGTTGCAGACATGATAACGATACGGTCTGCCAAGGTCATGGCTTCTGTTTGGTCGTGGGTTACGTAGATGGTTGTCGCACCGATACGGCGGTGGATTTTGGCGATCTCTGTACGCATGGACACACGAAGTTTTGCATCCAAGTTTGACAAAGGTTCATCCATCAAGAATACTTTTGCATCACGAACGATGGCACGACCCATGGCAACACGTTGGCGTTGTCCACCGGAAAGGTCAGCTGGTTTACGTTCCAAGAATTCTGTCAAACCAAGGATTTGAGCAGCTTCTTCTACACGTTTTTTGATTTCGTCCTTGCTGTATTTACGCAATTTCAAACCAAAGGCCATGTTGTCAAATACAGTCATGTGTGGGTAGAGGGCATAGTTCTGGAATACCATGGCAATGTCACGGTCTTTTGGAGCCACATCATTCATGAGAACGCCGTCGATGTATGCTTCCCCTTCTGTGATATCTTCCAAACCAGCAATCATACGAAGAGTTGTTGATTTACCACATCCTGAAGGACCTACGAATACGATAAACTCCTTGTCCTTGATGTCCAAGTTAAAGTCTTCAACAGAGTAGTGCTCGCTGTTTGGGTATTTTTTGTAAATGTTTTTTAAATTCAATTGAACCATGTTCAATCCTCGCTTTCTTTGATAGTTTTATTATAAATGAAAACGCTTTATTTTTCTCTGTCAATGTGAACAAAAATAAAAAAATCTTTTGTACATCTTGCACAAAAGATTAAAAATCCTGTTCCATGATGACCTGATAGCAAACAGCTAAATCCGTCAACTCTTTTAATTGCAAGCCCGTCCAATCATACCATTTATCCAAACGGTACTGAAGGGTATTCCGATGAATATAGAGGGACTGGGCCGCCTTTGTTAATACAGCCCCCTCTTTCCAAAGCGCCTGAATTTCCTTTTCCATTTGCTGGTGGGCAATCATATCTCCCAGACCTCTTCTGATAATAGGATAAATCTGACCAGCCCATAGATGAAGCTGACTAAAAGTTAGTAGACCAGACTGATGATGGCTTAATCTCCAGTGCTGAAAGAGAGATTGTTCTGCCTGAATGAGCATGGGCCAGGATTGCAGCAGTCTTGCTGGCCAGATCTGACCTAGAAACAAGGTCATTCGCAACCCAAAATCAAACTCCATGGTCGCAAGGGTATCACCTAGGATTTCTCTAACATCAAATAGAGAGGAGCTGTCTAAGATAAAGCTGTAGTCCTGACCATTGGTCGTGTAGTAGGTCTGAAGATTAGGCAGAAGCTTGGTCATCATATCCAGCCAAGCTTGCTTCCCCTCTTCATCTGATACCGTCCAAATATGAGCGTGGATAACTTGAAGTTTACTTAGAGCCTGTGGAAGGGGGCCCATCCCCTGAAGATAACGAGCCCAAGGATGACCTGCCTCCTGGGGTAGTTCACCCAAGAATAACTGCAACAGGCCCCGTTCTCGCTCTGTGATATCCTCTTGAGCTATCACGAGCCAGGTCCCATCAGCTAGAGGCAAATGAATGCCTACTCCATCTACTTTTTCAGCTACCATTTTTGCTTTTGGAAATAATTTCTGTAATTGATCCTTACTGGTCATCTGGCCTCACTTTCATTCTGTCATGACGGTTTCTTAATGGTTAGCTTCGATAAACCCAACACACCAAGCCACCAACTCCTCCAAGCGTTCGATCTGCTCGGTCATGTGCAGGTATCCCAAGACCGCCTCAAAGCCTGTGGACATCCGGTAGGTCACCACATCCGCATTCTTGGCCTTAGTGTGGCTATTGGTATTGCGGCCCCGCTTGTAGATTTCTTCCTCTTTTTCGGTCAATAGCTGAGCTTCTAAGAGAGCAGAGATCAGGCTTGCCTGAGCCTTGGCCGAGACGTATTTGTTAGCCTCTCCGTGCAATTTGTTAGGCTTGGTCAGCCCCTTAAAAATCAAGTGCCGTCTGATATACATGGAGTAGACAGCATCCCCTTCAAAAGCCAGGGCAATTCCATTGATGAGATTGACATCTACTGCCTTAGTCACGTGTCCACCTCACACCATCCTTGGTATCCAAAAGTTTGATGCCCTGAGCCGCTAATTCATCACGAATCCGGTCAGCCGTCGCAAAGTCCCGATTGGCACGCGCTACTTGACGTTCTGCTATCAAGGCTTCGATCTCGCTGTCCAAAACTTCTTCTTCAAAGACAATACCAAAGACGGCGAGCATATTGCCAAAGGCTTCTTTTACAGTTTCATCATAGTTGCCTGAGTTGATCCATTTGGCAAAGTCAAAGATAGCCGTAATGCCATTTGCCGCATTAAAGTCATCATCCATGGCTGCTTCAAAGGCCACCAGATGTAATTCAAGAGCTGACTTATCCACAGAGTTTTGCACAGGTTGTGTATAAGTATTTTTCAGATATTTGAGATTGATTTCCGCATCTGAAACGGCCTTCTCAGTGTAGTTGAGTGGACGGCGGTAGTGCTGGGTCGATAGGAAGAATCGCAAGACCTGACCGTCAATTTGTTCCAACATATCATGGGCTGTCAGGAAATTGCCCAAGGACTTAGACATCTTCTCATCATTGATATTGAGCATGGCATTGTGCATCCAGTAGTTGGCAAAAGTCTGACCAGTCTTGCACTCAGACTGGGCGATTTCATTGGTATGGTGTGGGAACTCCAAGTCCGCACCACCACCGTGAATATCAATGGTAGCTCCCAAAATCTCTGTCGCCATGACTGAGCACTCTATATGCCAACCTGGACGACCCGCTCCCCAAGGACTTTCCCAAGACACTTCGCCTGGCTTGGCAGTTTTCCACAGGGCAAAGTCGAAAGGATGTTCTTTGAGTTGACCTTCTCCCTCAACCCGACCAGAAGCCCCAGCTTCTAAGTCAGATAGGGTTTTGTTGGCCAAACGAGCATAATTCTCCGCCTTTTCCACACGGAAATAGACATCGCCAGCTGCCTCGTAGGCATAGCCCTTGTCAATCAAGACCTGCACAAAATCAATGATTTCATCCATATAGTCAATAACGCGAGGATTTTTGGTGGCTGGCTTAACACCCAGTTTGGCCACATCTTCCTTGAAGGCTGCGATAAACTTATCAGACAGTTCCTTGGTTGTCATACCAGCTTCATTAGCAGCCTTGATAATCTTGTCATCCACATCCGTAAAGTTTGAAATGTAGGTCACATCATAGCCACGGTATTCAAAATAGCGGCGGATGGTATCAAAAGCCACGACACTACGGGCATTACCGATATGGATATAGTTGTAAACCGTCGGACCGCAAACATACATCTTGACCTTACCCTCTTCCAAGGGCACAAAGTCACGCAGACTGCGAGTCATGGTATCGTAAATTTTAATCATAGCTTCTCCATTACTTCTGAGTATTCTTTAGGACTTGATACTTTTGATACAATTTTACTAGCCAATAAGCTGTCGCTGCCAACCAAATCATCCCTAGCTGCCAATTTCCTTGGGAAAACTTAAGGATACATAGAATTGTTCCACCGATGGAGGTCAACACATAAGGCCAGTTTTGTCTTACTAATTTTTTTAACATGATGTACTTTCTAATGTTCTTGCAATCGCCATGGCTACTTCAAAAAAGGTCATACTGTCAGCAGTCCGCTCTTCCCGACGGGCATCCCACTCATTCTTATGGTGATCCACATAGTCTGCCGTGTAGAAAAACTGATAGACCTTGGCCTGACGAAAGTTTGCCCAGGCCATGATAGCAGAAGCTTCCATATCGACCACCATGGCACCAGCGGCTAGGCGACGCTTGACCTTGGCAGCTGTTTCCCGATAAAAAGCATCTGTCGTCCAGGCCTTGGCCCGCACATGCTCGATTCCTGCTTGATCCAAGGCCTTTTCCATGGTCAATAATAGTTCCGAATGATAGCTAATCTCATCACTGGCTGGTGCATAATGATAACTAGTTCCCTCATCGCGTAAGGCTGAGCTTGGTAGAATAATCTTATCTACAGCAATAGACCGATCCAGTACTCCACAAGTACCAAATACAATAAAATTTTGAAACCCTTTGGCTTTCAATTCTTCTAGGTTCCCAACAATCATAGAAGCTCCAATTGGGGCTAACATGACACCAACTCTCACTCCACTTTCTTCATAAATATACCATGGCAATCGGCCATTTAGATTGTGAAGAGCTCCACCCTCATATACATTTTCTAACTCGGCAACTCTCTCAATAATTTCTCCATTAAATGACAGAATTAAAGTATTACAGGTTTCACCACCACCCCGAATAGCGGCATCTGTCGGTTCAATGACTGCAGAGGTGTTTTCAAATTCTTCTAGTAGCATAAGCAGTCCTCTTTCCTACAAATGCGACGAATGGTGGCTGGCTTCTCGTAATTCCGCAAGCTTAGTCGTGTAGTGTTCACGGCCATCTTCCATGTCATGAATGACCTTCTCATCTTTTTGACCGTGTACACGGACAATTTTAGCTGGCATGCCGACAACTGTCACATCTGCTGGAACATCGGCTAGGACAACGGCAGCTGCACCCACTTTAGCATTTTCCCCAATCTCAATGGGGCCAATCACTTGAGCATGGGCAGAAACCAAGGCCCCTTTTCGCACGGTCGGGTGGCGTTTGCCACAATCCTTGCCCGTCCCACCAAGCGTTACGCCGTGGTAAAGCATGACACCTGATTCGATAATGGCGGTTTCTCCGATAACCAAACCAGATCCGTGGTCAATGAAGACTCCCGAAGCAATCTCGGCGCCTGGATGGATTTCAATATTGGTCCAAAAGCGCCAAAATTGGCTGTGCATCCGAGCCAAGAGTTTAAAGCCTTTTTTCCACATCCAATGGGACAGACGGTGGGCAGCCAAGGCCTTGACACCTGGGTAGGTTAAAAGAACTTCCAAGGTCGTCCGTGCTGCCGGATCTTTTTCTTTTACAATCTCAATGGTGTCCTTCCACCAACCCATAGTCACTCCTTCTAGCGAAAGACAAGCCCGCTACCGAACTTGTCTACTCAGCTTATTTCTTTTCAACCTTGTGGAATTTGAATTCACCAAAGTTGTTATCTTTTTTCTCTTTGTTGTCTTTATGACGGCGTGGTCTGTCAGAACGCTCACGTTTTTCTGGCTCCACATAACCTTCTGGTTTTGGAAGAAGAGCCTTCATAGAAGCGTCAATACGTCCTTTATCATCAATCTTGATGACCTTAACATCGACGATGTCGCCGATTTCAACTAGGTCTTCTGGTTTATTAACACGAGTCCAAGCCATTTCAGAAACGTGGACCAGGGCATCTGTCTTGTCAAAGAGGTTGACAAAGGCACCGAATTTCTCCAAACGAACCACTTTTGCTTGGAAGACTTCGTCCACTTTTGCTTCACGAACAAGACCAGCAATGATTTCTTTAGTACGCTCAATAGCAGCACGATCTGGTGAGAAGATAGCCACAAGACCGTCTTCATCAATATCGATTTTCACGCCAGTTTCTGCAATAATCTTATCAATCGTTTCGCCACCCTTACCGATGACAATCTTGATCTTATCTACATCAATCTTGATAGTGTCAATCTTCGGTGCAGTTGGTGCCAAGTCAGGACGAACTTCTGGGATCGTCGCTTCGATGACATCGAGGATTTCAAAACGTGCCTTCTTAGCCTGTGCCAAGGCTTCTTCCAAGATTTGTGGTGTGATACCGTCAATCTTGATGTCCATTTGAAGGGCTGTGATACCGTCACGGGTACCAGCCACCTTGAAGTCCATGTCGCCAAAGTGGTCCTCAAGACCTTGAATATCGGTCAAAACGGTGTAATTGGTACCGTCTGAGATCAGACCCATGGCAATCCCTGCAACTGGTGCCTTGATTGGTACACCACCTGCCATGAGAGCAAGGGTACCAGCTGTGATAGAAGCCTGCGATGAAGAACCGTTTGACTCCAAGACTTCTGCGACCAAGCGGATAGCGTAAGGGAAGTCTTCCAAGCTTGGCAAGACTTGCTCAAGAGCACGCTCGCCAAGAGCACCGTGACCAATCTCACGACGACCTGGGGCACCGTAACGACCAGTTGAGCCCACTGAATATTGTGGGAAGTTGTAATGGTGCAAGAAGCGTTTCTTGTACTCGTCGTCCAATCCGTCGATGATTTGGGTTTCACCCATTGGAGCCAAGGTCAAGACAGAAAGAGCTTGCGTTTGACCACGGGTAAAGAGACCTGAACCATGAACGTTTGGCAAGAAGTCCACTTCTGCATCCAGCGGACGAATCTCATCGACACGACGGCCGTCTGGGCGGACCTTGTCTTCTGTAATCAAACGACGAACTTCTGCGTGCTCCATGAGTTCCAAGATTTCATGGACATCACGCATGATACGGTCAAATTCTTCGTGCTCAGCGTATTTTTCTTCGTAAGCTGCGATGACAGTCTCGCGAACGGCATTGGTCGCATCTTCACGGGCCAATTTTTCTTCTACCTGCACCGCTTTTTTCAAATCGTCATTGTAAGCTGCGACAATCTCAGCCTGCAATTCTGGATCCACTTGAAGAAGTTCCACATCTGCTTTTTCCTTGCCGACTGCTGCCACGATTTGGTTTTGGAAGTCAAGGAGTTCTTGAATGGCCGCATGACCTTTCAAAAGAGCTTCCAACATGATGTCTTCTGACAATTCTTTGGCACCAGATTCTACCATGTTGATGGCGTCTTTGTTACCAGCCACTGTCAAGTCGAGCAGTGACTCTTCCATCTGAGCCTTGTCAGGGTTGATGATGAGTTCACCATTGACATAGCCGACCTGCACACCTGCGATTGGACCGTTGAAAGGAATGTCTGAGATTGCCAATGCCAATGAAGAACCAAACATGGCTGCCATTGGAGCAGAAGCATCTGGATCGTAAGAAAGCACTGTGTTGATGACTTGGACTTCGTTACGGAATCCTTCCGCAAACATAGGGCGGATCGGACGGTCAATCAAACGAGCTGTCAAGGTCGCATCAGTTGACGGACGGCCTTCACGCTTCATCCAGCCACCTGGGAATTTCCCAGCAGCGTACATTTTCTCTTCATAGTTGACTTGGAGGGGGAAGAAGTCTCCCGTCGCCATTTTTTTGGACATAACCGCCGCAGTCAAGACTGTGGAGTCCCCATAGCGAACGACAACCGCACCGTTAGCTTGTTTGGCAACTTGACCTGTTTCAACGAACAATTTTTTGCCAGCAAAAACCGTTTCAAATACTTGTTTTGACATGAATTGTCTCCTATTTTTTCTGAAATTTTTCTTGCGTGTTTTCTACAAAAGACAATCAAACAAGCTTGTTTCACTCTCTTTTGCACAAAACCACGCATACCTCATATTTTATCATATTTGAAGGAAAATGTGGGAAATTGAGAAAGTAATTTCTGCTAAAATAAGTTGAAAAACGAATGAGTAACTCAAAAAAGAGAAACAGAACTAAAAATCAATACCTTACACAACCTAAAAACGCGGAAAAATGAGAAAACGGGAAAACAAAAAAGAACCTGAAAAACAGGCTCTTTCTGAATTGTTGACACGAACTTTGTTCGCTTCATTTCCAAACTCCAACAGTCTATCCCCAGACTGTGTTGACACGAACTTCGTTCGCTTCTTTTCCAACCTCCAACAGTCTATCCCCAGACTGTGTTGACACGAACTTCGTTCGCTTCTTTTCCAACCTCCAACAGTCTATCCCCAGACTGTTGGAGCGAGCTAAAATCCTAGCGAAGAAGAAAAACTGCCAATGTCCGAAGACACGGCAGTTTCCTATTTTTCAGTCGTTTTTGACGGCTTTTATATCCTATCTTAACGACGGAGTCCGAGTGAGTGAATCAATTCACGGTAACGGTTTACGTCTGTGCGGCGTAGGTATGCCAACAAGTTACGACGGCGACCGATTTTTTTCATCAAACCACGGTAAGTTGCGTGGTCTTTTTTGTGTTGTTTGATGTGGTCGTTAAGGTGGTTGATTTCCCAAGTAAGTACTGCTACTTGAACTTCAACTGAACCTGTGTCGCCTTCATGACGAGCATATTGTGCCATGATTTCATTTTTTTTCTCTTTTGAGATTGCCATAATCGTTCTCCTTTATTTTTGAGCCAAATCCGAGTGACAGGTTGGCGACCTGCAACCAAGAAAAGGCTAGATTTGTCCTTTTGGACCTTAACCATTCTATCAAGGAATGGCTCTTTTGTCAACTGATTTGAGAAATAGCTGAGCTGCTCTGCTATTTTCAAAAAAAGCCAGCCGGAGCTGACTTTCTGCTATTCTTTCAAATTTACTTACTCAGCCTTTTCTGCCTTTGGCAAGATGAGGTTGAGGACGATGCCAACAATGGCTGAGAGGGCTGTACCTGAAAGGGTGATGGCACCGATGTTGAGTACTGCACCACCAAGGCCCAAGACCAACATGGAGCTTGCGATAATCAGGTTGCGGACTTGACCGAAATCAACACGGCTTTCAATCAAGACTTTCAAACCGTTTGAGGCGATAACGCCGTAGAGCAAGATGGACATACCACCAAGAACAGCACTTGGAATAGTAGAGATAAGGGCTGTAAATTTGCCTAGGAATGAGAAGGCAATGGCAATCAGGGCAGCGTTTCGGATAACGGATACCGATGCGATACGGGTCATACCGATAACCCCTGTATTTTCACCATAAGTCGTGTTGGCAGGTCCACCTATAAAGGCAGATACGGCAGTCGCCACACCGTCACCAATCAAGGTACGGCTGAGACCTGGATCTTTCAAGAACTGGCGACCACAGATTTGGCTGAGAACCGTGTGGTCTCCGATATGCTCTGCGATGGTCACCACTGCGATTGGCAAGATGGCAATCATTTCTGGACCGAAGTAGAAATTGTAGGATTTGAAGGCACCAGTTTCAAATGGTAGGTAGAAACCTGGTAATTCAAACCAAGCCGCTTCCAGAACAGGTGTAAAGTCAACCAGTCCGAGGAAGATAGCAATCACATAACCACCGATGATGGCAATCAAGAAAGGAACAATCTTGGCGAAGCCTTTCCCTTTGGTATTGACAAAAGCCGCAATCAAGAAGGTTGCAATCGCCGCAACGACATTTCTCCAGTCGCCGTCTGCGACAAAGCCTGCCGAAGTCACGGCAGAGTTGGCAAGACCCAGACCGATAACAATAATCATCGGACCGATGACAATCGGTGGCAAGAGACTGTCAATCCACTTAGTGCCGATAACTTTGACAAGTGCAGCAATCAAGACGTAAATCAAACCGACGAAGAGAATACCTGTCTGAGCAGCTGACACATCGCCACCCATTTCCTTGATAGCAAGGGCCATAGCCGAAATGTAGGCGAAGGATGAACCCAAGTAAACGGGTACTTTAAACTGGGTCGCCACTTGGTAAATCAAGGTCCCGACACCTGATGCAAAGAGGGCAACTGACACGGGCATGCCCAAAATCAAAGGTACTAAAATCGTCGCACCGAACATGGCGAACACGTGCTGGAAACTCAACAAAATCCCTTGAAGCGGGGCTGGTTTCTCATGGACATCAAACAAAAGATTGGCTTTTGTACTCATAAATCTCCCATTCTGGGTACACAAAAAGACCCAGACTTTCTAAATATACATAGTCATAGGCCCTTAATAATTTTTTCCTGTTGTCTTTCTCACCTCACGGGATGAGTTTAAAAACCTACGCTTTTGATATTGTAACACAAGCCCTTCATCTTAGCAAGGAATTTTCGAGATTTTTTCGGCATTGTTCGGGAAATAGCAGAGCGGGGAGCAAGTTCTATGCTGCCAGGCGATTTCTACTATTTATCCGATTCCTTCTCCACTTTTCGTAAGATAGCATCATCATAACAAGATGGACTTGGAAAAGTTATCACAATAAAGAAAAGGACTACCTAATTTAGGTAATCCTTAGTATAAATTTTTCTATTTATAATAGACCATTTCTGAGCCATCTTTTATTCGAAATTACTCCTACAAATAAACTTAGAACAATTAAAATTAGTATATAAGGTATTACAACAACAAAGTCATATAGTTTAATAAACTCTCCTTTAGAAAATACTTTTTCAACTAGAACATATAAATAATTAGATGCATCAAAAATTGCAACGAATTTAAAAAAACCTCCTACGGCAACAAGAATGATAGATAATATCCAATAAAATAGCGATACTCCTAACGAGATTAACAAATTTGAAAATATTAAACTAATTGTGCCAATAATCAAGATATATTGAAGAACAATTACTGAAAACATCAATAAAGAAAATATAAAATGGAAACTACTAAAATTAAGTAATAATGCTGTTAAAATATTAGAAATAAAAATTGAAAAAACAAATTCAAATAAGAGTACTGTCACTTTTGTAAAAAAGAATTTTAGTGAATTGTTACCCGAGAAGAAGTTGAATAAAATTGTTTTATCAGCATAGTCCTTATTAAAAAAATAGACAATTACAAAACCAAATAACAAAAAACCAAACTGGGTAAAAACTGTGTAAGTACTGAAATAAAAATCACCTATACTAAGTTTACTAACTTTATCAATCCCAACAGGTAAAATATAACCCAAAATATAAGATAAAATAACAGAAGAAAAAATATAAAGTAATGTCTTATTTCTAAACGACTTAATAAATTCCGTTTTTAACATATTAAATTTCTCCTATATACCACTTTATTGCTTCGTCTGCTGTTGAAATTCGGTATAATCTTTGATTATCAATAATAAAATAATTTCCATGCAATGTTCTAATGTCACTCAAATCATGAGAAATATTTATAATAATTTTTTCTGGATGTTTTTTACTATATTTTTTTAAAAAAATATGAATTTCATTAACAGTAGCTTTATCAAGTGCATTAGTAATTTCATCAAGAATAATAATTTCTTTATTCCTAGATAATAAAATATATAATTTTATTTTCTGATTTTGTCCATCACTTAATTTTTTTAATGGAATATTATTTGGCACATTTTCTAAACCTAGTAATCGATAAATCTCAGTTGACAAAGACCAGCTTACTGTTTTTATCACATCATTTAGCGTCAATTCCTTGGGTAAATTTGAATAACTCGAAATAACCAATGTTCTATTCGGAATATTCTTTGAAAAATATCCTCCCCTATTTAAAATAAAATCTTTGGCAAGTTGAGATTTCCCAGAACCATTTCGTCCAATTACATGATTTATTGTCCCTTCTTCGAAATATAATTCTGAGTCTTTCAATAAAACTTTTTTCCCGATTACCAGGTTATAATTTTTTACTATCATCACTCATCCTCCAAAATCTTACCTGCTTCAGAAAGCAACCTGTCCAAGAATTAACAATTAGTTAGTGTGCAGAACCTGCGATCCATCTATTTTTTGAACTTTTAACAAAATACCATAAATCGTTTACATTATCCAATTCATTTTTTTTAGTTAAAACCTATACTTTTCATAAGAACGTCCCTCTAATTTCATTACTTAGTTATAGGAATAATAGTAGTAACCACATAGCTTTTACCTCCACTTATTTATGCAACTATATTACCAGTGGTATAAATCATATTGATTTTTTGTTGCAAATCATATATACTAGTTGCAAATAAGTTACATAGGAGAGTTATAATGAATTTCGGCCAGACAGTTGAATTTATTAGGCATCAAAAAAATTTTTCAATAAAACAGATTTGTGGTGACTATTTATCCAGACAAACTTATTACCGTTTTGTAAAAAACGAAATTGATATCTCCTCAAAAAAACTTTTTTACATTCTAAACAATTTAAATGTTAATGTAGATGAATTTCTTTTTATTAGTAATAATTTTCAGTCACCTCAAGAATTCCTTGATATGGAGAACTTAAAACTTCACTTTGAAAATAAGAATACCCAAAAATTAAATACGCTTTTAGATGATTACTCTACAAAATCGACAATTAAAGAACAAGTTTTTCATGCACTTATTTCAGTACTAATTGGTCGATTGACAAATAAGCACTTTGAAGCAGAAGAACAATTTTTGAAAACTCACCTTATTAATATAGAGACATGGACTCACTATGAGACCGTTCTATTCAATAATTCCATGTTCATTTTTGACAACGACTTTATTGAACTCGTATTTTCTAAAGTCAATTATAATCTGAATAAATACTCGACACTTAGATATTATGGGAACGAGTCAATAAGAATGTTTATTAATATGATCATTCTCTATATTGATAGACAAGATTTGCGACGTGCAAAATCAACACTAGAAACTATAAAAAATTTAAAAATAAATGATGATTGTCTCTATGAAAAAAGTTGTATATTATTTTTTGATGAAGTTTTAAATTTTTTAGAAAAAAAATCTACTGACTTGAAAATTAGCAATTCAATAATTTCTTTCTTCAAAACTGTAGGAAGCACTTCGATTGCAAATATGTTTGAATTATATATAGAAAATTTAGTAAGGAATTTTCCTATAAATCCTTGATATATAAAAAATCTAGTTGGTTAACATTAACCAACTAGATTTTTCTTTTTTTCTCCTGTTTTCTATACTTAAAACACCCAAACCAATTATGACAATATTAAAACCAGTATAGAAGGTGGTAAAACTCCAAACTCCATTAGCTACCAAATCTTCTGTATAGAGGTATCTCTCGGTAAAGAAGAGGTAAATTCCATAGATTTCAATAAAGACTAATCCACTGACGAGCCCGATAAGAAACAAAGTACCTGAAACTTTCACAATCTGATAAGGGATAAGAAATATCAGTCCTATTGCTGCGATGATCAAAAGGCTTTGTAGAATTTGCTCCAACATCTTACACCTCTTTTTAGGATAACTGCTTATAACGAGGCTGGGCAAAAACTAGCCAGTAAATAAAAAACACAGATAGATTGAGCTGCTTCTGATGAAATCCAGCCGAACTGTCTGTGTTTTTCTTTCTGTTTCTATTATCTTGGACTAATTTCTTAGCCAATTTCGTGAGATTCATGCTCATTAGGAGAAATCCTATCTCAGTTTCAACCACTTTTTGACCTCTGACATGAACTCTGCGCACGCCAAAAACACCCTTCATCCTACCAAATACAGGTTCGACATCCACCTTGCGTTTGGCATAAATGCAGGCTCCCTCTTTACTTGTCAATTCCTCTTTGACTAAGTTCTTGAA
>NZ_POQQ01000032.1 GCF_002964575.1 Streptococcus suis | reverse complement strand
AATCATCAACGATTTCAAGAACGCAACAACGGCCTTGCCCCTCTTGAAATGAGGAACAAGGCCGTCGCCTAATCTTTTATTATTTCATTGTCCACTTGACAGGGAGCAGTTCACCTATCGTCAGGGGATATTTGTTTATTTCCAAAAGTCATCAAAAATAGTAATTGGTAGATGGCGTTTGTGGGCTGTTCTATTCCACCATCCTTCGATAATGGTTTGGGCTTGAGGGTCGATGGTTTTGCCTTCTAGATAGTCGTCAATTTGGTTATAGGTAACACCAAGAGCGACTTCATCCGCTAGGCCTGGTTTGTCCTCTTCCAAGTCAGCGGTAGGGACTTTGAGGTAGAGTTTTTCATCTGCTCCCAAGGCTGCTAGAAGTTGCTTACCTTGACGCTTGTTAAGGCGGAAGAGGGGCAGGATATCTGCACCGCCATCACCGTGCTTGGTGAAGAAGCCGGTAATATTCTCGGCGGCATGGTCGGTTCCGATCACAGCTCCCTTGCGTTCGCCGGCAACTGCATACTGGGCAATCATACGCATGCGGGCTTTAGCATTTCCCTTATTAAAATCAGACATAGAAAGCCCGTTTGCATTGACAGCAGCCACCATAGCATCTGTAGATTCCTTGATGTTGATAGTTAGGCTGACATCTGGTTGAATAAAGGCTAGGGCTGCCTGAGCGTCAGACTCGTCAGCCTGCACGCCGTAAGGGAGGCGGATAGCGATAAATTGGTAAGAGTCGTCGCCTGTTTCCGCCCGCATTTCTTCCATGGTCAGCTGGGCCAAACGACCAGCCAAGGTCGAATCTTGGCCACCAGAAATCCCCAAAACATAGGTTTTCAAAAATGGGTGTTTTTTCAGGTAGTCTTTGAGAAAGTCGATGGAGCGACGGATTTCTTCTTTAGGGTCAATGCTTGGCTTGACACCTAATTCTTTGATGATTGTTTCCTGTAGGGTCATAACATACCTTTCTTAAATGGATTTAGCCTGGCTTTGCTTGCGAATGCGGTTGATGATGTTCATCTTGTTATCCCAGACATCCTGAGCCAAATCAACTGGATAGAGCTGTGGATTGAGGACCCGTTTGTATTCATCCCAAAGCTTGTCAAATTCCTGATTGGCATAGTTCTGAATGTCCGCTAGGCTTGGAAGTTCATAAACCTGTTTGCCCTCTTCAAAAATAGGAATGAGAAGGGGACGGGCGTCGAAGTTTTCCACGGTCTTGTTGATGTAGGTATAGGTTGGGTGGAACATATAAATGCTGTCCATTTGGCTGACATCTGTATCCGCAAAGGTGATATAGTCGCCCTCAGACTTGCCCTTTTCTTTGGATGTAATTCGCCAAACTTGTTTTTTACCTGGCGTTGATACTTTTTCAACGTTTGAAGACAGTTTGATGGTATCTCGCATTTTTCCATTTTCATCTTCAATGGAAACAATCTTATAGACAGCTCCCAAGGCAGGTTGGTCATAGGCAGTAATCAACTTAGTCCCCACTCCCCAGACATCAATTTTAGCCTTTTGCATCTTGAGGTTGAGAATAGTATTTTCATCCAGGTCATTGGATGCGTAGATTTTTGCTTCCGTAAAGCCGGCTTCATCCAACTGTTGACGGACCTTTTTGGAAATATAGGCCATGTCGCCTGAATCAATCCGTACGCCCTTAAAGTTGATTTTATCGCCCATTTCCTTGGCAACCTTGATGGCTGCAGGAACACCGATTCGTAGGGTATCATAGGTATCCACTAGGAAGACACAATCATGATGGGTTTCCGCATAGGCCTTGAACGCCTTGTAATCATCTCCGTAGGTTTGAACAAGGGCATGGGCGTGGGTACCAGCGACAGGGATGCCGAAGATTTTTCCAGCTCGAACATTGGATGTTGCAGAAGCTCCGCCGATAAAGGCTGCACGAGTCCCCCAAATAGCAGCATCCATTTCTTGGGCACGACGGGTTCCAAATTCCATCAGCATCTCATCTTCAATGACTGCCTTGATACGACGGGCCTTGGTAGCAATCAGGGTTTGGTAGTTGACGATATTGAGGATAGCTGTTTCAATCAACTGGCACTGGGCAAGCGGGCCCTCAATTTGCATGATAGGTTCGTTGGCATAAACCAAGTCGCCTTCCTTGGCAGAGCGAACCGTCAAGTTCATTTCAAGGTTTGCCAAATAGTCAAGGAAATCCTGTGGATAGCCCAATTCAGTCAGATAATCAATATCCGTCTGGCTGAAGGAAAGATTGTTGAGGTAGTCTACGACACGCTCCAAGCCAGCAAAGACGGCATAGCCATTTTTAAAGGGCTGAGAACGGAAATAGACTTCAAACACGGCATGTTTGTTGTGGATCTTTTGATTAAAATAGACCTGCATCATATTGATCTGATAAAGATCGGTATGCAGGGTTAAACTGTCATCTGTAAAAACTGTCATAGCTTTCTCCTTTATTCTTTCTATTATACCAAAAAAATCGATCCAGGCTCGATTTAAAAGGTGATAGTAATGATAAGACTGGCTAGAAAGAGAAAAGGTACATAGGGTAGAGATTTAGGTTTAAAGATGAAAAAGATAGCCAGTCCTAAGATGGAACTAATCTGGATAATCCAGAGGATTTCGGTCACGCCAAACAAAAGGGAGAGGCTTGCCAGGTAGAGAAAATCGCCAGAACCAATATTGAGTTGCCATTTTTCAGTCAGATAGGCCAGAACCAAAAGAACACAGAAGAGCCAGTTGAGCTGGGAGAGTATCAGAGCTATAAAAGTAAAAACGAGCCAGACAGCAAAAGGATATTCCTGATGTTTGATGTCGTAAATGGCCAAAACTAGTCCTGCCAAAATGAGAATGGTTTGGGCAAGAGATAGAATTTGAAAATGGCAGAGCAGGACCAATAGGCCAGCTAAGAACTCCAGTCCCAGATACCAATAAGGTATTTTAGACTTACAATAACGGCATTTAGATTTTGTGGAAAGCTGAGAAATAATAGGAACTAAATCCCAGGCCTTGAGCCGTCGCTTGCAGGCATTACAGTAACTAGAGGGGGCGATAATGGGCTGTTCAGGGAAACGGTCGATGACCAAACCCAAGAAGGAGCCGATAGAAGCTCCAAGGAAAAATAGGATAATTGTCTTCATACCTATTTATTCGTATTTGGGCAGGGAAAATGTGAAGCTTTTTAAAATTTTTTACAAAATTTCGATGGTGCTTTGGATAATACCAAAGGTGATAAGAGAA
The DNA here is from genome assembly GCF_002964575.1 of Streptococcus suis. Lineage (GTDB taxonomy): Bacteria > Bacillota > Bacilli > Lactobacillales > Streptococcaceae > Streptococcus > Streptococcus suis_R. Next base: position 7,160 of record NZ_POQQ01000032.1, on the reverse strand, counting down.
TTCCGTATTTTTGCTTTGGTCTTGTCTGTTACAGCAGGATTTGTCAGTTTGACCGTCACAGTCGCACAATGTTCATATCCATCCATGGTCCAGACATTCAGTTGAGTGATTTCGTGGACATTTTCAAGAGCCAGGAGGACTCCTTTCACTTCTTCAAGGTTTACTCCTTGCGGACTTGTTTCAAGTAGAATCTTGACATTGTTCCAGGCTTTTGGCAGGGCTTTGGAGAGGATGAAGATAGCAATACAGAGCGAGAGAAGTGGGTCTAGAAAGTACCAATCAGTAAATTGAAGAATGATGGAAACAAGGATGACCGCCAGCCATCCCAAAATATCCTCTAAAAAGTGCAAGCTGAGAATGGATTCATTATGGCTATGGCCATTTTTTACAATACGGGAAGCAAGGAAATTGATGATGACAGCTATAATCCCAAGTGCCAGCATCCCAGCTTGATTGACAGGCTGGGGATGGAAAAGATTGGGAATGTTTTCCACAAGGATTAAGCTGGAGCCGATAATCAGAATGCTAGAAGTCAAGAGAGCGGCCAAAATATTCCATCTCTTGTAGCCAAAAGGATAGTTCTTGTCAGCAGGTTTGTTGGCATAGGTTTGCATGATGGCAGAGCTTCCGATGGCGAGAGCGTCACCCAAATCATGAACAGCATCTGCTAAGATAGCGCTAGAACCAAAGAGCCAGCCAAAGATAAACTCGATGATAGAAAAGCTGAGATTGAGGAGAAAAGCGATAAATGTATTTTTAGAAGATGACATGAGATTCCCTTTCTGTGTTATACTGTTTATAGGTTTATTATGTACTGTAATGAGCCGAAAAACTAGAAACAAGAGAAACGGTTTGTCTTTTTCTGAACAAATTGTTTGAAATGTACGAAAAATGGATAGACGAATTGCAAAAACAAAAAGAGCTATTTTTCAGGCTTTTTTGACCTTATTAAATGATAAGGGCTATGACGAGATGCGCGTGCAGGATGTTATTGACCTGGCAGATGTGGGGCGTTCCACTTTCTATGCCCACTATGCCAGTAAGGAAGCTTTATTAGAAGAACTTTGTCATGACCTCTTTCACCACTTATTTACAGGTCGTGAAGATGCGGATGTGAAGACCTTGTTGGCCCATATTTTCAAACACTTTCGGACCAATCAAGACCGAGTTGCCAGCCTTTTATTGTCCCGCAATGCCTATTTTCTAAGAGAACTGGAAGCGGAGTTGAAACACGACATTTTTCCAAAAGTGGTTGAGGACTACATGCAGGGCAAGGGGAATCTTCCAGAGGATTTGCTGGTGCATTTTGTTGTGACCACTTTTGTGGAGACGGTCAGCTGGTGGTTGCAGCAACGCAAAAAGGTGGACGAAGCCACCTTGACCGAATATTATGTAAGATTATTAGCTTAAGGAGTGAAAATGCTTAGACCTTTACACATGGCTCATGCCTTTTTAGATGAAATTTTAACCGACCAGGACCTAGCGGTTGATGCGACGATGGGAAATGGCCATGACACACTATTTTTAGCCCAGCGAGCAGGAAAAGTGGTGGCCTTTGATATTCAGGAACAAGCCCTGACCACAACGGCTGAAAAACTAGAAAAAGCTGGCTTGACCAATGCCCAATTGGTTTTGACTGGACACGAAAACCTAGACCAGTATGTGGAGGAGTGCAAGGCAGCCATTTTCAATCTGGGCTATCTTCCTTCGGCGGATAAGTCTGTCATCACCCTGCCTGCAACCACCCTTCAAGCTATTGAAAAAGTTCTTGACCGACTGGTTGTTGGGGGGCGCCTAGCCATCATGGTTTATTATGGACATGAGGGTGGGGCGGTTGAGAAGGATGCTGTCTTAGACTTTGTCAGCCAGCTAGACCAGACTGTCTTTACGGCCATGCTCTACAAACCGCTTAACCAAGTCAATACCCCACCATTTTTGGTGATGGTGGAACGATTAAAATCCAGCTCAAACTAGGGCTGGATTTATTTTTTATAATATGGGCTTAATAAACAATCTTCCCTCACCCAAGTCAATCAATTCTACCTGATTACCATAAAAATCACTGAGGAGTTCAGGTGTCAGGATATCTTCTTTGGGACCCTGTGCCAATACCTTGCCGTCTTTGAGCAGGAGGACATGGGTAAAATTGTTGTCAATCTCTTCTGCATGGTGGGTGACGTAGATAATAGCTGGAGCCGTTGGGAGTTGGCAGATATGGTCGATGTGATGGAGCAGGCGTTCACGGGCTAGCAGGTCCAAGCCGACAGTTGCTTCGTCTAAAATCAAAATAGCCGGCTCTTCCATCAAACTGCGGGCAATGAGCAGGAGTTGGCGTTCACCCTGTGACAAACTAGCATAGGTCCGACCGATCAAGTGGTCAGCTTTGATGGTTTTGAGCATGTCTATGGCTTCATCCAATTCAGCTTGACCGTATTCACGGTAAAGGATGGAGGATTTGTATTTTCCAGTCAAGACAATCTGCTCAGCTGTCAAATCAATGGGAAATCGTTCGGCTAGAAATGAGCCTACGACGCCAATCTTAGTGCGAAGGCTAGGAATATCTCCCTTACCAAACTCCACTCCAAGAACCGTCAAGTCACCAGATGTCTTCCAAAACTCAGCCATTAAAATGCGAAGAAGTGTAGATTTTCCAGCACCGTTAAGGCCTAAAATAGCCCAACGCTCTCCCTTTCTAAACTCCCAGTTGATGTCTTCTAAAATAGTTTTCCCCTGTCGTTTGTAATGGACATTTTTCATTGAAATAACCATAGTCACTCTCCTATTCCTTTTGATTATTGTAACATAAAAGGGCAAGAGAGAGTATTTGTAACAAGAAATATGTTAAAATTTGGATTTTATGGTATAATAGGAATGTTATAAATTTTATTATAGGAGAACATCATGGAAGACCCTGGTAGTCAGACCATTTATTTACAACTGTTAATTTTATTCTTATTGACCCTGTTCAATGCCTTCTTTTCAGCATCAGAAATGGCTCTCGTATCCCTCAATCGCTCACGGGTGGAACAAAAGGCAGCAGACGGTGAGAAGAAATATATTCGCTTATTACAAGTTTTAGAAAATCCCAATAATTTCCTTTCAACCATTCAGGTAGGGATTACCTTTATTTCCATCCTCTCTGGTGCCAGCTTGGCCAATGATTTGGGAGCTGTTTTTGCCAAATGGATGGGGAACTCAACAACAGCCCAAACAGCAGGTTACTGGCTGGCCTTGGCTATGCTGACCTTTGTGTCCATCGTGCTTGGGGAATTGTATCCCAAGCGAATCGCTATGAATATGAAGGAAAATTTGGCAGTGGTCACTGCACCTGTGATTATTTTCCTAGGAAAAATTGTTAGCCCATTTGTTTGGCTCTTGTCAGCCGCTACCAATCTCATCAGCCGCATTACACCTATGAATTTTGATGATGCGGATGAGCAGATGACAAGGGACGAAATTGAATATATCTTGACCAAGAGTGAGCAGACCTTGGATGCGGAAGAAATTGAGATGTTGCAGGGCGTGTTTTCTCTGGATGAGTTGATGGCGCGTGAGGTCATGGTTCCCCGTACGGATGCTTTCATGGTGGATATTGAAGATGATACGGAAACCATTATGGCGGCCATCCTCAAACAGAATTTTTCTCGGATTCCAGTCTATGAAGGAGATAAGGATAACGTCATCGGTCTAATTCATACCAAGAAAATTCTATCCGCCGCATTTAGCAATGGCTTTGACAATCTCAATATTCGCCGTATTATGCAGGAGCCACTCTTTGTTCCGGAAACGATTTTTGTGGATGATTTGTTGACATCATTGCGAAATAGCCAAAATCAGATGGCTATCTTACTGGATGAATACGGTGGGGTTGCTGGTCTGGTGACTTTAGAAGATTTGTTGGAAGAAATTGTCGGTGAAATTGATGATGAAACGGACAAGACAGAAATTTTCGTTCGTGAAATTGCTGAGAATACCTATATTGTCCAAGGAAGTATGACCCTCAATGACTTCAATGAACATTTTGATACAGAGCTAGAAAGCGATGATGTGGATACTATTGCTGGTTATTATTTGACAGGTGTCGGCACCATTCCTAGTCAGGAAGAAAAAGTTACCTTTGAGGTGGACAGTAAGGACCACCATCTAGTCTTTATCAATGATAAGGTAAAAAATGGTCGGGTAACCAAGCTTAAAATGATGATGACACCTATTGTAGAGGAAGATTCAGAAGAATAAGAAAGGACCAGTTACTGCTAAGTAGCTGGTTTTAGATTATTCCAACAATCTGGGGGATACGAATAGTCCGGTGGAGTGGATTAAAACAGTCAGGGGAGTGACTGTTTTAACCCGAGCTATAAAATATAAAAGCGAGGCTTGTTTGGGGAACTGTTTCAGCCTGAGCCTGAAAACAAAAAAGCGAAGTACATCAGCTGGTCACCTAGAAATAAGAAAGCATTGAGTTATGCCTGCGGCTTTTGAAGCGAACTTGGTTCGCGCTATCTCCAGCCTTCAAAGGTTCCCCAAACCTTTTTGTAACGAACTTTGTTCGCCCTATCTCCAACCTCCAAAGGTTCCCCGAACCTTTGGAGCGAGTACTAAAAGTAAACGAAAAGACTATATTGACGAACTCTTTTTCAACCTGTTGCAATCTTTCCTCTGTTCCTTTCAAACTTGTTATTAGAAAATGAGAAGTGTAAAGAATTCCATATATATTCGAAGATAAAAGATGTTCAGTGTTTATCCAATCTCCAATGATTTCCAGATTCTTCGGAATAATTTTTCTTAGTGTAAATAGATTCGCTAAAACAGCGGTATGCAATAATAGGAGCGTTTTCAATTTTGTGATATACTATACCTATAAAGTGATGAGGTTGAGATTATGACAGAAATAGATTATCGTAAAGTCACAGGATTGGTTCATTCGACAGAAAGTTTTGGGTCAGTAGATGGACCAGGCGTGCGTTTTGTTGTCTTTATGCAAGGTTGCCACATGCGTTGTCAGTATTGCCATAACCCAGACACTTGGGACCTAGTTAATCCAGCGGCGACAGAACGTACTGCTGAAGATGTCTTAAATGAAGCGATGCGTTTTCGTATGTTTTGGGGCAAGGAAGGCGGTATTACCGTATCTGGTGGTGAAGCTACTGTTCAGATTGACTTTTTGATTGCACTTTTTACCTTAGCAAAAGAAAAAGGCATCCATACGACTTTGGATACCTGTGCACTGACCTTCCGTTCGACTGAGCGTTATTTGGAAAAATACAATCGCTTGATGGAAGTGACAGACTTAGTTCTTTTAGATATTAAGGAAATCAATTCAGACCAACACCGTATCGTAACAGGTCATAGCAATAAAACCATTCTAGAGTGTGCCCGTTACCTATCGGACATTGGCAAACCTGTTTGGATTCGTCATGTCTTAGTGCCAGGTTTGACAGACCGCGATGATGATTTGGTTGAATTAGGGAAATTCGTTAAAACTTTGTCTAACGTAGAACGTTTTGAAGTCTTGCCTTATCATAACCTGGGTGAATTTAAGTGGCGTGAGCTGGGCAGACCTTATCCATTGGAGGGAACCAAGCCACCGACAAAAGCACGTGTTGAAAATGCCAAGGCTTTGATGGAAACAGAATCTTATCAAGATTATCTAAATCGAATAAAAGGATAGTAAATGTGCGTAGAGCTAGAGTAAAAAAATATCTAGGTGTTAGAAAAACACTTTTAATATGTTTGTCGATTCTTGCTTTCTTGCCCCTGCTATATCTACTAAATAAAAGAGAAGGACAGTCTATCAACAGTCCTTCTTTTGTACCTGTTCAGGAAATTTCTGCTAAGGATAAGCGTATCTTTGACTATATGCAACAGATGACCTTGGAAGAGAAAGTTGGGCAGATGATTTTTGCTCGTGTACCTGAGGAAAATCAGTTGGATGACCTTTCTTCCTATCAGTTTGGTGGATATATCTTATTTTCACGGGATTATGAAGGTAAGACCTTAGAACAAGTCAAGGAAGAGATTGCAGGCTACCAAGCCAATTCCAAAGTACCACTATTGATTGCTTCTGATGAAGAAGGAGGAACGGTAACGCGGATTAGCCAGTTATTAGAAACACCCTTTGCATCGCCACTTGATTTGTACCAAACTGGTGGACTCGAGGCTGTTTTAGAAGATGCAAAATCAAAGACTACATTATTAAAGAATGTAGGTATTCATGCGGGATTCTTCCCCATCGCTGACCTATCTACCGACCCGTTGTCCTTCATTTATGATCGGACTATTGGGCAAGATGCTGCAGTGACATCAACCTATATCAGCCAAGTGGTTCAGCTCTTGAAGCAGGAACAATTTGCTTCGACCCTGAAGCATTTCCCAGGTTACGGGAATAATGCTGATTCGCATACGGATTTGGTCTATGACAATCGAAGTTTAGAAGAATTGCGGGCCAATGATTTTCTCCCCTTTAAAGCTGGTATTGAGGCAGGTGCAGACTCCATCATGGTCAGTCACAATATTGTACCTGCTATTGATGATGTCCCATCATCTATTTCACCTGAAATCAACAAACTATTACGTTCTGAGCTTGGCTTCCAAGGGGTCATTATGACAGATGATTTTGATATGTTGGGCCTATCACAATTCGTCGATCAGAATACAGGTGCCCTGCAAACTATTCAAGCTGGGACAGATATGATTTTGTCTTCAAGTTATGCCAGTCAAATACCTTATATTGTCGAACAAGTAAAGGCTGGTACAATTACAGAGGATCGGATTGACCAATCCGTCAAACGAATTTTGGGAATGAAATACGATCTTGGCTTAATCAAATAAACAAAGAAAGAGGCTGGGCAAAAACTAGCCAATAACTAGCCAATAACTAAAAAATACACAGACAGATTGAGCTGATTTTGATGAAATCCAGCCGAACTGTCTGTGTTTTTCTTTTTATCTCTATTATCTTGGACTAATTTCTTAGCCAATTTCGTGAGATTCATACTCATTAGGAGGAAGCCTATCTCGGTTTCAACCACTTTTTGACCTCTGACATGAACTCTGCGCACGCCAAAAACACCCTTCATCCTACCAAATACAGGTTCGACATCCACCTTGCGTTTGGCATAAATGCGGGCTCCCTCTTTACTTGTCAATTCCTCTTTGACTAA
>NZ_POQQ01000031.1 GCF_002964575.1 Streptococcus suis | reverse complement strand
TCCCATACTGGTCGTCCAGCCTTTCATCCAGCCATGTTGCTCAAAATGACCCTGTTCGCCTATGCTCGCCAGGTATTCTCTGGTCGAAAAATCGTTCAAATGAATGAAGAAGTTATCCCCATGAAATGGCTGAGTCAGGATACCTATGTCTGTTATCGAACCATAAATAGTTTTCGGGCTAGCACACACGCCAATCAGCTCATCAAATCTGCCTTCATCTACTTCACTCTCCTCCTCAGAGAGAATGGATTGATTGAAGATGAGGCTCTCTTCATTGACGGGACCAAGGTAGAAGCTGATGCCAACAAGTATTCTTTCACGTGGAAAAAGGCCGTTGAACGCTATGAAGATGCCTTGAACGGAAACATTTCTGCCCTTTATGACAAGCTAGTTCAAGAAGGGGTGAATACTGCCTTGTCCAAGGAAGAATGCCTCACTAGCGAGGGACTCAAACAACTCCTACATGAGACAGAACAAGTATTGGATGAGGTGGAAGAAGCTATCTCACAAGAGCCTAAATCCATTAAAGGTGGATCAGCCAACAGACAGAAACGGAGAAGAATTAAGAAACTAAAGAGAAAGTTGAAAGAGGATTGTCTTGTTCGGAAACAGAAGTACGAACGAGATAAGCAGATTCTACAAGAGCGAAACTCCTACTCTAAAACGGATCACGATGCAACATTCATGAGAATGAAAGAGGATCATATGAAAAATGGTCAGCTCAAACCCGGTTACAACCTTCAACTTGGTACAAACAACCAGTTTGCCTTGGCTTACGGACTGTTTCCGAATCCAACTGACACTCGTACACTCAAGCCTTTTCTTCAATCCATCCAAACCTTAGAACTCTTTAAACACATTGTCGCGGATGCAGGTTATGGTAGTGAAGAAAATTATAGCTTTATCCTTGATGACCTGGAGAAAACACCTCTGATTCCCTACGGAACATATCAGAAAGAGCAGAAGAAAAGCTATAAGAAGAGTGATGCCAATCCTGAAAACTGGACTTACTTAGAAGATTCTGACCAGTGGATAAAACCAGATGGGGTTGTCTACTCGTTTAAGAATTATTCACGAAGAACGGAGCAGAATGGTTTTGAGAAAGATA
>NZ_POQQ01000030.1 GCF_002964575.1 Streptococcus suis | reverse complement strand
GTACCATATCGTATATCTTAAAGGATTCACGTAAACGAGCAACCCACCAAGTAAATCCGTCATGCTTCATCGCTTCCCAATCATAAATCGGATTGCCCCAAAGCTGACCAATTTCCGAAAAGGCATCTGGTGGACATCCTGCAACCACACTCGGTTTGCCTTCTTCATCCGTTTTAAAGAAATGTGGATTAGCCCACATATCGGCAGAATCAGCCGCGATATAAATCGGCATATCCCCAACAAACTCAACACCTTTGGCATTGGCATAAGCCTTTAAAGCCT
>NZ_POQQ01000003.1 GCF_002964575.1 Streptococcus suis | reverse complement strand
CCCTCCTGGTTTCAATCTATCCCAATCTTGTTTATTTCCAATGCCTACAATGAACTCACGTTGCAAGTCCAGGGTCTTAGATTTTTTGACGTGCTGATAGTAATCACTAATCATTCGGTCTTTTCGTTTTTGTTTGGCATTGTATTCTGCTAAGGATTTACCAAACAAGGTCTGATAAACCTCTTTTAGATTTTCCTGTTTGATATAAATATTGTCTCCAGATTTGCTTTGATCAATATGCTGGTATTGAACTTCCAAATACTCCTCTTCTGTCAAATCTCGGTTATTGTGTTTGATACTTGTCATCTTGGTACTCGTAGATCGGA
>NZ_POQQ01000029.1 GCF_002964575.1 Streptococcus suis | reverse complement strand
AGTCCAGCTAGTCTTGCCCAACTCTTTCTCATTTACTGGGAAGGAAATAGTGGAGATAAGCTACTTGAACGTCAAACACGAGCAAGTGAGTGGTATTACCAAATTGAAAAAGGCTTTAGTCAACCTAACGGTGGGACAGCACAAAGTGATCCAAAAGCACTTGAAGCTGTACGAGGAGACCTTTTTGAAAACTCTATTCCAGGAGGTGGTGACGGGATGGGTTACGCTTTCGGCCAATGTACTTGGGGAGTCGCAGCCCGTATCAACCAACTGGGGCTAAAACTCAAAGGTAAAAACGGTGAGAAGATTCCAATTATCAGTACCATGGGTAATGGGCAAGATTGGGTGCGTACAGCCGAAAGTCTCGGTGGAGAGACAGGGACAAGTCCACAAGCAGGAGCTATTCTTTCCTTTGCGGGAGGAGGACATGGCACACCAACAGAATACGGTCATGTGGCTTTCGTCGAAAAAGTCTACCCAGATGGCTCATTCCTTATCTCCGAAACCAATTACAATGGCAATCCCAACTACACCTTCCGTAAATTATCTGGAGTGGATAGTAGCTTGAGTTTTGCTTATACGACGAAATAAAAATATTAGAATACTTGTCTTCTTGTCCTAAATGTTGTATGATATTTGGGACAAAGTGGTCATCTCATCTAAACTTTAAGCGTGAACATAGGTGTTGACAAATAAGGAATTATCCCGTATAATAAGGGTAAATAAAGATTATAAATTACTTGTGGGCTAGTGGATATGGTCTGCACCCGCCTGTGGGCTCCGCACTCAGTTCAAACTGTTTGTTGAGAAAAAGAATAGCAGGACTGCCTACCCTTGAGGAATAGATAGGGCATATCTAGCGTGAGGTGAAACTCAATACGTGGAAGAGAAGGAAGCACCTGCTTCCTTCTCTTTTTTAGGAGAAAAATAAAATGACATATACTTTGGAATGGCTCGAGACCTTTGATGGAGAGATTGATATTCTCAATGTCGATATGTCTTGTTTGGCCAATACTATTGAGAAATATGTTTCTCAGTACAAATACGTTTATCAGACAAATATGGAGAACTATCCTGAAATTGTTCTCTCCGTCCCAAATTCCTCTATTCCCCATCTATTAGGATTATCAAGAGATCATCATGTCAATTTACCAACTAATAATGCAGGGAGTATTTTTGAAGGATTAAAGGATGATTGGACATTGCAGCGTCTAAATAAGGCTGATAATGGATGGTTTAACGAAAATAAATTCAAAATCGTTGGCACATTACTACTTTATCAAATGTTACATGTGATGGAATGTAAATTTTATACAACGGATGGTATTTTGAATAGAAAAGTTGGTAAACGATTTAGAAGAGATAATATTTATTTTGTGGTCTTCAAATTAAGTAATGGTATTAGTTATACCGTTGAATTATCACATGAACAAGGAAATCAATACTTTCCAAGAAGTCTTAAAATCAACGACACCTTAATTACAAATTGTAGAGAAATAGAGCTGAAACTTGTTGACAAGAAACGCTTTAAGACTGCTAAAGTTAGAAAGGTTAATTGGCCGTCTTAATGTAAAAATTGATATCCTGATAATCAGGTCATCCACTTTTATGGGTGGCTTTTTTCTTTTCCCTCAATTTATTGTGATAACAAAATCAAGCCTTCTTTTTTATGATGAGGAAAGAGTGACAGTTTGTTGCTAAAGAATAAAAGAAAAGAAGGACTATTTATGACCAAAACATGTAATCATCACTTTCTTGTCAATCAAGAAAAAGGCGAGAAACACGTCTTTCGCAAGAGTAAAAAATATCGCACTCTATGTTCCGTTGCCCTTGGAACCATGGTGACGGCTGTTGTTGCTTGGGGAGGCACGGTTGCACATGCAGACGAAGTCACATCATCAGTTGACACCACCATTCAACGAACGGAAAATCCAGCCACGAATTTACCAGAAGCACAACCAAACCCTGTATCTGAACAAACTGAAAGTTTAGGGTTAACTGGACAATCTAATGGTGCAATCGCTGTCACCGTACCACATGATACGGTAACACAAGCAGCTGAAGTGGCCAAGGCTGAAGGTGTTTCTACGGTTGAAGATAGTCCAATGGATTTAGGAAATACAACTTCTGCGTCAGAGACCAACCAACAAATTTCAAAAGCAGAAGCAGATGCCCAAAACCAAGTTGCGGCTATCAACGAAGTTACTGAAACCTACAAAGCTGACAAAGCAGCTTATGAGGATGAAAAAGCTCGCATTGAACAAGAAAATAAGGAGCTGACACAGGCCTACGAAGGGGCCAATCTAATTGGTAAAGAGACAAATACTTGGGTTGAAGCCAAAGTCAATGACCTAAAATCTCAGTATGCAGATGCTGATGTGACAGTAATTGAACAAGTAGTTTCATCAGGAAATGGGACATCTGTACTTGACTATACAAACTATGGCAAGGCTGTTGAAACCATTCAATCAACTAACGAACAAGCTGTAGCGGATTATCTAACAAAGAAAACTAAGGCAGATGATATTGTTGCGAAAAATCAGGCCATTCAAAAAGAAAATGAAGCTGGACTTGCTAAGGCAAATGCAGATAACGAAGCCATTGAAAAGCGGAATCAGGCAGGTCAAGCAGCTGTTGATGCTGAAAACCGTGCAGG
>NZ_POQQ01000028.1 GCF_002964575.1 Streptococcus suis | reverse complement strand
TATGAAGAATGGTCAGCTCAAACCCGGTTACAACCTTCAACTTGGTACAAACAACCAGTTTGCCTTAGCTTACGGATTGTATCCGAATCCAACTGACACTCGTACACTCAAGCCCTTTCTTCAATCCATCCAAACCTTAGAACTCTTTCAACACATTGTCGCGGATGCAGGTTATGGTAGTGAAGAAAATTATAGCTTTATCCTTGATGACCTGGAGAAAACGCCTCTGATTCCCTACGGAACATATCAGAAAGAGCAGAAGAAAAGCTACAAGAAGAGTGATGCCAATCCTGAAAATTGGACCTATCTAGAAGATTCTGATCAGTGGATAAAGCCAGATGGTGTTGTGTATTCATTCAAGAATTATTCACGAAGAACGGACAAGTATGGATTTGAGAGAGATATTAAGATTTACGAAGCTGATCCTGTACAAGCTAGTGAAGAGTTAGACCAGTTAGCACGGAC
>NZ_POQQ01000027.1 GCF_002964575.1 Streptococcus suis | reverse complement strand
TGATATACTCCCCTTATAGTGGACAGTGAAAAAACAAAAATTTTCACTAGAAACTATAAAGGGAGTTTTATTATGTCCAAAAGAAGTCCAAAGTCTGTCTCTGAGAAACTAGAAATTGTTTTACTCCACTTGGAAGCTGGGAAATCACTTAGCTGGTTAGCTAGGCACCATGGTGTGTTTAAAGACACCCTATCGAACTGGGTTCGGAAGTACAAAGAAACTGGTATTGAGGGGCTAGAGGAAAGCCGTCGCTGGATGAAGTATAGTAAGGAACTAAAGGAACAAGCTGTTTCCGACTATCTTGATGGTTTGGGAAGTCTCAAAGCTCTGACCAAAAAATATGGAATTTCTGACCCTCGTGTTCTCAGATCATGGATAAAAAGTTATACTAGTGGTAAAGAATTGAAAGCTACTAGTAGAGGAATGAGTCGCATGAAACAAGGACGCAAGACAACATTTGACGAACGGGTTGAGATTGTCAATTTTACCCTTGCCCACGAGAAAGATTACCAAGGGGCTGTTGAGAAGTATGGGGTTTCCTACCAACAGGTCTATTCGTGGGTCAGAAAGTTTGAGAAGGACGGTTCTAACGGCCTCCTCGACCGTCGTGGAAAAGGTTTGGAAAGCAAGCCTAATCTGACTTCGGAAGAAGAGTTACGTCTAAAAATCAAGCAACAGGAAGAACGGATTAAGTATCTTGAAATGGAGAACGGCCTGCTAAAAAAGTTAGAAGAAATCAATCGACGAAACCAATGGTAAGACTAGGTCGCCACCTGGAATCCTTCCAAGCGATTAAAGAATATGCGGATGAACAGGAAGAGGCTTCTATCAGCCACTTGTGCCGTATTCTAAAGGTATCTCGCTCAGGCTACTATAAGTGGTTACAACATCAGGAAACAGCTTCTGAACAGGAAAATTTAGGATTGATGAATGTCATCAAGGACCTTCATAGCCAACATAATGGTATTCTTGGTTATCGTCGTATGACTCGATTTGTCAATCGCAAGCTTGAAACAAACTACAACAAGAAGCGGATTCGACGCTTGATGCACATTCTAGGTATTCGTTCCATTATCAGAAGAGCCAAGGGGTATTGTACCAAGACTAGCTTTGTCAATGTAGAGGACAATGTTCTCAATCGTGATTTTACAGCAACTGCCCCCAACCAGAAATGGTGTACAGATGTGACTTTCTTGAAGTACGGTCTCAGTTGTAAGGCCTATTTGAGTGCTATTAAGGACCTCTACGACGGCTCAATTGTCGCTTATGTGGTCGGTCAGTTGAATGATAATGAATTGGTATTAGAAACACTTCGTAAAGCCCGAAAAGTTAATACTGAAGCGACACCATTGATTCACAGCGACCGAGGTTCACAATATACTTCGAAAGATTATTACCGTTTAACGACCAAGTATCAGATGACCCGCTCCATGTCTCGTGTTGGTAAGTGTATTGATAACGCACCAATTGAGAGCTTCTTTGGGCACTTTAAGACGGAGTGCTATGATTTGAAGAAGTATAAGACTTTTGAGGAGCTGGTGTCAGATATTGATGCCTACATCTATTTTTATAATCATCAACGATTTCAAGAACGCAACAACGGCCTTGCCCCTCTTGAAATGAGGAACAAGGCCGTCGCCTAATCTTTTATTATTTCATTGTCCACTTGACAGGGAGCAGTTCA
>NZ_POQQ01000026.1 GCF_002964575.1 Streptococcus suis | reverse complement strand
AGAGCCACTCAGATGATTTTCTCTGATATTGGAACGCCTAAAAGTAAGGAAGAAGGATTTGATGTTTACAATGAACTTAAGGACTTGCTTGTCGATCGAGGGATTCCAAAAGATCAGATTGCTTTTGTACACGATGCCAATACCGATGAGAAGAAAAATTCTCTCTCACGCAAGGTCAATAGTGGGGAAGTACGAATTCTCATGGCTTCGACTGAAAAAGGTGGAACGGGGCTAAACGTGCAATCACGCATGAAAGCTGTTCACCACTTAGATGTTCCTTGGAGACCCTCAGACATTGTCCAGCGAAATGGACGACTGATTCGGCAGGGAAACATGCACCAGGAGGTAGATATTTATCACTATATTACCAAAGGGAGCTTCGACAATTATCTTTGGCAGACACAGGAGAATAAACTCAAGTATATCACCCAAATAATGACCTCAAAAGATCCTGTGAGATCAGCTGAAGACATTGATGAACAAACCATGACAGCTTCTGACTTTAAGGCCTTGGCAACTGGAAACCCCTACCTCAAACTCAAAATGGAATTGGAAAATGAACTGACAGTTTTAGAAAATCAAAAACGAGCTTTTAATCGCTCAAAAGATGAATACCGCCACACAGTTTCCTATTGCGAGAAGCACCTCCCTATTATGGAAAAACGGTTGAGTCAATATGATAAGGATATTGTCCAATCTTTGGCAACAAAGTCGCAAGATTTTGTCATGAAATTTGACAATCAAGCAATGGATAATCGTGCAGAAGCAGGGGACTACCTGCGAAAACTCATTACCTATAACCGCTCAGAGACCAAGGAAGTCAGAACACTTGCCAGCTTTAGAGGATTTGACTTAAAAATGACGACACGAGGTCCTAGTGAGCCCTTACCAGAGACGGTTTCTTTGATGATTGTAGGTGATAATCAATATACAGTCGCCCTTGATTTGAAATCAGACGTGGGAACCATTCAACGGATTAGTAATGCCATTGACCATATTATAGATGACCAAGAAAAGACGCAAGAGCTGGTAAAGGATTTAAAAGATAAACTACGAGTAGCCAAAGTAGAAGTTGAAAAAGTCTTTCCAAAGGAAGAGGACTATCAGCTTGTAAAGGCTAAGTATGATGTTTTAGCTCCCTTGGTTGAAAAAGAAGCAGAGATTGAAGAGATAGATGCAGCTTTGGCCAAGTTTAGTGAAGATACAACACCCCAAAAGAAGCAACAAATAGCACTTGAGATATAAGAAAAAAGGCTGACAAATAATTTTGAACGCGGTAAAATGAAGTCAAGAAATCACAAAAGGAGAATAGATCATGACCCAAACACTAGAAGAAATGCGTTATCAACTAGAAGAATGGTTGTCACAAGGCTTTACGAGTTCAGAAGATAGGGCAAACTACCAAACTTTAAAGGAACAGTATGAAGATGAGACCTTTGATTACAGTTTTTCAAGGCGTGAAATTACTGGACAGCTGGAACTCATCATCACAAGTCGTGAGAATGATTTTCCTAGCTTAGATGAGGTGACAAAGACGGAATACCTTGATTTGGTTGCCCAACTAGATGATTTAGACAAGAGACAGGCTGACTACTATCGCAAGCAATTAGCCTAGAAAGAGGTGTAAGATGTTGGAGCAAATTCTACAAAGCCTTTTGATTATCGCAGCAATAGGACTGATGTTGTTTGTCCTATATCGGATTGTGAAAGTTTCAGCTGCTTTGTTTCTTATCGGACTCATCAGTGGATTAGTCTTTATAGAAATCTATGGAATCTACCTCTTCTTTACTGAGAGATACCTCTATACAGAAGATTTAGTCGCCAATGGTATTTGGAGTTTTACAGGATTTTTTATTATTTTTAATATTCTGCTAGTGCTTGGACTTATGACCAACCTCGTGAAAAGTAGAATTACGGAATACAAATAGGGCTACCTGATTCTAGGTAGTCTTTTATTTTTGTCTGTTTTTGATTAAGTGTAGATAGATGAAATTGGATTATAGGAACTTAGTATCTCTTTTTGTCTTGATTGTGATACGTGTGTATATATTTGAGTAATCGAAATAGAACTGTGTCCAAGTATCTGCTGGATGTACCGAATATCGACATCGTTATCTAATAACATCGTAGCAAAGCTGTGACGAAACATATGAGGTGTAATAGTTGTAGTGAGTCTGGTTTGTATTTTGGCTGTTTTTAGAAGCAAACGAACACTTTGTTCTGTCAGTGGTTTTTTTAGGGATTTTCCGGGAAATAAATAATCGTCTGTATGATTGCAATAACAAGTGATATAAGCTTTTAATAACTGAAAAGTTCGTTCATCCCCAATAAAAATCATACGCTCTTTTTTACCTTTTCCTAGAATTTGGAGTGTTTGTTCAGTGAGATTGATATCCTTGATTTGAATATGGCACAGCTCAGAAATCCGAATGCCAGTAGAAAGTAATAGGGAGACAATTAACAAATTTCTTTCAGCTTTCTGTTTTTGATAAATAGTTTTGGCTGAGATAATCTTCTTTTGTAGATAGGTATATAGTATTTTTAAACTATCGTGAGGAATTGTCTTCGGCAATGTTTTTTCTGCTCGAAATTGAAACCGTAATTGATTAAAGGGATTGTCGGTAATAACATTTTTCAATTGAAGATAGCCATAGAACACTTTTAAACTTGCGATTTTTCGCCGTAAAGTACTAGTCTTTAAGTTTGAATTTGTTAAACCTTCAATATAACTTACCACACATTCGTAATTGGAATTGTAAAATTGCATTAAATCGTTTTTATAAGCCCGCAAGGTGTGTGTACTCAAGCGTTTATGAGCTTTACAATAATCCAAGTAGTTAGAAATAATAGTATAATCCATGATAGTCTCCTTTAACGATAATGACGCTATTATAGACTGATTTTGACGCTTTGTATAGTGATAATAAATTGTTATCGATAGGAGATTGAAAATGAGCAACCAATATCTTGAAAATAATTACAAAATTAAGTTAATTAAGTCATCATCCGATATTGACTATATTGATTCTGTTAAAATTTATTCAAGAGTTACTCCTTCAGACATTAGAACAAACACAAATGAGCTAACATATTGGTTAGATAATAAAACTGTAGAATTTGAGAGCTACTTTTTCTCTCTCTTCCTAAACGATACAAATATTGGTTTAGCAATGTGTACATACTTAAGATCCACTAAAACAGTCGTAATTGAGTATATAGCTGTTGAAGATGCATACAGAAAAAATAATACTTATCTTAGCTATTTAAATGAACTGAGAATGTTTATATCCAATTTATTAGAGGTCACATATTTCATCTGTGAAATTAGTAATAAGAATAACGGAGTTGAAGTTGACGATGAGAGTAAAATATTTAAAACTATTCTATCAATAGAGAATTTTTTTACTATAGACGCTGATTACCATACACTACCTTTAGGGATTAATAATGAGTTCAGCAGCTTCGAAGCTAAATTAATGATTAATTCAAATACTAACATAAAGACAATTCCCAAAGAAACTTATATTAGAATTGTCCAATCTTTATATTTTGAATACTATGTAAATTGGTATGCACCATTTTTTAGTGAAAGTGAAAGACTTCGATACAATAATCAAATCCAAAATACTTTTTCTAGTATTCAAAATAAACTTGAAGAGTTACCTGAACCATTGCAGTTTATTGAAGTTAATAAAGATAAACTCAAAAGTGCAGGTAGCGTTGAAAAGTTACCTGCACCTAAAAAGAAACTAAACCATAATTTAACATCTATGTTTATATCAATATTCGCTTTTCCAATTATTATCATTGTGTATTATAAAATATTTAATTTTTTTGGAATTGATACAACTACAAACTTTACCCCAATAATTGGTGGAATTTCTAGCATAATCGTTGGCATACTCCCATCCTTACTAAAAAAAGATACTGTCTAGTGAATTTTAGTACATTTCAAAATTATATTACTAGAACAGTTTCGAATTCCTGGAAAAAATTTAAAAATCTTATCTAGTCCGGTGAACTTTGCTGCAAGATCGTAGTTATTTGTTATTCTCAGAATAATAGAACTTATTATATGAAATTGCTGTTTTTTATTAATTTGAAATCCTTGTGATTTCAATAAGTTTTCAATATATTTAATGGAAAAAATCCAATTACGATGTTTAGTCTTTAAGTAATCCGTTTCAATTATAGAAACGGATTTTTTAAATTTATTACTTCCAAAATACTCAAAACTATTGCTAGGTTCAAATTCTAAATACAAAGTACCATCAACCTTTAACACACGCTCAAATTCACTAATTACTTTGCTAGCATCACAATAATTTATCACAGAACCTACACAGATAATATGATCAAAGTACTCATCGCTAACAGGAATATTCTCTATATTTCCAATAATTTTGTGAGAAATTGTACTTAATGTTTTTTCAGCAATATCCATATGGATTGTGTTCCCTGATAGCCCATAAGTATTCCCTCCAGATCCTGCATTTAGAATAATTCCATCATTAGAAAAACTACAATTTTTCTGTAAAAATAATTCAATTGATTTATTAGTATATCTATACCAACTGTTATACCAGATAACTTCATGCTCATTATAAAACTTTTCTATTTCAGCTAAATCTACTTTATCATTCACTTTCAATCTCCTATCGATAACAATTTATTATCACTAGTATACCATATTTTGTAGTTAATCATATTTTCTTGTGATAAAATCTCCAAGCTAATCTTGATATGATGAAGCTATCACTAATAGAGGAGTAAGCCATGTTAAATAAAGTGAAAGCTCGATTTCTGATTGGATTAGGAGGTTTAATCGCAGTCAGTTTTATGGTCATGATTGGCTACACGATTGGCTCACAAACCATTTCAAAGCAAACAGAGAACCAAATACGAGCAGAAGCCAATAAACTTGTGACAAAGGAAAAGCAGGAGGAAAGAGCGACAGTCCTATCAGATGAGCTTGTCAAAGAATTTCTCACACAATATTATACAAAGGTCCAGCTAGGAGAAAATAACACTCGTATCAAACCCTACATGACGGACTCAGCATTTTCAGAAGAAAAATCACACCAGAATGAAGCAATCAATCAAGTTTATAAAGATTATATGCTGGACTACCGATTTGAATCAGCCAGTATCTATGTCAATACAGAAAGCAATGTTGCACTTGCGGAAGTTACCTATCAAGTGACCTATGTTTCTGATTTGAGTGAGCAACAACAGCGAACGACTCAGACAGAAACCAAGACGGTTATGTTATCCTACTCCAAAGTTTCCGACAAGCTCCTGGTTAATCAGTTGACCATTTGGAATGGGAAACTGGAGGACATGAAAGAAGCCACAAATGGTGCTAATTCCAGCATACCAACGATCCAAGGAACTACAACAAGTGAGAACAACTAGCAGGAGACAGTCTTCTGCTTTTTTTTGATAGGGAGACAAGATGACACGAATTAAAGCAGTAAAACAAAAGGCTATTTTAGATGTGGCTGAAAGTCTGGGTTATTCCTTCAGACGTTTATCAGGACACATTTATGAACACCCAGACCATGATTCCTTTCGGATTTTTGCGGATACTAATACTTTCAAATGGTTTTCAAGAGATATACAAGGGGATGTGATAGACTTTGTACAGTTAGTGGCAGGAGTGTCTTTCAAAGATGCCTTGTCTTACCTTGAAACTGGAGGCTTTGAACAAGCTAAGGTGATAGAAGAAACTTATAAAACCTTCCAATATTATTTGCATGAAGAACCCTTTCAGCAAGCACGTACTTACTTGAAAGATGTTCGTGGCCTAAGTGATCAGACTATCAATACCTTTGGCAGACAAGGATTGCTTGCTCAAGCTACTTATCAATCGGAGCCCGTATTAGTGTTAAAAAGCTATGACCACAACGGGACCTTACAGGCCGCAAGCCTTCAAGGTCTCGTCAAAAATGAAGAAAAACACGATCGAGGTTATCTCAAAAAAATCATGAAAGGATCTCATGGCTATGTCGGTATTAGTTTCGATATTGGGAATCCTAAGCGACTCATTTTTTGTGAATCAGTTATCGATATGATGAGTTATTATCAGCTTTACCAAAAGCAATTATCCGATGTTCGCCTGATTTCAATGGAAGGTTTAAAACTTTCTGTGATTGCTTATCAGACCTTGCGTCTAGCAGCAGAGGAACAGGGGAAATTGGCATTTCTAGATACAGTAAATCCAAGCAGACTTAGTCATTATCTTCAGGCAATACAAGAGACGACAACCTTCTTCCAAACTCATTCAAATGCATTAACATTGGCTGTTGATAACGATGAGGCAGGAAGAGAATTTTGTCAGAAACTGTCAGATAAAGGACTTCCGCTTTCTCAAGATTTACCACCATTGCAAGGACTTGAAACAAAGTTAGATTGGAATGATATTGTGAAACGACAAAAGGAATTATCTTTAAGAGATCTTATCCAGTCAGCCCAAACAAAAGTCATTAGAGATCATCCTCCACCTAAACGAGAGCACACTTTTGATGTGATAACAAAATCAAGTCCGCTATCATAATCTAGAATGTGACAAGGAGGACACCCTATGAGTGTGATTGAACGTCTGGCTGAAAAAGTAGCTAGACAAGAAGAAAAGGTCTCACGTGAGACGGAGAAATTGGAACACTATCGTGACCAACTACAAACAGCTATGTACAGTACCTTTATCAAACGGCAACAATCTAGTCAGTTGTCATTTCATGAAGCACTAGAGCAAGCCTTTGGTAAAGAAACCACACTACACCCAAATTACAGAAATGAGGATACAGAATGAGTAAAACATGGAATTTTGATCAGCCACTAGATGATGTGAAACCAACATCATCCCATGAAGAACGAGCAAAAATTGCAGCACTTTTCCATAAACAAGATGAAAAACCAATTGAAGAAGTAGACTATGTGGCTGCTTTTGAACAGCAACAAAAGGAGTCAAAATCTAAAGATTACCAAACGTCTGAATCAAAAGTTAAGCAAAGTCAGCCGAAGAACGTGAATATCACAAGTGGCTATAAACAACATTTGGCTGAAACCATTGCACAAAACAACAAGGATATTTCCGCCTGTCAAAAGCAAATTGAAGAACTTCATCAATTGATTGATGAAAAGAAAATCCAAAATAAAAAGTTACAGGCTATTTCAGTAGCCATTGATGATTTATAAGTCAGGTAGTCCTATGCGGGCTACCTTTTTACAATGTAAGGAGAAGATAATGAGATTTTTTCAAAAGAAAACACAGAATCAAGACCGATTTAAACGACTGATTCATCGACTATCAGAGATGTCAGATACTGAACTAACCAAAGTAGAACAACTCCTAGATGTGGTCTTTGATCCAAATTTCAAGTCTAGTGAGAGAGTAGAAATATCTCGAAATGAAATAACCACTGAGGAACAAAGTCTTGATAGGTCGATTCAGGAAGCGAAAAATAAACTTGACACGGAACAATTGGAAAAAAACATTGAGAGATTTAGACAAGGTAGGCGAAATAATAGTAGCTAAGTAATAAACTGGTAGAGATTTATTTGCCTAAAGATAGGGCAGAGAGAACAGTTTTCATAACCAAAAACATAGTATAAGTCTGACTCGTTTTCATGCGAAAAAGATGTAAGAGACCCTCTAAGAAATCTACGAATGGTTTATCAACTTTAATTTTTTCATGCGTACGGCCTGGTATTTTTGAATATAATTTTACTAGCGTTTTAAAAAGTAGTATAATAGAAAAAGGTATATTGTACTAGTATTTGCAAATTATAACTCACTTAACGAGGTTCTACATGGTAATAGGATTAAAATCATTTGGAATATATATATTGTCTAAAGATATTAAAACAGATTACTCTTTGAACTCTGGTATCGCAGGACAATTATTAGTTGCTAAAAAAATGTTAGATTTAAAGTTGATTACAAAAGAAGAGTATGAATTATTAAGAACTCAATATTGTAATAAGCTTCTCCCACTTTTATATGTAGAGAGTAATTCTTTAGGACTATTTGACGGATTGAGTGGACTTGGATTAGCTTTGCAGATGTGCACTAATATGGATTTTGAAATTGAATATATAGCAAAAAATTTAGTTAGAAAAATCTCTTCTATATGTAATTATGAATGCAAATTGAATGGTGAATGTCTTGATTTGATTAGCGGTATGAATGGTTGGATTAAATTTTTACTTAATTATAAAAACAATGAGTTTGACTATATATTTGATGATATTGTAACTTTTTATAAGGAGCAATTTCATAATCTTGATATAAAAATTTCGGAAAAAGAAGAGATACTTTTCTTGAATGAATCAGAAAGTATTGGTATTTCTGGAGGGGAGGTTTATGACTTTGGAATTAGTCATGGATTAGCAGGAGTATTGTCAATGTTCTCAGATATGTATATTTCTCCTAGAGTAACAGATAAAGAACTTAAAAATGAAATAAGGGAAATAATATTAAATATTTTGGAAGTCTATTACAATAGGATTGAAATGCATAATAACATACAAATATGGCGTGATGTTTTGTTTTATAATTCAGAACAAACAATTACGAGTATAACTTGGTGTAGGGGGATGGTAGGAATAAGTGCTGCTTTAAAAAAAGCATTAATTGTCATAGGAAATGTGAGAGAGGCTCATAAAGTTGAGGAAAACTTTCTTAGACTTATGCAAAATGCCCCTCAAGAAATATGGGAGGATTCAAAAAGCTTTTGCCACGGTATTAGTGGAGCATTGTATTATTTGAAAGATATGGATTATATTGAATCTAATATTAAATTTATTAATTTAGACATTGCTAAAGATAGAGAGAAATTTTCATTATTAGATGGAATAATTGGTGAATTTCTTGTACTGCTGTGTTTAAAATCTAGTACCAATTTAGAGTGGGATAGTATTTTAGGTTTTTAGGTGAATTAGTATGACAACTAGGAAAATGTTTATAGAAATTGCAAAAAAAAATAAGTTTTATGTTTTTGTTACAATACTTTCAGGAGTTTTACCTATTGTCAATGTTTATATTTTACAAGATTTTTTAAATCAAGTCACAAGTTCTGGTAATGAAAGTTTTGGTTATTTAAACAATTACGTAATAAAATATTTTTTCTTATTAATTTTATCGTTTGTATGTAGTAAATTATTGGCTTATCTAAATGAAATTATACAACTCAATGTTGGGACAGAGTTGGTTGAAAAGATTATTATTTCATCTAGCCATCTAAGCTTAGAAGAATTTGAAGTATCTGATTATCAAAATAAAATTAAACGTGTAGTAGAAAACTCTTTAGGAAGTATTGTTGGAAATTTTTCACTTATTATTTCCATGCTGTCGATGTCTTTATCATTGGCAATATCTATAGTGTATTTATCTAGTTGGAATACATATGTCGGAATAGTCTTACTAATCTTCCCATTTGTTTTTTATAAGCAATACATCAATATCATAAAAAAATCTTATTCGATTGAGTATCAACAGACAGAAAAAAAGAAGGAAAATTGGTATATTACATTTTTGTTGACTCAAGATAATGCTTTTAAGGAAAACAAAGTATTTAATTTTTTAAGTTATTTAATAGAAATATATAAATGTAATGTTGAATCTTTTAAGACAGATAGTAAAAATATGTTTAAATACGATATTGTAATGTCACTATTACCTGAAATAAGTGGTGGAATGATTGTCATTGTAATGATGTATTATATATTCTGGAAGCTTGGTTCTGGGGAAATATACCTTGGTAGTGTTGTTGCGATAATTCAATTAGCATACCAGGTATTAGAGAATAGCAAAGCATTGAGTTCTGATATTATTAACTACCAAAAAAATAGTATGTATGTAAAGGAATTGATTGAAGTACTTCAATATTTCAAAAATAATAGTCAAATTGATTCAGATTATCGAGTGTCAGTTTTAGAATTCCAGAATGTTGATTTTTGTAAAGGAGATAAGAAAATCCTAAAAAATATTTCATTTTCATTGAATAGAAATTTTTATTACATCATTGGTCCGAACGGATCTGGAAAGACCACTTTATTGAATGTTATTTCTGGACTGTATTCTGCATCTTCCGGAAATATTGTTATTAATGGTCAAGATAGTATCTCTTCAAATGTCATAAATTTTCGCTCATCACAGCTATTTCAAGACTTTAAACGTTATGAGTTTAGTGTTTTAGAAAATGTAATTTTAGGTAATTATTCAAAAAAATATGATGTAGAATTGGTAGAAAAATTACTTATTAAATTATCTTTGATTGATAGAATACGGAAACTTGACAATGGTTTAAATTCAATTTTAGGTAGTTGGTTTGATAAAAGCGAGAATCTTTCGGGTGGGGAATGGCAAAAGTTGGCAATTGCTAGAACTATTTTTAAGGAAGCTGATATATATTTATTTGATGAGCCTCAGTCAATGCTTGATACGGAAAATTCACGAAGGATTATAGAATTTATACGAGATTACCTTGATGATAAAATAGTCATAGTTACTACTCACAAGATAGAGTTGCTAAGTGCTTCAGATAATGTAATATTCATGAAAAATGGAACGGTTGCTTTAATAGGGCAGCATGAAAACTTACTAAAGAACGCTGAGTACCGAGAATATGTACGTTCAGACAAAGGCTGTTAGAATGAATGTTACAGCAAATTTTTTATATTTAGGAGATTACTCTACATGATTGATAATGCATTTTTTGTCAGAGAGCCCCTTTTACCGGTTAATTTCTTTTTTGAAAATATTGCAATTAAAGAGGAGGAAGAAGTATTAGAGTTACTTACTGATAGGGCTCTATATAATGCTATTTCTTACGTAGCTCCAACCTTACTAGTAGAGGTTGAGAATTATTATGGTAAAAAAGATAAAAAGAGAATTCGGATAACAGAGTCAATTTTTAATTTTGCATCTCGTTCAGTATTAAGGCCGACTCCGTTTGGCTTATTTTCGAGTGTTGGAGAAGGAGAGTTTAGATCTTCATATACTGAAAATAAGAATAAACCTTTATCTAATAAATTCTATATTTATAATGTTAGCATGGAATGGTTTGAATACTTGGTTTCTGTTCTTGAAGATGACGATGAAATTTTTCAAAATTTAGAACTTTCGATTAGTCCGATGATATTAATAGAGGGTGATTTTGTCTTAGTATTAGATACAGATGGGAATCTTAATAGTCGTGCAATTGAAATTGTTCCACCTTTAAAATATATATTAGATCTCTTAAATGAGGGAACAATGAAAGTATGTGAAGTCATAACATTGTTGCAAAATAAATTTAATTCATCTGAACAAGTCATAAGGCAGTTTGTCAAAGAAATAAATTTGAATAAAATTGTATACACAAACCTGAGACCTACATTCCCTTACAATCTGGCATTTAAAAAAACGCTAGAATATCTTTGCGACAATTATGATTCCTCCCTGCCTATTATTACAATTCTTCTAGAAATTGATAAGGAATTAAGTCGGATACATGTAGATAGGAATTATGTTTCTAATTTGATGATGCAGGTAACACCAAATTTTAAGGAAGAGTTATTTCATGTCGATTCTTTAAATACCACTAAAATTGTGTTGAAGGAGGAAATAAAGGATAAAATACAAGAAATTGAAAAGGTTTATAGAACTTTTATTCAAAAATGTTCATATGAGAAAATGTTAGAAAATATCACCAATTACTTCTATGATAGGTATAACATCAATGACGAGGTTCCGTTAATTGAATTTTTATATTCAGAATCAAGTTTGAGTAGATTGAAATTAGACTTTGATTTAGAGCTTGATCAGATTACTAAGCGTAAGTTAGCAGTACTTGACAGATGGATTGAGAGAAAACTAAGCCTTTCTTCTGGTGATAGTGAGATACTTGAAATTGATGAGGATTTACTTTCTGAAATAAGAAAAGTTGATTCAAAGGAGCAACTGCAAGAGAATACAGACTATTGTCTTGTTTTAGATGCTATAGGTGAAAATCTTGAATATGTAGTTGTTAATAATTATTTAAGTGGTTGTAAACTAAGCAGTTTGATGGGGAGGTTTGCTTATTTATTTCCAAAAGATTCAATGATAGATAAAGATTATAAAAAAAGACAATTGGGTGATGGATATCTAGATTCAGAAATTATTACGTGGAGTAGACAAAATTTAAAGAAGAACAATTTGTTTAGTAGTAAAAAGATGCATGAGTTCTCTATTCGATGTTCTGCAATTAATGTTGAAAAATCAATAGAACTATCTGATATTGTAGTTGGATTTGATGGTGATAGTTTGTATATCAAATCAAAAAGCTATAATAAAAAAATTGTACCCTATTTAGAAAATATGGTTAATTTAGAAATAGATTTTACAAGAATTGAAAAATTTTTATACTTAGTTAGTTTACAGAATGACACTACTCGACAATCATTATTCGCTTTGCATACTAGTAATAGGGTTAAGATACCGAGGATTACATACCAAAATGTAGTTTTTGCTAGAGGAAGATATAAATTATTGATAAATTATTTTTCAGAAGGTATTTTCAATAATTTTAATAAATTTATTGAAGAATTTAAATTGTGGAAAATAGAGCATCGAGTTCCTGATGTTGTTGGGGTTAATGTTTTTGGGGATATACAATTTTATTGCCTAAAAAATCATTCACATCTTAGATGCATATATAAGCAATTAAAAAAAGATAGAAAACTACTGTTGGAAGAATTTCCAGCACCTATAAATAATCTTAATTCTCAGGATAAGTATATTGAGTATGTGTTTCCAGTCAGTTTTGAACAGAAATATAGTCGTTTGTGTAAACAACAAGAGTTTGAAAAAGAATTATTAGATGATTTTGCCTACAACGATTCTATCTATATTAAAATATATACAAGAGAAATACATGCAAACAAAATTATTAAGGAGCTACTTCCTTTAGTTAGTGAAAAGTATCCAGACTATCCAATGTTTTTTATAAAATACAGAGATCCTGACTTTCATTTAAGAATCAGAGTTTTGAATTTGAGACAGCAAAAATATCGAGTTATTAAGGAAATTGTTGATAAATTCACAGAGCTTGGATATATTGGAAGTGGAATCATAAGTGGATATGTTGTAGATAATTATATCCCAGAACTCAACCGGTATGGTGGAAAAACGTGCATACCCTATGTCCATGATTATTTCCATAAAGAATCATTGCTGATTTTGGATATTATTACTAAATTAGCTAATCATTCAGAGGCTATTAATGATATTATAATTAAGTTTATTTTTATAATTTTTAGGTGTTTTTACACAGACTTGTATACTCTAAGAGATATTTTAAATCGAAATGTACCTAAAATACGCTACAATGAGAGTTTATCATCTAAAATTAAGAATAGTGATATTAAAGATTTTGATGTGAAAAGTGTACAAATCCAATGTAAAGAATTGAAAATTGAAACTAGACAATATATTATTGCATTAGAAAAAATCTCAAAAATGGATTTAAAGACAACTACAAAAGATGAGTTTTGTCTATCAATTGTACATATGTTTATCAATCGTATAGGTGATTTGTGTGATTTCTCGGAGGAAGAGTTGTATAAAATAACACTAGGGATTATTACTAGAATCTTGAAAACAGAAAAGAAAGGAAGTTAAATTGAAATGGAATTATGGAAAGATGCAATATATGAAGTACTAAGGACTTTTAAAAGTTCAGATTTAATGGCTAATTATACACTAACTCTTGAAGCCGTGAAAAATGACTTAAAGTCAAAACAACTTCTAGATGATTATCGAAGAATGGGGATTGATATTAGAAGGCGGGAACAATTTAATAAATTTGTTTCAGAAGAGGAGTATAGAATCTATAATGAAGCTGCAGAAAATTTATCACAAGATAATATACTGACTAAGTTTCTAGAATATGATAATCAAATGGTAGATTTCATTGAACATTTAGATAAAGCAATAAGAAATTGCATCAAAGAAGAGTTTACAACTGTATATGGTGACAATCAAGAATAATAATATGAGGAGGAAATAGATGTTGGAAGTAAAGATTGCCCAATTTTCTTATGGAGAGAGAACTATCTTAGAGGATATTCATCTGGAGTTGAATCCTTCACAAATTATTGGTTTAATTGCACCTAATGGGACAGGAAAATCGACATTAGTGCGAATTATTTCCGGTCATATTCAGTCAGGGGGTACGCAAGTAACTTGCAATGGAAAAAGCTATTCAAAAGACACCCAGTATATGCGTCAACAGATTGTCAAAATGCCTGATCAGGCAGACTTATATGATGAGTTATCTGGTTTACAACATTTGGACTATTATGCGGCTATGTGGGGTATTGCTTCTACTTATGTAGAAACAGTGGTAGGTCTCTTGCATATGGAAGGGTATATAAAAAAAAAGGTTGGCACCTACTCATTGGGGATGCGTCAGCGACTTTGTTTTGCCCTGGTACTTGTTACCCAAGCTAACTTTATGCTCTTGGATGAGGTAATGAATGGCTTAGATCCTGATAATGTTCAGTTAATTTCAGATATTTTAATAGAGTTGAAGAAGCAAGGCAGGACTATGATTATCGCTTCACACTTACTGGATAATTTGGACAGCATTGCAGATAAAATATACTTTATTAAGGACTGTCGTTTCCCGATTATTTATCAGCCTCAAAATCAAGATTTGGAAACCATGTTACTTACCTTTCATTCAAACAGCCTCATGAGGGATTTCGTTGCTGAATATGGTGACGGTATAAATGTCTACAGGGAAAATAGGCAAATTTTGGTAGAAATTGGGGAGTCTGAAGAGAAATTAGTCAATCTATTGGCTTGGGTTTCAGGACATTTAACAGACTTACAAGAAATAAGGGTTGGCAAAAAGGGAAGTTATCAACTCTATAAAGAACTTTACAACTAATTAATGAATTTATTCCAAATTTACAATCAAATTTAATTATATAGAGTAAGGGGCTGTTAAATTTGGGTTATTTGGTGAATTTTGGATGTTGTTTTGTGAAAACGTTATCTTTTTGTTTGATTGCTCATTTAGTAAATGGTATAATCAAGTGTGGGTGATTATACTTTTCAATCTGAAATTAATAGGAGTAGAACTCTATGGAAAAATTATTTAATCTTAATGTAAGCAATGTTAATTTAGCAGGTAAATCAACCGATAATGTGGTAGAAAGTGCCTCATATCGTCCAACTAGGCACACCCGAACTGGTTGTACTTTAAAAACAATGATTTGTCCTACAGCCGTTAAAACGGAAGAAATTTAGTAAAATATTTCATTTTATAATTTTGTATTAGTCACTATCCTTAGTGTAATCACTCATTTATTTATTTTAAATCAAAATACCTGAATTTAATTTATCGCAGGTATTTTTTAATAGTTTGAGCAATTTGACAGTTTAGATAGGTAAAGAAAGGAGGATTTTTATGCGGACACTTAAAAGTCAGCTATTACTCATTCTTAATAATCGCTTAGTGAGAATCCAGGCTTTAGGCCTACTATTTTTGTTACCTCTTCTCATATTATCCATTCATACAAATTTATCTGAAAGATCAAATCAACTATTGGTAGATTTAGAGGCACAGGCTCAAGATGTAAATTATGTCAAAAAATGGAATGATGCTAACATTGATAAATTTGATGAGCGAGCAGTCCTTGAAAATCAAGGAGTTGATGCATTTAACTTAAGTTTAGATTATCTTAAACATGGGAATTATAGGTCGTATCTAAATGAATATACAACCTATATGATAACAGGTCTCTTGATAAGAGAAAAGTTCTATACTTATTACTCAGACATTTTTAATCGTTATGTAGCTCAAGATAGCAGGAATGAGGAATTATTACTGTGGCGTTCTGAAAAGCAAAATGTTTTCCACTCTCAGCAGCTTTTAGAACTTTCACGTGACATTACAGATTCTGAAGTCACTAGAACGACTTCAACAGACGTTTTATTTTCTTGGTTAGACTATTCAACTCCTGGTATTTTTTACGTCCCTCTGTTCTTTGTAATCACCTTATTATTTGCGAGTCCAATTTTCTTAGACGATAAAAAGCATAAAAGTCTTTTGGAAATTAAGCCCATAAGTCCATATAAGTATTTATTGGATAAAGTCTTAAGTTATTGGATTATTATAACTGGATTTGAGCTAATGATTTTGGGAATTATTTTATTCGGTGTTGCTTTCAAATTTGGCTTAGGAGATTTGTCTTTGAATATTTTAATATTCAATGGAGAAGAAGAATTGATGATTTCCCAGTTGGAGTTTTATGGAAAAGCTGGATTATTTTTCTTGCTTATTAATTTCTTCTTAACTACTTTATTAAGTTTGACCAATTTCCTATTTTCAAGCAAGCCTTTGTCTTTCTTAATTGGTGTTTTTGTACTTTTTCTAGAGCCAATTTTACGTTTTTTACAGGTTAATCCGATATTTTCAGATAGTTTACCAACCAGCTATATTAGTTTTGGACCAGTTCTTCACGGTTTGAAAGAGCAATTTTTCAAATATGGTAGCTTCACATTTGAAAAAGGGGTTGTGGTCTTGATAGTAAGTAGTCTATTCTTTTTAATCCTAACTTGTTTGTTTATGATTTTGAGAGATAGGTGGTCTCAGAATAGGAGGTTTGTATGGGCATTACGAAGATAGATTGGAAGTACCTATGCTCCAAGCATTATATTATCAAACTCTTTTTTTCCATAGGAACCCTATTTTTACTTTTTGTCAGCTATTCCCTTTTGTATCCGAATCCAGCTCCGAAAGAAATTCTTGATCAACAGTATGAAACATTGGATTATCTATCCCTTATTTATAAAGATGATTCAACCTTGGATGATGGGGAGAAAGAAAAGATAAAAGACCAAATATATGAACTGTTAATGAATTTGGGCAAGGAAAATACGATTTACATTATGAATGAGGCTACTGATGATTTATTGCCCATTTATGAAGAGAGGATAGAATTATTGGAGGACTTAGAGGGGATTTTGCCAGCAGACTATCAGCCATATTTGATAGATAAATCCTATGTTCAAAATGAAGTCAAGATTTTACGTTATCTGGTTGATTACAAGAAAGATTATGTTGTTTACAAAACTCAGGGTCCTTTTTTAGCAAGAATCATTTTATTTTTGGGTTGTGGTGGAGGACTAATTCTGTTTTGTTTATTAACAGGTTCATACTTCAACAGGAAGCTTTCTCATCAATCTCTGTTTGAAATTATACCTATTAATATTTTGGGAGAGGTCAGGACTGAACTACTCTATACTGTTCAACTCTTTTATTTGCTACCAACTATTTTTATTGTGATATTTACTGCCTTATATTCTCTCCTAATTGTGAAATCAAATCTGTTTACGTATCCCATGTTTTTGAATGTAGATCAAGAATATGTTGTTTATTCTATGAATGATTTGCTTTTATCATTATTAACTTTCTTCATCGTTGCGAGTATTTTTATGTTTTTTGTTCAAAGCTATTTGATATCCTTAGTGAGAGATTCAACTATAACCACATTATTTATTTACCTTCTCGCTGGCGTATCAGTTGTGAGTAGGCAATTTTGGCTTCCATTTGCACATCTTTTCCCTATTCCGATTTTACAATCAAATGGGAACTTATGGCTTAGTTTAGGAGTTTTAATCGTTTCAATCTTTATTTTAATGCTAGGTAAAATCACTAAGCAAAAGATTGTAAGATAGATTTATTATATATGTTAATATATTTTTGGGTGGTTACACTTATTTACTATAAAGCATGGGATGGAAAACGAGCAACTCCGAATTGGAACTGCTTGTTTTTTACGCGAGAAGCTAGTTTTTCCCAGCCTCACAACTTTTTGAAACATTTATTTTTGAAACATTTATTTTTGGAATGATCGAAAATCCTATCAAGAACCAGTCTACTTGCTCGGAAGTCAGGGTCTTTACCTCCTCTTCATTGCTTGACCGGGTCAATTTTCTTTTCCAAAGCGTTTATAAAGCAAACTAAATCCTTGTCCATCCCAGAAAGAGCTTTGAATCGGTCTTTTCGACCTCCGCAGAAGAGATAGACCTGACCTGAAAAGGGATTCAGATTGAATCGACTTTTAACAAGGTAGGCGAGAGAGCAATAATAACAAATAACAGACCAATTATTTTGGCCTGTTTTTTGAAATATGTGTCATCGTTGAATCGTAACAATACAGCCTAACTAGATTATTATCTCGTGAAGGTTCCACATTGAACATAAAATAATGGTCACGATGGTCTTTCGAATTTTCCTTATTTAGCTTAAAATAGGGCTTTTGAGATTTTGCCATAGCAAGCATAATATCATCTGTTAAGAAAGTAAGTGGAGTATCTAGGGCAGAGTAGCGATAGAAATCCTCTTCAAACTTTCGGTAGCTATCACTAAAATAATCCATTTGTAATTGATTTTTATTAAACTCAAGCTGATTCATACTCTACCTCCAGATCTATTGTAAGAATATCAGAGATTTGAATACTGATGTAGCCTTCTTTTGTTTCAAATGAAATCGATTGAAAAGTCAAGTTCTTTACTTTCCCTACATAAGTCCTACCAGGAACTGTCAGAATACCAGTTAATTGGTGGCTATATAGTTGATTGAGTAGCAGTAGTTTATCTGCTAAACTTAACTCACTTGAATAATCAATACGATTGCGTTCTTGTTCTAAACCTGAAGTATGCTCTGACAAGAAAAATCCCATCCATTTTGCCATTTTTCTATCTTGGTATTCTCTAGCTACTTGGAATGGTAGATAGCTACGGTCAATCATTTTAATCCCTCCAGTCCGCCAGCGGAATGACCGCCGACAAGTTTACTGCGAGCAATTGCCCTTGAACTTTCTAATAAAGAACTAGCTTTCTGTACAGCAAGAAATCCAAATCGATCACGAATTGAATCAATGGTTGTCTCCAATTTTTCCTCTTTTTCGATTTCTTCAAAATTATCAAAAAGTGAAATCACAGCAAAGTTTTCATCCACTAATCCATCGTACCTTATAGCAATGCTTCTAACTGCCCCTCCATCGTACTTAGAACGAAAGAGAGAAACAACTTCATCTTGAAAAACAAGCGTACGATTATTGGGGTTAATTTTTCTCTGAACATTGATGGATTTCTTGCTTTCAAAATTTGAATATCCCACAGTTATGGCGACTACGGTTGCTTTTTTGTGTCTCCTACGCAATCGAATAGCAACCTGCTCTGCCATTTCACGCAGGACAAGCTCTATATCACTTTGACGAGTGTAATCTTTATGGAGCACTTGCGAATTCCCAATCCCGACTGCTTTAGGGCGAAAAGGTTCATGGACATTACTTTCATCGATACCATTAGCATGAAACCAATGTTGTACTCCAATAACACCAAATTCTTTTTTCAAGATAGTAGGGTCACAGTTGGCCAATTCTTTGATGCTGTAGATTCCTAATTTGTTTAGTCGTTTTTCTGTTCGTGAACCTATTCCCCAAAAGTCAGTCATTTTCGGAATGTTCCAGACCTTTGTTTCAACATCTTCATAGGACCAATTGGCCCGCATGGTAGCCGTGGTTTTAGCTTCGTTATCAAGTGCTAATTTGGCAAGAAGTGGATTGGCATTACTCATTCCAACAGTTGAATAGACACCTGTTTTTTCCCAAATATCGTGTTGAATTTTTGCTGAAACCACATCTAACTTATCTTTGCGACTTAGAGATTTGTCTTCAACAAAATAATTTAGCGATGAAGTTAAGTCTATAAATCCCTCATCAATAGAATAGGGCAGAATATCTGTTGGATCTGCATAATTTTGAAATACTTTTTGTATTTCAAGATTTTTTTGAATGTACAAGTCCATTCTAGGTGGCACAATAAATGTACGCTTGGCCCAATTTTCTATGAAGGAAACAAACTTTGCATCCGTTGGGAATCCTGAGATTTTAGCACGGTAGTAGTTAAATTTTCTTGTCTGAACATCAAAGGGGAGGTCGTAGGCTCTACCGACATTTCCTTTACCAAAGACTTTTTTGAACATTGGAGAAGAGGCTAAAATTAGACCAGAAGAGTTGTCAACCCTACTCATGACACAAAGTGAAGTATGGAGCGGGTGAAGTCCTCTCTCTACACATTCGATGGATGCGTAGAAGGATTTCATATCAACAAAAGCAATATCGCTACGTGGTTCTTTTGAATAGTCGATATAGCCCATACTATTCACCTTGTTTTTAGTTTTGCTAGTTCATCGACCAATTCTGTCAGATGGTCTGTTACGTCGTATTCTTTTTTTTCAAGAGATAAGATAATGCGGTCTTCCTTGAGGTAAATCATTTCTTTAACAAACTTTGACATTACTAACCTCCAATCACCGGCATGAAGTGCCCTACAACCTTGCCAACAATTCTGATTTCATCTTCAAATGAGATGAATTTCTCAGCAACATCTGGATTGATGGAAACCATTCGGAATCCATCTTCTTCACGATAGAGTTTCTTGATATAGAGCGATCCATTCCAATTCAAGGCATATACAGCTCCATCGTAATCAAAACCAGTTGACCTGATTAAAGCGACTTCACCGTCTTTATAAACAGGTTCCATAGAATTACCAGAAATCCATGTTGCTATATCGAATCCTGTATATTCATCTTCCGAATAGACAGTCTCAGTTTCAAATTCATCATATAGACCTTCACCAGGACCAGCAGATAGTTGGATCTCAGATAGGACTTCCACAGCAAATAGCGGAATAATTTTATTGTGAGTCCCTTGTTCTTGAAGTAATTCTTCAGCATACTTCTCTACTTTTTCCTGGTTCTGTAAAGAAAGCTGTAGATAAGTATTGACTATTTTATATTCTGACTCAAAATATGTTTCAGGAACATCTAATAGGATCGCCAGTTGTTTGAGATTGCTTTGGTTTGGTTTAGTCTTTTCATTTTCCCAGTTGAAATAAGAAGAACGGTTTATATGAAGTTTATCTGCTAGTGCAGATTGAGAATAGCCAAGTGCTATTCGTCTTTCTTTTAATCGTTTACCAGAAAACATATTACCTCCTGAAAGCTATTGTTGTTTTATAAACTAACAAAATTATATCATAAAAGATTTAAGATGCAAGAGGAAAGTAATGTAAAACATATCCTGAATTTGCAATTTAAAAATAATAGAATGATTTATGTGATATAATTACAATAAATAACTTTTCAAACTAAATATAGAGGTTCAGGTAGTCTGTATGATATCAAGAATTATAATACAAAACTTTAAACGTTATCAGAAAGTTGATTTTACTTGTAATTCTGAAGTTAATATTTTTGTTGGGGAGAATGGTGCGGGTAAGTCGACATTGCTATACGCAATAGGATTGGTTCTGAGTGGTAGTCACAGTCAAATAGAAAGAAGTAGTTTGTCTAATATCATTAACCAAGAATCGATTATAGAATTTATGGGTACAAGGGATATCAATCAGCTCCCTGAGGTCTTCGTTGAAATATATTTCGATGAATCAAGTGCTGAAATTTCCTCTAACTTCAATATCGAAGGGAAGCATAACTCTCAAAAAATCAAAGCTTTTGGACTTTCATTAAAAATAACACCTAATCAAGATTACATAGCTGAAATTACTTCTGTCTTAAATAATAGTAATTGGACAGTCTTTCCTTTTGAGTTCTATAGAGTTGAATTTTTGACATTTTCAGGGAAAACCTATTCCTCTTACAATAAACCATATAAGTTTCTACATTCAATGATAAATACAAGTCTTATTGATACACAGCAAGAAATACAAAAACGTATTCATGAGGTATATTTAGATAATATCTCAGCTGAAAATAGAGCAAAAGTTAATCATAAATATAGAATAAATTCACTTAATTTTTTAAATGCTTTAAGGAAGGATGAATTGTTGAAGGAGAATGCTTCAGAATTCCAACTTCATTTTGACGAATCAGAAAATTCATTTAGAAATTCAGTATCAGCTGTAAAAAATGGTGTAGATATAAAAAATTTAGGGCAGGGAGAAAAAGTATTATTAGGAGTCGAAAATGCGTACAGTCATCTCAAGGAAACGGTTAAAATACTGCTTATTGAGGAGCCTGAAAATCATTTGAGCTTCCAAAACCTCCAGAAATTGGTTAGAATGTTAAGTTCAAATACAGGTGTTCAAGTTTTTATTGGGACACATTCAAATATGATTGCTTCAAGATTAGGTGTAGACAATCTTCATTTTTTAGATAATGGTCAGATATCTAAACTTGAAGGATTGAAAAAGGATACTGTAAGATTTTTCAAAAAATCTACTAATCAAAATTTATTGAACTTCTCTCTAGGTAAGAAGATTATTCTAGTTGAAGGGAATGCTGAGTATATTCTAGTAGAGAAGTTTTTTGAAATACTCCATTCAAAAAAGCCTGAAGAATTTAATGTATCAATTATTTCAGTAGATGGATTAAGTTTTGAAAGGTATTTAGAAATTGCAACCAATTTTACTGATAAAAATGTAGCAGTTATCACAGATAATGATGGTGATTATGCAAGGAATGTACAGTCAAAGTATAGTTCTTATCAACAATTCCAGAATATAAAAGTTTATTCTGATCTAGATAATGAAAATCAAACATTTGAAATATGCATTTATAATTGTAACTCAGATTTACTAGATTCTTCAGGATTAACCAAATCTAATGATTTATTAGGATATATGCTTAGGGAGAAGGCTGAATTTGCATTGAGATTACTAGAATACTTGGAAACTGATAATATAAGCGAAAAATTTATTATACCTAATTATATTAAAGAGGCGATTGAATGGATAATAAAAGATTGATTCATGCCGTTGCTGGAAGTGGCAAAACAACAAAAATAATTGAAAGTATTGACCCTCAAAAAAGAAATCTTATTATAACATACACTGAAACGAACCAGAATACAATTAGAGCAAAGCTGATTGACAAATTGGGCTATATTCCTGAGTCTACTTTTATTTTTGGTGTCTTTGAGTTTCTATATAGTTTTTGCTTAGTGCCATATTTAGGGAAACGACCAAAAGGAATAAACTTTGAATATGAAACTCAAGGACAGTTTGATAATAATTCTATTGATGCTGCGGGTAGAGTTATTCAGAATCAACTTTCTAAGTCTTTAATCAGGGGGACGTTAATTTATAATAGGAGTAAAATCCCATTTGATAATTCATATTTAGAAAGAATTGATAAATTTTTTGATTGTATTTATGTAGATGAGTGTCAGGATTTTGAGTCAGATGATTTTGATTGGCTTTTAAGCCTAAGTAAACTTAGTGCAGACGTTCTATTACTTGGAGATTTTTATCAAAAAACTTTTAAAACTTCAAGGAGAGGGAATAAGGGGAAAGGTATTCATTCTAGTTTTGAGAATTGGTTAAAAGTTATTTCTGATTCAGGATTTAAAATTGATTTGTCAAGTTTGTCAAAAAGTTATCGTTGTCCAATGATAGTTTGTGACTTCATTGTTGAAAGCTTAGATATTGAAATTTCATCGCAGAAAAAAGAAAATCAAACTACAAAAATTTTGTTCATAGATTCACAGGATAAAAT
This sequence comes from Streptococcus suis, assembly GCF_002964575.1. Classification (GTDB taxonomy): domain Bacteria; phylum Bacillota; class Bacilli; order Lactobacillales; family Streptococcaceae; genus Streptococcus; species Streptococcus suis_R. Next base: position 157,821 of record NZ_POQQ01000026.1, on the reverse strand, counting down.
AGAATCAATCATGACAGATGACAGTATTATGAAACTTTTTTATCAAAAATCCTATGATTATAATTGTAAAAGCCAGAACTGGGGTGACAGTAAAGGCTCTGAATATGAAAATGTTTGTGTAGTGTTAAATCCAACAACATATAAATTATTCTTAGCCAATCGTTTGAATGAACTCTCTTCACAAACCAGAAGTAAATTTTATGTTGCGTGTACTCGTACGAGAAGAAGCTTATATTTTGTAAAGCAATCTGATATAGAAAATTATCGAAAAAGGAGATAACATGAAAATAGTTAAAGATATATTTATTAAAAGACCAATGATGTGGCAATTTTATCTATCGCTTTTTTTAGAGATTCCAATTGTTTTTTGGTTTATTAAAAACATTCCTCAAAATTTAACGGAATGGATTATCATGGTAGGGTATATAATTATTTCTTCTACATACTATATAATAAATCGTGGCGATTTGAAATATTCTTTTGTTTCTGTATCAGAGCAGTGGGAACCCAGTACTAAATTTTGGAGATATTTATTTCATTCAATATTCATTTGTGTTAAGTATATTTCCATGGGAGTTTTTTTTCAAGTTTCATTACAAAGTTTTTTTTGGAAGTTGATTATTCCTGGAACGGGTCTTTCAATTAATAGTTTTCCATTAATTGGGGCAATGTGTTTTATTATATCAAAGATTTTATTTGATTTATCGCAGTTACCGCCTGTATATCTTATTGGTTATATTGCTATTCCTCTATTTATATTTTCTTTAATCGGAATAGAAAATGCCTTACTCAGTTGGACATTTGCATCAATAATTCTTTCAAGTTTAGTACCTCAATTTTTAAATGAGGATATAAAATTATTGCAAACAAAGAATTTTATAAAGATTATGAATATTAATGATGACAATGTAAGTAAAGAAAAATTAACACGATTAAGATTTCAGTTTTTATTGTTTATCCCATTCTTATATATTGCACTTATTGTTTCAGAAGTTTTAATATATAATGATGAATTTAATTTCTTATACAATTATTTATTTGAAAGACATGAAAATATTCAAAAACTATCATATTTATCAGAATTCAATTTGATAGTTACGGTTTTTAAAGTATTGGTAGTTTCATTTATATTGGTTGTATTCTTTGAGTTTAAAGATGTTATTGTTGATAAGTTATCGAAATTTATTATAATTAAAGTTTTAAAAAATGAATTTAATGTTGCCTTATATGGACAATATAATAAGGTATTTTTTAGAGATAAAAAATGGCAGTTCGATGAGTCAGATAATTATTGCTGTACTAAAAATAGATTTCAAAGTAGTGAAAAAAATGTATATACTTATGATAAAGGGATTATAAAAACTAAGTCTGGTAATTCCAAAAATATTAAAATAGTATCCGAGGACATTTTGATTATTGATGATACCTATTATGTAAAATCTACTTCTAAAATTTACAAAACATTGCCACAAAAAAATAAGTCAATTGGATTAAAATTATTGAAAAGACCAGATTATAGCATCATTATATTCCCACTTATTTTGTTAACTATCTCCATAGTTGGATCAACACTAGCAAACCATTTTATGACTAATAATTTTAGAGGAGAATATGTTTTTGCTGATGTGAAAGATGGAATTATAAACAGTGTTGATAAGTCTAAAAAAATTGAATTTAAGAATAATGAAATTTTATTAAATAAGCAAATTTACAAAGTAGATAATGTCTCCATGCAAATAATAGATAGTAATTCTGAAGTAGTTGGATTATACAATAAACAAGGTATTCTTGTATTTAAAGACGATTCCCAAAATATAAGCTATTATATTTTGAAGTCTTCTCAATTATTTACAAATATAACTACAAAATAATATTGTTTGTATGTTATTTTTGAGAGCCTTGGCTCTCTTTTTTCTTACCCTCATTTTTCATTTTGTGATACCTTTTCCAAATCATCTCTATTATCCTAATATCATTCCCAACAAAATCAATCCTTGATTTTTCCACTGGGGGTTTGGGGGCGAAGCCACCAAGTTATCATATCGTTAGCGGTCAAAACTGGAGAGTTTTAGTCAGCTGGCGATATGATTTTTGGGATATTGTGGACACAATATCTGAGCTCGCAAAAGCCGAAAAAGAGCCTTTTAAGGCTTTTAGGAAGCACCCGTATCCCATACGGTATCGGGGCTGACCCGATAGAGGCAAGTAGAGAAGGAGTATCACCAATGACAGACCATTACCGCATTATCCGTAAGGAAATCAATCTGACACCAGAGGAACTGGAGCTGATTCAGGGACTGATGAAACAGGAACACGCTGACCAGTTTTCCCCCTTTGTCCGTCAAAAGCTGATGGACTTGGTTGAGAGGAAGCAGGCAGTAACGGATTGGTTTGCCCTCTGGCAGTCTCAAAAGATTGAACAAATCAGCCGAGACATCTTACAGGTGACTATCATGGCTGAACAGACCCATCAGGTTACAGCAGAGCACTTGCGAATTATCCTAACCTGTGTGCAGGAGCTGATGGCAGAAGTGGAGAAGGCTATCCCATTTAGCCCAGATTTTCGTGACAAGTACATGGGAGGTTAGATATGGAAAATCGTTACCGTACCAACCTCAAAAAAGTCTTTCTGACAGACCAGGAGTTGGAAACCCTGAACAACCGTATCGGTCAGAGTGGCTGTAAAAATTTCTCTGCTTATGCTAGAAAAGTTCTGCTCAATCCCAACATGATCTTTCTGACCATTGACACCAGTAACTATGACGACTTGGTATTTGAGTTGAGACGAATCGGAAACAACCTCAATCAAATCGCACGGACCGTCAACCAGACTCACATCTTAACACCAAGCGACCGTGGATTTTTGGTGAAAGGCATTGGCCAACTCATCAAGGAAGTGGAGAAGGACTTTAACATAAAGTGTCAGCAGCTGAAGGAGTTTTATGGTCGTCACTAAACACTTTGCGGTGCATAGCACCAAGTATCGTAAGAGCCTCATCAAGTATATTCTCAATCCAGAAAAGACGAAGAAGCTGAAACTGGTCTCTGATTTTGGCATGAGCAATTACTTGGACTTTCCCAGCTATGAGGAATTGGTGGAGATGTATCAGGCAAACTTGACCAACAATGATCGGCTCTATGATTCCAGAAACGACCGCCAGCAACTCAAGCAGACCAAAATCCATGCCCACCACTTGATTCAATCATTTTCTCCTGAAGACAAGCTGACACCAGAGGAAATCAATCGCATTGGCTACGAAACCATCAAGGAATTAACAGGGGGAAACTTTCGTTTCATCGTCACGACACACACAGACAAGGACCATATCCATAATCATATCCTGATAAATTCTATTGACCTCAATTCTGACAAGAAGCTCAAGTGGGACTATGCCCAGGAGAGGAATCTTCGCATGATTTCTGATCGCTTGGCCAAGGAGTCAGGGGCAAAGATTATTCCGCCCAATCGCTATTCGCATGAGAAGTTTGAAACTTATCGCAAGACCAATCACAAGTTTGAACTCAAGCAGCGGCTATATTTTCTGATGGAGAACAGCAAGAACTTTGAGGACTTTATAGCCAAGGCTACCGCTCTCAACGTGGAGATGGACTTCTCTCGCAAGCACGCCAGATTTTTCATGACTGACCGAGAGATGAAACAGGTCATTCGTGGCAATCAGTTGGATAAGCGACAGCCCTACACAGAGGATTATTTCAGAGAGCAGTTTGCGACACGAGCCATTGAGCAGCGACTGGATTTTCTCTTGCCTAGAGCACATGACTTCCCTCATCTTTTGGAAATGGCAGAGCAGTTAAACCTGACAATCTCCCCGAAGAAAAAGCATGTTACCTTTACCTTGAAAGAGAGGAGCCGAACCATTTCAATCGAGAATAAAAAGGTCAGCACTAAACACCTCTACGATGCCCAGTTCTTTGAGGAATATTTTAACAAGCGAGAGACCACGCTAGACCTTGACATGACTAACCTGGTCTCAGACTTTGAGACCTACCAAGAAGAACAGGAGCAGGACAAACTCCCTAGTGAGGAACTCTTAGCAGCCTATCAGGATTTCAAGGAAAAACGAGACCAGATTCAAGAGTTTGAAATGGTCCTAGCAGATTATCAAATTGACAAGCTGGTCAAGGACGGTATCTTCATCAAGATGACTTACGGCATCAAAAAAGACGGCTTGGTCTTTATTCCAAACCGCAACTTGGATATTCATGAAAACGAGCAGGGCAAGTCTTATCATGTCTTTATCCGAGAGACCGCCCAGTTTTTCATCTACAATAAAGAGAACTCTGACTTCAACCGCTATATGCGAGGACGGGAGTTAATCCGTCAACTCGCTCACGATAGCAGGCATATCCCTAAACGCAGACGACCGAATATGACCAGTCTTAAAGAGAAAATAGCAGAGCTCAATCTTCTTATTGAATTAGACCTTGACAACCAATCTTACCAGGAAGTCAAAGACGAACTCATCAAAGAAATTGCCCAACTGGATTTGACCATCACGGATTTGCAGGATAAGGTCGCTCATCTTAACAAGGTAGCAGAGGTTCTGCTTAATCTCAACAACTCCGACTCAGAAAACAGACGGCTAGCCAGGTATGACTATGCCAAGATGAATCTGACACCAGCCATTAAACTGGAGCAGCTGGAGAAAGAGATTGAAGAAAATCAAAATTCTCTAATAAAATGGATAGACGACTACGAATATAAGGTTAGGAGATTGGAGAATTTTTTCAACATACTTGATAACACAAGGCATCAAAATATCGCCAATTTAGAACAGGAAACTAAATTAATCTAGTTGTTTGAGGTACTCTGGAAAGATTATAAGACTGATAGTACTAATCTAACTATCAGTCTTACAGGTTATTTAACATATTTAAGTAGAACTCCAATATCAAGATAAATTAAAAAGTCTCTAATTCCTTCAAATAATTCTCTATCTTCATCAGCATTAAAGGATTGTTATAAATCTTGCATAACTCTCTTGCTTCTATATAATAAATTTTGACCTGTTCTTTGTCTAGAAAGTGCGCTCCCGCATTTCCGACGAGGGTGAGTAGAGGAGCTAGTTGGTAACTTGTTTGTCTCTCTTTACAGACTTCAATCGTCTCAAGAGATTCTTGGATAGCTTCGCTATATTTTTTCTTTGATACTAAATAATGGGCGTAGTTATAACGAACTCTGATATAACCAAACAAAAACTCCTGATGCTCTAAATCTTTTGTCTGATACAATTCCATTAAACGAGAGTAGTTTGCTTCATAATCTTGTTCACGGCCAACTAAGGAATAGAAATTAGATAGGGTGTTCAATATTTTTAAGTAAATCAGAGTATTTGAAGATACTTTTAATAATATATTTTCCAAGTATAAAATAGCCTCATGCTTGCGGTCATATTGATAGAAGTCAATAATAGCTTTAATCCACTCAAGATACATCCTGTCTTCTAGTGGAAGAAAAGTATTGCGATCTAACTCTATTTTATAAATATATTCTAAATCATCATAATTTCTGTCATTCAGTAGATGAGAGGATAGATGTTTGAAGTTTGATAGGTTAGACTTAACTTCAATTTCTTCATTAAAGAAGTAATCTAGTGGGACTTCGAGTCGCTGAGAAAGTTTGAACAGAAGGTCTGCGGAAGGAATGAAATGCCCTCTTTCAATTTTACTAATCTGACTTTGTTCACAAATTCCTTCTGCAAGGATTTGTTGGGAAAGGCCCAACTCTTTTCTCTTTAATCTAAATTTTTCGGCTAGTAAATTCATGAAAAATATTAATCCTTTCTACTTATTGAGTTTATTATATTTCTTTTAGTCCAAAATGGCAAGTTTTTAAAACCGAAAATGTCTAAAAGGAATAAAAAAAAAAAAAAGTTTATATTGTAATAAAAATAGTTGACTCAAAGCGATATGTATGGTAAAGTGTAAATAAGAAAAAGAAAGGAATTCCGTTCAATGAAGAAAAATCGTGGAATTAATATACTGTTAACGTTTTTTGTATTAACATTGATTGCATTTAATAATGTTGCTATTTTTGCGCCGTCGGCTGAGAAAAAATATTTAAACGAACCATATGAAATTAGTGCACGGTCTTATAGTAATTCTGATGGACTCGATTTAGGAAAGGCTGATTAGTTGATTAAATGATAGAAATACTGTTCAATATATTATTTCTATTGATAGTCATATTTAATTTTTTTGGAAAGGGAGTGATTTAAATGTTCTTAGATTCATCATAGATAGCTAACAATATTGCGAAGTTGCTAGATAGATAACAAATCAGAGAAATGGAGTGTTTTTTATGGTAAGACAAGCTAACTCTTATAATAACGTGAGTTGGATTGAAGAAATTCAAGATCAAAATTTTAATGATGATGTCTTTGGTGCATGCTCTACTAACACTTTTACTTTAAGTGATTACCTTGGTAATAACGGCGGTTGGTGTACAATAAGTGTAGAATGTATGGCTTGGTGTAATTAATATCGGAGGAAACTGTTATGATTGACAATACATTGCAATTAGGAAAATATAGCAAAGCAGATATGCTTGAATTAACAGAAGAAGATGTAAACGGTGCAGGAATCACAATAGCGACACCGTTTACTCCACAAATAGCTGAAGTTACTGTAGTTACTGTAGTTGTATTACCAACAACTTCTTGCACAAGTCGTTGTTAACGCACTAAATTGGATTGAGAATAAGTATGAAATATTCACGAGAACAAGTCTTTCCTGAAGTAGATGAAATAGACTACAAAAATTCTGTTGAACCTTTGTTAGAATACAATAGGAACAATCTAAAACTAAAAAAATCTGATTACTATAGTAATCAGATGCTTGTCTCAGATATTTCAGAAAATTATCCTTACCAAAAATTATGTAATGCAGTTGTTGACAGGATTTGGAACACACATTGGCTAAGCGAATTTGATTCAGATTTTGTAGACTACAATGTGTTTAGGAAGACCATTTGTGAACAGCTTTCACAGATGGTCTTTTCTCATTTTATAAGATGTTTTGCAGAACAAATTAAAGAATGTGAAAATGAACAACTCAATAAACAGGAAATATATGCGCTATATAATTCCAAATTGGTAGAGAGTAATTTAGAAATATTTAGAGAAAAATATCCAGTCGGTTGGGCAAGATGCCATAATATGTTAGAAAATAGAGTGATATCATTAGGTGTAATGTTAAAGCGACTGAGGAAGCACAGAACGGATATCTTTAGGAGATTTAACCTATCTAATAGTGAGAAAATTTATTCTATTCAATCAGGGGGTGATGTTCACAATAATGGTCAAACAGTTAATATTATAGAGTTCGATACAGGTGAAAAAATCATCTATAAACCTAGATCTGTGTCGGGAGAAGTATGTTATCGGAAGTTTGTTGTAACATTTAATGAATTATTTAAAACAAATCTATTGAGTATAAGAGCTCTAGATTTTGATACATATGGTTTTACTGAATTTATTGAAAGAGTTGATGATGAAAAAAATTATGATATGACTCATGCTGGTAGATTGTTGTGCATGATGTATATGTTAAACGCTTCTGATATGCATTTTGAAAATGTCTTCTGGACTTCACAAGGACCGGTTCCGATAGATTTAGAAACTCTTTTCCAACCATTGAGACAGAAGCAAGTTGATAAAGTTGAGGATGACCAAAGTGCTTATAGTAAACTAGCAAGATCAGTTTGTGGAACGGGTATTCTTCCGTATTCGCTAGATAACCAAGGAAATTCAGATGTGGGTTTTACTGGTTTTAGAGATGAAAATACAAGAAGTCCAGTAAAAACTTTATATGTTAGAAATGGTTTTAGCTCAAACATAAACATTCGATGGAATTCAGATGAATTAGATAATACAAGTGATTCGTTGATAAAAGATATTAAATTTGAAATTTTTGTTGTTGAACGGTGTAAAAAAGTTACTGAGGGATTTACAGAGTTATATCAAAAAATTAGTGAAAAAAGAGAAGTTTTCAAAAAGCTTGTACGGGATAGTTTTAGAGATATGAAAATTCGATATTTGCATAATATGACCTACAGGTATGAACAGATCTTAAGAGTATTAACAGCTGCTGAGCCTTCTCAACGTATAGATTTGGCTCACATGCTAGTGAGTCGTTTAGCTCTTCTAAGTTCAACAAGTGACGTATCACTACCAATATCAGAAAGTAAACAGATATGGAATGGTGATATTCCATATCTTTATGTTCAATTTGATAGTAATGTTATTGCGGATTCTAATGGAAGAGTGGCAATGCTCACTACTTCACCCATGGACGAATTCTCTTATAAGTTACAAAATTTAAACGATCAAGATCTTTTCAATCAAGTAAGGCTAATAAAATTGTCGTTTTTATCTAGATTAGCTGATTCTCATGATGGAAAAGTATTAGATGATGAAAATATCATAAATACTAGTACTGGAACTTATAGACCTTTTGAAAATGACTTGTCTCAAATAATTGAAAATATAGTTGATAGTGCGTTGACTGATAGGTTTGCTCACTTACCTGAGACTTGGATTGGTCCAATCTCTCGCAGAGGAAGTGGATGGGTTCCAGGAGTACTAGGATATGATCTTTATAGTGGGAGAGTTGGGATAGCAATAGTTTTGCTTTTATATGGAAAATATTTTAAAGATCAAAAATCATATAATCTGTCAAAAGAAATATTTGAAAAAATTTCTAATATTTTGAATTCAGAGAGCTTTGATAAGGGGAACCTCTTAAAAATAGGAAGCGGAGCATATTCCGGTATATCAGGAATGCTTTGGACCCTTTATAAAGCAGGAGAAATTTCACAGAATGAAGAGTGGATGAGAGTTTCAAAAATCTCTTGGAAGTTTGTCGCAGAGGAAGATATAATTGATGGCGATTTCTTTGATATTATTTCAGGTGGTTCTGGATCTATAGTATTACGTTATAGTATGCTCTCGGACTACAGGTTACCAAATAACTTGCTCTCGGTCATTATAGACAAAGGGTATGAGCAAATATTAAATATTGATGCGCAAACTACTTCTGGACTGGCTCATGGATTAGGAAACTTAATTTGGTTTTTCTCAATTATAAATCGAAAGCATAAGGATGAGAGGATAGAAACATTAATTAAAAAGGTACATGAAGTTATTTTAAATAAATTTATGAATAATAAAAATGAAATACTAGTATATAACTCTCAGAACGAATCAAATATAAGTAACTCATGGTGTAATGGGTTGTCAGGTCTTCTCTTAGCTTATTACGAAGCATATAAATCTAACGTTATTGAAAAGGATTTTGTAATTAAGATAATTGAACAACTAAAGAGAAATAAGCTTCCTGTAATTCCTACATTATGTCATGGAGGGATTGGGGTTGTAGAAATTCTTGAATACATTAAGGATGAATTTCATGTTGAAGTAGAACCGATATTAAATTATCTATACAATATTCTCTTTTGTCCGAATCAAGTTGTTGAGTATCTTAAAAGTTCAGACTCCAGATATGCATTAGGTCAAGGATTGCTGACAGGAAACACTGGAGCGTTACTATATTTATTTAAACAAAAAAATAAATCAATCAAGTTCAATCCACTTGTTTTGAGGTGATTAGTATGAAGGATAAGACTATTAAATTACGACCAACTATGCAGATATCAAATACAGAATGTGGGTTGTGTTGTGTGAGGACAATTCTAGAAGCATTTGGGTATAACACCTCGTTGATCGAACTAAGACAGATCAATGAACCTGGAAGAGATGGTTTAAGTCTTAAGCAACTTTCCAGCATTTTATCAAATTTTGGAATAGATTCTAAAATATATAAAATTCACGACATTAAAGCATTAGAGAGTTTAAGTTATCCTTTAATTGCATTTTGGAAAGATTCACATTTTATTTGTCTGGAGTCATTTAGTTTAAAATCAAACAAAGTCGTTATCATGGATCCTTCAATTGGCAGACTAACAATTTCCATAGAAGATTTTAAGAATAATTTTTCTAATTATATTTTGTTGCCGCAAAAATCAGAAAGATTTGAAAGTAAATCAAAAGAAAAGTTTCGGCTACTAAAGAAGGGATATCTATGGCCAAAAGAAATTTTTCATATTTATTTCAAAATTTTTTTGGTATTAATATCGGTTATGTTAATCAACCTATCAGTTCCGCTAATAACACAAGCTTTGATTGATAATCTACGCTTTGAAGAAGATAGCCATTTATTCTTATTTTCTTTTATCATTCTATTTTTGTTTTTGAATTTTTTGACTAACTATTTTAAGATATATTTTGCTTCTCAATTGATGTACAAATTTAGTTTACATTTGATGAAGGAAGGATTCAAAAGAATACTCTCTATTCCAGCAAAATATTTTTCAGTAAGGACACCGGGGGAGATTTCATATAGATTTAATTCTTTATTGAGAATACAAGATATATTAGGGACATCTCTGGTGCAATTTTTTATTGAGTTTCTAAGTAGCTTAGTTCTGTTGATATATATATATTATTGCTCTGTTTATCTTGGTTTAACAATAACTCTAATTATTTTAATAATGTTATATTTTTTATACCAGACACAATTCAAAATATTAAATCTTTCTGATCAAGAAATTCATTCAGGCAGTAAATACCAATCCATTCAATTAGATGCAATAGTTTCAATTAACAGCATTAAGCTAGGAGGGTATGCAGAAAAATATTTCGATGATTGGAAAAGTAACTTTTCTGAGTATCTTAGCCTAGTAAAAAAACGAGTAGTTTTTCAACAAGGTGTAGTAGCAGCAACTATTTCTAGCTTACAAACGACAATTCCTCTACTTATACTACTTGTAAGTCTAGTGTTAGTATCAATGCGCCATTTGAGTTTAGGACAAGCGATTGCCTTACAAACAGTAGTTTCATCGCTATTTTATTTTACATCTTCGCTGTTTAATATCTTTTCTAACTTTCTTGTTAGTTCGAAATATATTGAGCTATCTGAGGATATTTTTGAATATCCTATTGAAAAAAAAATAGAAAGTCCTTTAAAAGTAAGTGATGGATCTATAATACTAAAAGATATAAATTTTAAATATACAAAAGATAGTTCCTGGGCTCTAAAAAATATAAATTTAGAGATAAAAGATGGAGAAACGATCGCACTTGTTGGTAAATCAGGGTCAGGGAAAAGTACATTAGCTAAAATAGTTTGTACACTATTTGAGCCAACAAATGGACAAATAATGTTTGGTGGACAAAACTACGATAATTATAATTTAGATATTCTAAGAGAATCCATTAGTTACATTCCGCAAGAGGCACATTTGCATAATAGAAAAATTATAGAAAATATTGACTATGGGCAGTTAAGTGATAAAAATAGATTAATTGAAACATGTAGAGAATTAGGATTTTTAGACTTTATAGATTCTATGCCTTTAGGCTACGATACGGTTGTATCAGAAATGGGTGGCAACCTTTCGGGTGGTCAGAGGCAACGTATACATATTGCAAGAGCTTTACTCTCAACTCCCAAAGTTTTAGTTATGGATGAGGCTACCTCGTCTTTGGATAATATAACTCAAGCAAAAGTCTATGAATTACTATCAAAATTAAAATGTACTAAAATTCTTATTGCTCACAGATTGGAGACAGTGTTAAACGCGGATAAAATTGTAGTACTTGATAAGGGACGAATAGTGCAAATAGGGGAGCATCATGAGATGATTAAGGAAAGAAATGGGATTTATAGTCATTTATTTACCTCCAGTTTATCAAACTTATAGCTTGTTACTATAACTAGAACTATTTGATAAGGGCACCTCTAAAAACTCCCTAAATTTCCCAAAAATGAGATAATAGAATAAAAAGTAATGAGGAGAACTGTCATGCATATATTCACAGACGATGAAAAAATCTTGTCAAAACTATCAGAGAAAGGCAATCCCTTAGAACGTTTGGATGCTGTTATGAATTGGAATATCTTTCTTCCATTGTTGTCAGAGTTATTCAGTCGTAAAGATAAAGTCATCAGTCGTGGCGGTCGTCCTCACCTAGACTATCTCATGATGTTCAAAGTGCCCTTGCTTCAACGTCTTCATAACCTATCTGACGATGCCATGGAATATCAACTGCTGGATCGTATATCTTTTCGTCGTTTTGTTGGTTGTCATGAAGACACTGTTCCCGATGCGAAAACTATCTGGCTCTATCGTGAGAAATTAACCAAGTCAGGTTGTGAAAAAGAGTTGTTCGATTTGTTCTTTGCCCATCTCACAGATGAAGGGGTGATTGCCCATTCAGGTCAGATTGTGGATGCTACCTTTGTCGAATGCCCTAAACAACGCAATTCACGTGAAGACAATCAGAAAATCAAGAAAGGCGAAAAGATAGAAGGTTGGAATAAGACTAAACGGAGCCAAAAAGACGTAGATGCGACTTGGACGCGCAAAGGTAATGTCCGCTATTTTGGCTATAAAAACCATATTTGTGTCGATAGAAAATCAAAACTTATCAAAAATTATGAGGTCGCAACAGCTAGTGTACACGACTCCAATGTCCTAGCTCCTCTTTGTGATGCCAATGAAGCGGTTTTTGATGACAGTGCTTATGTTGGAAAATCAGTACCAGAAGGTTGTCGCCACCACACGATTCGTCGTGCGTTTAGAAATAAACCGTTGACCGAGACTGATAAGGTCATTAATCGACATATTGCCAAAGTCCGTTGTCGCGTTGAGCATGTTTTTGGCTTCATTGAAATGAGCATGAAAGGTAGCATCTGTCGAGCAACTGGGAAGGCACGAGCTAAAACCAATGTGACCTTAACCAACCTGCTCTACAATATCTGTCGTTTTGAGCAAATCAAACGACTGGGATTGCCATCGTGGGCTTAGTGCGCCCAAAAATAGGAGAGTAAGCAAAAAGTAAGCTTCGAAAGTGAAGCTTACTGGAAATAATGCTTACAATTAGGGCTTACTTAACAACTACTTGAAGTTTTTAGAGGTGCCTATAAAAAATATGAAAATACTGGAGATTAATGGATTTAAAAAAATGTGTAGGAACAAATTGTACCAGTAGTTTTAATATATTTTATTAAAATTGTGGGTACCTTAATAACTATATTAGGAGGTATTCTATATGGAAGTATGTTTGACTGAGTCTTTAAAAAACTTTTTCAAGGATGATCTTGAACAGTTTGAAATTAAATTAGAAGAAATTTCTAGAAGAAACATTGACATTCCTTCAATTGTAATTCAAATAAAGAGGTGTTGTTATCAAATATTAGAAAAGAATTTATGGCAATTAAGTTACAAAGTGTTCACATATGAATTTCATAAGTTCCGAGAAGAGAATAATTTTCCGATAAATAAGGGGTCATCTGTTGCTTATAATCATTATGTTTCTCAATTTAATGAAACAACTATCTCAGTTTGGTTTGAGAAATATCCTGTTTATTATGAATTGATAAAGAATTCGGTGAAAAATCTATTAGAATATCTAACAGATGTAATTAATAATTATTATAAAGATTATACGTTGCTAGAAGATGCTTTTCTAAGTAAAAATACAAGAATAGAACAAGTATATCCTATGGATTCAGACCCCCACAATGGAGGAAGAATAGTTTTGTGTTTTGTTGATAGCAACTCACAGAGGATTATTTATAAACCCAGATCACTTACTGTTGACAAACTTGTAAGAGAGATTTTTCAAGATGCTTTGAATATAGAAAATACATTAGGCTTTATTCCTGTTCCACTTAGCCTGGATTGTGAAGGTTATGGGTGGCAAGAATATATAGAGAAAAGTCACGTCAATCATTGTGAGCTAGATAAGAGTTATTTTAATTTAGGTTATTGTTCAGCTGTTTTTAGTTGTCTAGGAGCAGTAGATCTACATGATGAAAATATTGTATTTAATAAAAATAGACCATATTTTATAGATTTGGAAACAGTATTCCAGCCCGCAAATAAGAGAGTGATAAAAAATTTAGTAGATACAGTAAATGAGATGCTATTAAATTCTATAGTTACTACGACAATAATGCCTTCAAAATTAAGTGTATTTCCTCATGATATCTTAATTGGTGGTATTAATACGTTATTTCCTCAAGAAACAAATGAAAAGGTCTTTAGACTGAAAGATTTTGGAACTGATGGAATGGATATTGTAAAAGAGACAATTAAGTCAACAAAACAGTCAACCTCTTTTTTGTTTGATAGTGCGAGAGATATAAGGCCTTTAGAATTTCAGACGGAATTTATTGCTGGATACGAGAAGGGTTATTATAAAGTTCTTCAATCTAAGAATCAAATAAAGAGAGTGGTATCAGAAGGTGATTGTATTTTGAGAGTGGTACTTAGACCTACAACTCAGTATTATCTCTTGATTGATGCGTGCCTTTACCCAGAAAATTTAACTAGTCTAGAGAGTATTAATAATAATGTCTTAAATTATATTAAATCTTCAAAAATATTTACATCTGATTTAGATACTCAAAATATTATTTCAGAAGAAAAGGACATGTTAATTTCTGGAGATATTCCTTATTTCTACATAAAATATGATTCAAATTATCTTGAAACTTTCTCAGGATTTCAGTCAAGATGTTTTGAGATGTCACCAAAAGAAAACTTGCTTAATAGATTAGACAAATCATCAGAAAAGCAGTTAAGTTTAGATAAAAGATTTATAGCCGAAGGCTTTTCATATATAAGAATGGTTGAATCTAGATTTAGAAATGATTTAAAAAACACTGAAAAAAATTCTCCATTGTTTAATAAATTGTTGGATTCATTGGAGTCACTTGATACAAACTATATGATTGATTTTTTGTTAGAAAATTCAATTAAGACTAAAAATGAGGAAAAAATGGGTTGGCTAACAGGTATTTATGGTAATACTACGTTATCTTACAATTCTATAATGCAGGTATCGTTCTTTGATTCTGCTGGAATTCTTTTTGTTTTCGAACATATAAAAAATAAAAAGTATACTAAAAAAATAATTTCTGCATTTTCAGAATTACAAAAAATATTGGATTCAAACGAAAACGGTAGTAGCGACTCAATTATTTCGGGAAAAAATTCTTTACTTTTTTTAAAAGGCTATAAAGACCAAAGAATTCCAGAAATGGAGGAGAGTTTAATTTCCAATAAATCCAATTTATATGCGAACGATCTGTTTTTACAGCCAATAGGAGTTAGTCATGTTTTATCAACATTTTCTTGTTCTAATTTTGAGTTGATGAAAAGTCAATTAAAGTCGATAGATTATGTGAATAGTGATTTTAAGAAATTTGGAATAGCTCATGGTAAACTTGGGATAAAATGGGCAGAGTTTAGATTAAACCAAAAGTTTAATAATTTTGAGCAAAGCGATTTGATATTTCAAAGTGTTCTTGAAATGATGGCAGAGGTTAAAAAGGTTGAAAATGGATGGTGTAACGGCAGTTCAGGGTTACTTATGGTCTTGTATGAGATGGCTCGTAGATTAAATAAGAGAATTGATTTATTTGAATTTGCACGAAATTGCACAGAAATAGACGATTACGATGATTATCTAGAAATTGATTTATCGGTATGCCATGGAGTAGCTGGTAAAGTACAATCATTATTATTTGTATATGCGATAACCGATGATAAAAGGTTTTTAGACTTAGCCAATAAATATTGGAAAAAAGTCTTTGTGATAGCTAAAAAAAATGGGTATTATACTGGTGAAAAGTCTAGAGATTATTTGTTAGGATACTTTTTAGGTTGGTCAGGCATTATAGATACGGCTATATTATTAAAGAATTATAACAAAGGTGAGAAGTCTTATATACCTTTAAATTTAAGTTCTGAAAGTTATCAGAAAGAATTATTTAACATTAAATAGTATTTTTATGGAGGAAGTTCAACATGAAAATTAATAATTTAGGTAAAAATTATGGCGATATGACCATTCTAAAGGATATAAATTTTGAACTTAAGTGTGGTGAAATTGTCGGCTTAGTAGGAAGAAATGGCGTTGGTAAAAGTACGTTGATGAAAATTCTTGTACAAAATAGTAAACCGACTTTAGGAACAGTAACTGGTACTGGTAATGTTGGATACTTGATTGAAGAGCCCAAATTATTTTTATCCAAATCAGGTTTAGAAAATTTGAAGTATCTGTCAACATTATATGGTGTAGATTTTAATCAAGAAAAATTTGAATCATTTATCCAAACGCTGGACTTTACACAGTCAATTAATAAGAAAGTCAAAACATATTCATTAGGAACGAAACAAAAGTTAGCATTACTTTCAACGTTGGTTACTGAACCTGAGTTTTTAATCTTAGATGAACCTACGAATGGTTTAGATGTTGAAACTTCTCAAAAGGTTTTAGGATTATTACAACATTTAGCATCAAGTGAAAATGTAGGAATTTTAATATCAAGCCACCAATTAGAAGATATTGAAGAAATTTGTACTAGAGTTCTTTTTTTGGAAAATGGCTTATTAACATCTCGAACACTTGGAAAAGATAGTAATATTTCTTTGATTGATATCGTTTTTCAATCGCTCAATGATTTGGAAATTTTTTCTAGCAGGCAATCATTTGGGGAGGTCATCCACCAGGATGGATTGAAAATTACTTTATCGGGAGTGATTAAAAGTGGTGATTTGTTTAAATTTTTCAATGAGCACTCTATTAAAGTAGTGGACTTTGAAACAAAAAAAGAAACACTGAAGGACATTTATTTGAACCGGTCAAAATAAAGAAAGGGTGAAAACTTATGACATTACATAAATTGAATTTTCTTAAAGAAAGCATACGAGAATTATATTCGTCAGGAGCAATATATTTTGGGCAGTTAATCTCTTTTTTACCTCCGATACTGGTTACACTATTTATCCTGAATAATCCAGGAACATCTTTTGGAATAAAGCATATTTCAAATTTTTATGCCATGATGGGAATGTTGATGGCAGTTATTCATGCAAATAGAATTATTAACAGGGATTTTTCTCATAATACTATTAGTCTATTTTATAATAGAAATCAAAATCGGATTAATTATGTAATTTCGAATGTTTTATATGCTATTGTTGTTTCCCTAATTTATGCACTGAATGGTATTTTGCTGCTTTTATTTGTAAGTAAGCTAGGGGTTCCAGGAGAACTAGGGATTCATTTTTTAACAGCATTCTCAGGAAATACAGTTTTATTGGTTTTATTTTATTTTCTCTTATCTTATATCTTATACCTTTATAATTTTAAAAGTGGATTTGTTTTTGGTATTTTGGTAGGTTTACTGCTTTTTTTACCGAATATATTGAATACTATTCTAATCAATTCAAGTTATGATTTTCTTATTAAAATTATAGAAATTTTGCCTCTATACTCGTTACCAGTTTTTGCAGCTTCAAATACAATGTCTGTCAGTCAGTATAGTGTGGTAATGATTGCAATTATTTTACTATATTGTTTAGCTATTAAGAAGAGTAAAGAGTACTCCTTTTAATCTGCCAATTACTCATAATTAAATCGGATCACAATAAAATTTTGTAACAGCAAGTTCAAGAGAGCTTGCTTTTTTTCGCATTTCATTTTTTGGAACAAGAACACCATATTTTCACTCTAATAGTGACGAGAACTTCTCGAGCTGAACAATAAGTGAGAAATAGCTATGGTTGAGATAAGGGCCCCTCCTTTTATGACCAAGAAAAAATCATAAAAGGAGGATAAAATGAAATATTATATTCATGTTAGAGATGGTAAAATTCCTGTAACAGAAGGAGTTTATAAAAGTTATTGGCAATTGGTCAATCACGAGAAGTATCTGAATAGAAAAGATAGGAAATTTGGAGTATTACCTTTTTCGTCATTTGAAGTAGATGGGTTGCCACTAGAAAATATACTACCAGATATTACTGTGGATGTTGAACGTTTAGTAGAAACCAAGCTCCTTATTGAGCAACTAAATGAGGCTTTATTAACCTTATCAGATAAAGAGTTTGAAATTATTGACGCTCTGTATTTTAGAGAACATACCATCAGAGAAGTAGCAATAGAGCATGAGATGTCTGCGACTAGCCTTTTTCGGATGAGAAATACTATCTTGGACAATCTACGAAAATTTTTTGAAAAATAACGGAACAAGGGACTAAGAAAGTCACTCTTAATAGTGAGAGGAATTTTTAGTCTCTTTTTGCCCTTTGACAACTGAATAGACTGAAGTGGGACTTTAATCATTTGTGGAGCAATTTAGCCTGGTACGCCGTGAGATGAGCGAGAATTATCGGCTATAAAATAGGTTGGTTACCTATCTGCCATGAGACAAATGAGGATAATGATACTTCTGAACGTTCAGGCTGCCATCGAGAAAGGACAGCGGGTGAAACTCCCATGAAGAACTTAACCAGTTCTACCTACAGAGGTCAAAATTTTAAGTAAAGGAAAAACGTTTATGGAAAAAATACAAACAGGTGCGGAATTACCGCAGATTGTGATTGAGGGATATAAGGTTACAGTACAAGTAAGTGATCAGCCACTAAGTCTTACAGACGTTTTAGATGATTTACTGGGGCGACGGCTGGAAAAAATTTGATTTTTTAGCGGACAAGTCGTGGTAGATTATGTAAAATAGAATAGTAGAACCTCAATCCTTAATCGGTAAGCACCTAAACACTGATTAAGGAGATAAACATGACAAAAGCCTGTATTTATTTACGCCTGTCACGAGATGATGGGGATAATGTGGAAAGCAATTCCATCATCAACCAACGCTCACTTTTGAGAGATTATGCCAGAAATCATGATTTCACGATTTTAGAAGAATTTATGGATGATGGTATTAGTGGCTTAACCTTTAGCCGCCCTGACTTTAACCGTATGATGGCAATGGTTAATGATAAGACAATTGATACTATTATTGTTAAGGACTTGTCACGCTTCGGTCGTGACTATATTGAGACTGGGAAATACCTTCAGCGAATTTTTCCTGCTATGGGAGTTAGGTTTATCTCGGTCAACGATCACTATGATAGTATGACCGCAGATACTAATGAAACACATCTGGTTATGCCTATCAAAAGTCTCATCAATGATAGTTACTGTCGAGACATCTCAACCAAAGTTAGGAGTACCCAAAAAGCTAAACGACAAAAGGGCGAGTTTATTGGAGCTTTTGCCCCTTATGGCTATCGCAAAGATGAAAAGCAACGGAATCATCTAGTGGTTGATGAGAATGTACGCCCTACCATTGAGAAAATTTTTGCTCTTAAATTAGAGGGATATTCCTCAAACGCTATTGCAGGATTTCTTAACAAAACTGGTGTAGAGACGCCTCTACAACGTAAGAAAGTCTGTCAAGAAAAGCTTAAAGGTTTTCATGGTCATAACTACAAGTGGGATACCAAAATGGTCAATCGTATCCTGATTAATCGTGTCTATACAGGCACTTTGGAACAAGGGAAACAAACCAAACTCAACTACAAGTCTCAAAAGTCTGTAGCTGTGAATCCAGCAGAATGGGTACGAGTTGATGATACACATGAGGCGATTATCTCAAAAAGTACGTTTGAGCTTGCTAATAATCTCTTACTCAGAGATGTCAAACATGGGAAGAAGTTACCTGACCTCTTTGCAGGATTATTGTTCTGTGGTGATTGTCAGTCTCAGCTTTTACAACGAAAACTCCGTTACAAGGATAAAGAGACTGTTCAGTATATTTGTAGCACCTATAATAACGGAAGAGGTTGTAGTCGCCATGCGATTAAGCAAGATATGTTGCTTGACTTGGTCGCTACGTTTATCTATCAACACCTTGACTGGAAGTCCTATCTGATTAAAGCAGTTCCTGATTATGTTAATCAAGAACAGTTTTTGGAAGTTGATTTTACTTCTCTACATGAGAATCGCAAGAAGCATGAACAGTTGCTCCAGTCCTTGTATTTGGATTTAGACGACGGTTTGATCAATGATACAGAATACCAAGAGTTTCAGCGATGCTATCGCCAAAAGCTAAATCAAATTGAAGACACAATCATTCAAAAGAAAGAGTTAGCTCAAATCCTGTATGATAAACTTCAGGATAAGGAGAAGTGGTTAGACCAGTTGAGTGCCATACAAAATAACCAAGAGCTCAATCGTCTCACTTTAGTGACCTTACTTGACCGTATTGTCATTCATGAGAATCAGGAGTTGACCTTAGTGTTTCATGATGTGGCAGAACTAGAACTCCTCCAGCAGTTTTCTCATCGAGAGACGGAGGTGGTCTAATGGCACGTACTAAGAACCGCTACCGTAAGGAAACGATAGATGAGGTACCACTTCAAACTTATCGTACGGGTATTTACATTCGCCTATCCAAGGAACGTACTGAGAGCTGGCGAAACAAATCGCAGTCCTTAGAGACGCAAGAAAGTCTTGCTAGAGCCTTTGCCAAGGAGAAAGGGTTAACTGTAACCAAGTGTTACATCGACTATGAGTATTCCGGCACGACCTTTAACCGACCTGCCTACCAAGACATGATGGATGACCTCAAAAAAGGGATTATCAACTGTATCTTGATTCGAGACTTATCCCGTTTGGGTCGAAATTACATTGAGATGGGACGACTGATTGATAAAGTATTCCCCTTTATGGGAGTTCGATTTATTTCAATCAATGACAACTTAGACACACTCGACGGATTAGAGGATAAGAAATCCTTTGAGGTGGAAATCAAGAATTTGGTCAACGACTTATATGCTAAGGATATTTCAAAGAAAGTTATGGCTTATAATATCCATCAAGCTAGTCAAGGCTACTACATTGGAACTTCTGCACCGTATGGTTATCGCATCGACCGTAATGAAGCAGGTGCAAGGTTAGTTATGGATAATCAGGTTAAGCCAATTTTAGAGTTTGTTTTTCAAGAGGCAATTGAAGGTAGATCCATGCCTCAGATTACTGCTGAATTGAATCGTAGAGAAATTGCTGTACCACAGTCCTACCGTAAGACTGGTCAATTATATAGAGGTGAGCAGGATACGAAAAGATGGCAAGCAGGAAATTTACTTCGTCTGATTAAGATGCCTGTTTACAGGGGAGACCTTGTTCAGCGAACACGAAACAAATCCTTGTCTGAAGATGACTATATCTATTTTGAAAATGCGCAGGAAGCCTATATCAGCAAAGATGACTACGAAAAAATTCTTCAGTATTCTGCTAGTCGTAAGTCTGTTAAAAAGACTGACCGAGTAAAAACTTCAAATCGCTATAAAGGTTTGATTTATGGCAAAACCAAATCAACTCAAATGGTTCGAAAGTGTCGCCATTTTTCAAACAATAAGTCCGATTATGATTATTATTATTTTATGGACTATGTTTATGATTCAAACCAATCAGAAAGACGGACCGTTTCTATTAGTGAGAAAGCTTTGGATAAGATAATCTTAGAGTTGCTTCAAACTGCAATGAAGCGTTTAGGTACAGTTGAGACTTTATTGCCTCGACTTGAATCTAAAAAGGAGAATTGCCTAAAGACATATCAAAAGCAGTTGAGGGGTCATCAAGGTTCAATAGTACAATGGAATGCTGAACTAAGTGATCTTTACGCAGCGTTCAGTCTTAACCGCTCTAAGCGAGAAGACTATCTTTCCAAAAAGAAAGAAATAAACTCAAAAATCAAAACCATTTCACAAGAAATAGCCCAATGTGAAACTTCAATAAAGCAGATTGAGGAGGAGTACAATAAGCAGGTGAATTGGGTTAGACATCTAGCCAAGAGTAACAATCAAGCAGTTTTAACGGCAGAACTCTTAAATACTTTAATAGAACGGATTGAAGTTGATGTGGACAAAACAGTCACAGTAACTTTTAACTGTCGGATCGGGTGGGACGAGCATGACTAAAATCGCTCTATACCTCCGCTTGTCAGTTGATGAGGCTAATACAGATGAAAGCAACTCAATTACTCATCAACGGTACTTATTAAACCATTTTCTTGACCAAGAACCTGAGTTCAAGAACTGGGAACGTTTGGAGTTTGTGGACGATGGTTTTTCAGGCACCAGTCTTAAACGTCCAGCCTTTAAACGCATGATGGCCGATGTTAAGGCTGGAACAATCCGTTATATCATCGTCAAGGATTTGTCTCGATTTATGCGTGACTATCTGGAATTGGGAAACTATTTGGAGAATATCTTTCCTTTTCTCGGAGTTCGATTTATTGCTCTCAACGACCATTATGATAGCCTGGTGTCTGAACATAATGGACTGGATATTGATGTGCCCTTTAGAAACTTACTCAATGATTTCTACGCCAAAGATGTTTCTGAAAAAGTCAAGAGTACAATGAACAGTATGAAACGCTCTGGGAAGAACATGAGTTGGTTACCACCGTTTGGTTATATCAAGGACCCAAATGACCGATTTAAGATTATCATTGATGAGGAAGTCGCTCCAATTGTGAGACGAATTTTTAGACTTTGCATTGAGGGAATGGGAACTCAAAAAATAGCGATGTTACTTAATAGTGAACAGACGATTACTCCAGCTGAGAGGAAAATGCAGGTTAGTCAAGCAAGGTATACAAAATCAATTATCATTACTGCAGAACAAAAGAGGAATGTATGGACGAGAAGTGGTATTCTCCAAATACTCAAAAATGAAGCCTATAAGGGGACATACCTGTTTAACACTAGAACAACGGTAAATGGTAAGCAAATTCGGCGGCCTGAATCAGAGTGGGAACGTCTTGACAATAATCATGAAGCAATTGTATCAAGTGAGGACTTTGACAAAGCTCAACAATCACTTGCCTCTCGCATTAGTGGGCCGAAAAGTCAGACTTGCAACCAGCCACAAGAAGTTTTATTACGAGGCTTAGTTATCTGTGAACATTGCGGGCATCGTCTCCTTCGATATAGCCACTATAACAACTATGATTATTTTTATTGTCGTTACTGTAGAAGTCAAGGTCAGACCATGAAGTCCTGTCGGATAGATAGAATAGAAGAGGCTATCGAGAAAGAATTAAAGTCTCGGTTGCCGAAGAACTCTCCAAAGCTATCAAAAACGAATCTTATAAGAGAAGCTGAACGGCTGAAAACTCAAAAGGTTTCTCATTTTCAAGACTATAAAGAGGGCTTGATGACAAGAGAAACTTACATGGAAAAACGTCAGAGCTTAGATAATTCTATAATGGAAATAGAAGAACAATTAAAGGTAGTTGGTAGGGAAAATATAGCATTTGACAAGAAATTGACCAAGGAAGTGGTTGACACTCATATCGAGAGGATTGTCGTCAATGGCCAAGGTTCTTTTACAGTCGTCTATAGATAATCTAATGAGAGACTTGTGTAATAGCAGGACAAACGCATGAAGAAAATGACGCTTTCAGATATCAGTTTCATAGTCTAAAATGTCATTTTTCTGTTATAATACTTGTAAAGAAATAGTATTGATTTACTAAAAAATAATGTATGAGGAAAGTTTTTATGAAACTTTCTGAAAAAATCGACTTCGCTTATATATCAGAGAAGTCGATTTTTTCATGCGTTTGTCGTGGTGTAATAGCGAGTCTCTTTCTTGAAAAGTAGCTTTGTGGTATAATAAGGTGTTTTCAGTGTAGAAAAATAGTGTCATTTACTTGACATAAGAGGGTTGGTGCGATGTGGACCAGTCGGTCAAGGACAATGTTGTCAAGGAGGTCAAGGAAGAAGCGGGGCTGGATGTGGAGGCTCAGCGTGTGGTGGCGATTTTGGACAAGCACAAGAACAATCCTGCCAAGTCAGCCCACCGCGTGACCAAGGTCTTCATTCTATGTCGCTTACTCGGTGGTGAATTCCAGCCCAATTCGGAAACTCTTGCCAGTGGCTTTTTCAGTCTAGATGACTTACCACCGCTCTCACTTGGGAAAAATACAGCTGAGCAGTTAGCACTTTGCTTGGAAGCTAGTCGGTCTGAGCATTGGGAAACACGATTTGATTAAGGAGAAAGTATGACTTATCAAGGTTATTTGATTGATTTGGATGGCACGATTTATGAAGGGAAAAAGCGGATTCCTGCTGGTGAACGTTTTATTCATCGCTTGCAAGAACGTCAGATTCCCTATCTATTCGTGACCAACAATACCACCCGCCGTCCTGAGATGGTGCAGGCTATGTTGGCTGAAAACTTTAACATTGAAACACCGCTTGAAACCATCTATACAGCCAGTTTGGCGACAGTAGATTATATGAATGACTTGGGGCGAGAAAAGACAGTCTATGTCATTGGAGAAGACGGGCTCAAGTCTGCCATTTTTGAGGCAGGTTATGTGGAAGACACGGAAAATCCAGCCTATGTTGTTGTCGGTTTGGATACTCAGTTAACTTATGAAAAACTAACCATTGCCACCTTGGCTATTCAAAAGGGAGCGACCTTCATCGGTACCAATCCTGATTTGAACATTCCGACTGAAAGAGGTCATTTGCCAGGAGCAGGCTCACTAATTGCACTTTTGAAAGCTGCTACCCGAGTAGAACCGACCTTTATCGGTAAGCCTGAAGCGATTATCATGGACAAGGCCCTGGAGATTTTAGGTACAGAACGTAGCCAAACGGTTATGGTGGGGGATAACTACCTGACGGATATTCGCGCAGGGATTGACAATGGATTTCCAACTCTTTTAATCCTGACTGGATTTACCAAGCCAGAAGAAGTAGCAGACTTACCCCTGGCTCCAACCCATGTCCTCAACAGCCTAGATGAATGGAGTTTTGATGAGAACTAAGTTACAGCTTGTTGGAACAGTATTTTTCACCTTGTCAGCGGCCGTTTTAGCAACCATTTATCTAGCTTGGTTAATTTATCCACTGGAAATTTCCTTCTTAGGTTTGGAGAAGATTGTCTACATGAAGGCGTCGGATATTTCTTACAATTTCACTATCCTGATGAACTATCTGACCAATCCATTTGCAAGTGTTTTAGACATGCCAAATTTTTCATCCTCAGCTGATGGTCTGAAACATTTTGCGGATGTGAAAGTTCTCTTTCATCTGGCACAGCTTATTTTCCTGATTAGTTTGCCTGCAGTTTTCTATTTTTGGAAAGAAGTTGTGCGAAAAGGCTATGGCAAGCTCTATCGAACTATTTTTATGTGGATGGCACTAGCTCCTTTGCTTATTGCACTAGTGGGGGTGCTGATTGGTTTTGATAGCTTTTTTGTTCTCTTCCATCATCTGCTCTTTCCAGGAGATTCGACCTGGCTCTTTGACCCGCTGAAAGATCCGGTCATTTATATACTGCCACAGGAATTTTTCCTTCATTGCTTTCTTCTTTTCTTTATCCTCTATGAGTTGCTTTGTTTCATATGGTTGTGGAATACAACATGAAAAAACTTTGTCTTAATCAAAAAATTGTCCGTACAACTAATTCGTGATATAATGGGCTATCAATGCTTTGGAGGTATCCCATGCTTAAAGCAATGGAAGTATATTTGGTAACAAATGGCAATGGTTTAGAAGCTATTGAATTCTACAAAAATGCACTTGGTGCAGAGGTAGAGCAAGTCAATCTGTATAAAGATTTCTTGCCAGATTGTCCAGCAGAACTAGAAAACTATGTCATGAATGCCCAGTTCCGTTTACCAAATGGTCAGCGTTTCATGCTTTCTGACAATAACCCAGAAATGCCATATTCAATCGGTGACAACATTACAGTTGCCTTGATTACTGACGACGCTGAAACTGCACAAGATTTGTTCACAAAACTATCTGAGGGTGCTATGAAAATTACAATGGACTTGCAAGCTGTGCCATGGTCACCTGCTTATGGTTCCTTGCAAGACAAATTCGGTATCCACTGGCAAGTCAATGCAGAAGTAGCTGGCTATGGTCAAGAATATTACGCAGAATAATTCTATTTTAGTCAATGAATATTGCTGCATATTGAAGAGGGACGAATGTTGAGACTTCCAAAGATTCAATCATTTTGATGGTGCTGGAATGAATATATTGATTGGATATGTGTAGCTTTGACCGTTTAGAATACTCTTTGGAGTTAGCAAAAGCTAGCTCCTTTTCTTTGTGTTATACTAAGTTTATGTTAGATTTAAAAGATTATGGAATTGATATGTGGCCAGAGGAAAAGATCATCTCTTTCCGAAAAGCTCTGTTAGACTGGTATGATGCCAATAAACGTGACTTGCCTTGGAGAAGAACCAGAGATCCCTATGCCATCTGGGTGTCAGAAATCATGCTTCAACAGACCAGAGTTGATACAGTTATCCCTTACTATGAACGGTTTCTCCATCACTTGCCGACCATTACTGACCTGGCTCAAGCTCCAGAGGAGGTTATTCTCAAACTATGGGAAGGACTGGGCTATTATTCACGTGTTCGAAATATGCAAAAGGCAGCCCAGCAAATGGTGGAAGATTTTAATGGACAATTTCCTACCACTCATGCAGCTATTTCCAGCCTAAAAGGCATCGGTCCCTATACAGCAGGGGCGATTTCAAGCATTGCTTTTGATTTGCCAGAGCCAGCAGTAGACGGCAATGTCATGCGGGTTCTTAGTCGATTATTTGAAGTGGATTATGACATCGGCTTGCCAACCAATCGCAAGATTTTTCAAGCTATGATGGAAATCTTGATAGACCCTGACAGACCAGGAGATTTCAACCAAGCCTTGATGGATTTGGGGTCGGATATTGAATCACCAGTCAACCCGCGCCCTCAGGATAGCCCAGTCAAAGACTTTAGCGCAGCTTATTTAAACGGCACCATGAATAAGTACCCTATTAAAGCGCCGAAGAAAAAGCCAGTTCCTGTAGCCTATCAAGGCTTTATTATCCGCAATAACGATAATCAATTTTTATTGGAAAAAAATAATGAGGCTGGGCTCTTATCAGGTTTTTGGTCCTTTCCTCTTTTGGAAAAAGGGGCTGTCGTAGCCAAACAAGTTTCACTCTTTGAAGTCGCAGAAGAAGTTGTGCAATCCGATATGCGGCAGAGCTTTACGGAACTTTACGGCATGGCTGTTGACTGGCATAAGCAAGAATTTGATACCGTTCAGCATATTTTCAGTCACCGTAAATGGCAGATAGAATTGATTGAAGGAGTTGCAGAAACAACCAAACTTCCAGAAAACAAGGAATTAAAATGGGTTTCCGTAGAAGACTTTCCTACCTATCCCTTTGCCAAACCCCAACAAAAAATGTGGGAAGCATATGTAAAAGCGGAATAGAAATAAAAAATAGACTTTCGAGCACATAATTATTTGATAGCGTTTTCTAAAAGTGTTATACTACTCTTAGAAGAAATCAGATAATGAAGTTAGATGCTGAACGCCATCTACCCTGCTTGAAAGGAGTATACCAGCGTTCACTGATGGTGCTAACTACTAGTCACTTCCTCCAAAGGATGATGGCTAATAGTGGAAAAGTCCGTTATCCCTACTTTGATGCCTAAGGCATCTGTTGGCAAAATGCATAGCATTCACTCACACTTAGCCTTGCTACCCAGTTCAATCAAAAGTAGGCTAATCCTTATTCGTGTCGTAATACTGTATGGTCAGGGTAGGTCCTTGGCTAGCAACCAAGAAAATCAGAAAACCTCTAGTGATTTTCATCATAATAAGCAATCTCCACACTTAGACAACAAAATAAGAGGACAATCAAAGACATAAGGGTAGCAGAATAATTATTTAATCATTAACTAATTGTCGTGTAACTTTGGTAATGGACTTTTCCGATTTTAAAGACAAAAAGGAGGCTGAGGAGCCTCCTTTTCTGCATGGTCATGCTATGGATTGTTGCTATTAGGATGGACTATAGATATCTACTACTCGACCAATAGGGCGAATATGGTCTTCTTCGCTAAGGTAAATATCCTCATAGTCTGGATTGAGGGACTGCAGGTAGGTTCCCTTGTATTTCTTAACAAAATTTTCCCCGTTGACTGAGAAAATTCCAATGCTATTCAGAGGGATATCAGGTGTCAGACGAATGAAGAGGTAGTCTCCATCCTGAATAGCAGGTGACATGGAATCACCGACAACCTGAGCGATGGTATCGTATTGCCGACTATCAGGGATGTCCTCGCTATAAAAGGACACCAGGTTGTCGAAATCACTATCCTGCCAGTAGCCAGTACCAGCCGACACCTTTCCTGGAACAGCTAAGTCAATTTGTTCACGGTAGTCATCTAAACGTAGTATGCTGGCTGATTGAGGAGTAGATACGGTCTGCATGATTGTCATTTGTTCTTGTCCAAAGGCAATCCATCTGTCATGAAATTCCCCTTCAAGTGTTTGATCTAAGAACTGTGCCTGCTCGGAAATGGCTTGATTAAATTGTCCAAATTGAGCAGGAGTAAGCGTTAGGGCGATGGCTTGGTTGTCATCAAGTTTCTGAATCAAATCTGTAACAGCTATGTTCATACCTTTGGCAACTTTCTCCAGTGTTTCCATAGTGGGGAGGAGAGCTTTTTTTGTTTTGGGGTGCTGATTTTTTTCCAGCATCGAAATATATCCCTTTGTTAAGCCAGATAGTTCTGCAAACCTATCCATAGAGAGCTTATTTTGGTTTCGGAATTCTTTTAAAATATCACCTAGAATCATGCTAGTACCTCGTTTTGTTTAACATATTATACCATAAGCATATTTTTTTGACAAGTTTTGTTTAACATGTTTGACAAAAATAAAAAATGGTGTTATGATGGTATCACATTAAAGTTGGAGAGTGAAGAAAATGAAACAAGAACATGAGATTACTTGGGCAGATATTTACAGGGAATGGGAAGTCTATGCAGAACATTTCCATTTGCATCCTGTGATGAGCAAAGAGAGTAAATTTCAAGTAGCCAGTACTGAAATGAGTAGAGGTAGCCAGCTAACATTTCAGTTATTAAAACATTATCAAGATGATGAAGTAAAGTATGCAGCAGTTTGGCTGGCGTCATTTTGTCGTGATTTAATGCAAGATTATGCCTATTTGTTAAATAGCAAAGCCTATATGATGGTTAGTCAAGTATATTTTCAGTCGATCAAACAGTTTGATGTCGGTGTTCAAGCTTGGGCAAAACCGCTCACAAGATTGCAGCCAAAATCGTTTATCTCCCATCGTCTGTTTGAGAGTATAGACTTAACCAATCTTGCATGTCTTGTAGAATTAGCTATGATACAAGCTAGTTTAGTACAAGCCCAAATGTTAGAAAGAATATAGAAAGGTAGATATGAACATGTTTATTTGGAATAAGAAAACGACAAATCTTTTATCAGTTGTAGAATATTGGGCAGATCGCTTGCTTGCCTTGGGGATTTTAAAGGATACTGAAGTATTAAGTCCTTCTTGTTGGCGTTGCCACACCAGTTATGGAGTAAAAAATGTTCCGATTGTTTCAGGGCAATGGTTTCATGCAGAAAGTTTGTCCAATCAGCTATTGCTGTGCCAGGCCTGTGAGGTAGAGAAGCCAAAGACCAAGCAAGCTGATGTTGTTTGGACATGGTTAAAAGATGAAAGTAGTGAATATTACTGGACCATTGAGGCCATGAAAGAATACGAGAAGCAGTTTCACACAAGTGTCCTTCAAGAACTTTGGAATATGGGGATTAGGGATGGAGAAGAGGTAGAAATCCTAGTTAAAAAAGTGATGAAAGATATTTCTAAGAAGTCACCGTCATTCAATCGTGCCAGCCTTGCCCAAGCATTCCGAGTGGAAATTGAAAAAATGCGTAAAGAAGCTTTTACAAACTGGACAGGAGTATTCCAAGTGGCTAGTTGAATGGACTAGCATTCAAGCTGACAGGGTAATTAAATAAGTCTAGGCCTTCCCTATAGAATTGTATTTTGTTTAAAATATCACATACTATTTGCAAAAATCATTTGCATATAGTATAATAATATAAAAGAAATCGATAAGTAATCAATAACATAATACGTCATATAAATCTAAAAGGAGGTTGTCTATGGCAACATTTTACGTCCCAGCGGTCAACTTGATTGGTCGCGGTTGTGTCAATGAAATTGGTGGGTATGTTAAGGATTTGGGCTACAAGAAAGCTCTTCTTGTCACAGATGAATTCATTCGCACCAGTGATATTCTTCCAAAGGTGACCAAGCCTCTTGATGAAGCAGGAGTAGACTACGTGGTATTTAGCCAGGTTGATCCTAATCCAACCTGTAAAAATGTTTACGATGGTTTAGCTGCTCTTCAAGAAAATGAATGTGATTTTATTATCTCAGTCGGCGGTGGCTCACCTCAAGATGCTGCAAGCTGTATTTCTATTATGGCAACTAATGGCGGTAAGCCACAAGATTATGAAGGTTTGCATAAGTCTGAAAAATTAGGCTTGCCTGTTGTAGCTATCAACACAACAGCGGGCACCTCTGCTGAAATTACCATCAACTATGTTATTACCGATGAAGAGCGTAAGGTAAAAATGGTAATGGTAGATAAGAATAGCTTGGCAGTGATGTCAGTCAACGACCCTGAACTCATGCTTTCTAAGCCAGCGGCCTTAACAGCAGCAACTGGTATGGATGCTTTGACCCATGCTATCGAAGCTTTGGTAACTCCGGGTGCTTATGGAGTAACTAAAAAGTTATCAATGGGTGCTATTGAACTTATCAAAGAATATTTGCCACGTGCTGTTGAAAACGGACAAGATATCGAAGCTCGAGAAGCTATGGTCCATGCTATCTTCTTGGGCGGTATGAGTTTCAACAATGCTGGTCTAGGCTATGTGCATTCTATGGCTCACCAGCTAGGTGCTGTTTACGATCTGCCACACGGTGTGTGCTGTGCTATGATTTTACCGATCATCGAACGTGAAAATGCCAAACGTGTACCAGCAGCCTTCCGTGATGTTGCAAAAGCTTTGGGTCTTGATATTGTTGGCAAATCAGATGAAGAGTGTGCAGACTATGCTATTGCACAAATCGAAGAATTGTCAGCAAAAGTTGGTATTCCTAAGAAATTAACAGAATTGGCTATCAAAGAAGAAGACTTCGACTTTGAATACCTGTCTAAGAATGCCTTGATTGATGCCTGTGCGCCTGGTAATCCATTTATGCCAACCCTTGAAGAAACGATTGCTTTCTATAAAGAGTTGTTCTAATCAATAAACTTTAAATAAATAAATACCTGCAATCTATTGAGGCAAACAAAGGTTGTAGGTATTTTTTAACTCTTTCCTAATTCAAATAAAGAACTATTCATGTTCATTTATCAATGAATATGACAAACTGTCTTAATTTTGCTATAATAGAAACAAACCAAGCCGTTTTTACGGCTTTTTTCAATGAAGTAAGATGAAGGAGTATCCCATGGCAATAATCCAATGGTAAAGTGTTGGATTATGAAATGTCATGGTAATCGAAATTTTGGTGCCTATTTGGTGCCTAGATGAAAAATAAAGACAGCAAGTACCTCAAACCCTTGCTACGAAAGGAATTATACACTCATGGCAATTATTCAATGGTATCCGGGCCATATGTCCAAGGCTCGCAGGCAGGTGCAGGAGAATATCAAGCACGTTGATTTCGTGACCATTTTAGTCGATGCCCGCCTACCCCTATCCAGCCAAAACCCCATGCTGACCAAGATTGTCGGCGACAAGCCCAAGCTCATGATTCTCAACAAGGTTGATTTGGCTGATCCCGTTCGTACCAAAGAATGGCAGAGCTACTTTGAAGGTCAGGGCATTCGCACCCTTGCCATCAATTCAAAAGAGCAAGCGACGGTGAAAAAGGTGACCGACGCAGCCAAGAGTCTGATGAAAGACAAGATTGAACGCCTCCGCGAAAGAGGGATTCAAAAGGAGACCTTGCGAACCATGATTATCGGTATTCCAAACGCTGGAAAATCCACCCTTATGAACCGTCTGGCTGGAAAGAAAATCGCCGTTGTCGGTAACAAACCAGGTGTGACCAAAGGTCAACAGTGGCTCAAGTCAAACAAGGACCTTGAAATCCTTGATACACCAGGTATTCTCTGGCCTAAGTTTGAGGACCAGGAAGTTGGACTGAAGTTGGCTCTGACTGGAGCCATCAAGGACCAACTCTTGCCAATGGATGAAGTGACTATTTTTGGTTTGGACTATTTCAAGACACATTACCCAGAACGTCTACAAGAGCGGTTCAAGGGCATGGATTTGGAGCAGGAAACGCCTGAACTCATCATGGACTGGACCAAGAAACTGGGTTTCCGTGATGACTATGACCGTTTTTACAACCTCTTTGTCAAGGATGTTCGGGACGGTCGTTTGGGCACCTATACATTAGATAGGGTGAGTGACTTAGATGGCAACGATTAAGGAAGTGACTGCTCTGCTGACCCAGGTGGACAGTTTAGGCAGCCCTGTCTGGTCGAAACTAGCTCAGGATAATCGAGCAGGAGCCCAGGCTGCCATCAAGAAACGTCGTAAGGAGTTGGAAAAAGAAGCGGCAGAAGATGCTCGCTTAGAAGCTATGCTATCTTACGAAAAAGCTCTTTATGAAAATGGGGTGGAGTTAATCGCTGGCATCGACGAAGTCGGCCGGGGGCCTCTAGCAGGTCCTGTGGTGGCAGCGGCGGTTATCTTGCCCAAGGGTTGCAAAATCCGCTACCTCAACGACTCCAAGAAAATCCCCAAGTCCAAGCATGAAGTCATCTACCAAGAAGTCATGGAGCGGGCGCTGGCAGTCGGTGTAGGCGTCAAAGATGCAGCTGTCATTGACCAGGTCAACATCTATGAGGCGACCAAGTTAGCTATGTTGGAGTCTTTGGGGCAGTTGAGCCAAGAGCCTGAACATCTCTTGATAGATGCAATGAAGTTGGATACCTCCATACCGCAAACATCTATCATCAAGGGAGATGCTAATAGCCTGTCTATTGCAGCGGCCTCAATCGTTGCCAAGGTGACGCGGGACAAGATGATGGCGGATTATGACAAGGAGTTCTCAGGCTACGGCTTTGCCAAGAATGCAGGCTATGGAACGGCAGAGCATTTGGAAGGCTTGAGCAAGCTAGGCATCACGCCCATTCACCGAAAGACCTTTGAGCCCATTAAGTCTATGCTAACAGGAGGAAACTAGTCTTGACATTCTTTTTCTGGTTATTTTTAGCAGCTATCGTTTTGTTTGCTCTCGTCTATTTCTGGGAGCGGCGGTCGATTTTTATCTCACTGTTTGCCTTGAATATCCTCGTCTGGGCCTTGGCATGGATTATCTCAACAGGCATTCTCGAAAACAATGAAATCTTGCGCTTGCTGGCTATAGTCGTGGCGATGGTGCTCTTTTTAGCCTTGTTAAGTGGTCCATTTGTCCTGCTTTTCACACTTTATCTAAATGGTTTTCAGATTTTGAAGAGAGAAGGGGTTCGTTTCCATAATTTCCTATCCATGGGACTGGCAGTCGCCCTGACTTTCTATCTCTTCATCGCTCCCTTTGTGGTTCAATCCCTTTCAGGCATCAGCTTTTTCAACATGCTGTTCGTCTACGTTGGTTTTTTGGTGTCATATGCTATTATCATCAGCATGCTCTATACCACGTCTAGCTTTGTCAATTTGGTCAATCTCTTCCCAGGCAAGCTTGATTATGTGGTGGTCTTAGGTGCTGGCTTGATTGGTGACAAGGTAACGCCACTTTTGGCTTCGCGGATTGACAAAGGCATAGCGATCTACCAGAAGCATCCTGGTAGCAAGCTCATCATGTCAGGCGGACAGGGTCCTGATGAACTCCTGGCAGAGGGGCAGGCCATGGCTAACTATGCCTTGGAACAGGGTATTCCTTCGGAAGATATTGTGATAGAAAACCAATCAACCAATACCGAGGAAAACTTGAAATTTTCCTATGCCCTGATGAAACCTGGCAGTCGATTTGCCCTTGTAACCAATTACTATCACGTTTTCAGAGCCCTGCTATTGGCACGACAATTGAAAATCAAATGTATCGGCTACGGCGCAAAAACCAGATTTTACTTTAGCCTTAATGCCTTCATTCGGGAATTTGTCGGCTATGTGGTCATGAGCCGAAAGGCGCATTTGGTCTTTTTGAGCATCGTATCAGCCCTTTATCTGATTGGAATGATCATCAGTTTAATGCATTAAAAAAACAGCCTCTAGGTTTCTAGAAGCTGTTTTCTTATAGCATAAAGTAGACAATGGCGATATATTGCAGTGCTGAAGCCAGTAGGATAAAGAGATGCCAAATCATATGGAAATAGGGCTTTTTCTTGGCGTAGAAGAGGGCGCCAATGGTGTAAGATAAACCACCAGCCAGCATCAAAATTCCGAAAACAAGTCCAGTCTTTTGAAGAATGGCAGGCAAGATAAAGACAACCAACCAGCCCATAAAGAGATAGAGAAATAGGCTGAATTTTTCATTGATTTTTTTGGCAAATATTTTGTAGAGAATACCAAAAATAGTTAACCCCCACTGCAAACCAACAATTAGATAGCCCAACCAACCACCGACCAAGGATAGGGCAACAGGTGTGTAGCTTCCAGCGATAGCAATGTAAATCATGCTATGGTCGATAATCCTTAGGATGTATTTGTGAGTAGAAGCATAAGGCATGGAGTGGTAGATGGAGGAGGATAGGAACATGAGAAATAGGCTGATGACAAAGATAGTCATGCCGACCACAGCGGTCACGTTATAGTCTTGAAAAGAATGGATTGCAGTAATGGGGAGTAAGACCAACATAAGCAGGGCTCCGACTGCATGTGTGACACTGTTAGCAACCTCCTCTCCAAAGGATAGTTGCAGGCTCAATTTCAAACTAGGATTCATGGTAACTCCTTTCTAACTCCATGGTGAGTAGGCGGGTTTTATAATAAAGTTTGACGGACTGACAAGCAAATCGGATAATATCAGGTGTTTTTTCGTTCTCTTTATCCCTCATACAATCTACAAAATGATTGTATAGGCTTTCTGAATTGCTCGACTGGAGAAGAAGATGTAGGGTTTGACTGATTTCCTGAATGGAAAAAACATTTTTTAGGATAGTCAAGGCAATCAAGCGGGCCACTTGCTGCTTCTGATATTTTTTCTTTATTGGTTTTTCAAGCTGTTTGTGTTTGACATAGTTATTGATCATGGCAGCAGTCAAACTTTTTTGTTCCAATAGCTCTGATGAATTGGTCGTCTGATTAACATAAAGCAGAACTTGGTCCAAATATAAGTCTAAATCAGGTAATTCATGCCAGTAGGGGAGGGTTTGTTTCATGATTATTTACTCTCTTACATCTAGTATTAACAACTAGATTATATAATTTTTAAAAAACGATGTAAAGAAAAAGGGTAGTTCTTTTCAGAAATACCCTTATTTTACGATTGGTCCTCTCCAAGCATCCATGCCGCCTGCAATATCATTTGCCTTAAATCCTTTAGATGACAGGATTTCTCTGGCCTGCTTGCTACGTTTTCCGCTCTTACAGATCAGAAGATAGTGTTGGTCGACTGGTCCATTAAATGTGGCAATCTTATCCATCGGACAATTAGTGGCACCATCTATATGGCCAGATGCAAATTCTTCTGGGTCACGAACATCTAGTAATTGAACACTTTCAGTTTGCAATAAGTCAAGCAATTCTGCAACAGACAAGGTTCGTGTTTGTTCTTGATTTTCTAACATAATTCCCTCTTTTCTTGAATGTAAAAGAACAATATCAAATCTTGACTGGATTTGTCAAGAAGGTTTGACTTTTTGAATGAGAAATCCTATGATAAGTAGTAAGAATAAAAAAGGAGCAGATGTATGCTGACAGAAAAAGAAAAGATGATAGCAGGTCAATTATATATAGCTGCCGATCCAGAACTTAGACAAATGAGAACGCTGGCTCGCCAAAATATGCGGGACTTCAATAATGAATTAGATGGCTCAATACGTTCTCAAATCTTGAAAAACTGGTTTGGAGCTACAGGTGATCGGATTTACATGGAGCCCAATTTCTACTGCGATTATGGAAGTAACATTCATGTCGGTGAGGATTTTTATGCTAATTTCAACTGCACTATGCTAGATGTTTGTCCCATTACCATTGGGAAAAATGCTATGTTGGGTCCAAATGTGCAACTGCTAACACCCTTACATCCCTTGGACCCTGTCGAACGCAATTCTGGCATGGAATATGGCGCACCTATTACCATTGGAGATAACTTCTGGGCTGGTGGCGGTGCCATTATCTTACCAGGTGTGACCTTGGGCGATAATGTCGTTGTCGGAGCAGGAGCAGTTGTTACTAAATCTTTCGGTGATAATGTCGTTTTAGCAGGCAATCCTGCGCGTGTCATCAAAGAAATACCTCAAAAATAATTCTTCCATTTGGAAGAGTTTTTTCTTTCCCTTGCGAATAATAATAGTGAGGTGAAGAAAATGAATAATTTTGAATTGTTTAAATGGAAAAAAGCAGGTTTGACCAATCTCAATATCAATAAGGTTTTAACCTACCAAGAAACATTTGGTAAAAAGCTATCCTTACGCAATATCGCTGTGGTATCTGAATGCAAAAATCCCATTCTCTTTATGGAGAATTATAAGAATTTGGATGTCAAAGCCTGTCGAGAGGAATTTAACAAGTATCCTTCCTTTTCAATTTTGGATGAGGTCTATCCTTTGGCGCTCAAACAGATTTACAATCCGCCTGTACTTTTGTTTTATCAAGGGGATTTAGAATTGCTGGAAAAATCAAAACTAGCAGTTGTTGGTACCCGAAATGCCAGTAAGAATGGCGTTCAGTCTGTGCAGAAGATTATCAAGGAACTCAATAACCGCTTCGTCATTGTCAGTGGTTTGGCAAGAGGAATTGATACTGCAGCCCATATTGCCAGCCTAAAAAATGGTGGACAGACCATCGCCGTTATCGGAACAGGTTTGGACAAGGTCTATCCCAAAGAAAACAAGGACTTGCAGACCTACATTGGCAAACACCATCTGGTACTGACAGAGTATGAACTGGGTGCCCAGCCACTCAAATACCATTTCCCAGAGCGGAATCGAATTATCGCTGGTTTGGTAGAGGGTTTGGTGGTTTGTGAGGCTAAAATGCGGTCTGGTAGCTTGATTACCTGTGAACGTGCCTTGGAGGGTGGCAGAGAGGTTTATGCCATTCCAGGTTCTATTTTAGATGGAAAATCAGATGGTTGTCATCATCTAATTCAAGAGGGGGCAAAGTGCATCACATCAGGCTTGGACATCCTTTCAGACTATCAATTTTAAAATCAGTTTTCCTATAGGAAAATAAAAATCTTGACACTGATTAAAAAATAGTATATTCTTTGTGAGGTTAAACATACTTGTAAGGAAATAGAATGGCTACAAAATCAGTAACTAAGAAAAAAACAGCAACCAAGAAGAATCTTGTCATAGTGGAATCACCTGCTAAGGCCAAAACGATTGAGAAGTATCTTGGTAAAAATTATAAGGTTGTTGCCTCAGTTGGTCATATTCGAGATTTGAAAAAATCAAGCATGTCCATTGACTTTGACAACAACTACGCACCAGAATACATCAACATTCGAGGCAAAGGACCACTTATCAATTCCTTGAAGAAAGAGGCTAAAAATGCCAAACAAGTCTTTCTGGCGAGTGACCCGGACCGTGAAGGTGAAGCAATTTCATGGCATTTGGCACATATTTTAGGACTAGATGAGAATGACAAAAACCGTGTTGTTTTCAACGAAATCACCAAAGATGCTGTAAAAAATGCCTTTAAGGAACCACGTGCTATCAATCATGATTTGGTTGATGCCCAACAAGCGCGTCGTGTCTTGGACCGTATTGTAGGGTATTCCATTTCACCAATTTTATGGAAGAAAGTCAAAAAAGGCTTGTCAGCGGGGCGTGTGCAATCCGTTGCCCTCAAGCTGATTATTGACCGTGAGAATGAAATCAACAATTTTAAACCAGAAGAATATTGGACTATTGATGCGACTTTCAAAAAAGGAAGTAAGAAATTTCAAGCTAGCTTTTATGGCTTAGATGGCAAAAAAGTCAAGGTTGAAAACAATGAGCAGGTCAAGGAAATTTTGGCACGATTAAACGGTGATGATTTCTTAGTAGAGCAAGTGGAGCGTAAGGAGCGCAAGCGTAATGCTCCTCTTCCTTATACAACCTCGACCATGCAGATGGATGCGGCCAATAAAATCAATTTCCGTACTCGTAAAACCATGATGGTTGCCCAACAACTCTATGAAGGGGTTAGTCTTGGGACAGGTGGTACTCAAGGTTTGATTACCTATATGCGTACAGATTCAACCCGTATCAGCCCTGTTGCTCAAGCTCAGGCTGCAGAATTTATCACAGAGCGTTTTGGCGAAAACTATTCAAAACATGGTAGCAAGGTCAAAAATGCAACAGGAGTCCAGGATGCCCACGAAGCAATCCGTCCGTCAAATGTTCATTTGACACCAGAGTCCATTGCCAAGTATTTAGATAAGGACCAACTTCGTCTCTATACCTTGATTTGGAATCGATTTGTAGCTAGTCAGATGTCAGCGGCAGTCTTTGATACCATGAGTGTTCGCCTAGGACAAAATGGTGTCATTTTCTCTGCCAACGGTAGCCAAGTAAAATTCGATGGTTACATGGCAGTCTATAATGATTCTGATAAAAATAAGATGTTGCCGGACATGGAGCAAGGAGATACAGTTGTTAGAACAACAACAAATCCTGAACAGCATTTCACTCAACCACCTGCTCGCTATTCAGAAGCAACTTTAATCAAGACATTAGAGGAAAATGGTGTTGGTCGTCCGTCAACCTACGCACCAACCATTGAAACCATTCAAAAACGGTATTATGTTAAGCTTGCTGCTAAGCGATTTGAACCGACAGAATTGGGCGAGATTGTCAACAAACTGATTGTCGAATTCTTCCCAGATATTGTCAATGTCACCTTTACGGCTGAAATGGAGCAGAAGTTGGATGACGTTGAAGTTGGTAAAGAGCAGTGGCAAAAAGTCATTGACGGTTTCTACCAACCATTCAAGGTGGAATTATCTAAGGCAGAAGAACAGATGGAGAAAATCCAAATCAAGGATGAGCCAGCTGGTTTTGATTGTGATGTCTGCGGACATGAAATGGTCATTAAACTAGGTCGTTTTGGAAAATTCTACGCATGTAGCAATTTCCCAGATTGCCGCAATACCAAGCAAATCACCAAGGAAATCGGCGTGACTTGTCCGGTTTGTCAAAAAGGTCAGGTCATTGAACGCAAGAGCAAACGCAATCGTCTTTTCTATGGTTGCGATCGTTATCCAGAGTGTGAATTTACATCTTGGGACAAGCCAGTCGGTCGTACCTGTCCAAAATGTGACCACTATCTCGTTGAGAAAAAAGTTCGTGGTGGTGGGAAACAAGTTGTCTGCCCAAATGGCGACTACGAAGAAGACAAGATTAAATAAGATTAAACTGCTATTCTCAAGGGAATGGCAGTTGTTTTTCATCTTGAGAAAAAAATTTTAAAAAAATAAGAGAAAAGTCTTGCATTCTAAAAAATACTGTGTTATGATAATTGAGGTTTGAAAAAACTGACCTAAGACAGTAGGGGAGCTGGACTCATAAACATCCTACCGAGGCACAAAACGATTATTGAGATAAACGTATTTGTACTTTCGTGTCTAGGTTTAGGTGCGATTTTTTTGTGCCTAGCCCAAAATAAAAACGGAGGTAAA
The DNA here is from genome assembly GCF_002964575.1 of Streptococcus suis. GTDB lineage: Bacteria > Bacillota > Bacilli > Lactobacillales > Streptococcaceae > Streptococcus > Streptococcus suis_R. The sequence goes on along the minus strand of NZ_POQQ01000026.1, from coordinate 118,224 downwards.
AAAATGAGTGAAGCTATTATCGCTAAAAAAGCGGAATTAGTAAATGCCGTTGCTGAGCAAATGAAAGCTGCAACATCTATCGTTGTTGTAGACGCTCGTGGTTTGACAGTAGAACAAGATACAGTTCTTCGTCGTAACTTGCGTGGTGCAGAAGTTGAGTACAAAGTTATCAAAAACTCAATCTTGCGTCGTGCTGCTGAGCAAGCTGGTCTTGAAGGTCTTGCAAAATTGTTTGTAGGTCCATCTGCAGTTGCATTCTCAAACGATGCAGTTGCTCCAGCTAAAACAATTTACGATTTCGCGAAAACTGCTGATGCTCTTGAAATCAAAGGTGGAGCTGTAGAAGGTAAAGTTTCTTCTAAAGAAGAAATCGAAGCACTTGCTACATTGCCAAACCGCGAAGGCATGCTTTCTATGTTGCTTTCTGTACTTCAAGCGCCAGTTCGCAACGTTGCATACGCTGTCAAAGCTGTTGCAGAAAAAGAAGACGCTGCTTAATGCGTCAGAGCGTAGCTGCTTAGTGCTACAAACTATTTAAAAAAACCTAAATTGGAGGAAAATCACAATGGCATTGAACATTGAAAACATTATTGCTGAAATTAAAGAAGCTACTATCCTTGAGCTTAACGACCTTGTAAAAGCTATCGAAGAAGAATTTGGTGTAACTGCGGCTGCTCCTGTAGCTGTTGCTGCAGCTGGTGCTGCTGCTGAAGAAGCTAAAGATTCATTCGACGTAGAATTGACATCTGCTGGCGACAAAAAAGTTGGCGTTATCAAAGTTGTTCGCGAAATCACTGGTCTTGGTCTTAAAGAAGCTAAAGAACTTGTTGACGGCGCACCAGCTATGGTTAAAGAAGGCGTTGCAACTGCAGAAGCTGAAGAAATCAAAGCTAAATTGGAAGAAGCTGGAGCTTCAGTTACTCTTAAATAATAAATTAGAGTATATTTGAGGTGAGAATCCTAATAGTTAGGCTTTTTAAAGCCTCTATGGAGATTTTAAATGGTGTGGAATCACTTGATTCCCCACCACAAACCCCACCACGATTTCGCGTGGTGGGGTTTTGTCATAATTTAGATTATCGAGCAATCAGAATTCCTCTGGTTGCTTTTCTTTTTAAAGAATTTTTAAAGGAGGTGTCTATGAATGCTCTCTTGTTTGATGAGCGACCAATTGTCGCAAATCCTATCTTGGCCAGAGAAATAGGTTTGAATGAAGCAATTGTACTCCAACAAATAAATTTCTGGCTAGAAGTAAATAAACAAAATGGGAAAAATTTCCACGATGGTAGATATTGGACATATAATTCGATTCGGGCTTGGCATGAGTCCGATTTTTCATATCTTAGTTATGAAACAGTTAAGAGGACTTTTTCAAAACTCGAAAAAGCAGGTTTTCTTTTAACTGCTAATTACAATAAAGATCCAAGAGATAAAACCAAGTGGTATTCATTGGACTTTGAAAGAATTTTTGAATTACAGGAGATGGTAAAAATAAAAAGAAATCAAATTGCAGAGAAAGCATTTGATGAAGGAATAAATTCTACATTAACCAATGCATTAGGTCAAAATGACCCAATGGAAAAGTTCAATTTGACCCAATGCACTCGTTCAAAAAGTTCTACTGCATTAGTTCAGAATGACCCAATGCATGGTATCAATTTGAACCAACCATTACCAAATAATACAACAAATAATACAACAGATGATACTTCATTTTATATCAATCAATCTATTGAAGAGGGGGATGAACTTGAGAAATTAAAGAAACAAGTACAGTATGAATTATTAGTACAGTCAGGTTGTCGAGAAAAATTATGTGAATGGGATGAGGTATTGCCAGTGATAGCCGATGTATTTTATCAGCAGGAAGGAACAATATCTATCAATCAAATACGATTGCCGATTGACTTTGTAAAAGAGCGATTTAGACAGCTGACAATGTATCATATTGAGTACATCTGCGAGTGTTTGTCAAAGGTCGATACAAACATTCGAAATATCCGAGCTTATATTTTAACAACAGCTTTTAATGCACCTCAGACTATTGGTGCCTATTATTCAAACCAAGTGAAACAAGATTTTGGAGGAAATAACTTATGATTTCAAAAAAATGTAAATTTTGTCTGCGTAAATTAACAATTGGACTGGTTTCTCTTTCCATAGGACTTATATGTCTTAATTCCACACAACTTTCATCTGTAAATTCATTTACAGTATATGCTAATGAGGTAATTTCTCATAGTAATGATGTTGATGGGAGTAGTAAAGATTGGGGAACTCTAGATGGGAATCAATTCGTTGTTGATTATACAGATACAAGTTTGGAGATTTCTAAGGGGGCACATTCGAGCCTCACTGAGAATTATCAGGCTATTCGTATTCCTGAAGCTTATCCATATAAATTATTAGTCAATGGCCAACCTAAAACGTTATCAGATTTTAAGCGTGATAATCTCGGTAAGCTAATCGCAGAGATTGATGGTCGTGAAGTTCCATTATTAGATTATGGAATGGTTGATTATCAATTGAACCGATATTTAGGGCAAGATATTTATAATATATACGGGAACCTCTCTTACACTGCATATGCATTTCTAACAACTCGTAATTCTCATCACGGGTATTTTGAATTGACAGAAGCAGATAATGTCAGAGATACAAATGGGCAATTAGTCACAGGATTTTTTCAGACTCCACAATACTATGAAATGGCTTTAGCATATCAGAAATCAAATGCAGGCTATTTAAAAGTGCAGGTTGGTGACAAGGAGTTATCAACTAACATCATTGATGGTAGACTAAAGGGGTTGAAATCAGCTACTAAAAAATATTTCTTTGTTTTAAACAGTGAGTTTTCAATAGAGCCACAAACAGGGAAATCTATTAAGCATTTGAAAGAACTTACTGAAGAGGAAGTTCAGCAATTGAATGTGACCGACCAAAAAGTTAATTCGAATATTGAATTTATTATTGACGGAAAAACATACAAGACGAGTGGAAGAATCAACTCATGGAAAAACTCTACAATCAATCCGTTAAAAACTCGACTTGCGATTATGTCGATTGGAGATGGAAGCAACCTACATGGATTTGATTTATATGCTTCTAATCAAAACTATATTGAGGTTGTTGAAAAAGTTGAAAACACTCCTGTTATTCCTGAATCAATTTCTAAGAAAATTGAGTATGTAACAGAGGATGGAGAGAAAGTCGGTGACGGACATACAATAACCGGCAATAAAGGGGATGGGGTAACACTTGAAGTGACCCCTCCTGATGGATATGTATTTTCCACAACACCTCCAACAAGAATAACACTTAAAGATAATAGCCCATATCAAATTATTGTGAATGAGGTAGTTGGCCGGGAGACTGTTGAAAGGAAAGAGGAAATAGACTACCAGGTAATACGTCAAGAAAATTCAGAAATGTATGAAGATGAAGAAGTTATTGTGAGTAAAGGCAGTAAAGGTATCAGAATAATTCAAGAAACATTCGAAACAAGAAAAGGTACTAGAACACAAAAATTGCTTGATACGAAAACTATCATAGATAAAGAAGCGGTAGACGAAATCATTCAGTATGGAACGAAACAAATTGAAAATGAACAAGTAATAACAAGAACAGAGATTGTACCATTCGATGTAATTGAAGAATCAGATCCAAATATGTATGAAGGTGAAGCTGTAATTGTTACTGAGGGTCAGAACGGTGAGATAACTATCCATGACCACTATAAAACGTTTAAGAGTGTAAGAGATCCTGAACCATTTAATTCAGAATCTACTGAAACGAAAATAAAAGTTAATAAGGTTGTAAGAATTGGAACTAAGAAAACAGAAGGGGAGACAACTGAAAAAAACAGTGTAATAACCCCATTTGGAGTTCTTGTTGAGGAAGATGATTCGTTGTTTGAGGATGAGCGAATTATTGTGAGAAATGGTGTTCCAGGGCTTGTAGATTTAGTTACAACTTACAAGACAGAAAAGGGGGAGAAGGTTGGTGACCCAATCAATATATCTGAAAGTGTTGTAAGAGCACCAGTTGATGAAGTGGTTAAAGTGGGAACAAAACCAATAGAATCTATCACTAGTTCTGAAAAATTGGTTGATATTCCATTCGAAGTGGAGAAAAAGATAGATGACACACTTGAAGAAGGTATTGTGAAAACTATTCAAGAAGGCAAAAACGGTCAGAAAAGAGTGATTGTCGTTACGAATTACCTAAGAGGTGTTCAAAATGGTGACGTCCAAATTGAAGAGGAAGTCATTTTGGAACCAGTAAAAGAAATAATATTGGTTGGTACAAAGAAGGTGCAAAAACAGAATCAAACTCCGAACAAAAACGAGACTGATGATAATTCAAAATCTCCAATCCTACCACAGGTAACAGAGGGTGATAATGGTAAACCAAAAAATCAAGAGCCCAATCGATCTGTATCAGACTATCCAGTGAAATCAAAAGAGAAAATTAGTCAAACGCAGGCGAATGGTAGTGATAATTCTGACAAGAAAATAGTGTCTGAAAAATTGCCAGAAACTGGAGAGACAGTTCTAAATCCTCTTTTAGTCATAGTAAGCAGTTTACTGTGCCTAGTTACCTCAATAGGAATGATAATGTGGAAGGATAAGAAATCAGATGATAAATGAGGATGTTGGAAATCGTTTGGTTACATTAAATCTTCGTCTGGCGAAGGTATCAGCTAAATTGATAGTAGCAGCTTTAAAAGTATTGGCTAAGGAGGCTGAATCAAAAAAGTTATCTGTTAAACAATATTTATCACAAAAAAGTGAACAAGGAGAGGTTCCTTTAAAAGATTTGGTAGGAAAGGGAACTCTAGAGAATATTCCTATGAAGCAGCCTGAATTACTTGAGTTAAAGAAGGAGTTAAATAAACATGGTGTTCGGTTCTCCATTTTAAGAAACAAAGAGAACAAAAACTTTGAAGTATTTTTTCAAGCGAAAGACACAGCAATTTTAGAACACTCATTCAAACAAGCAGTTCAAAAAGCTGAAAAGAAAACAAGAATCAAGCAATCAACCTTGAAAAAAATCAAACAGTATCAAAAATCTCTTGGAGAACAGATTATCAAACCTAAAATCAAACAAAAACATCAGGAACAGTCATTATAGGAGGTGATAGGATTGAAGTAATCGAACAAATTAAACTTGACATTCTAAATAGTATTCCAATAGGAGATAGGCGAACACTTATTAAGAGTTTAATTCCCTATCTTCTTTTTTTCTATCTTGGAACCTGTTTAGGTCACCATATCCGAAGTTTTAAAGGGGGTGATGTATTAGATAGGCTATTTCAAGCAATTTTAGAAATTAAATCTATGAGTTGGTTATTCATTCCGAGTTTTGATGATTTGCTTCTCGGTTTAGGTTTATCTATAAGCGTTTGGGGAGTGATGTATTCCAAAAAGCGTCATGCAAAAAAATTTAGACACGGAGTTGAATATGGTTCTGCAAGATGGGGAGATGGGAAAGATATTCAACCTTATGAGGACCCAATTTTTGAGAATAATATCTTGTTGACAAATAGCGAAAAGCTAACTATGAATTCCCGACCGTCAAACCCAAAGTTTGCCAGAAATAAAAATATTCTGGTGGTAGGTGGCTCAGGCAGTGGTAAGACTAGATTTTTTGTCAAACCCAATCTTATGCAAATGCATTCTAGTTACTGTGTAACTGACCCAAAAGGAACGATAGTTCTAGAATGTGGCAAGATGTTAGAAAACAATGGTTATCAGATAAAAATCTTAAATACTATCAACTTCAATAAATCCATGAAATACAACCCTTTCGCATATTTGAAAAGTGAGAAAGATATTCTCAAGTTAGTTCAGACAATCATTGCAAATACTAAGGGTGAGGGTGAAAAAGCTGGAGAAGATTTTTGGGTCAAGGCTGAGAAACTTTATTACACGGCACTTATTGGTTATATCTACTATGAAAGTCCTAAGGAAGAACAAAACTTTAATACTTTACTAGCAATGTTGGATGCTAGTGAGGTGCGTGAAGATGATGAGAATTTTAAGAATGCCATTGATTATCTATTCTTAGCTTTAGAACGGAAAAAGCCACATCATTTTGCTGTTAAACAGTACAAAAAGTATAAGTTAGCAGCTGGGAAAACTGCAAAATCAATCTTGATTTCTTGTGGTGCAAGGCTAGCACCTTTTGACATTGAAGAGTTGAGAGAATTGATGAGTGATGATGAGTTAGAATTGGATACTCTTGGTGACCGAAAAACGGCACTCTTTGTCATTATTTCAGATACAGATGACACATTTAACTTTGTAGTTTCCATTATGTACTCGCAACTATTCAATTTACTCTGTGACAAGGCGGACGATGTTTATGGAGGTCGATTACCAGTACATGTACGTTGCCTATTAGATGAATTTGCCAACATTGGTTTAATTCCACGATTTGAAAAGTTGATTGCTACCATTCGTTCTCGTGAAATTTCTGCAGCTATCATTCTTCAAGCAAAATCCCAACTTAAAGCCATTTATAAAGATAATGCAGATACAATTATCGGAAACTGTGATACCGAGTTATTTCTTGGTGGCAAAGAAGGAACTACTCTGAAAGAATTAGCGGAGAATTTAGGTAAAGAAACAATCGATCTATACAATACAAGTGAAACTAGGTCCAATCAGAAATCATTTGGTCTGAATTACCAGAAACTAGGAAAGGAGCTAATGTCACGAGATGAGTTAAAAGTCATGGATGGTGGAAAATGTATTCTTGAGATTCGTGGTACACGGCCATTTTATTCAGATAAGTATGATATTACCAAGCACAAGCATTACAAATTATTAGAGGATTTTGATAAGAGAAACAAGTTTGACATAGAAAAGTATCTCAAGAAAAGAGGTGGAGTCAAACTGACTGAGAATACAAAGGTTATTCAATTTTAGGAGGTTGCTTATGCGGATTAGGGCACCACCAACATACACAAAACGTAAAGAAAAATAGAAAGAGGAAAATTATGGAACATGAAATGATAAATATTAACGCTCATCTTGTAAAAGATGTTGTGTTTTCAAGTTTTGAATCCGAGGACGGAATTGTCCCAGTTGTAAATTTCTCCCTTGTTAAAAAATATGGAAAGGGTAAGGAATACACTAACTGTTCTGCCTATGGTGATAAGGTAGAGATTGCAAAAGAATTTGAAAAGGGAGATCTTATCCATGTTTTCGGTTACTTTAAAGAAAATCGTAAAGGTGATAAGGTATACAAGAATTTTATTGTTAAATCAATGAATAAAATTCAACAAGATGAAATGGAGGAAGAGTAATGGATTTTTTCACACAAGGAGTGGATGTTTTAAAAACATTGGTTATCGCAATTGGCGGTGGTTTAGGTGCCTGGGGCGTTATTAACCTCATGGAAGGTTATGGTAACGATAACCCAGGAGCTAAGTCACAGGGTATCAAGCAACTGATGGCAGGTGGTGGCATTGTGTTAATTGGTTTAAAATTAATTCCTCTGCTTGCTAATTTAATCCAATAGGAGGAGCTATGTTTGATATATTCGGAAAACTAGAAGAGATGATTCAAGAAATTCTTTTGGATATGATAAAAGGGACTTTGACAAGTATGTTTACTGATTTGAATCATCAATTAGACTTTGTATCTGGTCAGGTCGGTCAATCGCCAAGCCAGTTCAATGCTGAAGTGTTTTCCTTTATCAAACACATTAATGATAGTGTCGTACTACCAATAGCTGGTTTGGTAATTACAGCTGTATTATGTTTAGAATTGATCCAAGTAGTGATGCAAAAGAACAATATGGCAGAAGTTGATACGTTTGAATTTTTCAAATATGTCATTAAGATGTGGGTTGCAGTATACTTGGTATCGCATGCTTTTGAATTTGCCATGGCAGCATTCGATATGGGTCAACACATGATTGGACAAGCAACAGGAGTCATTCATGGTGAAACATCTATATCATCCGAACAGATTACAGCAATGGTTGACAGTTTAAAAGATAAGAATATTGGTGAATTAGCTGGTATTGTTTTTGAACTTCAAGCGGTTAAGCTAACGATACAGATTATTTCCTTAATTATTCTTATCATCACTTATGGAAGAATGTTCGAAATTTATGCTTATAGTTCGGTTGCTGCCTTGCCATTTGCTACACTTGGCAATAGGGAATGGGGCCAACTTGGACATAACTACATTCGTGGATTGTTCGCATTGGCTCTGCAAGGTCTGTTCCTCGTTATCTGTTTTGGAATCTATGCAGTATTACTTAGAGGTGTAAAAATGACGGATATTCATATGTCCGTCTTTTCCATTTTAGGTTATACAGTTCTGCTAGGATTCATGATGTTGAAAACTGGTACCCTTGCAAGGTCGATTATGAATGCCCACTAGAGAGGAGAGTTTATGGCCTACGTTCAAATTCCCAAGGATTTATCCAAAGTAAAAACTAAAATAGCATTTAATTTAACCAAGCGTCAGTTAATTGGTTTTTCATTGGCAGGCTTTGTTAGTCTACCTGTTTATTTATCAATTAGGGAAAGTGTTGGAAATGATTTAGCAATGTTAGTCTTTATTATTCTTGCTTTCCCTTTCTTATTTTTAACTTTTTATGAAAAAGATGGGTTAACGAGTGAAATCTATCTAAAGTATATTTTCTTACAACAACACTATCAGCCATGTGTGCGGTATAAAAGAGCACTTTATAAAGCAAAATTCAAGGAGGAGGTACATGAGACCAGAAAGAAAAAGAAAACAGGCACAAGAATTTCTTGAAGTGAAGCAGGCCCAACTAAAAAAGATACAAAAGGAAACAGCAAAACAGGAAGGAAATTCGTTTGTAGCTTCTATAAAATCATTTTTTGAATTAGGTGAAAAATGTTTTACTGTAGAAGATACAATTCCTATTGAGAAAGTGTATGAGAATGGGATTTGTCGACTAACTGATGGCTATTTTACTAAAATGATTGCTTTTGAAGACATCAACTACCAACTAGCATTGGAAGAGCAACGAGATTACATCTTCAATCAGTTTGCTTCATTTTTAAATAGTTTTGATAACAATACCAGATTGCAACTCTGTTTTACGAATCAACTTGGAAGGTTAGAAGAATTAGCTGATGCAATTACAATCCCAATTAAAAATGACGGACTTGAGGAAATTCGAAGTGAGTTTAGGACTATGCTTCAAAATCAATTGGAGAAAGGAAATAATGGATTAAGGCAGACAAAGTATATCGTTTTTGGTGTAAAAGAGGATTCGTATAGGCAAGCAAAGGTTGTATTATCAAGGCTAGAAATTGACTTACAATCTCATTTAAAAGGGATGGGAATTCGTTCTACTGTATTAAACGGTTTTGAACGTTTGATTGTACTTCATCATATTTTGAACCCGACTGAGCACTTATCTACATTACCTGATGAATTGGAAAATCGGGATTGTCGTTCTATAATCGTACCAGACAAAATTCACTTTCAGAAGAAGTATTTTTCAATGGATAATGTCCTATGCCAGACTAGTCATGTGCAGATATTAGCATCAGAATTGTCTGATAGATTCTTAACTGAATTACTTTCACTAGAGGAGAATATGGTTCTATCATTGCATATTCAAGCCTTGGATCAAGTTGATGCGATAAAGTTAGTCAAACGTAAGTTCACCGATGTTCAACGGATGACGATGGAAGAGCAGAAGAAAGCTTATCGTTCTGGTTATGATTTAGATATTATTCCTTCAGACTTGATGACCTACGGTACTGATTTGAAACACCTATTGAATGATTTACAAAGTCGTGACGAGAAGATGTTTCTCGTTTCGTTTATCATTCTAAACCAAGGATTGTCAAAAGCTAAACTGGACAATGCAGTCTCCCAGTTGGCGACCATCTGCAGTCGCCACAATTGTATGCTGAAATGTTTGGATTACCAACTGGAGCATGGCTTAATATCAGCACTACCATTAGGAATGAATTGCATCAAAATAAAGCGGTAATTAACAACTTCAAGCACGGCCGTATTTATTCCGTTTACGACTGAAGAATTATTCATGACCTCTAGTACATCCATCTATTATGGTCTAAATGCCATTAGTCATAACTTAATCATGGCAGACAGAAAGAAACTAAAGAACCCCAATGGTTTAATCTTGGGGACGCCAGGGTCTGGAAAATCATTCTCAGCAAAGCGTGAAATCACCAATGCTATCTTAGTAACTGATGATGATATTCTCATCTGTGATCCGGAAGGAGAGTATGGTGCTTTAGTTGAAGCATTTGGTGGAGAGGTTACTCATGTATCCGCAAAATCAAAAGATTACTTAAATCCCTTGGATATTAACTTTAACTATGGGGATGGGGATGCACCTTTGAAGGATAAAGCGAATTTTATTATGTCTATGCTTGAATTGGTTGTAGGTGGTTCTGGTTTAACGGCAGCAGAAAAGTCAGTTATCGATAGGTGTCTTCCAAAAATTTATGAAGCTTATTTTGAAAATCCGATACCAGAGAATATGCCAATTTTACAAGACCTATATGAATTATTGTTAAAACAGGAGGAAAGTATTGGCCGGAAATTAGCGACTGAAATGGAAATTTATGTGACAGGTTCCCTTAATGTTTTCAATCATCGTTCCAATGTTGACTTGAATAAGTCACTCTTATGTTTCGATATTAAAGAGTTAGGTACCCAATTGAAAAAGATTGGTATGTTAGTTATTCAAGACCAGGTATGGAACAAGGTTTCACAAAATAGGCAGAGCCAAAAGTCAACTCGCTATTATATAGATGAATTTCACTTACTACTAAAGGAAGAACAAACAGCTCAGTATTCTGTTGAAATTTGGAAGAGGTTTAGGAAGTGGGGAGGTATTCCAACTGGATTAACCCAGAACGTGAAGGATTTATTGGCAAGCAAAGAAATTGAAAATGTTTTTGATAACACCGATTTTATCATGATGTTAAACCAGGCTTCTGGCGATAGAGAAATATTAGCTAGAAAGCTAAAAATTTCACCTTATCAGCTCAATTACGTGACAAACTCTAATGCAGGTGAGGGGCTACTATTCTTTGGGAATACCATTGTCCCATTCTTAGACCAATTTCCTAAGAATACATTCTTGTATCAAAAGATGACTACCAAACCAGAGGAGGTCAAGAAAGGCTAGGTGAGAAATGGGAAAGTCAAAACGAATGGTCCGAGAGACCAATAAGAAACGCTATTCAAAATCTAAACCTGATATAGGACAACGGAAAGAAGTACAAGATTTTTCTGGGAGAGCGGTTGATGAGAAAGTTCGCTTTCAGCACCAAATTATTCATAAGGGAAGTAAACTAGAGTGTAACCATCTTAAAGGTGATACGTCAGAAAAAAAGAATCATATTCACAAAAAATCAAATGATAAATCCCTGCAAACACATTCTAACAATCAAGACGCAAACAAATCAACTATACAACTTGATAGTTTACGAACTAAAATGGTTAATCAGGAAAGTTCGCAACAGTCTCATCCAGCAGAAAGATTACAAGTTGAATCAAGGCCACCGACACAGAGGAGACAAGTTCAATTAAATCAACATAATTCTTTTGAAAATCAAAAATTTTCACAAACACAGAACGACAACGCAACTACTGTCCAGACTAGTTTACATTTCGAAATCAAATCAAGTTTTGAGGAGGATATTCAACCACCCCCTCTTGAGATGGATGCCCGACCTCCTGAACTAGTAAGTATACATGAAGACTTTGTTGATTCAACTGAATTATTTATAAAGATGCAAGGGGATATAGAGTCAAAAACTAGTCATATTCAGGGAAAAAGCGTTTCTCTGAGCAATCAGTCAAATGTTAGAAAAAATCCCGAAAGTCCATTTCGTAGATTTGAGACTAATCAAAGTAGAATCGTTGATGCAGACTCAAAGTTTTCCCATCGTAGAAATGAGGGGGAAACAAAACTTATTCATCACCAAAGCCAAGAAAATACTTCTAAACTTAGAATAAAGAAGAGAAGAATACACGGTCAAGGTGAGTTAGTTAAAGAGCGTGGCAATATTTTCTCAGATAGACCTTTATCACCATTTGAAACTAGTTTAGAGTTATCTCAAAATGAAGCAGATTCCACTGGTTTTGTTGAGACAGCTTCAATAATTGAAGGTGATAGGAATGTAAAAGTTAATGATGATTCTATTCTTTCAAGTCGGATTATTCCGGGCAATAGAAACCCTCAAATCATCATTTCTGATGAATCAAAAAATCCGAATATCAGAAGAATGTTTGTAAAGAATAGTCAGCACCTTCAAAATGATAAAATGGATACTCTAATTGATGAAGCTTGTCAAAGTTCAGAGCAATTTCAGCCAAATCTTAATGATAATACAATTACGGTTGGACAAACAGATCAGTCTATAAATGCCTGGTCAAAAAAGTTACATCAATCAAAATTTAGCCTATTCTCAAGTAATATTCTGCAATCAAATGCTGTCATTGAAAAGGTAAAGATTGGAGAGAATCAGTTTTCAACACGAACAAGAAAGCAATTTTCAAGTAGACAGGTAAAAAAGGAAGCAAAAGTAATTGTTGATAAGGGATCTATTCTAGATTCTACTAATAACAAAGATAGTCAAATTGATTATTTAGTATCCAAACCCACGTCAAATACTAGCCTACTACCTGTTGATAGAAGACCAACTTATGCTTTGACAAAAACAACTATGAATCAAACATATAAGGGGCGTCTTCCGTCAAAAAATAACATTAAGGTAAAACCAAATAAACCACTCAGATTTCCAAATGGACAGGCACAGGTACACGAAAAGATAAATTCATTAGTAAATGAACCTATTGAATTCGTCAAGGATAGGAAGAATAACCGTTTATTAAAAAACATTGAAAAAAGTAAACTTGGTCGAATCCAAAGAACTCCATATAAAAAAGTAATGTCAGTAATGGCCAATAGTGAGTTTCTAGCAGCTAGTTATCTTCAAGCGGGGGCTGAGGAGAATGTGGCAGTGGATGCAACAACAAAAGCGATGAATATCCATGCAACTACAACTATGAAGATTGCCCAAAAATCTAATCGAAAAAAGACTTTGAAGAAACTGACAAAGAAGGCAAAGATTAGACAATCACAGTTGGAGTTTCGACATAAGTATCGTTTGTTGAAGGAAGATAAAACTTTTAAACGGCAATCATTCTACCGCAAAGCGATGTATCGTCATCGATTGAGGCAACAAATACGTAAGAAACACCTTCCTAGATTCAGAGACAGGATAAAAGAAGAAGCAATAAAAATACTTAATCAATTCGTTCAATACATTACCACAAAATGGAAGAGTATGTTAGTTTTGGTTTTGGCTGTATTTTCACTGTTGACGGTTGTTTACTCTAATAGTCAATTTATTTTCGGTGCACTATCATCAGTTTCTTTCCAACTTACCACTACATCTTATTTATCTTCAGAGGAAATGCTAATTGCCTTAAATCACATTTTCTCTACTTATGAATTGACATTATCCAATCAGTTGACGAGATTGAAGGAGTCGAAACCTGGATATGATGAATACATTGTAAAAGGTAGGGAACAAATTGGCCATGATCCGCATGTCTTATTAGCCTATCTGACAGCTCGTTTCGGTGAAATAAAAGACCAAGCAAGTGTTGAACCTGCGATGAGACAATTATTTGAGCAGATGTATCATGTTTCCTACCAAGAGGAGAAGGAAATCCGGTACCGAACAGTCAAGGAAGAAGTGCTTGACACAAGTGGGAAGAAAACTATTGTAGAAAAACGAGTTCCATATTTGTATCGAAAATTAGTCGCAACGGTTTCAAAAAAAGATATGAATGGTCTAGTTCATGAAATATTTGCGAGTAAGCCACATAATTTAGAACATTATAAGATACTACGAGAATCGAAAGGGAACTTAGAAGCTTCTTTTCCTTCAGGTACAGGAATCAGTCTTCCAGGAAATGTATCATCAGTTTACGACGTAAATTTGACAGGTGGTAATTTTCCACCACCAAATCCTAGCCATGTTGCAGCCTTAAATGGTGGTTACCCTGGGCAATGCACCTGGTATGTATATAATCGCTTTTCACAACTTGGAAAGCCAATCCAACATTCCCCAATGGGAAATGGAGGAGAGTGGGCTTTCTACGCTGCAAAATACGGTTATCCAGTTAGTCGGGAGGCACGAGCTGGTACCGCAGTATGTATGCCACCAACTGTACCCTATGCGGACCCTACCTACGGTCATATTGCGTTTGTCGAGCGAGTTAATCCTGATGGTAGTATCGTTATATCAGAAATGAATGTTAAAGGGGAATTCGTGATTTCAACAGGCTATCTTCCTCGGGAGATGGCGGCACAATGTTATTACATCAATTTTGGATTATAAGGAGGAATATATGCGTAAAGATATTCAAATGTTGCAAAAAAAGAAAGAAAAGTTACTAGAAAAAAAGCAAAAACTTGACCAAGATTTGGCTCAGGTTTTGCAGGATGAACAAGATTTAATTTATGAAGAGGTCATCGTTGTCTTTGAAAAATCAAATCTATCACTTGAAGAATTTACTAAAAAAGTCCTATTTGAAAAGGAGTTGTCGCATGAAACGATTAAGTAGTTTTGTGAAGTTGACTGGGTTGGTTATGCTTTTTAGTGGTTGCCAAACTATTTATGCAAGCTCTCCAAATCTAGACACAAATAGTCAGCCAGTAGCAATTTCGGTTAATCCTCAAGCCTCAGAGCAAAGCAATGCTAAGGGGCAAGTTACAGAAAATGTTGATGCTAATAATCAAGATTATGAAATTACCGAATCTGTTGCAACTAAGCGACAATTTGTCACATTCACGAGTAAATCAGGTAAGGTGTTTCATCTGATTATTGATCATGATAAAGGTGGACAGAATGTCCAATTACTAACAGAAGTTTCAGAACAGGATTTGCTTAACCTAATTGAATCAACTAATACGGTTGCAGTCAAACCACAAAAGATTGAAGAAGTTGTCGAAGAAAAACCTGTCAAGAAAGAAGAATCGAAACAAAAATCTTCAGCTGGTAACTACATTATTATCGGTCTATTTCTTATTGGAGTTTTGTGTGCAGGGTATTATATGAAGGTCATTAAACCCAAGAAAGAACACAACTTTGAAGAATTTGAAGAAGATGATGATTATGTAAGTGAAGGAGAAGAGGAAGTTTGACATTGTTTTCCTTTTTTGTATAATGACTATAGAGGTATTGAAATGGATTTAACAAGTAAGCAAATTAAAAATTTATCACATAATAAATGGTATCATGCTACTTTAAAAAGACATCTTCCGTCTTTGTTGAAAGGGATAAAGGTAGATTTCAACTTAGGACATGAACTCGATTTTGGTGCTGGATTTTATATCACTTCGGATTTTCAACAAGCTCAAAAATATATCAATCGTTTGGTAGAATTTCTAAATGCCAATAATGCTAGTTCGAAATTTTTGGGGAATGTCGATGAGGAAGGGATTATTTTAGAGTTTGAACTGACAGATTTTCCTTCCATCTTTACAACTTCTAAATACAAGTGTCACTATTTCAATAGTCATAAGGCTTCTAATGATGTAATAGATTTTGCTGAGTTTGTGTTTCAGAATAGGCTTCGCTCAAGTGAACGGATTCATCAATTTGATTTTATATATGGAGTTCAGACGGATGATAATCCGACAGGTTTACTTCAAAAATATAAGGCTGGAATAATTTCAAAAACAGATGTTTTAGAAGAATTTCGTAAGCCATTCTCATTTAAGCAGTTATCCATTCACAATCAAGACTTTTGTGATATAATGAAGGTAAATAAGATATATTTATCTGAAGATGGAAAGGAGTTAGACCAATGGCAAAAACTGTGATTAGCCCTGTTGATTTGTATAGTAATGAATTAGCACAGGCTTTGTTAGAAGCATCTAAATACAAACTTGAGGCTAGTGTTGCACATCAAATTGCAAGACAGTATGCAAGTCAGGTAGATTTTGAAGATCCAATCTTGATGCATGTTGGGGTTAACTCCATAGCTAGCACCTTGATTGATAAAATAAAACCTGAGTATTTTCAGACTTAATAAAACGTTTTGATACTTAATCATTAGAGCGATTAGAGAAATCTAGTCGCTTTTTTCTTTTGTAAGAAAGGAGGAAAAATGTATTTTTTGGATTTATTTGCAGGGATAGGAGGTTTTCGATTAGGACTTGAACAAGCTGGTCACATTTGTGTCGGTTTTTGTGAAATAGACCGCTTTGCTCGAAATTCCTACCAAGCTATTTTTGATACGGGAGGAGAAGTTGAATTTCATGATATACGAGAAATATCCAATAAGTCATTCCGCAAGCTCCGAGGAAAAATTGATTGTATCTGTGGTGGATTCCCTTGTCAGGCATTTTCGCTCGCAGGACGAAGATTGGGATTTGAAGATACTAGAGGAACTCTGTTCTTCGAGATTGCTAGAGCGACCCAACAAATCCAACCACGGTTTTTACTACTTGAAAACGTTAAGGGCTTACTCAATCATGACCAAGGGAGGACGTTCCGAACTATACTCACCACGCTTAATGAATTGGGGTATGATGTTGAATGGCAAGTACTTGACAGCAAATATTTTGGTGTCCCTCAACACAGGGAAAGAGTCTATATTATTGGACATTCTAGAGGAAGAAGTCGACAGTTCATTTTTCCTCTCGGACGAAAAAGTAAACAGACTAATTTATCAAGTCCAACATGTCTAGGAAATATAAATCCTTCAGGAAGTGGGTTAAATGGAAATGTATATTCATCGAGCGGAATTTCGCCCGCTTTGACTACTAATAAAGGTGAGGGGGTAAAAATTGCTTATCCTATCCTAACACCTGATAGATTGGTTAAAAGGCAAAGGGGACGGCGGATGAAAGACCCAACAGAACCCATGTTGACGTTAACGGCACAAGACCGACACGGAGTTGTCTTGGAAAAACGCATTCCGAGAAAACGAGGACTTTACATACGTTCAAATACAAATAAGGGATTCGAGATTGCTGTTGAAGGTGACTCGCTTAATTTTGCTTATCCATCATCAAATTTTCGTAGAGGACGAGTTGGAAAACAGGTTGCTCAAACCTTAGTAACTGGTAACTCTCTTGGAGTTGTAACGAATCAATTGCGGATTCGTAAATTAACTCCAAGAGAGTGTTTTCGTTTACAGGGTTTTCCTGACTGGGCATTTAATCGAGCCAGTAGTGTTTCTTCCAATTCGCAATTGTATAAGCAAGCAGGTAACGCAGTAACGGTACCTGTTGTTTATGAAATTGGCAAGAGATTAGCCGCTATAGAAAAGGAGGGAAAAGCAGTTGAAAACCATGAGAGTTGTTGAATTATTTGGAGGAATTGGTGCTTTTCGGAAAGCACTACTAAATCAGAAGGTCCCTCATGAATTGATAGACTTTGTTGAAATAGATAGGAATTGTGTAAAAAGTTATAACGTCCTCTATAACGAGAATTTTATTCCTCAATCCGTTAAAGGGTATTCCTTACCAAATGTTCAGATTGACCTGTTAATGCATGGTAGTCCTTGTCAGGATTTTTCACGTTCTGGACTAAAAAGAGGGGGAAGGAAAGGTTCGTTTACGAGAAGTTCACTATTGTTTGAGACAATTATGATTTTAAAAAATGCTGTCAAAAAACCTAAATGGGTTATTTGGGAGAATGTCGTAGGTGTACTAGATAAGAAAATGAAACCAACATTTGAGACCTATCTATCTGAACTGGAATATTTAGGCTATTCATCTTGCTATTGGGTTTTGGACAGCTATGATTTTGGAATACCTCAAAAACGGAAACGTGTCTTTGTAGTGAGTTTTCTTGGCGAAGTTAACCCATTTGATTTTTCAAAATTGGAACGCATGAAATCTCCGTCGATGCAGGTATTTTTGGAGAAAGATGTAGCCGAGAAGTATCTGGTCACCCAACCTTCAATTCTAAAATATATTGAAAAAGCTTGTCAGTCAGTTTTTACTGAACGAGTTCATATCATTCAAGATTATTGCTATACCATTTCTACGAAGCAAACACGAGTGCCAAATGCTGGGTTTATTAAACTTACAAATGGGAAATATCGCTATCTAACAGAAAGAGAATGTTTCCGCTTGATGGGATTTACTGATTTAGACTTTGATTTATTACGAACTGTATATCCAGAAAAAAACAACAAGAAATCCAGTATCCTCTATCAACAAGCCGGAAATTCCATAGTAGTACCAGTTCTAGAGGCAATCATAAAACAAATTTATCAGAAGGAGTTAATCAAATGAAACTATTACACAAGAAATCAATTTACGAAAGCAATTACGAAGAATCTTTGCGACATGACAAGGAGATAGACGATATTATATCAAAACTTTTGTCGCTACCAGATTACCATTCGGAATTTCAATTACGATTCGAGGATGATTATCATAAGGAAATGAATGTTCCTTTAGACTATGAATCATTTCTTCATAATATTTTCGATTTTATTGCGGAGCAAGACATAAAAAATGGAGTTGATGTTCTTTTGACTGACGAAGGAAATCTTTGCTTTATGGCTTACGGCCAGTCGTATACCATTCGCTCTACTGGTGTATCGGATGTGGTTCGAACTTCTGTAACAGTTATCTCTAAAGATGAAGATGATAATAAAGTGGATTTTGGTCAGCACTTTGCTTGTCCAGTCCCTGAAAAAGAGCAAACGAACAAACCTAAGTCCGAACATGTTTTATAGGGATAGAAAGGAGAAGTCATGCGAGTTGAAGATTATGCCAACTATGTCGGAGACTTATCCAGTTACTATCTCTCAGATGTTGATGCTTATCAGAGACTGTTAGCACGCTTGGGCTTTGTTGTTGGCTTTGACTTTCAAAATCAATTGAGCATTATTCATCAGAGACCGACAGCCAGTTTATGCTCAGACTTTCAATCCTGGAAATCAGTTGACCATATTGTTAGACGAGGTCAAAAAGGGATTCCAATTTTATTAAATAAACAATCCAAAATGTCAATTGGATATGTATTTGACATAAGTCAGACAGTTTTGACGAATAGAGATAACAAGCCAATTGTGGAGTGGCAATATGAAGCAGGTCAGGATCTATCCATTTTAGCAGACCTTGTTCATGAGAGACTATCGCTTAGACCAGAAAATGAGGCTGCTGCAATTCGCTATCTTGCAAATCTTGCAACGAAAGGTATTGGTTCAAAAGTTCTTGTCGGAATGAATTTAGATGTGGAAACCGAATCAAACTTATTACGCTTTATTGAACAAAGTTTTGAAGCAGTATTATCAAATAGACTTGGAATTGCACTAAAACTGAACCAAGACTTGCTAGAAAATGGTCTCGGTCAATTTAGCCCACGTCAGTTTCTGATATTTGGTGATTATTTGACCAGAATGTCGCAAAAAATTCTCAGGATTATTCATCAAAAAAAGTATGAGAAAATTGCATTAAAAGAGCAGACAAAAGAACTGATTGAGCGGTATAATGAGGTTGTAGAAGAAAGAGGAGGACAAAGAGATGAATCAAGCATTACTGATCGAGAAGATGAACACGACCTTGACAGTCAACGACTTCAGTCACTGTCAATCAACAGAGGAGATAGTAGAGGTGATTTATCGTCTAACACTACAGACCCTTCGAACCAATCAACAGATTCGGGACGAGATTGGGAAAGCTCTCTACTCCAAGGAAAGATTGGAGTTTCTGAGCAAGGAAGAGAACAAGACCGAACTACTTTTGGAATTATATCAGACAGGACAGCTGATTCCACATTTGATAGCAGTGGAGAAAGAATCACAGAGCATGGCGGAACAAATAGAAAGTCATCTGATTCAAGAATGGAAGTTGACCGAGGACTTGAAGACCAAGGATATGTTGAGCTGGATCAGCCAGATGAACAATCTTCGTCAATCCGTCAAGGAACAAGTCAGGGAGAATCTAATTTACATTTAGATAAAATATCACTTGAAGAATTGCATGATGTACTTCGAAAAGGTACTGGTACACGAGGTGGGCGACTTAGAGTTGCTCACTTTTTTTCTAGTCAGGAAGATATTAAAATTCAAGCTCATTTTTTACAAAAAGAATATGGATGGGGTGGTGCTACTGGTCCAAATTTTCCTATTTCCTACAATTATGACTCCAGAGGCTTGCACTTGACAAGAAAGGCTGATGGTTATAACGAAACATTTAGTTGGAGGAAAGTTGCAGGTGAAATTGATAGACTTTTAGAAAATGAGACGTATCTGTCTGATGACGAAAGCAAGCTTTACCAATACAATGAACAGATATTCTCTAATTTTCAAGAATCACCATTATTTGAATTTGATAAACTGGACAATGGTCAAGTTAAT
Source organism: Streptococcus suis (assembly GCF_002964575.1). Classification (GTDB taxonomy): domain Bacteria; phylum Bacillota; class Bacilli; order Lactobacillales; family Streptococcaceae; genus Streptococcus; species Streptococcus suis_R. The sequence continues at coordinate 97,840 of NZ_POQQ01000026.1, read as the reverse complement.
GTATTTTTGGAAGATGAATTTGTAGCACGAATTGATACAGTTGGTCAGGTTAGCTATGTTGTAGAGTTAGAGGACCGTTTTAAGTTTGAAATTGATGAGTATGTTCAAAACCTAGAAACTAGTTTGCTGATAGAAAAAATCAGTCAGCATGAGCAGTTGGATCTCTTTGATGATTCAGCTTTTGATGATAGTAGTGTTGATGATATAATACCTGTTGCGGAAGTTATCAATTCAGCAGACCATCTCACTCCTTCACAGTCCACTAGGAAACCTGATTTATTAGACAACTACATTCTAGATAATTTACCACATTCACTCTCTCCCTCCGAACGCTTAGACAATAACTTAGAAGCGATTCGAATCATAAAAAAATTAGATTTGGAAGGTAGACGAGCTACTTTTGAAGAACAGAAATCACTTGCCTTATATGTTGGATGGGGTGGACTGGCTGATGTTTTTAACGAGGAGAAAACCGGACAATGGTTAGAAGCACGAAATGAACTTACAGAATTGCTTAGTCCAGAAGAATTTCAAGCAGCCAAGGAATCCACCTTGACTGCTTTTTATACACCACCAATGGTCATTGACGCTATTTATCTGGGATTGAAGAATCTTGGATTTGAAAACGGTAATATTTTGGAGCCTTCTTGTGGGGTTGGAAACTTCCTCGGTCGCCTACCAAGTGAAATGGGGCATTCAAAAATCTATGGTGTAGAGTTAGATAGAATCAGCGGTAGGATTGCACAAGAACTATATCAAAAATCAACTATTCAAATACAAGGATACGAAGATACAAGCTTTTCAAATAATTTCTTCGATGTGGCAGTTGGAAATGTTCCGTTTGGTGATTTTAAAGTTTCGGATAGAGATTATGACCGAGAAAAATTCTTGATACATGATTATTTCTTTGCCAAGTCTATCGACAAGGTTCGCAGTGGTGGAGTGATTGCATTTGTGACCTCTTCTGGAACCATGGACAAACAAGATAGTCGAGTCCGTCAGTATCTGGCCAATAGGTGCGATTTATTGGGGGCCATTCGGCTACCAAATTCAACTTTTAAAGGTTTGGCAGGAACTGAAGTTACCAGTGATATTCTTTTCTTGCAGAAGCGAGATGTTATTCGAGAGCAAGATGTTGACTGGATACATTTAGCAAGAGATGAGAATGGATTTACTTACAATAAGTATTTTGTAGATCATCCAGAGATGGTCTTGGGTAAAATGACAGAAGTCTCTGGGAGATTTGGTCCAAGTTTAGCTTGTATTCCCAATGAGGAAAATTTGAGTGTGCAATTGACAACTGCCGTTGAAGAAATTCAAGGTGAGATACCAAATATTAAAATCCATCAACAAATCAATGATGGGCAGGACATACTTCCAGCTTTGGATCATGTTAAGAATTTTTCTTATACCATGATAGATGGAATTCCCTATTTTCGTGAAGATTCGGTGATGATTCGGCAACACATGACAGACAAGGAAATCAATAGACTAAAAAATTATCTAGCGGTTGTCGAAAGTCTGAAAGAAGTCATTCAACTCCAAAAAGAAAATGCTAGTGATGAGTTAATTCAAGAAAGTCAACATAGGTTAAATAAAGCTTATGATACTTTCAAAGCCAATCATGACTATATTAACTCTACACTAAACCGTAGGAATTTGCGAGAAGATAGTAACTATCCATTAGTATCATCAATTGAGAAACTGGATAAAGGTAAGTTTGTAGGGAAAGGGGATATTTTCTTTAAACGGACGATTGCTAAAGCAAAAGTTGTCGAGCATTGTGAATCTAGTCATGAAGCTTTGATACTTTCAATTTCAGAAAAGGGAAGAGTTGACTTTGACTATATGACCAAGTTGACCGACAAAGCGAGAGAAGTTCTCGTAAAAGAGTTGAAAGACGAGATATATCTCGATATTCCCTACATATATCCCGAAACAACATTACTTCCATTTTCAGAGAAAGGTATGGAAGAAATGGGATTAACGTATGTTCCAGCAGACCAATACCTTAGTGGAAATATTCGTGAGAAAATGGCAATCATGGATTTTTACATTGAAAGGTATCAAGCAATTGAAAATCCAGATAAGGATGTTCTTGATAATATAATTGAACTGAAATTTCAGCGAGATAAACTTCAGGGAGTCATGCCTAAAGAATTGACCGCAAGTGAAATATCGGTACGACTTGGTGCAACTTGGATTCCTACATCAGATATCAATCAGTTTATTTTTGACACTTTACAGCCTGGTTATTATGCTAAACAAGCAATAAATGTTCATTTTTCTCCTTTTACATCAGAGTGGAAGATTGATGGCAAGACACAAGACAGTCGCAATGACTTAGCAAATTTGACTTATGGGACAAGTAGGGTAAATGCTTATCGACTCATTGAAGATTCATTGAATTTGCGTGATACTAGAGTGTACGATACTGTCTATTCTGATGGTGGTGATAAAAGACAAGTTCTAAACAAGAAAGAAACTATGTTAGCAGGTGAGAAGCAAGAACTTCTCAAAGAAGCTTTCAAGGATTGGATTTTTAAGGACCAAAGGCGAAGACATCGTTTAGAAAAACTCTATAATGAGAAATTTAATTCTATACGAAATCGTGAGTATGATGGTCAATATTTATCCCTTGAAGGAATGACAGCAGATATAAGTTTACGTCCTCATCAAAAAAATGCTATTGCGAGGACACTATACGGAGGCAATACACTTCTAGCTCATGTTGTCGGAGCAGGGAAAACGTTCGAGATGGTTGCCAGTGCTATTGAAAGTAAGCGTCTGGGCATGAGCAATAAAGCTTTGTTTGTTGTTCCAAACCACTTGACGGAACAAATGGGACGGGAGTTTATGGAGTTGTATCCAGCTGCCAATATCATGGTGGCCACGAAAAAAGATTTTGAACCTGCCAATCGTAAACGGTTTGTTGGTAGGATAGCGACTGGTGAATATGATGCAGTTATTATTGGACATACTCAATTTGAGAAGATTCCAATGAGTAAGGAATATCAGGAGCAGCACTTAAAACGTCAAATTCAAGATATAGTTGAGTTTATTGAAGAATATAAGTACCAAAGAGACCAAAACTTTACTGTCAAGCAACTTGAGGGAACTAAGAAGAAATTAGAAGCCAAACTAAAAAAATTAAATGATGATTTCCGTAAGGATGATGTTGTCACCTTTGAAGAATTGGGAGTTGACAAACTATATATTGATGAAGCTCATAACTACAAAAATCTTTATCTTTATACCAAAATGCGAAACGTGGCAGGAATTGGCCAAACTGAAGCTATGAAATCTTCAGATATGTTTATGAAGTGTCGTTATTTGGACGAGTTGACAGGTGGAAAGGGTGTTGTTTTTGCGACAGGTACACCAGTGTCAAATTCGATGAGTGAACTCTACACAATGCAACGTTATCTCCAATATGATGACCTGGAGAAAAAAGGTTTACACCACTTTGATTCCTGGGCTTCTACATTCGGTGAAACAGTTACTGCCATCGAACTATCTCCAGAGGGTGACTCCTATCGTAGTAAGACACGATTCTCAAAATTTTATAATTTGCCTGAACTCATGTCCTTTGTTAAAGAAATGGCTGATATTAAAACTGCAGACCTTTTGAATTTACCAACACCCCAAGCCCATTACGAAACAATTTTAACCAGACCAACGAACCATCAGAAAGAAATTTTAAAGACTTTATCTGAACGAGCTGATAAGGTACGTAATAGAAAAGTTGAGCCTCATGAAGATAATATGTTACGAATAACAAATGATGGAAAAAAGATTGCCTTGGATCAACGTTTAATCAATACCTTACTACCTGATGATCCGGAAAGTAAGGTCAATGTCTGCACAAAAAATATTTTTTCTATTTGGGAAAAATCGAGCGAACAACGGTCAGCACAGCTAGTTTTTTGTGATATGTCTACACCTAAAGGGGATGGAACATTCAATCTTTATGATGATATGAAAGGCAAGTTAATTGAACTAGGTATCCCAGAAAATGAAATAGCATTTATACATGATGCGAATAATGAAAAGCAAAAGGCAGAACTCTTTGCCAAGGTCAGAAGTGGAGATGTTCGCATTTTATTTGGTTCTACATCGAAAATGGGAGCAGGAACAAACGTTCAAAGTAAACTAATAGCCTTACATGATTTAGATGTTCCTTGGAGGCCAGCTGATTTGGAGCAAAGGTCTGGTCGTATCGTGCGTCAGGGGAATGAAAACAAGGATGTCTATATCTACCGTTATGTGACCGAGAATACCTTTGATGCCTACCTTTGGCAGACCATTGAAAATAAGCAAAAGTTTATCTCCCAAATTATGACCTCAAAAACACCTGTGCGCGTGGCTGATGATGTTGATGAGAATACCTTGAACTATGCAGAAATTAAAGCACTTGCGACTGGTAATCCACTTATTAAAGAAAAGATGGATTTAGATGTTGAAGTATCGAAGTTACGAATGTTGGAATCCAATTATAAATCTAACCTCTATCAGTTAGAAGATAAAATTGCAAAACATTATCCATCAGAGATTACTCGATTAAAAGGGCAAATTGTAAAAGTAAATGAAGATATTAAAAGACGTGAGCCTAAAGTACAAGGTGATGGCCTATTTAACGGAATGGAGATTTTAGGTAAGACTTATTCTGACAAAAAAGAAGCAGCAGAAGAATTGATGAAAATTTTACCATTGGTTCCAGCTGAAGGCAGTATGCCTATTGGCAACTATCGTGGATTTGAGCTTTCAGCCTTCTTCAATCAGATTGCTCAAGCAATGGATTTTGTGATTGAGGGAAATCTTTCTTACAATGGTCATTTTGGTGAAAGCCCAGAAGGCAATATTCAGCGTTTAGACAACGTTTTGGATCGGATTGATGAAGAACTATCCAAGCTAGAAAATAGACTGTCAGATGTCCAATACAAGCTCCAGGTAGCAAAAGAAGAGGTGACAAAACCATTTGAAAAGGCTGATATGTTAAAAGAAAAGACCTTGCGTTTAGCAGAGGTCAATCGTATCTTGGACATGGGCGAAGTAGAAGAACTGGATAACCCCAATCCCTTACTTGAAGATGTTAAAGCAGCGATTGTTGACTTTATGGATCGTGAGTATGGCTCCAGAAAAGAATCAAATCAAAGTAAAGAAGAACAATTCAATGATATATTCTCAACTGGAGATTTAGTCTACTTAGCCAAGAGCAAAAGTAACGTTGGTGGATATGATATTGAGTATAGTGTGGACTTGTCCAATTTTTCTTGGAAATTAACCTTCGCAGATTCAGATATAAGTACAGGTCAGTTTGATGGAAGTACAACAGATGAGCAAGCACAGCATTTTAAATTATTTTTAGAACATTCCACCAAAGACGATTTACTATCAATTGATGAGAAAACAACCTGTCAAATGCTCGGTTTACCTTACACGAGAGATTCGCTTGATCATGACATGGATAACGATGGAATTACAGACCGTTATGACCATGATATTAAGGATAGTGATGTCTTTGAATCAACCTATGATGTTGATGGAGAGGAAAAACGACCTTCCACATTAGCACAAATTCAAGCTTTTAAAGCTGAAGTTGAAGAACGTGACTACAAAAGTCAGTATAAAGAAGAAATAGAAGAGGAGCAAGTAATATGAATTTTGAAGAAATGAAATCAACCTTAGAAAATATGTTGAAAGAAAACTATGCAGACTTTACCAAGGCCATTATTTCAATTGAAAAGGATATTTCAGACCCAGACTTGTTGGAACAAGTCTACCAGGCCTATATGGATGATGATTCAATTTCAGGTTTGTTGCATTCCAATATAGATGCGATTATTGAAACATTAGAAACTGATAAGAGCCAAATATCCCTAGTTAATGTTGAATTTGTTGGCAATGTTACGAAAGATGTTGAAGTTAACGTATTTCGAGGTGCGGATGGTGAGAATTTTAAAGTTGCAAATTTTTCCATAGCACGCAATGATGAAGAGGGGAATACGCAATTTACGAAGGTAATAGCTTATAACGGACGGGCTGACTTTGCAGAGCAATTAAAGAAAGGGGATTTTGTTAAGTTAACAGGTCAGATGAAGTATGATGAGTATGAAGGAAAACTCTTCAGTAACCTTGTTGTTAAGAATATAAAAATCTTAAAAACGAGAAAGAAATCCCTGGAGGAGAAGGCTGCGAAAGAAGAGAAACCTTCAACGTTAGGAGCATTGAAAGAGTATTCCCAACAAACAAAATCAGAACAAACTAAACCTAAACAGGATAAAGGGATGGAATTATGAAATAAGCTAGACTTCCGATTTTGGAGGTCTAGCTTATTTTTTCGGTCTGGAGTAAAGTGTTGTGCTTTGCTTAGTTTGATGGTCAATTTCAATTATCTCTAATACTGTATACCTTACTTGATTCATTGTGTAGTCACGAGTTGATTTTTCAAAGGTTGAAACAGGTATATACTGATTTGGCTCTTTGGAATCTCTCTGTCTATCAAGAAATAGATAACCGATTTTATTGTCGAACGTAAATTCTAATAGATACTCCCATCGAATCTTGCTTCCCTTGATTGGATATAGTTTTGTAAATCGTACTGATAGAGTTGGTGAAGAAAAACTTTCTCTGAGTATTTCGAGAATACGCAACCTTCCACATATATCAGTAAAACCATTTGACCTAGTTAGCAATTCTTCGGAGATTGTTTTTTTCAAAATCAAATTATAGATTTCGTGCTTAGATCTGGTGGGTAAAGATAAACCTCTTAACTTATGTATACCTGCTAAGTGTACAAAATGTTCCTCAGAAAACGTAAGATTGAGAGTTGTTTGTTGTCCTTTTCGTCCTAAAATAATTTGATAGGTTTTTGAAAGGAGTTTTTTATAATTTCTTGCGGATGAGAGTAATAATGATTCCATGTATTTCCTTAGAAAAAAGGACAGGATAACCTGCCCTTAGTAATGAGTGTTTTCAGTGTTGGCTTGAGGTGTTCACACACAACCCTGGTAAAGCTCCAGCCACAGTCAAACCAACCGACCATAGACCTTCAACGCTTAGTAAATACTCTTGTTATCTACAGTTTTATTATATAGAAAATGTTCTATTAAATCAAGTATTTTACAAAAAAATCACTATTCTGCAATTAGTCTCAGGATAAGTTGAAGTTAGAGATTAGTAGGTCTTGTTTTTACTCCTAGATACTGATATAAACGAACAAGCCTATTATCTTTTAGTGATTCAACATTGAACATAAAATAATGGTCTTGATAATCTTTAGCGTTTTCTTTGTTCAATTTGAAATAGGATTTTTGAGATTTGGCCATGGCAAGCATAATATCATCTGTTAAAAATGTTAGTGGTGTATCTAGAGCAGAATAGCGATAGAAATCCGCTTCAAATTTTCGGTAACGGTCACTAAAATAGTCCATCTGGAGTTGGTTCTTATTAAAATCAAGCTGATTCATACTCTACCTCCAAGTCTATTGCAAGAATATCAGATATTTGGATACTGATGTAGCCTTCTTTTGTTTCAAATGAAATCGATTGAAAAGTCAAGTTCTTTACTTTCCCTACATAAGTCCTACCAGGAACTGTCAGAATACCAGTTAATTGGTGGCTATATAGTTGATTGAGTAGCAGTAGTTTATCTGCTAAACTCAACTCACTTGAATAATCAATGCGATTACGTTCTTGTTCTAAACCCGATGTATGTTCTGATAAGAAAAATCCCATCCATTTGGCCATCTTTCGGTCTTGATATTCTCTAGCAACCTTAAAAGGGAGATAACTTCTATCAATCATTTTAAACCCTCCAATCCTCCAGCGGAATGTCCACCGACTAATCTACTGCGAGCAATTGCCCTTGAATTTTCTAATAAAGAACTAGCTTTCTGTACAGCAAGAAATCCAAATCGATCACGAACGGAATCAATGGTTGTCTCCAATTTTTCCTCTTTTTCGCTTTCTTCAAAATTATCAAAAAGTGAAATCACAGTAAAGTTTTCATCCACCAATCCATCGTACCTTACAGCAATGCTTCTAACTGCCCCTCCATCGTATTTTGAACGAAAGAGAGAAACAACTTCATCTTGAAAAACAAGCGTACGATTATTGGGGTTAATTTTTCTTTGAACATTGATTGATTTCTTGTTTTCGAAGTTTGAATAGCCTACACTTATGGCAACTACAGTTGCTTTTTTGTGCCTTCTGCGTAGCCGAATCGCAACTTGCTCTGCCATTTCACGTAGGACAAGCTCTATATCGCTTTGACGTGTATAGTCTTTGTGAAGTACTTGTGAATTACCAATCCCAACTTCTTTTGGCCGATAGGGTTCATGGACATTACTTTCATCGATGCCATTAGCATGAAACCAATGTTGTACTCCAATAACACCAAATTCTTTTTTCAAGATAGTAGGGTCACAGTTGGCCAATTCTTTGATGCTGTAGATTCCCAATTTGTTTAGTCGTTTTTCTGTTCGTGAACCAATTCCCCAAAAGTCAGTCATTTTCGGAATGTTCCAGACCTTCGTTTCAACATCTTCATAGGACCAATTGGCACGCATGGTAGCAGTGGTTTTAGCTTCATTATCAAGTGCTAATTTGGCAAGAAGTGGATTAGCATTACTCATACCAACAGTTGAATAGACACCAGTTTTTTCCCAAATATCGTGTTGAATTTTTGCTGAAACCACATCCAACTTTTCTATGCGACTTAGAGATTTGTCTTTAACAAAATAATTTAGCGATGAAGTTAAGTCTATAAATCCCTCATCAATAGAATAAGGCAGAATATCTGTTGGATCTGCATAATTTTGAAATACTTTTTGTATTTCAAGATTTTTTTGAATGTACAAGTCCATTCTGGGTGGCACAATAAATGTACGCTTGGCCCAATTTTCTATGAAGGAAACAAACTTTGCATCCGTTGGCAATCCTGAGATTTTAGCACGGTAATAGTTAAATTTTCTGGTATGAACATCAAAGGGGAGGTCGTAGGCTCTACCGACATTTCCTTTACCAAATACTTTTTTGAACATTGGAGAAGAGGCTAAAATTAAACCAGAAGAGTTGTCAGCCCTACTCATGACACAAAGTGAAGTATGGAGCGGGTGAAGTCCTCTCTCTACACATTCGATGGATGCGTAGAAGGATTTCATATCAACAAAAGCAATATCGCTACGTGGTTCTTTTGAATAGTCGATATAGCCCATACTATTCACCTTGTTTTTAGTTTTGCTAGTTCATCGACCAATTCTGTCAGATGGTCTGTTACGTCGTATTCTTCTTTTTCAAGAGATAAGATAATGTGGTCTTCCTTGAGGTAGATCATTTCTTTAACAAACTTTGACATCTCTAACCTCCAATCACCGGCATGAAGTGCCCTACAACCTTGCCAACAATTCTGATTTCATCTTCAAAGGGGATAAATTTCTCGACGACATCTGGATTGATAGAAACCATTCTAAAGCCGTCTTCTTCACGATAGAGTTTCTTGATGTAGAGAGCTCCATTCCAGTTTAATGCATAGACAGCCCCATCATAATCAAATCCAGTAGCTCGAATCAACGCAACCTCTCCGTCTTTGTAAACAGGTTCCATTGAGTTACCTGAAATCCAAGTTGCTATATCAAACCCTGAATATTCATCTTCTGAATAAACAGTTTCTGTTTCATACTCATCAAAGAAACTTTCACCTGGTCCGGCAGATAATTGAACTTCGGAAAGCACCTGATAGGAGAACAGTGACACAACATTCTCAGCAATGGATTGAGATGCTAAAAGTTGTTCAACATAATCCTCGGCAGCTAATTTATTTTCATCTGTGAGTAGAAGATAGTTTTGAACGATAGTATATTCAGATTCAAAAAAAGATTCCTCTACGTCGAAAATATCAGCAAGTATGGAAAGATTCTTCTGATTTGGTTTGGTTTTTCCGCTTTCCCAGGCACTAAAAGACATGCGACTAATCTTCAGTTTTCGTGCTATTTCAGCTTGTGAAAATCCTAATTCTATTCTTTTTTCTTTTAATTTTTTTGGAGAGAACATGATTACTCCTTTCTGTGTCAGTTTATAAACTTACACAAAGTATAAAATATTTTTTGTAATTTGACAAGTATTAGTTTAAAAATAATTCGACAATTCTATATAATGAGCGGACAAAATATGAGAAATGCAGTAAACTAGAAGTGCAAAAGGAGTGATACTGTTATGATTTTGTTAAGTTTATATGGGCTAATTATTGTTGCAGCAATTTGTCTTTTCTTTTTCTTTGCAAAGACTTCTGTTAAGCTTACTTGTTTTGCAATTGATTTCGTTGCAGTATTTATCTATACAATTTATCTTTTACACGGACCAGTATCCAGTAAAATTTCAAGCGGAAATATGATTTATTTTTGGGATGTTTTGTTTGGATTGACTTCAATCGTGGTCTATAGTTTTCTAATGTTGTTGTTGACCATTTACTTGCCAAAGGTAAGTAAGATTATCAATTTCGTCATAGTATATTTTGGTGTAGGGATAGGTATTTGTTTGGCAATTGATTTCATAACTTCCCTGTTATCAATCTTGAATTCAAACATTGAAGCAACCTATCGGTTACAGTTTTTGAATAATGACCTTGCTAATGATGTATTTTACTATATACTATTCTTCTTTGTTTCTATACCTGTATGGAAGAAGCGGATGGATTATCTAGCTGGTGGATAATCTTAAATATTGCGATTTTGTTCAGTTTCAAAGTAATAGTCAATATTTTTCTTGTGCTGATATAGTTTGTTGAATTGAAATTTTATTTGAGAATACTCTGTCATAAGGGTATTCTTTTTTTCTTGCAATTGTTCTAACTGGGATAATATGTCTTTTGGATTGGCTGATTTATTATTGAGTGAAAGGTCTTGTTTGGCCTTTTTGTAGGCAGTAATATCTTTCTGATATTCTTTTAAGAACTGGCGATTATTTGGTTGCTTCTGATAATGATGATAAATGAGTCTATTCTTCTGTATGACGTAAAGATTTTTCATTATCTTACCAAGTTCCGTCATTTCTTTATCAATTTGCTTAACTTCATCTTGAATCGAGATTTGTTTATCAGCAATAGATTCGATGGCAAGTTCTAAATCATTTTTTGTTTGAATACCTAGGTTTCTCAGTTCAACTAGACCTTGTGCCATGGATTTTAAGTTGTGTTTTCTCGCCCAAAATTCCAATCCTTTTTTATCATTAATCTTACTTGTATCAATAAGTTGTTGAGGCGGATTATTCTCAATTCTTTTTTTCAATCTTTCCTCAGTATAGTCGGATCCTATTGTTTTAGAGCGTGTGAATCTAGAAGCATTTTTATATTTGAAGGCAATGTGTTTTCCAAATTTGATTTCGCATTTTGATTTCCTCATACGGTCAAGAAAGTCGTCCCATGAGTTCGAACGTGAAATATTTAGGTCGATAAGAAATTGTAAATATGACTTCCAACCTTTACCATTTTGGCTTTGTTCCCACTCATAATGGGATTTTCCTCTGGTTTTGTATTTCGTTCGATAGGTTTGATAATGTTCATCAATAATTGACAATTTGTATTTTTTGCATATGCGATCACTAGTATACCGTATTTGGTGATAGGTCCGTTTATTGCTTTGATAGCATTTCCCAGTTTTAAAATTGACATTATTAAAAATAATATGATTATGAATATGGCCTTTGTCAATATGAGTAGTAAGTACAAATTCATACTCATCTTTCAAGATATTTTTACAGAGTTCTAGTCCAATTTTATGGGCAGTTTCTTGGTCAACTTCACCTGGTAAGAAGGACTGAATCAGGTGTCTAGCTAGTACCGTTCCATTTACTTTATTCTCTTTTCGAGTTTGTAAGAATTGTAAATGAGCAGTGGTAGGAAAACACATGTGTGTCGAAATGAGCGTTTGATCATCTGTTTTTTTCTTCTCAAAGATGTAGTCTATTGCAAAATGCAGAGTAGATTTAATGGGGTGAATTTTAGTAACAGCCATATTAAATATCCCCCTGATCTGTTCTGTTGTAGAGTATGTTTTGTAATTTATTGAGTTCCTTGCTCAAACGATATATTTCGTTTTGGATTGTCGTAATGTCCTCTTTATAAACAAGGGAGTAAGTATTGACCTTCTTGGCAATTTGGTTGACATTAGTGGAGGTCTTGGAAAGGAGATGTTGTAACTCTCTAAATGGCTGCATATCGACTTCATAAATCGATGTTTCAAGGATACACTTGAGGACGAAATGCCGCATTGATTTTGACCTAGATTGTCCATATTTTTGTCGCACTTGAGCAAGTTCTTTATCCGAAAGTCGAATTTTTAATTGATTGGGTCTAGTACGTTTTTCCATTATCTATTCCTTTCTATTGGGGTCTTAGGGTTCTCCCTAACAAGTAAAATGTAACGAAAAAAGCAGAGCCAAGGGCGTCTGCTTCGTTAATTTTATCGTAAGTGGGTACCCACTTACTGTGCTTGCTACAACAGTTCAAAGTTGTAGAGCGGTAAGCTGAGATATTTTTTTAATTATATCATATAATTTAGATTTCTTACAGTTTTATTTGTTTAAAAAACTTTTTTAAAAATTACGCAAAAAAACTTGACACGTTCCAAAAAACGCTTACAATAATCTTGTGAAGAAATAAAGGAGGAAGTCAGATGAATCTTTTACAGAAATATCGAGAAGAAAGGGGGGTGCTGATTGCGGTTCACCGCGGTACTAACGGCGGTAACGTCATTCAAAACACGACCAAAGCTTACCTGAATGCCATTCGTCATAAAGGTGATATGGTCGAAGTTGACGTTGTCCGTTCAATTGATGGTGAATTCTTCGCTTTCCATGATGGTCAAGAAAAGCTGGTCTTTGATATGAACATTGATCTTCGTCTCTTGCCTTCAGAAGAAATTAAAGGTCTACCTTGTTTCAACTCACTTGCTGAACCAGTAGATCAAAGGCTAGAGACTATTGAAGAAGTTCTTGCCAATCTGGAAGGGAAGAGCTTGATCAACATTGATCGTAGTTGGTTCTATTGGGATACATTCCTTGATAAACTTAAAACATATAAGTCATTAAATCAAGTCCTGCTTAAAGCGCCAGCAAAAAGAGAGTTGCTGGAGAAATTGCGAGATTCTGAATTAGATGTTATGTTTATGCCGATTGTCAAAACGGTTGAAGAACTGGAGTTAGTTCTAAACTTTGGAGGTATTAACTTAGTTGCAGTAGAACTGATTTTTGAAGATTTAGATTCAGAATTGATTAGCCCTGCTACTATGCAACGACTTCGTAATAAAGGCATTCTTACCTGGGTAAATGCTCTTCGTCTAAATGACACGATTGTACTGGCTGCAAGAATTGATGATGAAGTAGCTTTGTTTGACAATGGATATTCTTGGATCAAATTAGTTGAACTTGGTTTTGATATCATTCAAACAGATTGGCCATACTTATTGTATTCTTGCTTAATTGAAAATAACTACAAAAAAAATATTAAATAGGAGAAATTCTCATGAAACACTTTAAAAAACTTTGCATGTTCGCTAGCGCAGCACTCTTGTTGACTGCTTGTGGCACATCTAAATCAGCTGAGCCAGCTAAAGAAAGTGCTCCAGCTGAAATTGATTACTCACAAGAGATTGTCATCTATTCTAACTCGACAACGGATGGTCGTGGTGATTGGCTCAAAGAAAAAGCTGCTGAAAAAGGCTTTAAAATTTCTTACGTCGACATCTCTGGTGGTGAATTGGCTGACCGCTTGATTGCAGAGAAAAACAATGCGATTGCTGATATGGTATTTGGTTTGAACAACTTGGAGTTCAACCGTATCAAAGATGAAAAACTTCTTGTTAAATACAGTCCAGAGTGGGCAAATGAAGTAGATGCTACACTTGGTGATGCTGACGGCTACTACCACCCAATTGTTGTTCAACCATTGGTACTGATTGGTAATGCAAAAGCTGATATGCCAAGTGACTGGACAGATTTGACCAAAGACGCCTATAAAGGTGCTTATGGTATCTCTGGCTTGAACACAGGTACTTCTAAGAATATCTTCGCAAGTATCGTTAGCCGCTATGCTGACGAAAAAGGTGATTTGGGTATCTCTGACGAAGGTTGGGAAGTAGCTAAGAAGTACATTCAAAACGCACATACTTACGCACAGGGAGAAGATTACATCTCTGCTCTTATCGATGATAGCAACCCATTGAATTACAGCATGATGTGGGGTTCAGGCGTTCTTCAAAACGAAGCTGAACGTGGCTATAAATTCCAAGTTATGAGCCCTAAAGTAGGTGTTCCTTACGTCACTGAGCAAGTTGGTATTTTGTCAACTAGCAAGAAAGAAGCACTTGTTAAAGAGTTTATCAACTGGTTTGGTAGTGCAGAAGTTCAAAAAGCATGGAGCGACGAGTTTGGTTCAATCCCTGCTAACAAGACAGCTCTTGAAGGTGCTAAAGCTGAAATTAAAGACTTTGCAAGCAGCGTTAAACCTCAAGAATTGGATTGGGTGTTCATCGGTGAGAACATTAACTCATGGGTTGAAAAAGCTGAGCTTGAATTCGTAGAATAGTAACATTTAGAAGTGAGGAGAGGTGTATATGATTACCTTTAACGATATACAAATCAAATATGCAGATTTTATTGCGATTGACAATTTGAATTTAGAAATCAAGGAAGGGGAGTTCTTTACATTTCTCGGACCAAGTGGTTGTGGTAAATCAACAACCTTGCGTACCTTAGTGGGGTTCATCAACCCCTCTAAGGGTACCATTCATGTTAATGGTAAGGACATCACGAATTTAGATCCAGAAAAACGTGAGATTGGTATTGTTTTCCAAAGTTATGCCTTGTTCCCTACAATGACAGTTTATGATAATATTGCATTTGGTCTGAAAGTTAAGAAGATTTCTCCTGAAATCATTAAAGCCAAGGTTCATGAGGTTGCTAAAAAAATCAAGATTTCTGATGAGCAACTGAAGCGTAATATTTCAGAACTCTCCGGTGGACAGCAACAACGTGTTGCTTTAGCAAGGGCTCTGGTCTTAGAACCTAAGATTTTATGTTTGGACGAACCTCTGTCAAACTTGGACGCCAAATTGCGTGTTGATCTGCGTTTGGAGTTGAAGCGACTTCAGAAGGAGTTAGGCATAACAACGCTCTATGTCACTCACGACCAAGAAGAAGCCTTAACGTTATCTGATCGTATTGCTGTCTTTAATAATGGCTTTATTGAGCAAGTTGGTACCCCGTATGAGATTTACAATCAGTCTAAGACAGAATTTGTATGTGATTTCATTGGTGATATCAACCATCTGTCAGAACAAACCTTGGCTCTACTTGCTAATGGCTTGCCAATTTTTGAACAAACAAGTGGCTATGTCCGCTTAGAACGTGTTAAATTGGAAAGACAATCAGAAAGTGATTTGTCTATCCAAGGGAAGACTATCGATTTGGAATTCAATGGTGTCTTCATTAAATACACTGTTGTATTGGATAATGGACAACAAGTTAATATCATTGAAAAGAATGATGGGCATTCAAGCCATGTTATTGATGATGTCGTGACTCTATTTATCAATCCAAAAGACATTATGCAATACGGAGGTAAGTAGTATGCTCAAAGATATCAAATGGAAAGACTGGATACTACGGATAGGTGTTCTGTGGTTGCTGGTAGCCTTCATCATATATCCAAATATCGGACTTCTGACAAATGTCTTTTTCAAAGATGGTGAGTTCTCCTTGCGTGCTTTGGATAAGATTATGAGTTCAGAACGGGCCCTAAACAGTATTGCTAACAGTTTTAAATTAGCCATTTCTATGGTAGTAACTGTTAACCTAGTTGGTACTCTCGTCGTTCTCTTGACAGAGTATTGGGATATCAAGGGAGCCAAAGTTCTCAAGCTTGGGTATATGTCTTCTTTGATTTACGGAGGTATCGTTCTCGCTACTGGCTATAAATTTGTTTATGGGAGTAATGGACTGATTACTAAGTTATTGCTGTCAGTTTTTCCTAGTATGAATGCAGATTGGTTTCATGGTTTCGGAGCGGTTTTGTTTATCATGACTTTCGCTTGTACATCAAACCATATCATGTTTTTGACGAATGCTGTACGTAGTGTTGATTATCACACGATTGAAGCTTCTCGAAACATGGGTGCGAAACCAATGACTGTATTCTTCAAAGTGGTACTGCCGACATTTAAACCTACATTGTTCGCCTTAACCATTTTGACTTTCTTAACTGGTTTGTCAGCAGTTTCTGCCCCACTCATTGTGGGTGGAAAGGAGTTTCAAACCATTAACCCGATGATTATTAGTTTTGCAAAGTCCAATGGGTCAAGGGATCTTGCAGCCTTCTTAGCCATCATGTTGGGCTTGGCAACAATCTTACTGTTAACCTTGCTTAACAAGGTAGAAAAAGGTGGTAACTATGTTTCTGTTTCAAAAACAAAAGCTGGTCTGAAAAAACAAGTTATCACATCACCAGTTTGGAATGTCATTGCCCATATTGTTGCCTACATGCTATTTTTGATTTACATGTTGCCTATTACCCTGGTTGTCCTATATTCATTCACAGATGCATTGACAATTAAAACTGGTAACTTGAGCTTATCTAGCTTCACTTTAACTAATTATAAAGAGCTTTTCTCAAACGCTGAGTTCTTTAAACCGTATCTTGTAAGTTTGCTTTATGCAGCATTAGCTGCATTTGTAGCTACTGTTATTGCAATTGTTATTTCAAGAATTGTTCATAAGAACACATATAAGTTCGATAAATTCTTTGAGTACGGCGCTTTGATCCCATGGATTTTACCGAGTACCCTAATTGCCCTCGGTCTGATGTTTACCTTTAACGAGCCTCGTTTGATTGTATTTAATCAGGTTCTCATTGGTACCTTAGGTATGATGCTCATTGCTTACATTATCCAAAAACTTCCGTTTTCATATCGGATGATTCGAGCAGTATTCTTTAGTATTGACAGTGATATGGAAGAAGCCGCCCGCAGTATGGGAGCATCTAGTTTCTACACTATGGTAAAGGTAATCATTCCGTTTATTATGCCAGTCGTGCTGTCTGTAATGGTACTAAACTTTAACTCACTATTATCGGACTATGATTTATCGGTCTTCCTCTACCATCCTCTCTTTAGACCACTTGGTGTCGTCATTAAATCAGCAACAGATGAGACAGCTACCGTCAATGCTATCGCTATGATGTTTGTTTATTCAGTAATCTTGATGGTCATGTCGGCTTCTGCCTTGTATCTAAGTCATCGTTTCAGAACTCAAAAGGGGTCTAAACGGTAATGGGTGAGTTGGGAGATTTGACACTACCTACGATTTTACTTAGGGTAACCTTATCAGTTGTTTTAGGTGGTATTATAGGATTTGAACGAGGCGTTAAAAATCAGGCGGCTGGAATTCGTACTTACATTCTTGTGTGTTTAGCTTCAGCTATGGTTATGATGACCAACCAATACATCGTCCTTAAAAATGGCTATGGTGATCCTACACGAATGGGTGCACAAGTTATTAGTGGCTTAGGATTTCTAGGTGCTGGAACTATCTTAGTAACAGATAACCAGAAAATTCGTGGACTAACCACGGCAGCAGGACTGTGGGCTTCCGCTGTAGTTGGTCTAGCTACTGGAATTGGTTTCTACTCAGGTGCTTTTATTTCAACTGTCGCTCTAATTGGTATTATGACCCTATTTACTCCTTTAAAAGATTATTTAAATAGTAGATCTAAAATTGCAGATTTCCATATTATTTTTAACTCGTTAGAAGGCTTTAATCGTCTCCTTATCTTTTTAAGTACCTCTGATATTAAAATACTGGATATGCAAAATGGACTAAGTCATAACGATAAGAAAAAAGGGATATATCAAGAAGAAGCCAGTCAAGTTTCTTGCTACCTGTCCTTGAAACTTAATGAATCGTTTAATCATTTAAAGTTGATGGAAGATTTATCTGGGATACCAGGTGTGATATATTTAGAGGAATTGAAATAAGGTGTTGTCTAGACAGCACCTTAATATTATAAAGTGACTACGAAAATTCAATGTATTTTGGTAGAATAGTAAGTGAAATAATATTGTTGTGAAGTGAAAAGAGGAGTGGAATGAATTTAGTTTTTGATTTTGGAAATGTGATTATTGAGTGGGACAAGGAAATATTTTTGAAGACTTTATTACCTGATGATGAGTCACGTTGTCGAGTAGATGATTCTATTTTTGGCTCAGGCTTATGGGAAGAAATGGATGCCGGCCTTCATACAATTGAAGAAGTTGAGCTTAAAGTTAATGAGGCCTTATCATATAAATTTGAGGAAGAAGTTCATCAAATCATGTGGTACTGGTATCGTTATGCCAGATTCTATGATGATGTAGTTAAAAAAATGGCTTCATTAAAGCAACATGGACATAAGTTATATATTCTTTCTAATACTTCTCAATTATTTTATCCTTGTTTGGAAGAACGAGCACCAGAACTCCTATCAATTTTGGATGGTAAAATATTATCTTATGAGGTAAAGCAATCCAAGCCAGCACCTCAGATTTACCAGATGTTATTGAAAACTTATGACCTTGAACCAAGCAATACATACTTCTTTGATGACTTAGAAAAGAACCTTGTGGCTGCCCGAAATCAGGGCATAAATACTTATCAGGTAACAGAAATAAGATTATTTTTAGAGTATTTGGATGTTTTTTTAAAATAAGAGGCTAGGTTATGGTTACTATAAAAGATATTGCTCGTGAGGCTGGAGTTTCACATGGTACGGCATCAAATGTCTTAAATAAAAGAGGAAATGTTCGATCTTCAAAAATTAAGTTGGTAGAAGAGGCGGCAAAGCGTCTTGGCTACCAACTAAATTCCCAAGCTCAGGTTCTGAGAAAAGGATTGTCAAAAAAAGTCTGCGTTTTTATTCCATATTTTGGTCGTTTTCATTACACTGACCTCATTGATTTTCTATTGACCTTTGATAGTGATGACTATGATATTGATTTAGTTTATTTCAAAAATCAGGTTGATTTAGATGAGCGGATTATAAAGATTAGTTCTCTCTTACCCCTTGCAGTGGTTTGTCTTGGGCTCGAGCCAACACGTACGACAGACATAGAAAATCAAGGAACTAAACTCATTCTTGTTGATAATAAGAACAATCCTAGCATCAACTTTGATATTGACCGTATCCATGCACTGGTGTTAAATTTCTTAGAAGTCCGTTCAAATGGGATTGTTACACTCATCAGTCCATATGATGGTTTTTCCCTATTTGAGAATCTGCATCGAGTTTTACTTAAATCAGATTTCAGAGTACGGTTGTTGACAGATTCTGACAATAATAACATTGTGATGACGTACTCAAAATTGTCTCATCTAACGGCTAATGACACAATAGTTGTTTCTGATGGTAAGGTTGCTAAGGAATTAATCGACTTGTTTAATTGGTTTGGGAAAACGGACAGGCCTCATATTTTGGTATTAGGTTGTCGTGATATCGTAGGTCTTCAGAATACCTCCTATTTGAAATTAGATTATAAATTAGTTGCAAAACGGGTACTAAATATTTTAGAGAATAATGATTATTCTCCTATTGAGCTTAAAGAAATCGAGAGTCATAATGAGGATACTTGTCAACAAGTTGCTTTAACCTTAACTTTTGCAATTGTTGAATCACCAATGTCAAATGCTATTAAGGTACTGGTTGAAAAATACAAGGCCATGACAGGAATTACTATTCGTATCGAAGAATTCACCTATCAAAAATTGCTTGCCAACTTATCAAATCAAGATTTTTTGAATCGTGTTGATTTGATTCGTGTAGATATGGCTTGGTTACCAAATTTTGCTGAAACAATTTTTCAGGAATTGACTAGCCAAGAGGTGGCTCAGTTAATTAACAGTAAGTTGATGACAGGTATTGCCTTAGAGTATAGCTATCAGTCCGATAGGCAATACACTTTCCCATTTGATATCTCCAGTCAAGTCTTAGTTTATCGAAAAGACCTTTTTGATAATACGCTACTCCAGCGTCAGTATTACGAGAAGTTCAAAAAACAATTGGCTGTACCAAAAACTTTTGAAGAGTTTGATCGCGTGTCGTTTTTCTTTAGTAAGTCTTTTAACAAAGATTCGGAGACGGATTTTGGCCATACACTAGCAGTCAAGACCCCTATTGTAGCAACATGTGACTTTATGCCAAGATATAGAGAAAAGTTACTTAATAATAGCATGGACTTGTCCGTTATAAATGAGGCATTTAATGATTATAAAAAGAGCGTGACATGTACGAATGGAAAACTTGATTTATGGTGGGAAGACCACGTCAAAAATTTACGTCTAGGTCATACCGCAATGGAAATTGTCTTTTCAAACTATATATCACCATTGTTTTCTGGTTCAGAGAAGTATGATGTTACCTATCAATTTGATATTGCTAGTGTACCAGGTAAACAAGCGATGACCGGAGGTGGCTCTATTGGTATTAGTCGATACTCCGTTGAGGTTACTCACTGCTTGAACTTTTTAAAATGGCTGTATTCACCAGATGTTTCTCGTCTATTAGCCTACCTTGGAGGTGTACTTCCTGTAGAAACAGTTATTGAGGACACTAATCTCGGACAAATGTATCCATGGTTTGAGAATTTTAAGGAGACTTTCAGTCAGGGAAGTAGGAGTAATTGGCATGATTTTGTTACTGATTTAGATTTTGAAAATTTATTAGGGCGAGAGTTAATTGAAAGATTTTCTGAATGAAATAGTGGCAGTTAGTCTTGTGACTAATTGCTTCTTTTTTTCACAAAATTTCACTTTATAAAGTGAAAATCCTTTCATTGAAACCGCATATAATTCCCTTTATAATTAACTTATAAAACCAAAGTTTTTATTAAATTAAAATAAATCAGGAGGATAATATGTCAGACAGTGTTGCACTACTACTAATGTCTCATGGTAATTTTGCGAAGGCTGCAATTGATAGTGCAGAGTTGATTGTAGGTAAGCAGACCAACTTTGAGACATTAGGAGTATATACAGTTGACGATGTCGAGGTTCTAAAAGAAAAGATGTTTCAAAAGATTTCCTCGTTGGATACAACTAAAGGACTGGTTGTTCTTACGGATATTATCGGAGGAACTCCAATAAATTTAGCATCACAACTTTTATCTCAGGAAAAAGTAGTAGTTGTCTCAGGATTGAATCTACCCATGCTTTTAGAAGTTCTGATGAATCGTGGACAGCAAATTGAATCATTAGCTGCTGTATTAAAGACAGCTTATGACCAAGGATTTAGTGTCAGGACTAAACAAGATTTAATTGAAGAAGGAGAAGAAGATGACTATAGTCTTTAGTAGGATAGATGATCGCTTAATTCACGGTCAAGTAGTTACGACCTGGGTTAATATGCATAAGATTGAGCAAATTATTGTTTTGAATGATAAAGTTGCTGGCGACAAAACTCAAAAAAGTATTTTGACTATGGCAGCTCCACAAGGAATTTCTGTAAAAGCATTTCCTGTTGAAAAATTTGGTGAAATTATCAAAACAAACAAAATTACTAGACGAACAATGCTACTATTTACGACTAGTGAAGATGTATTAAGAGCTTACGAAGTTGGTGTTCCAATTCCTTCTCTTAATGTGGGTGGAATGAGGTTCCAAGAAGGTAGGGAGAAGCTAACTAAGTCGGTTGCTGTTACACCTTCCGAGAAGGAAGCATTCAAGAAATTATTGGAAAACTCAGTGGAAGTAACAATTCAGATGGTTCCAAACGACGAAAAAATTAAATTAGAGGAGGTCATTTTATGATTCAGGCATTACTAATTGCAGCGTGGGCTGGTCTATGTGCAATTGATGATATTGGTACTCAAATGTTGAGACGTCCCTTGCTGATTGCTCCCGTTATCGGCTTGATTATGGGAGATGTACAAACATCATTACTCATTGGTGCTTCACTAGAAGTTATGTGGATGGGTATCGGTAACGTTGGAGCTTATTCAGCACCTGACATCATTTCAGGTACTGCAATCGGGACGGCATTAGGTCTTGCATCAGGTGGTGTTGCGACTGCTGTAGCAGTTGCGGTTCCAGCTTCTCTATTAGCTCAACAATTACTCGTACTATATCGTTCAAGTATTGTTTATTTGAATCCAATCGCTGAAAAAGTCGCAGAGACTGGTGACTTTAGTAAAGTTTATCGTATTAACTATATTCCAATGGTAATTGCCTTCCTTATTCGTGCAGTTCCAACTTTCATTGCTGTATATCTCGGTGCTGGTGTAGTAGACCAAGTTGTTGCTGCACTTCCAAAAGAAATTATGTCAGGTCTTTCAGTAGCAGGTAAGATTATTCCTGCTGTGGGTATTGGTCTCTTGATGCTGATGATGTTGAAAAAAGCTGAGCTTTGGACATTCCTAATCGCTGGTTTTGCTCTAGCAGTTTATCTGCAGCTTTCAGTTTTACCAATCACTCTAATCGCTTTACCGATTGCTTTGATTTACGACTTGGCAACTCAAAAAGCTCAAGTTAAAGAAGTTGTCGGACAAATTGATAATGATGAGGAGGACTATGATCTATGAGTAACAAAATTACAAAGCAAGATTTAAACAAAGTATTTTGGAGAATGCAATTACTAAACGTAACTAATAACTTCCAATCTATGCAAGCTATTGGTTTCTTGTCAAGTTTCACACCTGTTCTTGAGCGTTTGTACAAGGATAAGCCAAAAGAGTTGCGTGTGAAAGCTATGAAGCGCCATCTTGAATTCTTTAACAGTCATGTTAACTCAGATGCCTTGATTCTTGGAATTGCAGCTGCCGTGGAAGAAACGACAACTGAAGATCAGAAGGATACTGTGACTGGTATCAAAACTGGCCTAATGGGACCACTCGCAGGCATTGGTGATAGTGTATTGAAATTCACTTGGTTACCAATTTGCGGAAGTATTGGTGCAGCCCTAGCATTAAATGGTAGTGTCCTCGGTCCGATTGTAATGTTCTTACTCTATAACTTTGTAAACATTGCGTCTAAATATTATGGTATCCACTTAGGCTACGCTAAAGGAGTAGAATTGATTGAAGGAGTAGGTGGCAATATCCTGCAACGTCTATCAAATATTGCGAATGTTGTCGGTCTTATGGTTATCGGAGGACTTATTGCTTCTGTCGTTAAAGTAAATGTTGTCTCTGAAATTAAGGCTGGTGACAACGTTATCCTCTTCCAAGAAATGTTTGACAAAGTTATGCCTGGGCTGTTTAGCATTCTGTTAACTTTTGTTATCTATAAAATTTTGAAGAAAACAAATGGCAAACATGCTCCACTATTAATCTTTGGAATTATGGTTATTTCTATCCTCTTGACATATTTGAAAGTGTTAGGTTAGATTATGGCTAAAGAGTTTGAAGTGAAACAGTTTCAGAAGAATATCTACACTTTTATTAGAGAAAGTGATTCTGAAAATGAAGAAGTCGAAGTATTTCTGTTAAGTAGCTCAGACGGTGAGCCAATTAAATTTCTAAAGAAAACTGATGATAACAAATTTGAAATTCTGCTAGAGTTAGATAGAAGACCGTATTTCCTGATTAAATCCAAGTCAGGCGAGTACAAAGTTGCTGAAAGAACTTTACCAGTGTCTGGAATGAATAATTTTAGAGATATGGGTGGTTATAAAGCTAATAATGGTAAGAGAGTAAAATGGGGGGTGTTATATCGTTCTGATCATATTCACAATGCAACAGAAGATGGTTTAGAATATCTAAGACAGTTGAACTTAAAGACAATTGTTGATTATAGGAGTGATAATGAGGTGTCAAAGTACCCCAATCCTATAATTCATACAGGTGTCACGAGCTTTCAACTAGATCCATCTGCTCATGTTGCAGAGCTCGCAGCTCAATTTCAGTCTTCTAAAGAGGATGAGGACATTAACCTTATCAATAAAATAATTGAGCAACAAAAATCAGGTCAATTAGTTGATCACTCAGAAGTTGTCTATTCACAATATAGAACATTTGCAGAAGGTAATGAATCTAAAGCGGCATTTTCTAAAATGCTAACTGTACTTGCAAATCCAAATTCACCAGCTAGTGTTCAGCATTGTCGAGGAGGCAAAGATCGTACTGGTTACGGAGCTATGTTACTATTAGGAATTCTCGGTGTCAGTAAGGAGGATTTAATTCAAGATTATCTAATTACTGGAAAAAATCGTGAGGAACGAAATAGAGTAAAAATGGAAGGGTATAGAAAACTAACAACCGATAAAAAAGTGTTAGATCATCTCTATTCTTTTATTGATACGAAGTCAGATTTTATTGAAGCATCTATCAATTCTATTTTTGATGATTACGGTTCAATTGAGCAATATGCTATCTCAGAGTTAAATCTTGATAAGGAAATTATCGATAGACTTAGGGAAATGTATTTAGAGTAAAGTATAGGAGGATAATATCGTGGGTAAGGAAGTATCGGAGAAACTAAAAATCTTAGATAGTAAACCTAGACTTAAGGCGTTGTTTATCTTCCTTTTTCGTTCAGAAGATTTTGTAACGAGTTCGTATATAGCTGAAACGCTAAATGTGACATCACGAACAATAAAGTCAGATATCAATGAATTAAAATCATGTATCCAGGATTTAGGAAGTATTGAATCCAAACGGTCATTTGGTTACAAATTGCATATCAATAATCCTAGTTATATAGAGCAAATCAAAGAGCTATTTCAGATATTTCCCTCTGTCAAGTTAGAAAATGAGAAAGATACATTTGTCTTATATATTCTTAGAAGGCTGGTATCATCTACAATACCACTCAAAATTGAAGACTTTCAGAGTGAACTACTCACGACTAGTCCTTTGACAAGAGAATTACAGGAGGTGAAAAATCTCGTTTCGAAATATGGACTAACACTCCAGATGCGTCCGAAGTATGGTATCGAGATTGTTGGCCCACAATTTAAGAAAGTGATGCTGACAATCAGAATATATAGGTATTTTGATAGATACACTACTTATAAGTCAGGGGTACCTGATTATGAAAATTTGTTTGCTTGTTCCGATTTTGACAAGGAACTTATCCGAAAAACAATTTTAAGCTCAATTACTAAATCTCGGATAGTTTTTTCGGACCTTAATATTGAAAGATTTATCATCTATTTAATTTATTTCCGAAATAATTATTATCTGAAAAATCAGGATCTAGAACTACAACCAATAAATTTTTGTTATGAATCTACGGATGAACATAAATTGGTTGTTGAAATTATTGAGAAATTAAATAGCCGTCTGTATGGATTTGTTTTCGAAAAAGAAATAATTCAGTTTTTAACTTACATTGCTGTTATAAGTACGGATTTATATAGATTCTCAGATTGTTCTAGTGAAAATTATAGTCAGCTTATTATACTAGCTCAAGAAACAAGAAACTTTATCCTTAGAGAGTTATCAGATTACTTCAGATTTGATTTCTTTGAAGATTACACTTGTTTTAAAGATACTTTGAAAATAATGCTTCCGATTAGCTTAAAAATACTGCTGAAAGTATCAGACAGTATTGATTTACGCTATAAGGATTTTAGTAGGAAGGATGAGCAACCAATTTTAAGGTATTTCGTAGAGAAATTATCTTCAAAATTTTACGAGAAGTATACTTATGAGTTTTCGAAAAGAGAGCTAGATATACTATATCTGACATTCTTAGGTGTACTTAATCGTATTGTACTTGATCGAAAAAAATTAAGACTAGCCATTATAGCCATTGATGGTCGATTGTCAACTCAGCAGTTGAAATTCAATCTGCAACACTATTTTTCAAATTATATAGAAAGGATCGAAACAAAAACATTATATGAATTAAATTACAGTGACGATAAAAACTATGATTATTACCTTTGTTCCAACTTTGGTAAGAATTTAAATATTTCACAAAATCCAATTTACTATGTAAAAGATGGTTTGTCAGAATTTGATTATGATGATTCTTTTAGTACGATATTTTTTGATTCGTATTCGTATGATACGAAGTTCCCAGCAATAGAATTTCGGAATAATTTTATTGAAATTGAGCCTACGGATAATTTTGAAATCATTGAAATTGAAAATAATGGTATAAAAATAAGATTTAACCTGGAGCTTTCATCTGAGGAGAATAATATTATTGTATATCGGAATCTATCTCAAGAATATATTATTGATGTGCATATAAACGTTGAAAATAATCCTCAGCGTTTAAAAATGCTGTTAAATATCCTTAATAGTATGGTCTTAAGAAGTGATTTGCTTTCTAATAGTCATATTTCTTATCATGATTTATTGATATAAAAATTTTGGAGGACACTCATGTTCAATACAAATAATAATTCTTGCAGAGCAAGAAAGTTTAAAGCATTGAAATTAACTTCAATTTCTACACTGGCTTTATTCTGGCTTTTGTCATCAGGTCCAAATGTACAGGCTTTAGATAATAATAGTGGAAACTTGCCTACTAGCGTTTCTGTTACTAGTACTATTGATAGCTCACAAAGTATTGATATTACTACTTCAGAAATTAGTACAGAGACAGGAGTAGCTGAAAACGAAACAACTACTTTAATTAGTACTGATGATTCAGCACCTGGAGTGCAAACTAGAGCATATTCAGCTGCATCAGATACCGAGGAAGCTTCAATTTCAAAAGATTTTTATGAAAATCTTACGAATGAACGAGTTGACTATACTAGTGAAATTGGTTTTGATTTCTACTCAGAATTGCCTGCTCCAGGTGCAAAAGCCGATGGTAGAGGTGAACCTTTGGAAAAATTGATTTCCAACTATGGTGATTCTTATGCCAATGATTCAATTCTTAGTGAAGATGTTATTAGATTTAGACGTTGGGAATGGCAAGATCTGTATAAATCTTTAGATCAGAAAGCTCAGGAAAATCCTGACTATTTGAACACTTATCGTTTACAGGCAGAGGTTTATTTAGTAAATAAAAATTATAAGGAGGCTTTTTCACAGCTAGATAGAATCTTAAGAAGAGATCCAAGCGATATTCATGCCTTATCTTTGTCTATCCTTGCTGCTAAAGTGACAGGTGAAAAGGAGCAAGTAAAAAACCGCCTAGCTGCTTTAAAATATATCTCACCAGAAGCAGAAGAAGCTGTTCATAATGTACTAAAATTTTCTGATTCAAACAATGCTAAGAAAGTAAATTATGGCTCAGACCAACTTACAGATATGGTTCCTGATGTCATTGCAGTTTTTGGTCAATCCCCAAATCCTGATGGTACTCCTTCACCGGCATTGATAACTCGTCTCGAAAAAACAAAAGAAATGGCAGAAAGGTATCCAGATATTCCAATTGTGCTTAGTGGGGGTCCTGTTCGTTACGAATATGCAGAAGCAGATGTAATGGCAAAATGGCTAGTCGAAAATGGAATTTCTGCGGATCGATTGATTTTAGATGATATTGCTCGGGATACACCAGGTAACGCAGTAGGAATGGTTAAAGCGTTCAAAGAATTTGGAGCTAAAAATGTCCTAGCTGTTGGTACAATTTTACACTTACCACGAGCTACAACCGTATTAAAAGTTTATGCGGATGCAGTAGGTTATGACATCACAATTGATTCAGCTGGCGGTGGAACACCTCCTTCGGGATCTAAGCAAGAAGGTGAAAGACTTTACACGTATGTAAATGCTTTGCGTGCAGGTTTCTTATATACTAAGGATGACTTTGATAAGTTTTCTAGAAGAACAGTTAAAGTTACCTTTAAGGACCATGATGGAAAAGTAATTGAAGAACGAGAATACAAGTTAGGTGAAAAAGTTGATTTCCCTACTTTAGCTAGAGATGGCTTTAGTTTAAAAGGTTGGGCAACAAATTCAGAAGGCATAAAACTAGATGAGTTCTTCCCTAAATTAGATACAAAACTTTACGCAATTTGGGAGAAAAATCCTGATAATTTACCGTCAGAAAAACCAAAAGAACCAATCCAAACTGGTTCAAATGTAGTTGTAACTGAAGCTCCAGAGGCTAAAGAAAGTAATAAGAAAGCAGAATCTTCAGCTATCGTCACTAAGGTTTCAGAAGATAAAAAGCATTCACTACCTGAAACTGCCTCTGCGGTATCTCAAACAAAATCTTTACCTAAGACAAATTCAGTTAATAATTTATCTTACTCTTTGTTTGGATTCTGTTTGGTTGGTCTATCTTTTACTGGTCGTAAAAAAAGATCAAAAAATAATATTTAAAAATATATGAAATTCGGGGAGTAGTGTAACAACTATTCTCTTTTTTCATAAATTTACCTGATTTATGACCGAAACGCTCCTTAAATATTTTCACTCTTGAATTAGAAGGACCCTCTAAGTGAGTAGAAATATCGAGAGCAGCTATGCCATTTATCAGATCTCCTCCCTCCAACTAGTAAGCCTAAAACTAACTAGTAGGAGGATAATATGAAGTATTATATATACGTTAAAGGTGAAAAAATTCCTGTCTCAGAGGAAATTTACAAGTCGTACTGGCAGGTGGTAAACCATCAGAATTATGTCAATCGAAAAATGATTGCAAATGGCGTCCGTAACTTTTCATCATTTGATAAGGCTGAGTTTAATTTCGATGAATTGCTAGTAGATGAACGTGTAGACGTCGAAAGAATAGTCGTTACAAAAATGATAATAGAAAAGTTGAATGAAGCATTATTGACTTTGTCAGATTTGGAGTTTTCAATAATCAAAGCAATATATTTTGAGGATTACTCGATAAGACAAGTTGCTAAAGAGCAAGAATTGTCAGCCTCTAGTGTGTTTAGACTGCGAAATAAGGTTTTAAGTTATCTGAAAAAATTTATTGAGAAATAGTGGAACAAAAGGGATAAAATGTAACTCTTATTATTGAAGAGGTATTTTATCCTTTTATTGTTCATTGAAAACTGAATAGACCAAGGTGGGACTTTATTTATTTGTCGAGCAGTTGAAATAGATACGCGATGATATGAGCGAAAAATATATGTTTCTACAATTGGGTTGGAATCCAATTTGCCATGACACAAATAATGTTAATGATACTTCTGTACGTTCAGGCTCTAGTCGAAAAATGGAGCAGGTGAGATTCCTATGTTGATTTCCAAATCAACCCACCAATGTCGTGAAACTTAGTTCTGAGTAACATGCATTCGGAAATTTTTAATAGATAGAGGTATTCTATGAAGACAATAACTCACAAGGAATTAATGAGATTGGGTTTTGCAAAAACTACAGCTAGAAAAATAATACGGCAGGCCAAAAATATTGCAATAAAGAGATTCGAAGAAGCAGACAAAAATAGTAAAAATGCGGTAAAATTAAGTAAATCTCCATTCGACAATAGGCGATTAGACTTAGCGCCACTATCTATTGTTGAAGAATTATTAGGATTCTCCCTCGTTGAATACGAGGAGATTAACCATGACTAATCGTTATAAAGGTGTAAATAAAGATAAGAAAGGCAGAATATACATACAGACAGAATTTAAATCAAATCCCGTAACAGGTAAAAGACAAAGATATAAAAGTTATTTAAACAGATGGGGGAAACCTTTTGATTCAGAAAAGGAAGCGTACAATGAATTATGTAGAGTGCGTGCAGAGTTTCATGATAAATTTGAATACTCAGATTATGATATTTCATATTCGGCATTCATGAATAGTGTTTTCCTACCATATTACAGACAAACTGTTCAAGGATTAACTTATCGTACTGCCATGGTACATTTTGAATTGTTTATTAAAGAATTTGGTGATACAAAACTAAGAAATATCACACCAAGAATGTGTGAGCAATTTAGAGTAAAAATCATTGCCCATTATTCACCAAACTATGCCAAACAACTATGGTGTAGATTTAAACAATCTTTAGGATATGCAGAACGTTTAGAGTATATAAAATCATTTCCATGTAAAGCGTTAGACAATCCGAAAGGAAAAAGGCCGGAAACTAAATTCTGGACTTATGAAGATTTTTTAAAAGTTATTCAACAATTTGACTTAACTGATTATGAAGATCATTTAAGATATGTAACAGTTTGGTTATACTATATGACTGGAGTTCGAGTAAGTGAAGGTTTCTCATTGATTTGGTCTGATTTCAATTCTAAGAAAAAAACACTTCATGTCCAATCAACACTTGAAGTGATTGGGAAAGGTCAGTATTTTAGAAAATTACAAACAAAAACTGACGCAGGAAAACGTTATATATCTTTAGATGACGAAACGGTAAGGATATTAATGGAATGGAGAAAAATTCAAGTTTCGAACTCAAAGGATAATTTTATCCTTTCTAGATTCGGTGAACCCATGGTAAAAAGCACCTTATCAAGAATGCTAAAAAGATACGCACTTAAAGCAGACGTTCCTATTATTACAGGAAAAGGATTAAGGCACTCACATGATTCATTCATGATAAATGTTTTACATTTAGATGTTGTAGCATTATCACACCGATCAGGAAGAATTGATAAAGCAACCACCTTAAATACCTATTCACATTATTATCAAGTAGATAATACAATTGGTGGACAAATTCAGGAAATTTTGGAACAAAGTGGAGTTGCAAAAACACAATCAAATAAAACTGTTGCACACCCCACCACACACCCCACCACAACCAATAGATAGGTAGCTGAAATACTGATAATACAAAGAAAAAATGAAAGAATGCAATTGTTACTCTTAAATAATAGAGCGACTACTCAAGTAGCCTAATAACACGATTAACCCGCTATTCTTAAGAGTAGCGGGTTTTTTCATGTTTGAAAATGGTAAAGCTATTAAATGATTAGTTTGTAACAGCTAGAGTTTGGGATGGTTGCTACAATTTCTTCCAGTAAGCCTTGTATAAAAATAGCTGGAGTAATCCTGAAAGGATGACTATCAAGGTTGCCAGTCCAGAGCTTACTAAGGTTGGACCAATGATACCAGCCATTATACTACTGATGACGAGCAAGATGGCTCCGAGAATCATTGTTAGTATGATGGAACCAGCAATCAGCCACTGCCCTGCTCCGCGGCCAAAGAGCTGATTGGAATTTTGCCAGTTGAGCATGAGTAGGCGCTGGTCCCTCCAGTAATAAATTTGTCCAGTTAGTAGGGCAGAAACAAGCATTCCTAGACCGAAGAAGAGGGTTAAAACAGCGTTTACCTTCAGTACAAACAAGGCTAAGGCCAGATAAAGCAAGGTTGGAAGGATGAATTGGACTGCAGCAATTACCCAAAACTTCTGAATCGTAAACTGTTTGAAGTTAATGGGTAAGGTTCGGATGAAGTGATAGTTTTCCTTTTCCAAGGACATAGCTGTTCCGATAAAGGTTGTAGCACCCGCGAACAGACTTCCCAACAAACAGCCAGCCAGTAAAGCAATGCCGAAAAATTCCCAAGAAAGAGAACTCAATCCGTCCCCTTCAGTAAATTTAGAAATAGAAGGAAACATGGCTACTCCCATGACCAAGGACTGCAAAAAGGTCTGTACCATGAGGTTGCTGTCGTTTAGGGTAGATAGGTGATGTTTGATAAGGGCTTGGTTTAAATTCTGCGGTAATTTCTTCGGCTTGCCGACTTTGCGTTTGGCAGAAGCAGTATCAATAGCCAAAACCTGCTGGAAATAATTTGGAATAACAGTCTTAAAGGCAAAGTAGAACAGACCAATCATCAAGCAAATCGGCAGGACTAGATGGACAAAGGTTCCCATTGAAAAGGTTTGGCTGAGGAGATAGTGAAAACCGACAAAAATAGGTATTTCTGGAAATTCAACAATCCCACCAGACTGAAGGGAAATGGTTTGCTGAGACTGGAGAAACATGAGAGCCCCTAATGAAACCAAGGATGATCCAGTTAAGAGGATAGTGGAAATGGTTGTTTTGTGAGGGCTCTTGGTAAGGACTTCTCCAACAAAGTGCATGAAAATCAAGTTGAGGAGGTTGACTAGTAACCACAGGATTATAAAGCTGGGTAGTGCCAATACTGCAAAGGCTGGGCCTGCTATCTGCCAATAGGTAATGATAAGTAGAGAAAGGCAGGGCATGAGGAAGGGCAGGACCATTCCTTGAGCGGCTAATAATTTGGCAATAAATACTTCACTAGCTTTTAAAGGAAGAGGCAGGTAAAGTTTAGTGTCCTTACTATCGTAAAAGACGGAAAAGAATCCAGTAAATCCATAAACGGTTGCCAATATAGAAAAGAGGGCTAATTGGAGCGAGAAGAAACCAGATGACTGCTTGTAGTCTATGCCAAGAAAGAAGACAGAGTAGAGAATAGCCATCATCAGAATAAGGAAGACCTGTTGGATCAGGACGCTTCGATAGGCTGAAAAGCGACCATTTTTATTCTTATTTTGCTTTTTCTTAATATTGGCTAGCAGTTGGGGGTTGGAGTAGAGGATATTGATCTTGATCAATTCCCAGATGATGGATTTGTTCATCCTACCTCACCTCCTACCTCCTGTTGGCGTCCTGCTAGTTCAAGATAGATGGTCTCCAAATCCTTATCAGGATATTGGGATTTCAATTCTTCCAGACTACCTACGAAAATCAGACGTCCCTTTCTCAGAATGCCGATACGGTCGCAGAGCTGTTCTGCAACAGACAAAACGTGGGTCGAAAAGAGAACGGTCTTGCCACCTTTGGCATGGTCCTTCATCATCTGCTTGAGGTCAAATGCAGCTTGAGGGTCCAGTCCTGTCAAGGGTTCATCCAAAATCCAAATGTCTGGGTTGGGAATGAGGGCACCAATGATAATGGTTTTCTGCCGCATACCGTGGGAGAAACTGTCGATGGGCTCATACTGGCGAGCGGTCATATCGAATAGAGTAGCCAACTTGCCAATACGCTGGTCCACCGTTTCCTTATCAACTCCGTAGACCTTACCCATAAAATGCCAATACTCAAAAGCTGTCAAATGCAAGAAAATATCAGGCGAGTCTGGTACGTAGGCAATCCGTTTTTTGACTCCATCTCGATGTTCTTCCAGTTGAAGTCCGTCTACAGTAATTGAGCCTTGGCTGGCTTCGATGATGGAGGTGAGTAGGCTAATGGTCGTCGTCTTGCCTGCTCCGTTATGTCCAATCAGGCCGAAAATCTCGCCACTTTCGATGGTCAAATTCAAATCATCAAGGGCCAGGGTGTCGCCATAGGCTTTAGTAACATGGTTAAATTGAATCATAAGAACCTCCTAGATAAATATAATATATTACAGTTATTATACTACTATCTTAGTACAAATGCAATAGTTTTTAGGAAAATGTTTCATTTTTCACAAGCTAATGATTGACGAAAAATCTGATATAATAGACCTATGATTGTTTATTATTCAAGAGGATTCTATCGGGTCGCATTATTTACATCTGTTTTTTTATTATCATGATCTCATTTATTTTGTTACCTGATTGGATGAATGAATTGACTAGTGGACTAGGAGTAGGCTTTTGGACACTGAGTGTTTTAGGTTTACCTTCTTTGCTATTTTTTATTTATCTATTCATTACTTCCCTTGTTCGATTATTTAATAGGCCGGAAGCCTTGATTTTGACTGATAAAGAGTTAGTTTATCAGTTTGGTTTTTTAATGGTAAAAAGAGTTTCCATTCCAACAGAGCATATTTCCCTGGTTATGAAGGATTGGATTCGTCCATTAGATGAAGCTAAGGAATATTCTGGTCTCTTCTTCAATTTTATAAAGATTTTGATAAAGATTGATGATTTCTTCTGCACTCCCCCAAATAAAAGATGGTATTATACCCAATTTCATCGTTTGAATATTTTGTTAGATGACGACAAGCTAGCAGTGACTATGGCGAAAAAAATAGGCTATCGTTCTCCCTTGAAAATTGCACATACAGGACGTACTCAATCTATTTATATTAAAATTGAAGATATTGATTTTGAGTAAGTTCAAGCGGACTTGTGGTAAAATAGAATAGTGAAAGGAATGGGTATGATTGTTCGTTATAGCAGATGGAAATCTTTGTTGGCCTTGGGTCTGAGTTTGTTTTTTGGCTTGCCATTGTCTTATGTAACGGTTGATTTATTTATCAGTTTATGGGGAGAAGATGTAGCGACAATGACCCTCGGTGGGATTTTGTTTTTACTGATCTTTGGCATTCCAACCTTGTCTTTACATCTGGTTTTTATCGTTTCTATTCAGCGCCTCTTTTTTGGATTAAAAGCATTTGAACTGACAGAGAATCACTTTGTTCTCTATCGGGGAATATTTCGAAGAAAAGCTGTGTCCATTCCTATAAGCGAAATTGAGTTTATCTGCCTAGAAGAACAGACACTAGGAGCAGGCTTGAGCCGTCTTTTGGGAAATGTTTCTGTAAAAACAGTAGAATCTGTAGGGAAGACAATCGCATTTGCGACTGGGGCTAAAACGAGTGCAAGGGCCAGTTTGTCTGACACCTACACCCACTTATTGATATTATTTCATGACAGTGAGCGAGCTGTCTTTTATGCTAAACAATATGGAATTAAGATAAAGAATTTATTGAAATACACGGCGGAAACTTCGATTCTTGATATTGAACCCGGCCCAATTGAGCATTTTTCCGAAGAGAAGTTGCAAGATTTACTAGAAGAAAGAAAATTGAATAAATGATCAACCGAAATACTGAAAACCAATTTAAACTTGTATCTAAATACTCACCGTCTGGTGACCAGCCTCAAGCTATTGAAACCTTGGTGGATAATATCGAGGGGGGTGAAAAAGCCCAGATTCTCATGGGGGCGACTGGTACGGGTAAGACCTACACCATGAGTCAGGTCATCGCTCGTGTCAATAAGCCCACTCTGGTCATCGCCCACAACAAGACTCTAGCTGGTCAGCTCTACAGTGAGTTCAAGGAATTCTTCCCAGAAAATGCGGTCGAATACTTCGTGTCTTATTATGATTACTACCAGCCAGAAGCCTATGTACCGTCTAGCGATACCTATATTGAGAAGGACAGTTCGGTCAATGATGAGATTGACAAACTCCGTCACTCAGCGACCTCAGCTCTTCTCGAACGCAACGACGTCATCGTCGTGGCCTCCGTTTCCTGTATCTACGGTTTGGGATCGCCAAAGGAATATTCTGACAGCGTGGTCAGCCTGCGACCAGGTCAGGAGATTTCCCGGGACCAGTTGCTCAATTCCTTGGTCGATATCCAGTTTGAGCGGAACGACATCGACTTCCAACGGGGACGCTTCCGTGTGCGTGGCGATGTGGTGGAGATTTTCCCAGCTTCTCGTGATGAACACGCCTTCCGTGTGGAGTTTTTCGGGGATGAAATCGACCGCATTCGTGAGATTGAAAGCCTGACAGGTAAGGTTTTGGGCGATGTGGACCACTTGGCGATTTTCCCTGCCACCCACTTCGTGACCAACGATGACCACATGGAAACGGCCATTGCCAAGATTCAGGCGGAACTGGAAGAGCAGCTCAAGGTCTTTGAGGCAGAAGGAAAACTCTTAGAAGCTCAGCGATTGAAACAACGAACCGACTACGACATTGAAATGCTACGAGAAATGGGCTACACCAACGGAGTTGAGAACTATTCACGACACATGGATGGGCGAAGCGAGGGCGAGCCTCCATATACTCTGCTGGACTTTTTCCCTGAAGACTACCTGATTATGATTGACGAGAGCCACATGACCATGGGGCAGATTAAGGGGATGTACAATGGTGACCGCTCACGCAAGGAGATGTTGGTCAATTATGGTTTCCGCCTCCCAAGTGCACTGGACAATCGTCCGCTGCGCAGGGAAGAATTTGAGAGCCATGTCCACCAGATAGTCTATGTATCTGCGACGCCGGGTGATTATGAAATGGAGCAGACTGATACCGTTGTCGAGCAGATTATTCGGCCGACAGGGCTTTTGGATCCAGAAGTGGAAGTCCGTCCAACCATGGGCCAAATGGATGACCTCTTGGGTGAAATCAATGCCCGTGTTGAGAAGGGTGAGCGGACTTTTATCACTACCCTGACTAAGAAAATGGCAGAGGACTTGACCGACTACCTGAAAGAAATGGGCGTCAAGGTCAAGTATATGCACTCGGACATCAAGACCTTGGAGCGTACGGAGATTATCCGTGATTTGCGTTTGGGTGTCTTTGACGTCTTGATAGGGATTAACCTCTTGCGTGAAGGGATTGATGTGCCAGAAGTCAGTCTGGTGGCTATTCTAGATGCTGACAAGGAAGGTTTCCTCCGTAATGAACGGGGGCTCATCCAGACAATCGGTCGGGCGGCCCGTAACTCTGAAGGCCATGTGATTATGTATGCGGACAAGGTTACTGAGTCTATGCGCAAGGCTATGGAAGAAACAGCCCGCCGCCGTCAAATCCAGATGGCTTACAATGAGGAGCATGGTATCATTCCACAGACCATTAAGAAGGAAATCCGTGACCTGATTAGCGTGACCAAGGCTGTCACTCAGGACAAGGAAGAAGTGGTGGACTTCAATGCCCTCAACAAAGACGAACGCAAGGCTATGATCAAGAAACTGGAAGGTCAAATGCAGGAAGCAGCAGAAGTGCTTGACTTTGAACTGGCAGCTCAGATTCGTGATATGGTTATTGAGTTGAAGAATATGTAAACAAAGAAGATAAATAGCGATTGGAAAAGGATTCCAGTCGTTTTTTCTAAAATATTTCCCGTATTTTTTTGGGTTATATAATCAAAGTCCCTATTTCTACTTTCTTACTTTTAGATAGAATCCGTATTTTCTACGAGTAATGGACCGTAATACTTGTTTCCTTGCACTTGAGGGAGTATAATGGAAGAGTATATTCTTAAGGGGATTTGAGAAATAATGAAGAAACAATTTAACGAGAAACAAGAGCGTTTCTCACTTCGTAAATTATCGGTAGGTCTTGTTTCAGCGACGGTGACAAGCCTATTTTTTGCGACTTCCATTGCTGCGGCACCGTCTATTAGTGCCCAGTCAATTAATTATACTTATGTAACTGAGCAAGAGTTGACAGATGCAGAAAAAGAATTGATTATTCGAGACCTGCCAGGTTTGGCTCAAGCGACAGATGCTACTTATTACTTGGTCTATCGTCCAGTAGGAGCGAGCAAGACACCTGTAGTGGCAAATACCAATAGTCAATCAAAAATCTTGCCAAAGACAGGCGTTATAGAGAATGCTGCCATGGCAGTAGCAGGTCTAACGCTTCTGGTTTTGGCTGTAAAGATTGGTAAAAAAGGGAAGAAGGAACTTGCGGGAGTTATCATTCTTGCCGCAACGGGTGCAAGTTTCCTGGCACCGACCAGCTCAGCCTTGACTAGCCATATTTTGGCTCAATTCAACCATACGGTAGAAAGATCAGCAGGTCAGGCCTTGCCAGCGCCAGCTGACATTGAAGGCTATGTTTATGTGGGCTATTTTAAAGATAGCAGAGCAGTAGACGAGCTTCCAGCAGAGGAGAAAAAGCCTGTAGAAGAAGTGGTTACCGAAGTTCCAGATACGGCACCTAGTCATCAAGTGCCAGCTGTTGCGATTACTGAAAAGACTCTCACAAAGACAGAAGTTATTGCTTTTGAAACTCAGACGGTAGAAAATCCTGCCTTGGATGAGGGAACAGAAAAAATTGTTCAAGAAGGTCAAAATGGTGAGCGGACTATTACCATCAAGCAAACGCTGGTAGATGGTCAGGTTCTGAAGGAAGAAGAAGTTTCATCAGAAATTACCAAAACTGCTACTCCAAAAATCATCGAGATTGGCAGTAAAAAAGCTGAAGAGCCTATTGTAACGGATGTTCCAGATACGGCACCAACACACGAAGTTCCAGCCTTAGCAGTTACGGAGGAAGTCACTTCCCATTCAGAATCGATTGCCTTTACAACTGAGGAAATTTATGACGATACTCTCCCAGAAGGTACTAGACAGACAGCTCAGGCTGGTCAAAAGACTATTGAAACCAAGCAAACATTCATTGGAGGTGTCTTGGTTCAATCAGAAGTTGTATCAGAAACGGTCAGCCAAGCCCCTGTTAATCAGGTCGTGAAAATTGGTACCAAACCAGTTACTGCTCTTCCAGATACAGCTCCATCGCATGAAGTACCAGAAGTTATCTTGACAGAAGATACGACGACCAACACGGAGGCTATTCCATTTGAAAGTCAAGTCATCTATGATGACACCTTGGCGGAGGGAACTCGAAATGTGGATCAAACAGGTGTTGCAGGTGTTCGGACTACGGTCACTAAGAATTACTACGCTGATGGTGTCTTGATCAAGTCTGAGCAGGTTTCAAGTTCGGTGACAAATTCACCAGTGACCGAGATTGTTCGCCTTGGTACAAAGAAAGCTGATACTGTCACAACGGAGACGGAATCAGCTACAAAAGTCATTCCATTTGAAATCAGCTACCAAGACGATGCGATCCTCCCAGTCGGTGAAGAAAAAATCATTACAGCTGGTCAAAATGGATTGGCGACTGTTACAACAACCTACACTCTTATAAATGGCGTTCGTCAGGCAAATCCAACAGTCACTGAAACGGTGACCACTCAGCCTGTGCCTCAAGTAGTAGCGCGTGGTACGAAAACGGCTACCCCAACTCCAGTTGAAAGTACGGAAACCGTTACGGAAACGGTAGAGATTCCATTTGAAACAAAGACAACAGAAACAGCTGACCTCTACGTTGGTCAAGAACAAGTTCTTACGGAAGGTAAAAACGGAAGCAAGGAAATCACCACCACTTATGTAACCATTGACGGTGATCGCCAAGCAAACCCAACTGTAACAGAAAAGGTAATCCTTGAGCCGACAACTAAGGAAGTTCTCAAAGGAACCAAGCCAATCGAGAGTACCGAATCAGATACAGAAACGGTAGAGATTCCATTTGAAACCAAGATAACTGAAACAGCGGATCTTTATACAGATGAAGAGCAAGTTGTCGTTGAAGGTAAGAACGGAAGCAAAGAAATCACAACTACCTACCAAACAGTCAAAGGTGTTCGTCAAGCAAATCCAACAGTGACTGAGAAAGTCCTTGAAGAACCAACAACCAAAGAAGTTCTCAAAGGCACCAAGCCAATCGAGGCTACAGAAACTGACACAGAAAGAGTTGACATTGCCTTTGAAACGGAGTATATTGATGATCCGACACTGTTAGAAGGTAAGACAAAAGTTGTAACAACAGGGGTAAATGGTTCTAAAACGATTACCACAACCTATAAAACCATCAAGGGTGTTCGTCAGGAAAATCCGACTGTAACAGAAGAGATCACCAAAGAACCAGTTAAGCAAGTCATTGCGCGTGGTACAAAGGTTGAAAAAATACCACAAGTTGTTATTACTAATTTGGTTGAAAATGAGGATGCTAAGTCAGCGACTATCAGCTACAAGTTGACAGACGAAACAGCTAACTTCCATCGAGCTGTTGCCCTTCTCTATGACAATACAGGTGCCTTGGTTAAAGAAGAGGCCATTACAGATCCAAATGGCCAGTTGACATTGGAAAATCTTGATTTCTATACAGACTATACAGTCAAAACAAAGATTTCATATACAATGGCAGAGCAGGAGCAAAGCTCAGAGCAAGAAGCTATTCTTGAAAGCATGCGTCAGTTTGACCTCGTTTACAAGAAGATTGAAATCAAGGATATTGATGCGGTGATGGTTTACCGCCGTAAAGATGGTAAGTATGTCGGTCAAGAGTTTTTAGAAGAACTTCCAGCATCGGCTAATGAACTATTTATCAAGGTAACATCCGATCGTTTTAAAGAAGTCTATCTTCCAGTTTCAAGCGTTGAAGAAACAAACTTGAATGGCAAGGCAGTCTTCAAATTGGTTTCCTCCTTTGACCAGTTGGTAGAGGATAAGAACAGCCAATACGTTGCAAATCGTGAGTTTTACATTCCGAAGATGGCGACAGATGCCAATACCTACACATCCTTCAAAGCTTTGATTGATGCCATGAAAGCAAATTCTAAAGGCACCTTCAAACTGGGGGCTCACTTAGATGCCAATGAAGTACCAGTTGGTGATGTACCTTCTTACGTTCAGAATTTTAGCGGAAGCTTGGATGGATTAAATGATGGCTATGCCTTCTCAATCAGTAACTTGAAAGCTCCACTTTTCTATAACCTTGGTGGTAAAGTTCAAAACTTGGACATCAAAAATGCTCATTTACAGACAAGCACCACCAATCCTCTTGCTACCATTGCTGTCAATGCCAATAATGCATCCGTCACAAACGTGGCAGTAGAAGCAAGCTTAAAAGGACCACATAATGTATCTGGTTTGGTGCATTCTGCTTCTAATACGACCATCAAGGACGTATCTTTCAAAGGAAGTATTGAAACAACTGGTTCTGGCGGAAGTCTGACTGGAGGTATTCTTGGAAATGGTATGATGTCCAGTGTTGGAAATGCGAAAGTAGATGCAACCATTACCATTCCAGGTAATGCCAACCAATTTGCAGGTGGTATTGTAGGACGAACCATGCTTGTGTACGATGTACCTGGAAGTGTTTATAATGCCTATGCTACAGGTTCTATTGTAACAACTGGCACAGAAGCCACAATCGGTGGTATCGCAGGCTCTAACCAAGTTGCTGGTCCTTATGCACTGCACGTTGGTAGTTTAACCAATGTTGTCAGCTCTATGACTGGTCCGACAAGTCTTGTTGGTTTTGTCGTCAATCCAACTGGCAAAGTCAAGAATGCAGCTAGCACCACTAGCGATACCCTTGCAAATGTATCGATTATCAGTCAAGAAGATGCGGCGGCAAAAGTTCAAGCAATGGGCATTCAGGCGACCTTAGAGGATTCAACATCTCTCAATCTAAACCCTTATTCTGTGAATTATCTATCACTAGATAAGGCGCAGGCTGACCACGAAACTGCCTACTACAATATGGAGAAAATCCTGCCATTCTATAACAAGGAATTGCTTGTTTACTATGGAAATAAAATCGCAGTAGATGATAAGCTCAACAAGGTTCGCTTATTGGATGTTGTTCCAATGAAAGATACATCCTTTATTGCAGATGTCCATACTGAGAAAGCCAATATTAACAAGATTATGCTTCACTATGCGGATGGCACGGTGGATTATAAGACAGTTTCTTATCTGGAAGATTTCAAAAATAATCACGTGGTAGAATACACGATTGCTGGTACGGACTTGATTTACACGCCAGAATCCTTCTTGAATGACAGAAGCGCCCTAGTTAGCGACTTGGTAAACAGTTTATCGAGTGTAGTACTTGATTCAGATGCCATGAAAGCTGTTGTCAATTATCCGACTAAATTAGATGCCAATAGACAGACTGGCACAGCTAAAGATTTCTACTTTGGTGAAAGCTTTGACCAGGTGAAAGCTAACCTAGAGAGCAATGTCCGTAAGATTTTAGTTGCTAGCCTAAACGGTCAAGGACAGGCTTCTGAAGCCTACATAAAAGAGAAGATTACTGACAATAAGGAAGCCTTTCTTCTTGGTTTGACTTACTTGAACCGTTGGTATGACATCAATTACGGGGATGTAAATACCAAAGATTTGACCATCTTTGAACCTGATTTCTTCGGAAATGATGCTGCCTCTGCCCTTGATATGATTTTAGCAATCGGTAATGGTGGCTATGATGTTCTTCGTGCCCATAACAACGTAAGTACCTATGCTTCAGCTATTGGTAAGCAGAATAAGCAGGCTTCGCTCTTTGATATGGTGGAGGCTTATCGCAAACTCTTCTTGCCAAATCTGACAGACAACGAGTGGTTCAAACAAACAACCAAAGCCTATGTTGTTGAAAGCAAGTCGCAAGTAGCGGAAGTGGCTGCAAAACAGGAGGCGGCAGATACTTATAGTAAGTACAATATTGGTGCATACAGTAAGATTGTGAATAATAAAGTGACGAATCCAGAATGGAAATACGCTCACATGCTCTTACCGCTATTGACCTTGCCACAAGAGAATATCTTCATCATTACCAACCTGAATACAATTGCCATTGGTTCCTACGAGCATTATGTTACGGATTATTCAACAGCAGAAAATCGTGATAAGGTACGTCAGATGGTTGATTTAGCTGCTCAACGTCAACGGGATAATGCTGATTTCTGGTATAAGATTCTTGATGAAGAAAATCGTGAGAAGCTCTTCAGAACAATTCTTAACAATGAGGGGTATCTCATGTACGATGCGGCTGGTAATAAGTCCTATCGTGACTTAACGGCTGATATTGATGCCATTCAAGATTTCTACGGTCCAATTAACAAGTGGTATGGAGATAAAGGGGTTAAGACTGCCTACGCAGATGGTAAGGAAACCTATTTTGTTCATTATGATATGTTGTCGGACTACGGAACTGCACTCTATACGCACGAAATGGTCCATAACCAAGATGGTGATATTTATCTGAAAGGATACGGTCGCCGAAATGGACAAGGTATGGAAGTCTATGCTCAGGGTCTTCTTCAAAATGTCTTTAATACAACAGAGATGAACCTCGGTTTGAATGCTGTCTTCCTAGATTCATCAACCAATCGTGTGCATGTTGGTGAGCCAGTTAGTCGCTTCAATAGTGAGGCTGATTTGAATGCCTACTACCATAATCAGTTCGATGCACTTTATCTATTAGATTACTTAGAAGGTAGCGCTGTTCTTGGTAAGACGGATCAAGAGAAGAAAACATGGCTTCGCAAGATGGAGAACTATTATATTCAGAATAATGGCGTTGATACGCATGCTGGAAATAGTGCCCGTTCCTTGACGGATGACGAGGTTTCGAATCTGAAATCATTTGAGGATTTGATTGATAACAGCATTATTGTTCAACGTCAATATATGAATCCGAATCAGACAAGCAAAAAATGGGATCGCAATGGTTATATGAGTACGCCAATGTTTGCGGCCAACTTCTCTGCCCTTTCAAATTCGAAAGGTTCACCTGGCGACATGATGTTCCGTCGCATGGCCTTTGAGTTGCTTGCGGCTAAGGGTTATACGGAAGGATTTGTTCCGTATACTTCTGGTCAATTGTCTGATTATGCAATGAGTCAAAATTCTATTATCTATGATAATTGGAATAAGAAAGATACTGGACTGATTACAGACCAGCATGTTTTGGATCAAGTCTTTAAGGGTCAATATAAGACATGGGAAGAATTTAAGAAAGCTATGTTTGCTGAGCGTGTCAACAAGGCAACTGCAGGTAAGTTGAAACCATTTACCATGCAGTATGAACTTGGTAATTCAAACTCAACCAAGGAAGTGACTATCACAAGCTTTGAACAACTTCAAAAATTGATGAATGAAGCTGTGGATGCTGACTTAAAAGGCAAAACATTTACTCCAAATAACAGTAAAGTCCATGCATTGAAAGTTAAGATTTACCAAGCGATGATGCTGGATACAGCTGATTTCAGAGCATCTATTTTCAATCCATAATCTAAAACAAGTTGGTCTTGTGCCAACTTGTTTTTTGCTGTATACTAGAGGAAAAGTTCAGGGGGTATCGTATGCTTATCAAACCTATGGAGTCAGAGACGGAAATACAAGGCAAGGCTTATGTGCATTGGAAGTCTTGGCAGGAAGCTTATGCAGACTTGTTGCCACAGGAGTTTTTAGAGAATGTCTATACCTTAGAACGTTGTCAAGATTGGGCTGTTCGTTATCCTCAAAATATTTTGGTAGCTCTGGTGGATGAGCGGGTGGTCGGCTTTACCTGCTACGGCGCCAGCAGTCAGGAGGATTTACAGCCAGCGGGGGAGATTTATGCTCTTTATGTTTTGTCGGACTACTACGGACAAAAGATTGGTTATCAGCTCATGCAGGCGGCTTTGGAAAAATTGCAGAGCTACAAACAGATTTCCCTCTGGGTTTTGGAGGGGAATGCGCGTGCGATTGCCTTCTATGAAAAAGTTGGTTTTCGATTT
The DNA here is from genome assembly GCF_002964575.1 of Streptococcus suis. GTDB lineage: Bacteria > Bacillota > Bacilli > Lactobacillales > Streptococcaceae > Streptococcus > Streptococcus suis_R. The sequence goes on along the minus strand of NZ_POQQ01000026.1, from coordinate 53,945 downwards.
GATGGTGTCAAAAAAACTGTCAATTTAGGGGCAGAACGTACAGAATATAGAATGATTTTTAAACAGAAAGAGAGAGAAAATGGCTAGAAAAGAAACGGTTACCTTGACCAATATGTGTTTGATTGAAGATAAGGATGGGAATGTCGTCGTGCAAATTCGGGACCCTGAACGCTATCGTTGGTCAGGTGTTGCCTTTCCTGGTGGGCATGTTGAAGAAGGTGAGAATTTTTATGACTCGGTTGTTCGGGAAGTTGAGGAAGAAACTGGCCTGGTCATCACAAACGCTCATCTGGTTGGTATCAAGCATTGGCCTGACAAGGAAGGGCATCGCTATCTGGTCTTTCTCTATAAGGCAACGGAGTTTACTGGAACCCTTCAATCAACTGAAGAGGGAGAGGTACGTTGGGTCAATAAAACAGACTTACCGCAGATGGACTTAGCCTATGATTTGCTAGAAATCCTAAAAGTCATGGATGACCCAGATTTGTCTGAGTTCTTTTATACTCGAAAAAATGATGATGGAGAGTGGGATAAGAATTTTAGGTAGGCTTGCTTCATTTTTTAAGTTGACGAAGACTGGAATATAGTATATACTATACTTGTTAATATATAAAAGGCAAAGGGGCCTGTTGTTCGCAATGAAGCGGAAGTTATAGAACAACGGGATAACTTTGCCTTTTTTATTTCTAAATTAGTTGATGACAGAGCATTTCTCTTTTGGAAAATATGAATCGAGAGGATGATTACATGGGGCTTGAATCGAAAAAAATTATGTTTGTTGGTCCAGTTGGGGTTGGAAAAACGACGTTGACACAACGGTTGAAAGGGCTTGATATCAATTACTTCAAAACACAAGCCATTCAATTTTATGATTCCATTATTGATACACCTGGGGAATTTTTACAACATCGGCGTTATTACAATGCCTTGTCTGTAACAGCAGCAGAAGCGGAGGTAATTGGATTACTAGCTTCAGCAACAGCCACCATGCAGACTTTTCCACAAGGATTCTCCTCTTTGTTTAACAAACCAGTGATTGGAATTATCACCAAGGTTGATTTGGTGACGGATCCTAGCAGCCTTGAGAAGGCTAGAGCGCAATTACTGGCAGCAGGTGCTAAGGAAATTTTTGAGGTATCATTAACAGATAATCAAGGAATTGACGAGATTCGGCGCTATTTGACCAAGGAAAGTTGAGGTGATGGGATGAAGGTAGAGCACGGTGGAAATATGAATCAGCTTGCCTGTGATTTGGGCTTTCATCCAGAGGAGTGTTTGGATTTTTCAGCCAATATCAATCCTCTTGGTCTTTCAGAAAACGTAAGATTAAGTGTCATACAAAGTTTAGATAAATTGGTCCATTACCCTGATGTGACTTATTCACAGTCCAAGGCAGCCCTGGCTGAATACCATTCTTGTCCGCCCCAGCAAATTCTTCTATCGAACGGTGCGGTAGAGATCTTTTATGACCTGGCTAGGTATTTGAAGCCTAAGAAGATATTGCTTTTAAGTCCGACATTTATGGAGTATGAAAAAGCCTTTAAGCAGGTTGGTGCAGAGCCTATTTATCATGTATTGGAAGGACCAGATTATAGTTGGACTTTTGAATCAATCTTACCCAACTTGGAGAAGCTGTCATCTGGGGATTTGGTCCTGATTTGTAACCCAAATAATCCAACAGGGACTTTGGTATCCAATCAATTCTTGTTATTGGTAGCTGAATTTCTAAGGCAAAAAGTGGCCTATTTGGTTCTTGACGAGGCCTTTATGGACTTTGTTTTAGACAAGGCTGTCTATTCTATGGTGGATCATTTGAAGGACTATCGAAATGTCATTGTTGTTCGCTCTTTGACAAAATTTTATGCTATTCCTGGCTTGAGGTTGGGTTATGCCTTATCTAGTAATACAGACTTTATTACAGCAATGGATGACATGCGACCACCTTGGACCATCAACGCATTGGCAGATGCCTTGCTACCTGTGATTCTCAAGGATAGTGAGTATCACCATGCGACAGAAGAGTGGCTCAAGAGTGAGCAGGAATTCCTTTATAGAGAATTGACTGCCTTGCCTTATTTGAAAGTCTTGCCACCGACTGTCAATTACATTTTCTTTGAATACGAGGGAAATGACAGTCTGAGGGAGCTTTTAATTCGAGAAAAAATATTTATTCGTTCCTGCCATAATTACCATCATCTGAACGACCGCCACTATCGAGTAGCCATTCGATCAAGAGAGGAAAATGGTCGCTTGATTGAGGCTTTAAGATCTGTGCTAGGAAAGTGTGATGGTCATGTCTAGGAACAAATGGTTTTCCTGTCCAGGTTCATGTGGGGAATTGTTTCAGGGGGTGAAGGACGGTCAAGAATTTTTGCTGACCTACGGTATCAATCGCAAGTCCTATGCAAGACTCATCAGAGAGGAGGAAGAAACGGAATTTGCAATAGGAGAAAAGGTTGTCAAGGTCTTGGATTATCTTGATCCGATAGAGGATGGATGGAAGCTAGAAAAGAAGTCCAGTCTTCCAATCGGAAAAGGAATGTCCAGTAGCACGGCAGATATGCTGGCAAGCCTACAAGCCTTAGCCTTTGTTCAAAATAGGCATTTGACTGCCGACGAAGTGACTAAGTTTTGTTGTCAGATTGAGCCAACGGATTCGATTGCCTTTGCTGACTGGACGGTCATCAATCCCTTGACGGGGCAGATATTGTTCCAAACGGATTGGAAACCAGAACTTTATGTCTATATTCTTGAACCCAGAAAGACTGAGTGGACAGTCGAGCTGGCAAGAATGACAGAATGTCCTACTTATCCAGTCCAAGCCTCAGAAGGACTGTTAGAACTGTTTCAGCAGGCTTGTCAGTCAAAAAATGAAATTCTTTTGGGGCAACTTGCAACTACTAGTGCCTTGTTGAACAATACTCGTCTGCCCAAGCCCTATTTGGCAGACATCCTGTCCATTGTGAAATCATTGGGACTGCTAGGTGTCAATGTGGCTCACAGTGGAACGGTTGTAGGTATATTGATGACAAAAAGTCAATTACCACTGATTTCTACAATAGAAGCTAATTTTTCTAAGGGAGAAATTGGCAAGTATTATGACCAACGCTACCTTTCAAAGATTTGTTTTGAAGGTGTTCGAAGGGTGAAAGGAGGTTAAGGTGGAAAAACTACAAGATATTTTGAGTGAAATTAGACCACTAGAAAAGCTTGAAATGGAAAAGGGCAAGAAGGTTTGTGACCAGCTAGCCAAGCCACTGGGTGCTCTTGGTAAAATGGAGACCATCTATGCGCGCTTGTTTGCCATGTTTCATGGAGACATTGACCTTTCTAAACAGATGGTAATGGTTTATGTAGCTGATAACGGCGTGGTTGCAGAGGGAATATCTGCTAACCCGCAGGAAACGACCTATATCGTAGCCCGTAATATGTTAGAAGGCAAAACGGGTCTGTGTGCCATTTCAAGACATGTAGGTTCAGATGTCAAGGTAGTGGATATAGGGTGCATGAAAGATGTTAATAGCGACCAAGTTTGTAAGGTCAGGAGAGGGACAGGCAATATTTTGAAAGAGCCTGCTTTGACTAGAGAGCAAGCTGTCGAAGCGATTTTGGTTGGCTATAGAGAAACGGTTGCCTGTATTCAGAAAGGCTATAGACTTTTTGGAACTGGGGAGATGGGAATTGGCAATACGACAACCTCAGCAGCTGTGATCAGTGCTCTTTTGAATGTAGAAGCTAGTCAAGTTACTGGCTACGGAGCAGGGTTGACAGAAGGGATGAAATCCCATAAAACACAAGTGATTGCTTCAGCAGTTGCTCGCCATGCTCCTTATAGTGATGTTCTGGACATTGTTGCAAAAGTTGGTGGATTAGATATGCTGGGTATGGTAGGAACCTATCTGGCCTGTGCTCATCATCAACTTCCCTGCGTGGTGGATGGCTTGATCTCCATTACAGGCTTGCTGATCGCTAGTCAATTAAATGCTCATGTTTTAGATTATTGTTTTGCTTCCCACCTTTCCACAGAACCTGCCTCTCGTTTGGTTTGTGAGCACCTGGGATTAGACCCCATGCTCTTGATGGATATGAGATTGGGAGAGGGATCGGGTTGTCCTTTAGCCTTCTTTTTAATGAGCAATGCAGTTTATACGATTGAATCAATGCCTACTTTTTCAGAGGGAAAATTGAGTAGGGATGATTATATCGACATTCGTCAATCAAAATAGAAAGTGAGAATTCAAATGCAGTTATATACAAAAACAGGTGACAAAGGCTTGACCAAGCTGGTTGGTGGTCAGAGTGTTGCAAAAGATGCAGAGCGTGTTAATGCTTATGGTACCATTGATGAATTAAATTCTTGGATTGGTTATATCATTACTAAAATGGATCCAGCAGATGCCTTGAAAGATGAATTGTTGCAACTACAACATTATCTTTTTGACTGTGGTTCGGATTTATCAACGCCGCATGGTGTCTATCCTTACAAGGTTGACAAAACCATGGTTGATTGGATTGAGGAGCGCATTGATACCTATGCGGATATCCCGCCAGCCTTGGAAGTGTTCATTTTGCCAGGTGGAAATGAAATTGCAGCAATGGTCCATATTGCACGCACTATAGCTAGACGTGCAGAGCGACACATTGTAGGCACTATGTGGACTACGGAGATAAATAAGGAAGTCTTGGTATTTGTAAACCGTCTGTCTGATTACTTCTTTGCCTTGGCGCGTGTGATCAATTTTACCCATCAGCAGCCAGATATTGCTTATGAAAGAGGGGCAAAAGTCTTTCATAATATTACCAAAGCTGATGTGGAGCGTTGGGCTAAGGCTAGGGAAGAAGGAAGATAGAGCATTTTTAAAACCGTTTTCGTTTACATATTGACATAATGCTCTAGAAGGTGTAGAATGATTTTATAAGAAAAATCATTTGACACAATGGCGTGTTAAAATCAATAAATGTGAGCAACGGGGCTACAAAAAATATCACTATTTTTTGTAGCCCTTTTTTGTTTGATAGAGGTGGAAATACATGAAACAATTTATGTTAGCAGGTGTTTCTAGTGGAGTTGGAAAAACAACTGTTACTCTAGGGATTTTAAAAGCTTTGACCGAGCAAGGTCTACGAGTACAACCATATAAGGTTGGTCCGGATTATATTGATACGGCTTATCATAGTCGGATTAGCAAGCGAATTTCCCGTAATTTAGATAGCTTTATGATTCCTGATCAAGCTGCTTTAGACTGGTCGTTTAGAAAATGGCATCAGGATGTTGACATTGCCCTTGTTGAAGGGGTGATGGGTCTATTTGATGGTTTGGGTACGGATAAAGATTGTGCTTCGTCGGCTGCGATTGCGAAGAAATTAGATATACCTGTTGTCTTGATCATCGATGGGAAAGCCACTTCAACATCAGCGGCGGCCATGGTACACGGTTTTTCAACCTTTGATCCAGACTTGACTATTGCAGGAGTAATTATCAATCGAGTTGCTTCACAAACGCATTATGAACTGATAAAAGGAGCTATTGAACGCTATACGGATGTGGAAGTTTTAGGCTACTTTCCTAAGAATATTCAGGTAGAACTGCCTTCACGACATCTAGGCCTAGTGCCTGATGTTGAGATGGAAAACTTGGAGAAACATTTCTCTATCTTAGGTCAGTTGGCTCAAGACCATATTGACTTAGACCGCTTGCTTGAGAAGGTAGATATAGCTGGTGAAGAACCGTCAAATCCATTCCGCACTTCAAAACATTTCCCGCTAAAAATTGGCTATGCTCTTGATGATGCCTTTCATTTTTACTATGAGGATAATTTGGATTTGTTAAGGGAATATGGGGTGGACTTGATTCCCTTTAGTCCCCTTAATGACAAAGAATTACCTGAAGCAGATGCTTACTATTTTGGAGGAGGGTTTCCAGAGGTCTATGCAAAGGAGTTGATGGAAAATCATTCTTTCAGGAAGTCTGTTTTGCAGGCCCATCAAGAGAACAAATCCATCTACGCAGAATGTGGGGGCCTGATGTATCTAGGTAAGGAACTGCAAACTGGAGAGGGTTCTTATGATATGGTAGGGATATTTGATGGTGTCAGTCTTATGACAGACCGGCTAAAAAGCTTTGGTTATTGCCAAGCTAAGACTCAGGTTAGGAGCTTATTTGGTCCAAAGGATACGGTTGTTAGGGGCCATGAGTTTCACCATTCAGTATTCCAAACCAATGAACCCACCGTCTTGCAACTGGAAAAAGTTCGAGATGGGCAGGTTGTTTCTAGCTGGACAGGTGGCTATCAAACTGGTAAAACCTTTGCTAGTTATCTGCATGTTCATTTTTATCAAAATCAGGTCTTGTTGGAAAATTGGCTCAGGAGTATTGGTGAGGAATAGCCTATGTATTTGATTGCGATATTCATTGCCGTTTTATTGGATTGGTTACTGGGAGATCCCTATAGTTGGCCTCATCCAGTCAAGCTGATCGGTCATTTTATCAGCCTGTTTTTGAAAGGCCAGCCTAATAGTCCAAAAGGGAAATATGTCTACGGGCTTTTATTATGGTTGGTTACAGTTGGACTGACAGTGGGAGTCACCTATTTCTTGCTGGCCCTATCTGCACGTTTTTCACCGATTCTTTATTGGGGAATGTGGATCTATCTAGCCTATACCACCTTATCGACAAGGTGTTTGGCTTTTGAGGCCTTGAAGGTCTTGAATACGTTAAAGACGGGGACTATTGAAGAGGCTAGATATCAGGTTAGTATGATTGTTGGACGTGATACTAGCCAGTTGACTGCAGAGGAAATTTCTAAGGCTACTATTGAAACAGTGGCGGAAAATACCAGCGATGGCGTCATTGGTCCCTTGCTATGCTTGTTCATCGGTGGACCAGTTCTAGCGATGGGCTATAAGGCAGTTAATACCTTGGATTCTATGGTTGGTTACAAGACGGAAAAATACAGGCAGATTGGCTTTGTTTCTGCCAAGTTGGACGATATGGCAAACTTGATCCCTGCTCGACTGACTTGGCTCTGCTTGATGATTGCTAGTCATATTTTACAATTAGATAGCAAAGAAGCTTGTCGCATTGGTTTTAGAGATCGTTACCAACATGCCAGTCCAAATAGTGCCTTTTCAGAAGCTGTGGTTGCAGGTGCCTTAGGTATTCAGCTTGGTGGTGCCCATATTTACCATGGCGAATGGGTTGAAAAACCAACCATTGGTGAAGCTGTTCGTCCTGTAGCATTTTCGGATATTGAAACGACTGTTCACTTACTATATATGAGTACAACAGTTTCTCTGATGCTATTTAGTGTGATTTATTCATTATTGACTAATTTTTAGGAGCCATACATGACTTATATTCAAAATCCATCCTCTATTGAGGAAACAAGTTTTAAGATTATCCAGTCCATTATTGATGAGGAGCATCCAGATTATCGTTTTCAAACAGAGATGGAAGAGTCTATTATCAAGCGGGCTATCCATACCTCAGGTGACTTTGATTATCTTTATAATTTGCGTTTTACCCATGACGCTAATCAGAAAATTGTAGAGGTTTTAAAAAATAAAGGGACCTTGGTACTGGATTCCAGCATTTCTCTCAATGGTATCAATAAGCGTGTCTTGGATCAAATGGGTGTAACCTATACCTGTCTGATAAACGATGAAGCTGTTGCACAACTAGCTAAGGAAAAAGGGATTACACGGGCTATGGCTGCTGTGGAAGTGGCAGCTAAGATTCCAGGTCCAAAAGTCTATGCCTTTGGCGGTGCTCCTACAGCCCTATCTTATTTGTTGGAATTGGTTGAGGCAGGACAAGTAGATGTTGAGGCAATCATTGGTGTACCAGTGGGCTTTATCAATGTTGAAGAATCCAAGTCAGACTTGCTGGCTTCGCCCATTCCTGCCATTGCAACGATTGGTAGAAAGGGTGGTAGTACCATTGTCGTCGCGATTATAAATGCTATCATATATCAGTTAAAAGAAGTTTTGACTGGGGATTATGTTCGCTATTCAACCCCAAAAAACAAGTAGGAGATGTTTATGGTTTATATGACAAATGCACATCAGATTGAGGCAGCAAGTTACAAAAAAATTCAGGAAATCATCACTGAGCAACACTCTGGGTTTGTGTTCACAGATCCCTACCAGGAGGCAGTTTTAAAGCGAGTTGTTTTTACCAGTGCAGACTTTGATTACCTCTACAATATACAGTTTTCTAATTATGCTATTGAGGAAATTGTAAAGGTCTTGAAAAATAAGGGGACCATCTTCACAGATACGACTATGGTGTTGGGAGGTTTCAATAAAAAATTGCTGGATCAACTTGGTGTTGCCTACCGTTGCTTAGTGAATGAGCCAGAAATTTTCAAAGAGGCCAAGGAGAAGGGAATTACCCGTTCAATGGCGGCTGTGGAACATGCAACCAAGGTCGATGGTCCCAAGCTCTTTGTTTTCGGAAATGCTCCAACCTCTATTTTTAAGGTTTTGGAAATGGTTGAAGCAGGTCTACTAGAACCTGTTCCAGTCATCGGGGTTCCAGTTGGTTTTGTTGGGGCAGCAGAATCAAAATTACAGCTCCATGAGAGCCAGTTACCAGCCATATCTGCGCTTGGTCGAAAGGGTGGCAGTACGATTGCAGCAGCTATCGTGAATGCTATACTCTATCAGTTGAAAGCTGAGGATAAGGAAGGGCAACTTTTCTCACCTTCAAAAAAAGGCTATTGTCAAGGTAACTAAGATGGATGAATATGTTTATGTTGATGGAAAAAAGCTAAAAAGAGGCTTTACGACAGGAACCTGTGCGACAGCGGCGACCGTTGCAGCTGTAAATATGATTTTACAACAGGAAATCGAGGAGAAGGTGACGGTAAAAACGGCTTCAGGCGTTCAAGTTACTATGGACGTTCACAAGCCTTCCTTTGGTGAACAAACAGCTACGGCAGCTATTCAAAAAGATGGAGGCGATGATGCCGATGCGACCCATGGATTATTGATTTTTTCAACGGTTACCTTATTGCCCCATCAGACGGAAATTGAAATTGATGGAGGTGAGGGAGTTGGTCGGGTGACGGAGGTTGGTCTGGCCAATGCGGTCGGTATGGCAGCTATAAACCCAACCCCTCGAAGGATGATTGAAGAACATGTTCGTGACTTGATTGGTCCAGATTGTGGAGCAAAAGTCTTGATATTTGTTCCTGGAGGCGAGGAAGTTGCTAAGGCAACCTATAACTCACGGCTGGGTATTTTGGGCGGTATTTCTATTTTAGGTACTACGGGGATTGTCAATCCCATGTCTGAAGATAGCTGGAAGGCAGCCATTACAGTCGAGTTGTCCATGCTTTATAATAAAGGCTATCGCTCCGTTGTCCTATCGCCTGGCAAATATGGCGAAGCCTTTGGAATGGATGGTCTAGGCCTGCCCAAAGAGCAGATTGTCAATATGAGTAATTTTGTGGGGCACGTTCTAAAAGAAGTTCAGAGAATTGGATTTACAAAGGTACTGATGGTTGGGCATATGGGCAAGTTAGTCAAGGTTGCATCGGGAACCATGTCCACTCATAGTAAGGATTCTGACGGACGCATTGATACCTTAATAGCTAATTTAGCCCTCATGGGTGCTCCTCTGGAAATGTTACAGAAGGTCAATGCTTGTTTGACAACAGATGCAGCAGCAACCATTATCAAAGAATATGGATATGAAGGGATTTATCAGATTTTAGCAGACAAGATTAAGGCTAAGACAGAGCGGTTGCTCAAGTACCGTCAACCTACGGTGACCATTGATGTTGTCTTATTTGGAACAGAGGATGGCTACCTAGCTTCAACCAAAAGCTTAGCGGAAATCCAGGAGGAGTGGTCATGATAGATGTGATTGGCATTGGTCCAGGAAATCCAGCCTACTGTCTGGTTGGTCAACTGGATCGTTGTGAGCAGGCAGACTATATCTTGGGAAGCGAGCGTCATTTAGAAGTCCTTCCTGATAGGCTCAAGGAGAAAGGGGTTATAGCTCCTAAAAAATTGAAAGACCTAGAAGCCTTATTGGCAACATATCCCCTAGAAGCTTCTATAGTTTACTTAGTTTCAGGAGATCCCTTGATCTACGGATTGGGCAAGTGGATGTCTGAGAAGTTTCCAGGTAGAGTTAGCATTTTATCGGGGATTAGCTCCATGCAATATTTGGCCAGCAAGGTTTGTTTGCCTATGAATGATGCTTATTTAACTAGTAGTCATGCTAAGCTTCCAAACTTTGATTTGATCATGAGTTTGCCCAAGGTCTTCATGGTGACAGATGCCCAGGTTGGTCCCTATCAAATTGCGCAGGAGGTCCTCAAAAGGGGACTTAAACGGAAAATCATTGTCGGTGAACATCTGAGCTACGAAGATGAGGAAATCAGTATTCTAGCAGCAGAAGATGTGGTTGATCGTGACTATAAAATGAATGTGGTGGTAATTGTAGATGAAGGATAGTGAATTTATTCGGACCAAGGTCCCTATGACAAAATCAGAGATTCGCGCCATTAGCATTGATAAACTAGATTTGACACATGCTAGACGGATGCTGGATGTGGGGTCTGGGACTGGTAGTGTTACGATTCAAGCGGCTTGTAGCTATCCTCAGTTAGAGGTAGTAGCTGTGGAGCAGAATCCTGATGCTTTAGCCCTAACCAGACAAAATATAGAGAAATTTCAGTGCCAAAACATCACTCTTTATGAAGGGAAGGCACCGATTGAACTGCAAGGTCCCTTCGATGCTATTTTTGTCGGTGGGACTGGTGGAAACATGCAGGAAATTTTTGACTGGTGTCAGAAACTTCTCCTTCCTGGAGGCAGGCTGGTCTTGAATTTTATACTTTTGGAAAATGCCTTAGAGGCAGCCCAGATTGCTGAAACCATGAATTGGGAAGACCTAGAACTCACCTCAGTACAAGTTGGCAACTGGACAAGTTTAGGAAAAGGTCATTACTTCAAACCACAGAATCCAACAATCGTGGTTTCTTGTCAAAAAGCTAAAAAGGAGTAGAGAGAATGTCGAAAGTACATTTTGTTGGTGCAGGTCCTGGTGATGTGGAACTGATTACCTTGAAGGGGTATAAGCAGTTATCCCAGGCGGATGTTGTGATTTATGCAGGTTCCTTGGTCAATTCAGCCCTATTGGATTACTGCAAGGAAGGTGCAGAAATTTATGACAGTGCAGGAATGCATTTGTTGGAAATTATTGATGTCATGGAAGCAGGTGTCAAGGCGGGCAAGGAGGTTGTTCGTTTACAGACAGGTGATTTCTCCATCTACGGCTCTATCCGTGAACAGATTGAGGAGATGAAGAAGCGAGGAATTACATTTGATTGTACTCCAGGTGTCAGCTCCTTCTTAGGAGCGGCTTCTAGTATTGGAACAGAATACACAGTGCCTGAAGTTTCCCAAAGTGTCATCATTACCCGCATGGCTGGCCGTACGCCTGTTCCAGAACGCGAGTCCTTACGAAGCTATGCCCAACACCGTACTTCAATGGCTATTTTCCTATCTATTCAAGGCATTGAAAAAGTGGTGGAAGAATTGGTTCAAGGTGGCTATCCGACCACTACACCTGTTGCGGTCATCTATAAGGCAACTTGGCCAGAGGAGAAAAAGGTTTTTGGCACACTCGAAACGATTGCAGAGAAGGTCAAAGAAGCGGATATCAGTAAGACGGCTCTGATTCTGGTTGGTGATTTTCTAGGTCAGGAATTCTATTATTCAAAACTTTACCATGAAGAATTTGAACACGAGTATCGCCATGGAAAAAGTAGCCATGCCCAGTAAGGTTGCCCTTGTTGCCCTAACAGAAACTGGCAAAGAAACGGCTCTAAGGTTGAAAAGCAAGTGGGCACGTCCCTGTCATATCTATAGCCTAGCTAAATTGGCAGATAATCAGGTGACAGGTTTTGATAAGCGTCCTACTCAGGCAATAGCAGAGCTCTTTCAACAAGTGGACGTTCTGGTCTGTATCATGGCGACCGGAATTGTTGTCCGTGCCATTGCCCCTGTTGTTCAGGACAAAGCAGCAGACCCAGCCGTCATTGTCCTAGATGAAAATGCGACAAATGTCATTAGTCTACTAAGTGGTCATCTGGGTGGAGCCAATGAAGTGACTAGGGAAATTGCTACTCTTCTGGAAGCTAATCCAGTCATTACAACGGCAACGGATGTTCAAAATGTTGTTGCCCTGGATACCCTTGCCAAATCCGTCAATGGTTGGCGATCTGACCTACGCCCCTTGGTCAAGGAATTTAATGGCTTGTTAGCAAATCGGGAAAGGGTCTATTTTTACCAAGAAAAACCTTGGATAGAAGATGTGCGGGGCTTAAGCCTTCTTGAAGCCAATCAAGTGGAAGAAGTCCTAGCTGGAGATGCCCCTCTTATTCTCTTGCAGACAAAGGAAATGGCCAGCAAACGTGAACATCTTGCAGTCATTTATCCTAAGCCCTATGTACTTGGAGTTGGGGCACGAAAAAATGTATCCTCTGAGATTTTTTATCGGAACTTTCAAGAATTTTGTCAGGAACAAGGTATTGAACAGACCGAAATTGCGAGGATTGTCAGTATTGACATCAAGAAGGATGAAGAGGCCATTTTGGATTTAGCAGAACAACTATCTTGCCCCTTTGATGTGTATAGCAAGGAGGACTTAGAGAAGGTTGCTGACAAGTATCCTTGTTCGGATTTCGTGAAAAAAACAGTTGGGGTAGGAAGTGTGGCGCTTGCTAGTGCAGACCTTGCCAGCGATGGCCAGGTTCTAACAAATCGATTTGCAAAAGATGGGTGTACCTTTGCTTTAGGTAAAGTCCCTATAAACTAATAGATATAAAGGAGAATGCTATGCTCTATGTGATTGGATTAGGTCCTGGGAAAGAGGAACTAATGTCTGGAGAAGCCCTCAAGGCTATCGAGGATTGTGAGATTATTGTTGGTTATTCGACCTATATGCGTTTGATTCTGCATTTGGTAGAAGGTAAGGAATTAGTGGCGACAGGTATGCGGAAAGAAATTGAACGCTGCCAAAAAGCGATTGATTTGGCTTTGGAAACAGGTAAGAATGTCGGTGTTGTATCCAGTGGTGATGCAGGCGTTTACGGCATGGCTGGCTTGATTTTAGAGCTGATTGGTGATGATTCTGATTTAGAAGTTAAGGTAATTCCAGGCATTACAGCTAGCTTGGGTGCTGCAGCAATTATGGGGGCTCCCTTGATGAATGACTTTTGTCATATCAGTCTGAGTGACTTAATGACTCCTATGCCTGTTATTGAAAAACGACTCCACGCAGCTGCACAGGGTGATTTTGTGATTTGTCTCTACAATCCACGTAGCAAGGGTCGGCCGGACCATCTGTCCAAAGCCCTTTCAATCATTGCGGAGTATAAATCACCAGATACCATTGTCGGCATCGGTAAGGATATTGGTCGAAAGAAAGAGGAGTATATCTTAACAACCATTAAAGACTTGGATGAGTCCTTGGTCGATATGACAACTATTGTTATCGTTGGAAATAAAGAAACCTATATCAAAAATGGTCGCATGGTCACTCCTAGAGGATACACTCTATGATGAAATTACTCTTGGGAGGAACCTCAGATAGCACAGAGATTTTGGCTCTGCTAAATGATCTAGATATCGAGGTAACAACATCGGTGGTGACAGATTATGGGAAACATCTGGCATCTAAATTCGGTCAACCAGTCATTCAGGGGCGTTTGACGGCAGAGGATATGGTCAGTTTTGTCCAAGAACACCAAGTGGATGAAATCATCGATGCCACTCACCCATTTGCTGATTTGGTTTCCAAGGAGGCTATGAGAGCAGCAGAGCTTGCTGGGATTTCTTACCTGCGGTATGAGCGGAAGGAAACGGGGGATTTGACGGGAGCCCTAGTGGTAAACTCTACAGAAGAAGCTATTTCTCTGATAAAAGAAAAAGGCTACTCTACTGTTTATTTGGGAACAGGAAGTAAGACCTTGCCCCTCTTTGTTAAGGGCTTACCTAATGTACGAATTGTGGCCCGTGTTCTTCCAACTTCTGAGGTTTTGCTGGCTTGCGAACGCTTGGGCATGGTCGCTGATCAGATTGATGCCATTAAGGCACCCTTTTCCAAGGAGTGCAACAAGGAATTGATTTTACGGTCCAAGGCTCAAGCCTTTGTCTCCAAAGAAAGTGGCAGTGTTGGTGGTATTCGTGAGAAAATCACAGGCTGTCAAGAATTGGGTGTCGATTGCATTATTATCGGCAGGCCTAAGGTGGACTATCCTAAGAAGGTGTCGTCCATAGAAGAATTAAAAGACTACATAGAAATAGTTCAAAACGAATGCCAAATAGTTTAACAATGAAAGGAGTTAGAATGACAGGATTTGTAAGTTTGTTGGGGGCGGGACCTGGTGACGTTGAACTGATAACGGTCAAGGGTGCTAGAAGATTGCGTGAAGCAGATGTTTTGGTTTATGACCGTCTAGTTAATCAGGACTTGTTTTCCTATCTATCAGACAAGTGTCAGCTGATTGATGTTGGAAAAAAACCAGGCATGCCTTGCATTCGCCAGGAAGAAATCGAGCGAATTCTCATTGAGAAAGCTAAGGAAAACAAACGTGTTGTCCGACTGAAAAGTGGAGATCCCTATATCTTCGGACGAGGTGGTGAGGAAGCACAAGCCTTGGTAGAGGCTGGAATTCCTTTTGAGATTGTTCCAGGAGTCACATCCGCTATTGCAGGAGCCACTTATGCAGGCATCCCAATGACTTTTAGGGATAAGGCGACCAGCTTCCATGTCTTTACAGGTCACCTGCAGGATGAAATGGAAAATCTGAATTGGGCAGCTATTAGTCAGCTCAAAGGTACCCTAGTCTTCTTAATGGGGATGAAAAATCTGTCGCTTATTACACAAGAACTTGTCAACAATGGTTTTTCCAAGGATACCCCTGTTGCTATTGTAGAATGGGCAACCCATCCAAGCCAACGTTCTATTGACGGTACCTTAGCTACCATTGAAGAATTAGCCCTGCAAGAGAATATGAAAGCTCCTTCTATCATCCTAGTAGGTGATGTGGTTTCGTTCAGGAAAGAATTAAATTTCTATGAACATCTTCCCTTGCATGGCAAGCGAATCTTTTTACAAGATTCTGCGACTGGGAAGTTACCAATCTACTTAAAAGATGATGGAGCGACCTTGGTTAAATTTCCAAGTCGTACACGGGTTAACAAGCTGGCCTTTGAACTACCAGATTGGTCACAAGTGGATGGAATGGTATTTTCTGATAGGCAGAGTTGGGAGCTGTTCTTAGCTCGATTGCGAGAAGAAGGGATTGATTTACGAAGTCTATCCCATGTTCAATTTGCAGCCATTGGTCACCATACTGCTAAGACACTGGAAGAAGCAGGGATTTTATTGGTAGCAAAAGGGATACAAAGTAAGGATCCGGTCATTAAGGATTTACTAGAAAAGACTGAGGACTCTTGGTATTTAGTGGCTCCAGAACACAAGCTGGCAGATTTAAGAAGCTTATATGACTTCCCTGTGCTGGTCACCCATAGTCTTGCATTTGATAAAGAATTAAGTCCTCAAGATTGGACGAATCTTGATTGTGTTTGCTTGCCAAATTCAGTTGCTGCGGCTAATTTTGTGACTCTCGTGGAGGAAACAGGGCTAGACCTTCAGGAACTGCCAATTATCGTTATGGGAGAAACAACACGTGATAAGCTGGTGGAAGCAGGCTATTCAAATATTATTGAAACGGACCAACCAACTATTCTAGCTGTTCGGGATAAATGCCGTGATATTTTAATAAAGGAGACTCTATGACAAAAGCTATATTATTGGTGAGTTTTGGAACAACTCATCCAGAAACCAGACAAAAAACGATTGGTGCCTGTGAATTGGCCATTAAAGACGCTTTTCCCCAGTATGCTGTTTATCAAGCCTTTACTTCCACAGTTGTTTTAAAACGCATAAAGGAAAATGAGGGACTGGACATTCCAACTGTTAAACAAGCTCTGGAACAAATGAAGGATGAGGGTATTCGAGAAGTTTACATTCAACCATTACACATTATTGCTGGATCTGAATTTGAAAAAATCTTGAATCAATCAAAAGAATTCCAATCCTATTTTGACATCATAAAAGTTGGTCAGCCCTTGCTCCACAGTGAAGACGACTATCAGCAAGTCAAGCAAGTACTGATTGACCAATATGGTCATTTTGGTGAACAGGCAGCTACTGTTTTAATGGGACATGGAAGCCAACATAATGCTTTTGTAGCCTATGCGGCTTTGGATCATATGTTGGCAGGGAGCTCAGTCCATATTGGTTGTGTAGAAAGCTATCCACCTGTTGAGCAGATTGAGGAGAAATTAAAATCTAAGGGAATCAAAGAAGTGCATTTAGCACCATTCATGCTTGTGGCGGGAGAACATGCAACCAATGATATGGTGTCAGACGATGAAGATTCGTGGAATACCTACTTTAGCCAACGCGGCTATGAAGTGATACCTCACTTAATTGGTTTAGGAGAATATGCAGCTATTCGGGATAGATATATTCAACACCTTAGTAAAATTATTGAATAGGAGTAGCTTATGGCGAGATTTTATGGAATCGGTATTGGACCTGGTGACAGCGAGTTAGTGACAGTAAAAGCCAGTCGTATCCTAGGAGAGCTTGATATTCTTTATACTCCCGAAGCCAAGAAAGGCACCAAAAGTTTAGCACTAGAAATTGCTAGTCCCTATGTTAGCGAAGACTTGACCATCAAGCAACGGCATTTTCCAATGGTGCGGGATAAGTCGCATAAAGAAAGTCAGTGGCTAGAAATCGCTGAGGAAATTGTTGCAGATGTTCGAGCAGGTAAGAATGTAGGCTTTATCACTCTCGGTGATCCCATGGTTTTCAGTACCTATAGTTATCTATTAGATATTATCGGAAACCGTATCGAAACCAAGACCATACCTGGAATAACATCTTATAACAGTATCGCTGCAGAAGCAGGCTTGCCCTTGGTCATGGATGAGGAATCCTTTGCAGTTGTTCCAGCGACTGCAGGTGTTCAACGCTTAGAGGCTGTATTAGCAACACATGAAACGGTTGTTATCATGAAGGTGGCCAATCATCTTGCTGAAGTGCTTCCCTTGTTAAAACAGTTTGATCTGCTTGAAAAAACGATTCTTGTTAGTCGTTCTAGTACAGAACAACAAGAGATTCGTCGTGGCATTGCCAATCTTTCTCAGGATGAAACATTATCCTATTTCTCAACTATGTTAGTCAAAAAACATTAAAAAATTAAAGGAGAATAACATGAAAAAGTTATTGAATCTTTTAGCACTTGTTGCTTTGCTGACCCTAGTTACAGCTACGCCAGTAGCAGCCATGCACATTATGGAAGGTTACCTACCACCTGCACATGCCTTGCTTTGGTTTGCTATCTTTGCACCCTTCTTCCTTTATGGATTGTTTCAACTAAAAAAATCGGTTCAGAGCAATCCTGAAAGCAAGGTTGGCTTGGCTTTGTCAGGTGCCTTTGTCTTTATTCTGTCAGCCCTGAAAATTCCATCTGTAACAGGTTCAACATCTCATCCAACAGGTGTCGGCTTTGGTACAGCTATGTTTGGTCCAAGTGTCATGGTAGTTTTAGGAACAATCTGTTTGCTTTTCCAAGCTCTTTTCTTGGCTCACGGTGGTTTGACAACTCTGGGAGCAAATGGATTTTCAATGGCAGTCGTAGGCCCATTTGTCGGTTACTTTGTCTATAAATTAGCTCTGTCTATGAAAGTCAATAAGCGCGTGGCTATTTTCCTCTGTGCCTTTGTAGCTGACTTGGCAACGTATTTAACTACTTCGCTACAATTATCATTGGCCTTTCCAGATGCACAAGCAGGTGTCGTTGGTGCTGCAATGAAATTTATGGGTGTCTTCATGGTTACACAGATTCCAATCGCTATCATTGAAGGTCTTTTGTCAGTAGTATTGTATAACTTGGTTGTAGCCAATGCTAAAAAAGAAGAAGTAGGGGTATTCTAAGATGAAAAAGCAAAATATTTTCTTGTTATTGACCTGTGTCTTAATTGCTGTCGGTGCCTTTTTCCTAGCACCTAAAGATGCTGAATTTGGTGGTTCGGATGGGGGAGCTGAAGTAGCCATTACAGAGGTTAATCCAGACTATGAACCATGGTTTGCTTCGATTTACGAACCAGCTAGTGGCGAAATTGAGAGTCTTCTCTTCACGCTTCAAGGTAGCATTGGTGTTGGTATTATTACCTATGTATTGGGTTATCATAAGGGAAAGAAATATGTTAATCATTGATCAATACGCCTACCAGAACAGACTGGTCGGGCTATCTCCCAAAGTAAAATTAGGGATTTACCTATTGTTGCTAGGAATTTCTTTTACAGGAATTCCTAGCCTACAATGGGCTATTATAGTGGCCGTATTTCCGGTGACTTGTTATGTAGCAAGGTTACATTGGAAAACCTATGCAAAATGGCTATTGTTAACCCTGCCTTTCGTTCTTATCAGTTTAGTAACCATGGCCGTGAGTTTTCAAGCATCTCCTTCGCAGGATGTCCTTCTCGCCTTGCCTTTGTGGAAGGGCTATGCAGTCATCAGCCAGGCCAGTCTAGTTCAAACCCTTGAGGTGTTTGTGAGAAGTTATGCTTGTTTGATGTCTACCTACTTTTTTGTTCTTACTGTACCATTTAGACAGTTGATTGACTTGCTAAGAAGTTTTCGTATTCCAAACGAATTATTGGAAGTTATTGTCTTTATGTATCGTTTTATCTTCATGTTTTTGGAAGAATTTCTCGTCATGCGGGATACACTTGATTTGAAATTTGGTTTTGGAACAATGAAACAGAGTTATCAAACCATGGGCTTATTAGCTAGTCAATTATTTACTAGATTGATGAGAGCAAATCGACAGATCAATGATATGTTAGAATTTCGCTTTGATCGTTAGGAGGTCATCATGCTGAGTGTGGAGAATATCAGTTATACCTATAATTTCGATTTTGGTAAGGTCCTAGAAGATGTGAGTATGGACTTTGACAAGGGGCAAATCGTCGGTGTCTTAGGAGCCAATGGTTCTGGTAAATCTACCTTGATGAAGGTCATCATGGGACTTTATCAGCCCCAAAATGGGAGGGTATTTTACCAAGAGAAACCGCTCGTTTATTCTAAAAAAGCATTATATGCCTATCGCCAAGAGGTCGGAATTGTTTTTCAAGACCCTGAACAACAATTGTTTTATTCAGTCGTGGAAGATGATGTGGCTCTTGCCCTTCGAAATCTTTCCTATCCTGAGCAAGAAATCAAGGAGCGGGTGGATAAGGCTTTAAAGGATATGCATATTGAACATCTGCGAAATCGGCCTGTTCACTATCTGAGCTATGGGCAGAAGAAAAAGGTTGCGATTGCAGGTGTCTTAGCCTTACAACCCAAGTACTTGTTGCTGGATGAGCCGACTGCAGGACTGGATCCGCGTGGTCGAGATCACATGATGATTTTGATGAAAAAGTTGGCCAAGCAAGGTACGAAGATAATCTTGACCAGTCACGATATGGATTTGATGTATGACTGTTGTGACTACGTTTATCTACTTGATAAGGGAAGATTGGTCTTGGAAGGAGATGTGGGCAGTGTCTTTTTAGAGAAGGAGACACTAGAGAAGGCGCGCCTATCTTTACCTTGGCTAGTTAAACTACATCTAGCAATGGGCCTTCCATTGGCAGAAAATGAACAGGTATTTTTTGAAAGGATTGGAAAAGACTATGGCAAAATCGTTGATGGTTCAAGGAACTGCATCTGATGCTGGTAAGAGTATTATCGTAGCGGGATTGTGTCGTATTTTTAAGCAGGATGGCCTGCGGGTTGTGCCCTTCAAATCACAGAATATGGCCCTGAATTCCTACATTACTAAAACAGGTCAGGAAATGGGACGGGCTCAGGTCTTTCAAGCAGAGGCTGCTCAGGTTGAACCAGATGTTCGCATGAATCCTGTTCTCCTCAAACCAACTTCTGACCGAAAATCCCAGGTTGTTTTCATGGGTCAGGTTTTGACCGATATGGATGCTGTTGAATATCACGAATTTAAGCAGGAACTGCTTCCTAAGATTAAGGATGTTTATGAGGAACTGAGTTCTGAAAATGATGTCATCCTTCTTGAAGGGGCAGGAAGTCCTGCTGAAATCAATTTGAACGACAGGGATATTGTCAATATGGGCATGGCGAGACTGGTGGATGCACCTGTTATCCTGGTTGCAGATATTGACAAGGGCGGTGTCTTTGCCTCGATTTATGGGACAATCATGCTCATGCCAGAGGAGGACCGCCAGCGGATCAAGGGAGTGATTATCAATAAATTCCGAGGGGATGTTGCCCTTCTTCAGTCAGGAATTGATATGATAGAAGAGTTGACAAAGGTTCCTGTCTTGGGTGTTGTCCCTTACGCTCAGCTCCATATTGACAGTGAGGATAGCGTGGCCCTTGTTCAGAAAAGTAGGAAATTCAATCTAGAAAAAGACCTGGATGTAGCGATTATCAACCTGAACAGGATGTCCAATTTTACAGATTTTAATAGTCTGGAAATGCATCCAGATGTATCTGTCCGCTATGTTGGATCCGCTGATGAGCTTGGCAGTCCAGATCTCTTGATTTTACCAGGAAGCAAGAATACCATTGAAGATATGGTCTATTTGGCAGAGTCAGGCTTGGATAAAGAGATCCATCGTTGTTTCCAAGAAGGAAGTGCTATTTTTGGCATCTGTGGTGGCTATCAGTTGCTGGGGCAAGAGCTCTCCGATCCTCTAGGGGTGGAATCGAGCATTGAGGATATGGCGGGGCTAGGTCTTCTGGAAACGACCACTATTTTCCGAGCCAACAAATGTACCACTCAAGTTCAGGCTAAGCAGGGAGATTACAGCTTAGAAGGTTATGAAATTCACATGGGGGAAACCCAGTTGGCTGACGGTGTTCAACCATTTTCAACTATTGTCTTGCAAAATGGAGAAGCGACGGACCGCCAGGACGGAGCCATTGGACATGGAGGTCAGGTTCAAGGAACCTATCTACATGGCATTTTCGACAATGTGGCCTGGACTCGTGACTACCTCAATCAACTGAGGATCAAAAAAGGTTTGCCTGCTCTCGACCAACAAGTAGAAACCATTCAGACCATGAAAGATAGAGAATACGATAAATTAGCAACTATTTTGAGAGAGTCGCTAGATATGACAGCTATCTATGACATCTTAGCTTGACCGTTAGGAAGGGAAAATGTATGCGAATTTATACAGGATATGGAGATAGAGGGAAAACCCGTCTTTATGGTGGTGACCGAGTTTCCAAGACCCATGAGCGCGTGGAAGCCTACGGGACTATGGATGAACTGTGTTCCCTGCTTGGAAGAATTGTTGCGGAGATGAGAGAATACGTAGAACTGGACGACCTTCGACTAGAGTGTGAGCAAATCCAGCAGCAGCTTTTTGATTGTGGCAGCGACCTAGCTACACCAAGGGAATTGCGGCCCTACAAGCAGGAAGAAGCTACTGTGAATTGGCTGGAAGAACGTATGGATGCCTATATGCACCAGCCACCGCAGTTGGAGAAGTTCATCATACCAGGTGGGCATTTGATTGCCAGTTCTTTTCATATGGCAAGGACGCTAACTCGACGATTGGAACGTCGGATGGTAGCCTTAATGGAGATAGAAGAAAAAGTAAATCCAGTCGGTCTTGTCTATATTAACCGTTTATCAGACTACTTTTTTGTCCTAGCTCGCCTGGTTAATTTTAGACTAGGGATTGCTGATACAGTCTATGAACGCAGCTCTAAGATTTTTCGAAGTCGGAAAAAGGAGGCATGATTATGTACCCTGTTATGATCAACATAAATGGAAAAAAAGTAGTTGTGATAGGTGGGGGAAAGGTTGCTTCCCGAAAAATTAAGGGCTTGCTAGATCAAGGAGCTTTGGTGACTGTCATCAGTCCAGACCTGCATTCCAGTATTGATGCGACGCAGGTGAACTGGCTTGCTAGACCCTATCAAAAAGGAGACTTAGAGGGGGCAAGATTAGCCTTTGCCTGTACCGACCAAGCCAGTGTCAATCTGCAGGTAATGGCGGATGCTGGACCTAGTCAGCTGGTCAACAATACAGGTGACAAGAACCATTCAGATTTTTATAATGTAGCAATGGCCAAGGGAAAAAATTGTTCAGTCATGATTTCAACAAATGGTGCTTCAGCTGCCTATTCAAAAGCTATACGTCAGAAAATCGAAGCACTATTAGAAGACTTAGAATGAAAAAGGTTAGTATGTTATGGACCTATTATATGTTGGATTGACCCATCAAAATACACCGTTTAGTTTGCTGGAGAGGGCACATTTTTCCGACGAGGAAGTGGACCAGGCCTTAGAGGCACTGAACCAAGAGAAAAGTATTTTTGAAACGGTCATTGTATCGACCTGTAATCGAACCGAGCTGTATCTAGTGGTGGACCAGCTCCATACCGGACGCTATTATGCTAAACGCTTTTTACTGAACTGGTTCCAGCTAGAAGCGGAGGAAGTGGAACCTTGTCTAATCTTCAAAGAAGCCAATCAGGTCTTAGAACACCTGCTCAGAGTGTCCATTGGCCTGGAATCGAAGATTTTAGGGGAAACTCAAATTCTAGGTCAGTTGAAACGGGCCTTTGCCCGAGCTCAGACAGTAGGAACGACTGGTGTCATCTTAAATCAAGTCTTTAAGCAGGTCATGACCTTTGCCAAACGAATGCATGAAGAGTACCGCATCAATGCTCGGCCTATTTCCATAGGATTAACAGCAGTGCAACTGTTGGAACAGACTGATTTTGACTATTCTGGAAAAAGGGTAGCGGTTATCGGCCTGGGTGAAATCGGCCAACTTGTGACCAAGTATTTGCTGAAAAAGCCTTTTGAACAAGTCCGTTTGGTCAATCGAACAGTTTCCAAGGCCCAGCATTTTCTGCAGGACCAACGTGTCCAGGCTTTTGGATGGGATCAGCTTGAAGCGGCAGTTGCGGATGCGGATGTCATTTTCTCAGCTGTAAAAGTAGGAGGCTACATTCTCTTTCCGCCTATGTTGAAAGAAAGTGTCATTGCCTTCGACCTTTGCCTGCCAAGGACTATTCACCCAAGTGAGCAGATGACCCTTTACACCATTGAGAATCTCAGCAATCAACTAGAAGTCTATCATGAAGAACGGAGAGAGATTGCTGAACAGATTGTTTTGGAAATAGAAGGAGAGTTGGTCAAATACCAAGCCTGGCAAGCTCAGTTGGGAATTGTGCCTCTCATCCGTGAACTGAGGGAGAAAGCCTTGCAAATTCATGCTACATCCCTAGAAAGTATCAATCGGAAGATACCAAATTTGACCGAGAGGGAACAGAAACAAATTTCTAAACACATGAAAGGAATTGTCAATCAGTTGATTCGAGAGCCCATTTTACAACTCAAGGAAATGTCTGTTGGAGAAAGGTCTGACTACGACATTGCCTTGGTCTGTAAACTGTTTGGCTTACAAGCAGATAGACTAGGAGAAGACGATGACAGTAATTAGAGTAGGGACCCGCCAAAGCCAACTAGCACTGACTCAGACCAATATGGTTGTAGATGCCCTTAAGACCTTGCATCCTGATCTTGCGTTTGAACTGGTTCCTTATAAAACGACAGGGGACAAGCTAGTCCATGTCAGCCTCCAAAAAATTGGTGGAAAAGGCGTTTTTGTCAAGGATATTGAAAAGGCATTGGTGGAAAAAGAGATTGATATCGCAGTTCATAGCTTGAAAGATGTTCCGGGGTTACTAGCTGAGGGATGTGTCATTGGAGCCAGTCCGGAGCGTGAGGATGTGCGTGACTGTTTGATTTTCAAAGAAGCTGGTATGACCTTGACTAGCTTGCCAGCTGGATCAATAGTGGGGACCAGCAGTCTCCGCCGTCAAGTTCAGCTCGAGGCTGTTCGGCCTGACTTGGTCTACAAGTCCCTGCGTGGAAATATCGATAGCCGTATCCAAAAGGTCCGTGACGGCCAGTACGATGCCATTGTCTTAGCAGTTGCGGGGATCAATCGGCTTGGCTGGACCCGCCAGGCTGACTTGGACATCGAATATTTGGATGAATCCATTTGTCTTCCTGCCGTTGCCCAGGCAGCTCTGGGAATCGAATGTCGGGCGGATGACCAGCAAGTTTTGGACATCTTATCCAGTATAAACCATCCTGAGACCGCCATCTGTGCCGGCATTGAGCGGGAATTTTTACGAGGAATGGGGGCTGATTGTACCTTCCCAATCGCTGCCCTGGCCAGACAAGTTGGAGCCGACTATCAGTTAGAGGTCATGCTAGCAGATAGCGAGAAGAACTGCCACCGCATCAGCCTATCTGGTCATGACGGCTTCCAGTTGGCCAAGGAGGCCGTGGAGAAATTAAATCAGCTAGGGGTTGAGCCAGCAAGATGACAGCAACGATTGTAGTAACAAGAGATGGGACCATAGATTTGGACCTGCAAGCAGCTTTGGAAAATGCGGGCTTTCAGCTAGCAACTGTTCCCCTAATAGCTTTTCAGGCCCATCCTCTTCCTCAGCAAGTCCAGCAAGAGTTGGAAAAGGCTGATTGGCTGTTCTGCACCAGTGCAACAGCCTTTGAGTGCTTCCTGCCCCATCTTCCATCTTCTATACAGATTGCCAGTATTGGTGAGCAGACCAGTCGTTCCATAAGGGAAGTAGGACGGTCAGTGACTTTTGAGTCTACTAGCCAGTATGGAAAAGATTTTGTAGCGGAGTGGTTGGCACTTGGCTTAGAAAGGCAAAAGATTTTGTTTCCGCAAAGTCACTTGGCCAATCCTATCATAGCAGAAGGTTTGAGGCAGGAGGGGCATGCTGTGCTGGCTTGGGAGATGTATGATACGGTTGCCAATCAGGCAGGTCAGGATCAGCTTGCTACCTATTTGGAATTGGATAGGGTACTGTGGACCTTTGCCAGTCCATCTGCCTGGCACAGTTTTACAGAGGTAATCAAAAAGCTTCCTGTCAGCCATAAAATAGCAGTCATTGGAAAAACAACAGCCCAAGCGGTGATGGAATCTGGTTATGAGGTAGACCTCATGCCAGACAAGCCTTCTATCACAGCCATGCTAGAAACCATCATGGATAAGGAGAAACGATATGGTATTTTTTAGACACAGACGTCTGAGAAGGACAGAAGGGATTCGTGATCTAGTCAGGGAAACCCAGCTACTGACCACAGACTTGATTTATCCTATCTTTGTGAAAGAAGGTCTTGATGACAAGCAGGAAGTAGCTTCCATGCCAGGAGTTTATCAATTCCCCCTGCATCAGTTAGTCGATGAAGTAGCAGAAGTTGAAAAATTAGGGTTAAAGAGTATCATACTTTTTGGCATTCCCAAGGAAAAAGATGAGATTGGTAGCCAGGCCTCCTGTGAAACAGGCATTGTTCAGGAAGCGATTGGCCTGATAAAGAAGCACTTCCCTCAGCTTGTCGTGATTGCAGATACCTGCTTGTGTGAATTTACCAGTCATGGACATTGTGGGGTGTTAAAAGGTCAGGAGGTGGACAATGACGCATCCTTGCCCCGCTTGGTAGAAGTTGCCCTGAGTCAAGCAAGGGCTGGTGCGGATATCATTGCTCCGTCCAATGCCATGGACGGCTATGTCGAAGCTATCCGTCAGGGACTGGATCAGGCTGGTTTTGAAGACATTCCCATCATGTCTTATGCCATTAAGTTTGCCTCTAGCTTTTATGGACCGTTTCGTGACGCTGGCGAAAGTGCTCCAAGGTTTGGCAATCGGAAGACCTACCAAATGGATCCTGCTAATCGCTTAGAAGCCTTGAGAGAGGCCCAGAGCGATGAGAAAGAAGGTGCTGACTTCCTCATGGTCAAGCCAGGTCTAGCCTTCTTGGACATTCTACGAGAATTAAGGCAGCAAACTAAGCTTCCCCTAGTTGCTTACAATGTCAGTGGAGAATATGCCATGGTCAAGGCTGCAGCTCAAAATGGATGGATTGATGAGAAGGCAGTTATCCTTGAAACCTTGACAGGCTTTAAACGTGCGGGTGCAGACTTGATCATCACCTACTTCGCAAAAGATGTAGCCCGCTATTTGAAAGAGGAAGGATAAGATGATGCAGACTCAACAATCTAAGCTCGCATTCGAACAAGCCCAAACGGTTTTTCCAGGTGGGGTCAATAGTCCAGTTCGAGCCTTTAAGGCCGTAGAGGGCAGTCCAGTATTTATTGATAAGGCCAAGGGTGCTTATCTCTACGATGTGGATGGAAATCGCTACATCGACTACGTTCTATCCTGGGGACCAATGATTTTAGGTCATGCAGAAGATCGGGTCATTGAAGCGGTCAAGTCAGCCGTGGAATGTGGCACCAGTTTCGGAGCACCAAGTCCCTTGGAAACTCGCTTAGGCCAGCACCTGCAGGAGAGAATTCCCTATCTGGAACGGCTGAGAATGGTCAGTTCGGGGACGGAAGCTACCATGAGTGCTATTCGCTTGGCACGTGGAGTGACCCAGAGGGATAAAATCGTCAAGTTTGTTGGCTGTTACCATGGACACAGTGATTCCTTCCTCGTACAAGCAGGGTCTGGGGTTGCCACCTTTGGCTTACCAAATTCTCCTGGAGTGACAGAAGCAACTGCTCAGGATACTCTTACTCTTCCCTATAATGATAAGGCTAGTCTTCAGGCCTGTTTTGAAGAGATGGGTTCAGAAATTGCCTGCGTCATTATCGAAGCTGTGGCAGGAAATATGGGACTGATTCCAGCAGAGCAGGACTTTATCCAAGCTATTCGTGACCTCACAAGCCAATATGGTGCCTTGTTTATTATCGATGAGGTGATGACAGGCTTTAGGGCCAGCTATACTGGAGCTACGGGCTTGTATGGTGTGGAGCCAGACTTGTTGTGCTTTGGTAAGGTTGTTGGCGGTGGCTTCCCAATGGCACTATTTGGAGGTAAGAAGAAGTATATGGACTATATCGCTCCCATGGGGGCAGTCTATCAGGCAGGTACCTTGTCAGGAAATCCGATTGCTATGACAGCTGGCTATGAAACCTTGGCGTCCTTGACACCGGATATCTTTAAGGACATGGAGGCACGAACCGATCAGCTTTGCCTAGGTTTGAAAGAACTGGCTGTCAAGTACCAGATTCCCCTCCAGGTTGTACAGGTTGGTACCATGTTTGGATTTTTCTTTAACGAGCGGCCTGTTCGGAATTTTGAAGATTCCAAGGCCAGCGACCAAGAAGTCTTTGCCCGTGTCCATGCAGGTTTACTCAAACAAGGGATTTACCTAGCACCTTCCCAGTATGAATCAAATTTCATGTCCGCAGCGCATACCAAGGAAGATATTGAGCAGACCTTGCAGGCCTTTGATACTGTTTTTGGAGAAATATATGGGTAAAATTGTCTTGGTAACTGGAGGAGCTCGAAGTGGCAAATCGCAGTTCACAGAAGAGCAAATCTGGGAGAAAGAGCGAGTATGTTATATAGCGACAGGAATGAGTTCAGGCACCGACAGTGAATGGCAGGAGCGGGTCCGGCTGCACCAAGAACGCCGCCCAGCTTCTTGGACAACCCATGAGCAGTTTGCAGATCTTGGATCCTGGTTGAAAGACCAAACCTACGACTACTATTTGCTGGACTGTGCTACCATGCTGACGACTAATCTCCTCTTTCAGCTGGTTGAAACCTATTTCCCTGAGAAAATAGCTATGGAGGATACTAACTTTCTCAGCAAGGAAGAACAGGCCTTTATCAGTCGACAGATTCAGGCTCAATGGCAGGCTATCCTACTTGCTCATGGGGTAATGGATAGTCAGCTCTACATTGTCACCAACGAAATTGGACTGGGCATCGTTCCAGATACCAAGTTGGGACGGTATTTTAGAGATCTACTTGGAAAGGTGAATCAGTTCTTAGCGAAGGAGGCGAGTGAGGTTTATCTGGTGTTTTGTGGCCTTGCTCAACGCTTAAAATGATACATGCACTGATTATTTACACACAATTTTTTAGCCGAATTCCCATCAACAAGGAAGTGGATATTGCTCATATCCAAAAAGGAGTTCCCTATCTGACCCTATTTGGACTTTTACTAGGGAGTATTACAGGCCTGTTTTACTACCTAGCTCAAATGGTCTTACCAGGCATTGTTGCTTGGTGCCTTAGTTTTCTCTTTGATGTCTTGCTGACAGGAGGATTTCACTTAGACGGCTTGGCAGATACTGCAGACGGACTCTTTTCATCCAGGAAAAAGGAGAGAATGTTGGAAATCATGAAGGACAGCCGTATTGGTAGCAATGGTGTTCTGGCCTTGATTCTCTACTATGCTTTGATGTTGGTGGCCTATCCTTATCTTCCTGAGCCAGGCTGGTTTATCGTGGCGGCCCTGTCCATGATTGGAAAGGCAGGACTAGCCCTGCAGCTCTATCAGATGCGCTATGCACGGGCTGAGGGGGGGACAGGCAACTTTTTCTCAGGGACGACAGGTGGCCAAATCGTTCTGTCTCAGGTCTTGCCGCTAGCCAGTCTAATGTATGTCTTTAGCTACAAAGGTTTACTTGCCTACGGCCTTATCTTACTTGGCTCGCAGGTCTATCGCCGGTTTGTCTACCAAAAAATTGACGGCCACACTGGTGATACCTTAGGAGCCTTTGTCGAAGTGGCTCAACTCCTATTTATTATTGGGTTAATCATATGAAAATCTACCTCATGCGTCACGGTGAAACCGATTTGAACAAAAAACGCTGTTTTTACGGAAGCTTGGATGTTTCCATCAATCAAAGAGGGAAAGAGCAGGCTCTAGTCTTGGAAAATCAGATGCGAGATATTCCTATTGACAAGGTCTATGTCAGCTTTTTAAGACGTAGCCAGGAAACAGCCCAGCTTGTCTTTCCTATACATCATTCAATCCCCTTAAAAAACATGGATGAAAAAGGTTTTGGACTGTGGGAAGGCCTGACTGCCGATCAGATTCAGGAACAATTTCCGCTGGAATGGGAGGCCTGGTTGGCAGCGCCATTTACCTACAGACCACCGGAAGCGGAAGCCTTTAGAGACTTTCAAGACCGGGTTTGGACTGAAACGGACAGATTGGTCAATGAACATCTACAGTCACTGGCCCTTGTTGCTCACTTAGGTGTTCTAAGGTTGATTTACCAGCGTTTAGTAGATCCATCAGCCCTATTTTGGGATATTGATTTTCCCCAAGGAACTGTGACAGTGGTAGAAAAAGAAGGAACAAATGTTACTGCATATCTTTTAGGAAAAGAGGTTGTAGATGATAAAAACAATTCATGACTCTGTACAGCTGACAGATCAGTTGTACACTAGAAATCGAGTGGTGCTGGCTCCCATGACCCTCAGTGTCTGTCAGTCGGGAGGCTATGTATCGCAAGATGATATTGACTTTTACACTCGTCGTGCTGGCCAAGTGGGCATGGTCATTACTGGCAGTGCCTATGTGCATACGCAAGGGCAGGCATTCAGAGATAGTTTCAGCGTAGCAGAAGATGATAAGATTGAAGGGTTAGCTCGCCTGGCTCAAGCCATCAAGGACCAAGGGGCTTTAGCAGTCTTACAAATCTATCATGGAGGCCGCATGGTTCCCCCAGTTTTAATTGAAGGAAAACCAGTAGCTCCTAGTGCTATTATTGGTTCTCATGGTCATGTGGTAGAACCTCGTTCTCTTAAGCATTTGGAAGTAGATGAGATATTACAGGCCTTTCTTGATGCAACGAGAAGGGCCATCAAAGCAGGTTTTGATGGAGTGGAGTTACATGGGGCCAATACTTACTTAATCCAGCAATTCCTTTCTCCCCATTCCAATCGACGACAGGATAAGTGGGGAGGTAGTTTGAATAACCGTATGCGGTTTGCCAAGACCTTGGTTAAGCAGGTCAAAAAACTAGTCAAGGAAGAAGCAGATAGACCGTTTTTGGTTGGCTACCGTTTCTCCCCAGAAGAGATTGAAGATCCAGGTATTGAATTATGGGATAGTTTGCAGCTGATAGAGCAGCTGATAGCAATGGGGGTAGACTATCTTCATCTCTCCTTAAGTCATGTTTTCCGACCTTCCCTGCGAAATCCTGATGCATTAGAGCCTATCATTCACTCCGTCATAAAAAAAATCAATGGACGAGTGCCCCTGATTGCAGTTGGTGGGATTCAGACCTGTCAAGATGTGGAAGAGATTCTAGCAGAAGACATCCCACTCTTCTCTGTTGGTAAGGCCATGTTACTAGATCCCGACTGGCCAATCAAGGTTTCTCAAGGACGGGAGTATGACATCATTACCCGCTATCGAGATGAACTGCAAGAAGAGTTGAAACTCCCGACAGCATTTGTCAATTCCTTGCGGGATTATTTAGAGGGAAAATAGTGATGTTTAAGAATGAGGTATCATGTGTGATGGAAATGCTGAACAGTAGATACCTATTCTTACAATAAAGGAGTAAAAGGTGAAAAAAACATTTGAGACACGTAAGCTATATTTTGGCTTTCCGGTATTCTTTTTGGGTTACAAAGATGATATTCATGGATACAATATAACAACCTCAAGTTCTGCTTATTCTTTAGGCAGTATGATGGTGATTGGCATGAGGACAAAGGGAAATGCAGTGACTGAAATCAGCAAACATGGTCACTTTACTGTCAATATTCCAAGAGAAGAGCTGATTGAGGAAGTGGAACTTGCTGGTTTTAATAGCCGTAAAGATAAATTTTCCTTAACTGGTTTGACCTACACAGTTGGTGAAACAGTTGATGCTCCTTTGGTAAATGAATGCCCAATTTCTATTGAGTGCGAAGTTGTTGAACTTGTAGAATGTGGTAAGTTGACCAACATTATCGGAAAAGTAACGCGCAGAGTAGTAGAAGAAGACTTGCTTGATGAGCATGGTGATTTTAAGGGCAGTGAATTTTCACCTATCAGCTATATCGGTGATGGTTCAGGTCGACACTATCGTTACTATAATGAAAAATCCTTACGAATGGGAACTCTGATTAAAAAACGAAGAGAAGCGGAAGGGAAGTCTGATTAGCCAAAATAAACCACCCTTCATTTCAAGGGTGGTTTGTCGTTTATGTTAAGAAAGCATTTATACATCCTTGTATAGTCTGTTAAGCATCATTGATTAACTGTGGCTTTCCCGATTATCGGCCCTGCTTCGTTGCAGTAAGGTAGTTTTTCTACCTTTAGAAAATGAAAGGTACTTAAACGTAGAGCCAATAATGGAAAATACCGCAGTAGATGCGCTATCCAAACTGACATCACACCTTACATCGAGGCGTGAGATCTACTAAAATTTGAAACCAAAGACCTGACTTAAAGCAAAGCTTATCACAGTGGCGGGACCGCGTTGGATTTGCACCAAACTTCCATGTTTTCAAAAGTACTAAAATCAATTCCTAGCATCATTATTATAACTTATCTCCACCAGTTTGACAACTAATTTGTATCAAAATGAGGACTCTATTATAAACCCTCTATTATAAACTGAGAAGCTCTATTCATCCATCACTCTATTATTAGAGAGCATATTTCTTTCATAAAGACAGATTTTAGCGGAGATACAAAAGAAGAAGCTGAACGATGGGAGCTTGAAAACTAGTCATAAATAGAAGCGTCGAACGAGGACCACAGGTTCTTAGATGTTCATTTAGGTCAGGGGGCTAGGAGTAAAAAAGTTCATAAAAATTTCAAGAAAAATCATTATTTCTGTTGATATGTTAATGGCTTTATGTTATAATTTTTTCGTGGTACAAAGGCGTACTAATCAATAAGCAATGTAGCTATATGAAACGACTATGACTTAATGGAGAGTTTTAGTCTGGTTTTCATATGGCTTATTTTTATGGAAAAGTTACATAGAAAGGAGAAGAAATGTACAAGATTTTCTATAAAACAGAATTGTGCATAGGAGAGGGTGCTCTAGAGCAGCTAAGAAGTTATAAGAATGAGCACATCTTGGTTGTTGCAGATCCCTTCCTAAAGCAAACTGGTCAATTGGACAGTGTATTAAGTCATCTGGATCCTAGCAATCAGAGTCATGTTTTTGATGATATTGTACCAGATCCACCGATTGAAACCATTATTGCGGGTATTCAGTCAGTAGGTGGTCAACAAATCAGTATCATCCTTGCGATTGGTGGTGGTTCCGCTCTTGATGCAGCTAAAGCTATTTACTATTTTGGTAAAAAAATGGCTGTGTTTACAGATGTGATTCTAATTGCTATTCCAACAACCAGTGGAACCGGTTCAGAAGTGACAGAATTTGCCGTTATTACTGATAGGCAAAAAGAAATCAAGTATCCCTTGGTTTCAAGAGAAATACTACCAGATGTAGCCATTTTAGATTCCTGTCTAGTATCTTCTTTGCCTGGAAATATAACAGCAGATACGGGGATGGATGTTCTGACCCATGCCATTGAAGCCTATGTTTCGACCAAGGCAACAGATTTTTCAGATGCTCTAGCAGAAAAAGCCATTAAATTAGTTTTCGAATACCTACCTAAAGCCTACCAAAACGGAAACGATTCAGTGGCTCGTGAAAAAATGCATGTTGCGTCAACTCTGGCAGGCATGGCCTTCAATACTGCATCCTTAGGGATCAACCATGGCTTAGCCCATGCGACAGGAGCAAAATTCCATATCCCTCATGGACGAGTAAATAGCATTCTAATGCCCTACGTCATCCAGTATAATGCCAATATCAGTGCTCGTGGCCTAGGTGATAGTGATAAAGCAACAGCTATTCGTTATCAAGAAATTGCTAAGCTAATCGGTTGTAGTGCTACTAGTCCTGTTTTGGGTGTTCGACAGTTGATTGACGCAGTGAAAAAATTGCAACGAAAACTGGATTTGCCGATGACCTTACGGGAATATGGTGTGTCTGTTAGTGACTTTAATCAGTACAAGGAAGAAATTGCAGCAGCAGCGGTAGTAGATAAGTGTACTGCTACAAATCCACGACAACCGAGCACGGAAGAAGCTTTGGCAGTTTTGGAAAATGCTTTCTAGAATTATGTTGATAATTACCCTACTTCGTGTTATAATATACTAACTAGGGTGTTATCCAAACTTCTATTGAGGGAAGGTGGACAAACTGGAAGAAAAACAGAGAATGATACAAGAGTATGTACCAGGGAAACAGATAACCCTGGCCCATCTCATTGCAAATCCTGATGAAGTTATTTATGAAAAACTTGGTTTGCTGGTCGATAAAAAAGGAGCTATTGGCATACTGACGATTACTCCTAGTGAAGCTTCCATCATTGCGGTAGATCTTGCGACCAAGGCGGCAGATGTTCAGATCGGCTTTGTTGACCGATTTAGTGGCTCTGTTGTCATGACAGGAGATGTTTCATCTGTTGAGGCTGCTCTAGTAGCTGTGTTACAAGGCTTGGAGGAAATTCTTCATTTTTCAAGTACAGTTGTAACGCGGACATAAGCTTTCAGAAGAGGTAGGTATGAAAGGTAGAATACTAATAGCAGACAAGGATCCAATGGTTAGACGTGAAGTTAGAGAACTATTGGAAAAGGCTGATTTCGAAGTTGTGGCAGAGGCTAGTGATGGCTTTGAAGCAATAGAATTAAGTCAAAAATACCGTTCGGATTTAGTTGTGATGTCTATCCAGCTACCTCTATTAGATGGTTTGACAGCCTGTAAAAAAATATTGGATGATAATCTGGCCTATAGTGTTCTCTTGTTAACTACCCAAAGTGATGAACAGTATATCGAGAAAGCCAAAAGATATGGTGTTAGTGGTTACTTAGTAAAACCTCTTGATGCTAAATCATTGATTCCTATGGTGGAAGTATGTATTGCAAGAGGTAGACAATTTCAGCACTTGACCAGTGAAATGGCTAAATTGACGAAGAAAATCAATGACCGTATCATCATTGAAAAAGCAAAAGGCTTATTGATGTCCCGTGATCATCTATCAGAATCAGCAGCCTTTAAGCATATTCGAACTATCAGTATGCAAAAGCGAGTTCCCATGGTGGAAATTGCTAAATTGTTGGTTATGCATGATGAGTTTTAATAATAGATATACAATACAGTGAACCAAGTCCTGTGATAGTAAGCAGTATTACAGGATGCTAATCGAATAGAAGAGGCTGACAATGATGTAAGCCTAAAAGCAATGACGCTTGAAGAGTGGTAATAGACGAGTTCTATTAGCATTTCTTTAAGTGTCTTTTTTTGGAGGTAAGGTGATGTCCGATAAGATTTTAAGTGTTGGCATTGATATTGGTACTGCTACGACCCAACTGGTGTTATCTGAATTGACTGTGGAGAATATTGCCTCCGTTTTCACTATTCCACGTGTATATATTACAGATAAGCGAGTTCTGTATAGGAGTGAAATTATCTTTACTCCCATTTTTGAAAATCTTTTGATAGATGTTGAGTCTATAAAAGAATTTGTCAGATTGGAATACCAAAAAGCAGGTATTTCGAAGGATATGATTCAGATGGGGGCTGTCATCATAACGGGTGAAACAGCTAGGAAGGATAATGCTAGCCAAGTCCTAGAGGCCTTAAGTGGCTATGCAGGTGATTTTGTTGTTGCTACTGCTGGTCCAGACTTGGAGAGTATTATCTCTGGTAAGGGAGCAGGTAGTTATCAGTACTCTCAGGAGCACCACACTTCTGTAGCAAATATTGATATTGGTGGAGGAACATCAAATATCTCTGTTTACCGTGAAGGAGACTTGATTGATACCGCTTGTTTTGATATTGGCGGTAGGCTTGTGAAAATTGATCCAGCTAGTCACCATATTACCTATATTGCTCCAAAACTACAAGAAATTATTGTCAAAGAAAAATTAAACTTGGCGGTAGGAGCTCTCCTTAATCGACCAGATCTGGAACGCCTGATAGCTATTCTGGTATCTGTACTAGAGCAAAGTTTGGGCTTAGATACAAATAGTCCCTACTATGAGTTGCTGCAGACCAACCATGGATTGAAATTGGACTATCCCATCCAGTGTGTTTCATTCTCAGGTGGTGTGGCCGATGCGATTTTTCAAGCGGATCGTTCTGTCAGTGAATTTCACTATGGAGATATAGGGATACTACTTGGAAAAGCAATAGCACAATCGAAAATCTTCTCAAACAAGAAGGTAATTGAGTCGGTAGAAACCATTAGGGCTACGGTGGTTGGTGCAGGAAGCCATACGACAGAGGTAAGTGGGAGCACTATTACCTATATTTCAAAAATTTTGCCGATCAAGAATATCCCAGTTTTGAAATTATCTAGTCAAGATGAGATGGGGTCGCAGCAAAATTTGGCGGAGGCTATCAGGGAAAAAAGCCGATGGTTCATGCTTGAAAATGAAGTTCAAGAATTGGCTTTAGCCTTAGATGGTATAAAGAGTCCAAGTTTCGTAAGGGTACAAGAATATGCCCAGGCTATTCTTGAAGGGATGAAAGATAGTATTGATCGAGGAATTCCTTTGTTGGTTGTTGTCAAGGAAGACATGGCAAAGGTACTTGGTCAAAGCTTGTTTGCATTGTTGCCTAAAGATTATCCCTTTGTTTGTATCGATTCTGTTGATGTGCAAAATGGAGATTACATTGATATTGGCAATCCTTTAGTTGAAGGCTCGGTTTTACCTGTCGTTGTAAAAACCCTAGTATTCAGTTAATCAGTCAATATCAAAAGGAGGATAAATTTAATGATATTAAAAACAAAGTTATTTGGTCGAGTCTATGAATTTCATTCTGTGAAAGAAGTCTTGGCCAAGGCTAATGAATTTAAATCAGGAGATCATTTGGCTGGCGTAGCGGCCGAGTCGGCAGAAGAACGCGTGGCAGCCAAGGTAGTTTTGGCTCAGCTAAAACTTTCTGATTTGTTCAATAATCCAGTCGTTCCATATGAAGAGGATGAGGTAACGCGTATTATCATTGACGACGTTAACCTTCGTACCTATGAAAAGATTAAAAACTGGACAGTTGAAGAACTACGTGAATGGATTTTGGACAATAAAACGACCAATATCGATATTCAATGGTTATCACGTGGTCTGACCTCAGAAATGGTTGCTGCAGTAGCTAAGCTAATGACCAACTTGGACTTGATAGTAGCAGCACAGAAAATTATCATTACTAAGACTGCAAATACAACAATTGGTGTTCCAGGAACCTTCTCATCTCGTTTACAACCTAACCACACAACTGATGATCCAGACGGTATTATGGCTTCAACCATGGAAGGATTTGCATACGGATGTGGAGATGCATTGCTTGGTTTGAACCCAGTGGATGATTCAGTGGAAAGCACCAAACGGATTTTGCATAAGTTCAATGACTTCATTGAAGAATATAAAATTCCAACTCAACATTGCGTGCTGGCCCATGTAACAACACAAATTGAGGCCATGAATCAGGGAGCTCCGACAGGATTGGTCTTCCAGTCTATTGCTGGATCTGAGAAAGGAAATACAGCCTTTGGTTTTGATGCTAAAATCATTCAAGAGGCTCGTGACACAGCCTTGAAAGTAGGTACAGCAGCAGGTCCAAACGTTATGTACTTTGAAACAGGTCAGGGATCAGAATTGTCCTCAGATGCCCATCATGGAGCTGACCAAGTAACTATGGAAGCACGTTGTTATGGTTTTGCAAAACGTTTCGATCCATTCCTTGTTAATACTGTAGTTGGTTTCATTGGTCCAGAGTACCTCTACGATTCCAAACAAGTTATTCGTGCAGGTTTGGAAGATCATTTCATGGGTAAATTGACAGGTATTTCTATGGGATGTGACATTTGCTACACTAACCACATGAAAGCTGATCAAAATGATGCTGAAAACTTGCTTGTTCTTCTTGGTGCTGCAGGTGTCAACTACATCATGGCTATTCCACATGGTGACGATATTATGTTGAACTACCAGACAACTGGTTACCATGAAACAGCGACCATGCGTGACTTGTTAGGTAAGCGTCCAATCAAAGAATTTGAAATCTGGATGGAAAATATGGGCTTAATGAAAGATGGCCATCTGACTGAAATTGGTGGTGATGGTTCAGTCTTCATGAAGTCAAAGATATAGGAGGAAGTCACTGTGAATGAACTAGAATTAAAAGAAATGATTCGCTCCATTTTGAATGAAATAACTGAAACGCCAGTTGTGTCAGAACAAATGGATGCCCCTTCCTCTTCGCATCAACCTAAGCAAGAAGATTGCCAAATTGAAGATGGAATCATTCCTGATATTACCGAGGTAGATATTCAGAAACAATTCCTTATTCCAAATGCTATCAATGAAGAGGCCTATCGTAAGATTAAACAATTTACACCCGCTCGTTTAGGTTTGTGGAGGGCAGGAAACCGTTATAAAACGCAAACAATTTTACGCTTTAGGGCAGACCATGCTGCAGCCCAAGATGCTGTTTTCTCCTATGTCTCAGAAGATTTCGTTAAAGAAATGGGCTTTATCCCAGTACATACCAAGGCTTCCTCTAAGGACGAATACCTAACGCGACCTGATTTGGGAAGAATTTTCCCAGAAGATCAGCAGGAAATCATTAAAAATAGCTGCAAGAAGAATGCTAAGGTTCAAATTGTTGTAGGTGATGGATTGAGTTCGTCAGCCATTGAAGCAAACATAAGAGATTTCCTTCCAGCCTTGAAGCAAGGTTTGAAAATGTTTGGTCTAGAATTCGACGAAGTACTCTTTATCAAACACTCCCGTGTTGGAGCTATGGACCATATTGCAGAATTAACAGGTGCTGAAGTCGTTTGTATCTTGATTGGAGAACGTCCGGGACTAGTAACGGCAGAATCTATGAGTGCTTATTTGGCCTACAAACCTACAATGGGCATGCCAGAATCACGTCGGACAGTTGTTTCCAATATCCACAAAGGTGGTACTCCTGCGGTTGAGGCAGGTGCTTATGTTGCGGAAATCATTAAAAAGATTTTGGACAATAAAAAATCAGGTGTTGATTTGAAATAAAAAGGAGGTCCTATTGTGATAAACGAACGTTTAGGAGCATCTGTACTTAGTGCTCTACTCATTTCCAATGTTGATGCTAGCCTGGCTGCTTCCTTGGAGCTAAAACCGCATCATAGAAGTTTAGGGATTATTACATCAGATTGTGATGATGTAACCTATGTTGCGCTAGATGAGGCAACTAAGTCTGCCGATGTTGAAGTGGTTTATGCAAGAAGTATGTATGCTGGTGCTGGTAATGCCTCAACAAAACTTGCTGGCGAGGTCATTGGTATTTTAGCAGGTCCTACTCCTGAGGAAGTACGAAGTGGCTTGGATGTTGCCATTTATGAAATCGAAAACGGTGCAAGCTTCTATAGTGCAAATGATGAGAACACAATCCCATATTTTGCCCATTGTGTTTCCCGTGCAGGTTCTTATCTTTCCCAAGGCGCAAATGCCGAAGAGGGAACTGCTATTGCTTACTTGATTGCACCGCCAGCAGAAGCAATGGTTGGACTTGACGCAGCTCTGAAAGCTTCAGATGTGACCATTGGTGCCTTCTATGGTCCGCCAAGTGAAACAAACTTTGCTGGAGGTCTTCTAGTAGGTTCGCAATCAGCTTGTAGAGCTGCCTGTGATGCCTTTGCTAGAACAGTTATCTCTATTGCAAGTAACCCGAAGAATTATTAAAGGGGGATTAGATGGCTAAAAGAGCACTAGGACTAATTGAAGTAAAAGGGTATCTAGGTGCTGTTGTAGCTGCCGACCTAGCTGTAAAAGCAGCCAATGTTTCCATTATCAATATTGAGAAAATCAAATCAGGTTTGAATACCGTACATATTACAGGAGATGTTGGTGCTGTAAAAGCAGCAGTAGCTGCTGCAGTCGCAGAACTCGAAAATAAATCTTTTTATCGTGGTAGCCATGTCATTGCTAGTATGGATGAGCAGACTGAAAAACTGATCAGGGCTGAGAAGAAACTCAAAAAAGAAGAGCCCCTTCCAGTTGAAGAACAAAAAGTGGAAGAGCAAGCTGAGTCTCTCAATCCATTGAAGGAAGAAGTTGCTGTTTCTGCAAATCTTGTAGAAAGCCCTGAGCCATTGGGAACTACAGAGCAAGTTAATGAACAAGCTAAGGAAACTACTGAAGTAGTGGAAATACCTACAAGCATAGAAGAGGAAGTGGTCGAAACACCTATTGTTCCTAAGTTTTCACAAACAGAGCTGGAAAAATTAAAAGTTGTCAAACTCAGAAGCATAGCCTACCGTGAAAAAGATATTCAATTAAGCAAAAAAGAAATAAAATTTGCTAACAAGCGTCAGCTTGTCCAAGCCTTGATGGAACTCTCAAGAAAGGAGTAATACTGAATGTACTTAGAAGATAAGGATTTAGTATCAATACAGGAAGTTCGCAACCTTGTTCGCCAAGCAAAAATTGCTCAACGTGAACTAGCGCAGATGTCCCAAGAACAGATTGATACGATTGTCAAAGTCGTTGCAAAAGCTTGTTACGATGAGCGTGAACGATTGGCTAAGATGGCTGTTGAAGAAACGGGATTTGGTCGCTGGCAGGATAAAGTTATCAAAAATACAGTGGCTTCAAAGGTTCTTCTGGAGCATATCAAGAATATGAAGACTGTAGGTATCTTGCGCGAAGATACAGAGAAAAAGATTATCGAAGTTGGTGTACCAGTTGGCGTGATTGCTGGTCTGATTCCTTCGACAAACCCGACCTCAACAGTCATGTATAAAGCCCTCATCTCCTTGAAGGCTGGAAACAGTATCGTCTTTTCTCCACACCCAAGCGCCTTGAAGTGTATTGTTGAAACAGTGGAGATTATTAAACGCGCTGCTAAAACAGCTGGCTGTCCAGATGGAGCCATCAGTGTTATTGAAAAAACTTCCATTGCGGCAACTAATGAGCTCATGCGCCACAAAGATACAAATCTTATTTTGGCAACAGGCGGCACAGCCATGGTAAAAGCAGCTTATTCATCTGGAACGCCTGCGATTGGTGTAGGACCTGGTAATGGACCAGCCTTTATCGAACGGAGTGCGGATATTCCAACAGCTGTTCGCCATATTATTGAGTCTAAAACTTTTGATAATGGTGTGATTTGTGCCTCTGAGCAATCTGTCATTGTTGAAGAGGACATGAAAGACATTGTTATCGCAGAATTTAAAAAGCAAGGTGCTTACTTCTTACCACCTGCTGATGCTAAAAAATTGGGAGAGTTTATCATTCTTCCAAGCGGTGCAATGAACCCGAAAATGGTTGGTAAGACACCACAAATCGTTGCTGAACGAGCAGGTATCTCGGTACCAGCAGACGCAAGGGTCTTGATTGCAGAAGAAACACGAGTTGGAAAAGATGCACCATATTCAATGGAAAAACTAGCTCCAATTCTTGGTTTCTATACTGTTAAAACATGGGAAGAGGCTTGTGATTTAAGTATTAAAATTCTGCATCATGAAGGGGTTGGACATACCCTGTCCATCCACTCTAAGAATGATGAGATTATTCGTGAGTTCGCCCTGAAAAAACCAGTTTCCCGTCTATTAGTCAACACCCCTGCAGCTCTTGGTGGTGTTGGTGGCACAACAGGTTTGTTCCCAGCCTTCACCTTAGGATGTGGAGCAGTCGGAGGAAGTGCAACATCTGATAACGTTAGTCCACACAACCTTTACAATATCCGTCGTGTCGCTTACGGGACATCTGAATACACCGATTTCTTAAAAGCAGAAAATTTGATGGATAGTTATAAAGGAACAGTTGCGGGTGCAACAAGGGAAACGCTCTCATCTTCAAGTCTTAAAGAAGATGAACTGGTTGAACTACTTGTAAAACAAGTATTAGCTAAATTAAGTCATTAAAAAATAATTTTTGGAGGTCATAACAATGGCAAGTGCAAACGCATTAGGAATGGTAGAAACACGCGGCTTGGTTGGTGCAATCGAGGCAGCAGAT
The DNA here is from genome assembly GCF_002964575.1 of Streptococcus suis. Classification (GTDB taxonomy): domain Bacteria; phylum Bacillota; class Bacilli; order Lactobacillales; family Streptococcaceae; genus Streptococcus; species Streptococcus suis_R. The sequence goes on along the minus strand of NZ_POQQ01000026.1, from coordinate 12,987 downwards.
GCAATGGTCAAAGCAGCAAACGTTACCCTTGTTGGTAAAGAACAAGTTGGTGGCGGCTTGGTAACTGTATTGGTACGTGGAGATGTTGGCGCTGTTAAAGCTGCAACAGATGCAGGTGCAGCGGCAGCAGAAAATGTAGGTGAGTTGGTATCTGTACACGTTATCCCACGTCCACATTCAGAAGTAGAAGTTATTTTACCACAAGCTAAAAAAGAAGAAGAATAAAAATCGGAGGACATAACAATGGCAAGTGCAAACGCATTAGGAATGGTAGAAACACGCGGCTTGGTTGGCGCAATCGAGGCAGCAGATGCAATGGTCAAAGCAGCAAACGTTACCCTTGTTGGTAAAGAACAAGTTGGTGGCGGCTTGGTGACTGTATTGGTACGTGGAGATGTTGGCGCTGTTAAAGCTGCAACAGATGCAGGTGCAGCGGCAGCAGAAAATGTAGGTGAATTAGTATCTGTACACGTCATCCCACGTCCACATTCAGAAGTAGAAGTCATTTTACCAAAATAGCGAATAAGTGTACTGGCTACCTAGATGTGTAAAAGGATTTGGGTAGCCAGTTGATTAAAAAATCGTTAAAGGATGTGAGTGTATGTCGGTTTTTACAGAAGTAAAGATTAGAAAGCTACTCAAGGAGCTTTCTATTGCTGACGGAGGAGTTTTCCAGTTAGGTGAACATGAAAAACTGACTCCATCAGCAAGAAGTTACTTGAATGACCATCATATTCGAGTGGTCCAAACGCGTTCCAATAATCAGCAACTTACGACATCTCCACAAGCGATACATCAAAAAGTAACTACTTTAGAAGATTCCGCAATCTATCCACTATTATTTCGTCTAACGACACTGTATCCACATTTTCTTAAAAGTAAACGTGAACTCTATCTTTCATTCGAACAATCAAAATTTGAGAAAGTCAGCAAAGTATTGACAACGATTGAAAGTATGGTATCTGGTCAGATACTGGATGAACTTCACGATTATGATGACCTACTACCGTCGGTGACAGAACTGGATGAATATAGTCAGCAAAGGGAAATGGATTTTAAAAAGCTTTCCTTAACCTGTGCTGTAACGAACTGGAAACTAGCTCTGTACGAAACTTACATAGCCTTAGCTACGCTTGAACAGGAGCTATCGCTGATCGGTTCTCGAGAAAATGATCTATATTTGGCTAAGCTTATTCATTTGTTACATTCTCTTCAGATTTTCCTTTGGATGACGATGGATGAGTGAAAGGTAAGGAGTGATTAGAATGGAAATGCAAGAACTAATTGATAAGATTGCTACAAGAGTTCAGGATGAATTAGAAGGAAGCTTTGAAATTGAGGCAAGTGGACGCCATATCCACCTTTCTCAAGAAGATTTGGAAACCCTATTTGGAAAAGGTTATTCTCTAACCAAAGCCAAAGATTTATCCCAGCCTGGACAATTTGCTTGTAAAGAGCGCTTGACTATTCTGGGTCCCAAAGGCTCTTTTCAGAATGCGGTGATACTTGGTCCCGTCCGTGGTGCTACACAAGTTGAAGTTTCATTGACAGATTGCTTGAAGCTCGGTGTTAATGCTCCTATTCGAGAGAGCGGGCAGATTGAGGACACACCAGGAATTGTCTTGATAAATGGAAGTCAGGTAGTATCTCTGGATAAGGGATTGATTGTTGCTAAACGTCATATTCATATGACCCCAGAAGATGCTGCTAAAGCAAATGTAGTGAATAAGGAAATTGTGCAAGTAAAAGTAGGTGGAGAACGAGGACTAATTTTTGATGATGTAGTCATTCGAGTTCACCCTAAGTTTGCGACCTTTATGCACATTGACTATGATGAAGCCAATGCTTGCGGATTTAAAAAAGGAATGCGTGGTCGCATTATAAAAAAAGGATAGAGATGGGGTAGAAAGGGTTAAAAATGGATAATTTAGAATTTTTAGTTCAAGAGATTACCAATCGCCTTCTAGACCGCCTTAATGGTAGTTCCCATCACATCAAACTGTATCTTATTGGCGATAAGACAGTGAGTGGTTTTTCAGAAGAAGAATACCGTATTGTACAGGGTATTGATGAGGCAGAACATATTATTGCAAATGGTTTGCCCTTAGATTCCCTCTTGCGAATTGCTCAGCTTTGTCCCAATAGTTCAGACGAAACGGAAGTTGTTAATAGTCTATTAGCTGGTAGAAAGGTTCTGGTTTCAAATGAATCTTTTGACCTAGAGTGCTACAGACAGTCAGCTAAGAAGTTGCTTTACCAAGAACTACTTCAGAGAAAATTAAAACTGGAGCAGTATGGTGTGCAGTTTTACTCTCAGAAGGACTTGCCAGCCCTTTTGAAACAAGGCCATATAGAGGTTCAACCCATTCATCAAACTACTGAGAAAAAAGTTTCAAAAAAACCAAAACTCATCACAGAATCTAGGCTGCGTGCTTTAGATTTGGAAGATGATGGAATGTTTCATGTTGAAAAGGGGACCATTATAACTGCCTTGGCGCGTGACTATTTAAATCGCCGTCGAATAACAATCATAGAATAAAAGGAGAGAGAGTATGTTTGTTGGAACAGTAAAAGGGAGTCTTTGGGCTACTAGAAAAGATGAGAACTTAAATGGATTGAAGTTTTTAGTGGTCGAGCGCCAACTAAATGAACAACAAACAGATCCATCTTTGGTTGTTGTCGCGGATTGCATCGGTGCTGGAGAAGGTGATCAAGTGATGGTGACTACAGGCAGTGCAGCTAGAGTTAGCTTGAATAGAGAAAATGTTCCTGTTGATATGGTCGTTGTCGCTATTATTGATAAGGTTGAGTACACAGCTGATGCAGAATAAATTCACTAGAAAGTGAGAAGGGGAATTATGAGTATAAATGAAATCATCATCTACATCATGGTCCTATTCATGTTGGCCGGTGCAGTCGATAAATGTATCGGAGGAAAGTTAGGGCTTAGTGAAAAATTTGAGGAAGGTATCATGGCCATGGGGGCTTTGGCACTTTCGATGGCCGGTATTATGGTTGTTGCACCATTATTAGCGGATATTCTCAAACCAATTATTGTCCCACTATACGGCATGGTTGGTGCAGACCCATCTATTTTTGCTACAACATTCATTGCTAACGATATGGGTGGAGCCCCATTAGCTCTTAGTCTAGCTGATGATCCTATCGTTGGAAACTTTGCTGCCTATGTACTAGGATCTATGATGGGACCAACGATTGTATTTACCATCCCGGTTGCATTGGGAATCATTGAAAAAGATGACCGTCCATTACTGGCTAGAGGTATTTTATACGGCTTGGTAACAGTTCCAGTTGGCTGTTTAGTAGGAGGATTCCTGGTTCCTGGTTTACCTGTAGGGACATTGATGATTAACCTCATTCCAATAGTGATTGTTTCTGCTTTGATTTTTGTCGGTCTTTTGTTAGCACCGAATGGAATGATTAAAGGCTTTGAGATTTTTGGTCATATTATTGTGGTGATTGCAACTCTCGGTTTGGCTTTCGGTGCGGCTCAACTATTAACAGGTAATGAATGGTTAAATAGCCTTTATCCAAGCGGGGCAGAAACACTAATGGAAGCCTTTGGTGTCGTTGGTTCTATTGCTGTGACCTTAGCAGGAGCCTTTGGTTTAGTGGCTATCTTTACAAAAGTTGCCAATAAGCCACTTTCAGCAATTGGTAAATCATTGGGTATGAATGAAGTCGGTGCAGCAGGTCTAGTCGCATCTTTGGCAAACAATATTGCTATGTTCCAAATGATGAAAGATATGGACAAACGCGGTAAGATTATCAACGTTGCCTTCGCTGTATCAGCATCATTTGTTATTGGCGATCACTTGGGCTTCACTGCTGGTCAAAATCCAGATATGATTCTTCCGATGATGGTCGGAAAATTGGTTGGTGGTGTAACGGCAGTTCTACTTGCTTTTGTACTCACTAAAAAAGAAGCTGAGTAGTGGAGGGACTTTATGAGTGACATCAATCGTAGCCAGATAGAAGAACTGGTTAGAAAAATTTTATTAGAAAGTTTTGTAGCTGGAGATTCTTTTAAAAAATCTAGCTCGACAGGTATTCTTTCCTTCAACCTACCTCATATAGAGGTTAGGCCTGAGGATCGTTTAGACACAGGCAATAGCAAGGATGTGGTCTATACCCGTGACCTCCTAACTCTGGAAGAAAGTCCTCGTCTGGGACTTGGCTTGATGACAATGGAAAAAACAACATTCCCATGGCATCTTGACTATGATGAAGTGGATTATGTCATTGAGGGACAATTAGATATCATTACTGGCAATGAGGTGATGACCGCAGGGCCTGGTGAAATTCTCTTTATTCCTAAGGGAAGTGATATTCAATTTTCTGTCAAAGATAAGGCAAGGTTTATCTATGTGACGTATCCTGCGGATTGGCAAAATCAATAAAAAATTTTAAGACAAAATGTAAGCGTTATCGCATAAAGCGATGAAGATGTAAAAAATTAAGTAGAGGAAGATTATTATGGCAAACAAATGTAATGTTACCGAATTTATTGGTTCTAACCCTATTGGTGATACTATTGGATTGGTGATTGCAAATGTCGATCAACAGGTACTTAGTGCGATGAAGTTGGAAAAATCTTACCGCTCACTTGGTGTGGTAGGTGCTCGTACTGGTGCTGGTCCTCACATTATGGCTGCCGATGAAGCAGTAAAAGCAACCAATACAGAAATTGTAAAAATCGAATTGCCTCGTGACACCAAAGGTGGCGCTGGTCATGGTAGCTTGATCATCTTTGGTGGTGATGATGTTTCAGATGTGAAGCGGGCAGTAGAAGTAACCCTTGGAGATATCGCCCGTACCTTTGGTGATGTCTATGCCAACGAAGCTGGTCACATTGAATTGCAATACACTGCGCGTGCTAGCCATGCCTGCCAAGCTGCCTTCGGTGCAGAAGTTGGTCGCGCCTTCGGTCTGATTGTGGGAGCCCCAGCTGCCATTGGTGTTGTGATGGCTGATACCGCTGTAAAAGCAGCAGATGTAGATGTGATTGGTTATGCTTCTCCAGGAAATGGAACAAGCAATTCAAACGAAACTATTCTCTTTATCAGTGGTGATTCTGGTGCGGTTCGTCAAGCTGTTATTTCTGCCCGTGAAATTGGTAAAGAATTGTTAGGTACGCTTGGTGAAACACCAGTTAATTCTCAACCTTCATATATTTGATAGATAGGGAGAAAGAATATGAAATCAAAACGTTTTGAGGCATTAAGTAATCGCCCAATCAACCAAGACGGATTTGTAACAGAGTGGGTTGAAGAAGGCCTTATTGCAATGGAAAGTCCCAACGATCCAAAACCAAGTATTAAAATTGTAAACGGTAAAGTGGTTGAATTGGATGGAAAACCAAAAGAAGAATTTGACCTGATTGACCAGTTTATTGCCAACTACGGTATTGATTTGACTCGAGCAGAAGAAGTCGTGAAAATGGATTCAAAAGAAATTGCCAATATGATTTTGACTCCTTCTGTTCCTCGTTCTGAAATTGTCAAATTGACCAAGGCTATGACTCCAGCTAAAATCGTTGAAGTCGTGAGCCACATGAACGTAGTTGAAATTATGATGGCTGTTCAGAAAATGCGTACCCGCAAACAAACAGCTACGCAATCACACGTTACCAACGTAAACGACAACCCTGTACAAATTGCAGCGGATGCAGCAGAAGGTGCCCTTCGTGGATTTGCAGAGCAAGAAACCACCGTTGCGGTTGCTCGTTACGCACCATTCAACGCCCTAGGGATTATGATTGGTTCACAAGTTGGTCGTCCAGGCGTATTGACCCAATGTGCTTTGGAAGAAGCGACAGAGTTAGACCTTGGTATGAGAGGATTTACAGCCTACGCAGAAACCATCTCTGTCTATGGTACTGAGGATGTCTTCACAGACGGTGATGATACTCCTTGGTCTAAAGCTTTCTTGGCATCTGCCTACGCTTCTCGTGGCTTAAAGATGCGTTTCACATCAGGTACTGGTGCCGAAGTGCAGATGGGACAAGCAGAAGGCAAGTCTATGCTTTACCTAGAAGCTCGTTGCTTGTACATCACAAAAGCAGCAGGTGTACAAGGTACCCAAAACGGTTCTGTATCATGTATCGGTATTCCTGCGGCCGTTCCAAGCGGCATTCGTGCAGTCATTGCTGAAAACTTGATTGCTACCATGCTTGATTTGGAATGTGCTTCTTCAAATGACCAAACCTTTACTCACTCAGACCTTCGTCGTTCTGTCCGCACCTTGATGCAGTTGGCACCAGGTACAGACTTCATCAACTCAGGTTACTCTTCTACACCAAACTACGACAACATGTTTGCAGGCTCTAACTGGGATGCAGAAGACTATGACGATTATAACATCTTGCAACGTGATTTGCGGGTTGATGGTGGTTTGCGTCCAGCTCGTGAAGAGGAAGTTGTTCAAGTTCGTCGTAAAGCAGCTAAAGTTATGCAAGCTCTCTTCAAAGGTCTTGGTTTGCCAGCTATTACAGATGAGGAAGTTGAAGCAGCTACCTACGCACATGGTTCAAAAGATATGCCAGAACGTGATAAGGTTGAAGATATCAAGGCAGCTGTAAACCTCTTAGAACGCGGTGTACAAGGTGTTGACCTTATTAAGGCCCTTGCCAATAATGGTTTCCCAGATATTGCCAATGAGCTTGTAAATCTCTTCAAGCAACGTGTTGCTGGAGATTTCTTGCAAACATCAGCTATCTTTGACCGTAATTGGAATGTTATCTCAGCAATTAACTCTCCAAATGACTATGTCGGTGTCGGCACAGGTCACCGTCTGGTTGGAGAAGAATGGGAAAAAGTGAAGAACATTCCAAATGCCATCGATCCACGTGATATCTAGGAGGTAATCATTATGACAACCATCAATGAGGACGTACTACGTTCCATTATTGCAGAAGTAATCAAGGAAGTTGGCCTAAGCAATAGTACTCCTGCAACTCAAACTACTACAAGTGCTAAGAAAGAAGTCCTGCCAGAAAAGGCTGTTGTTCGCACCATCGGCGTTGCTAAACCAAGCCAATCTGTTGATGAAGTGGTTATTGCAGTAGGTCCTGCTTTTGGCACCCAACAAACCAAGACCATGGTTGATATTCCCCATACCGAAGTGTTACGACAAGTGATTGCAGGTATTGAAGAAGAAGGCTTGAAGGCGCGTGTTGTCAAGGTATATCGCTCATCAGACGTTGCCTTTGTGGCAGTAGAAGGCGACCACCTATCTGGTTCAGGAATTTCAATCGGCATTCAGTCTAAAGGAACAACCGTTATTCACCAAAGAGATTTGCCACCATTGAGTAACTTGGAGCTCTTCCCACAAGCACCACTCTTGACAGCTGATACCTACCGTTTAATTGGTAAAAATGCTGCCAAATATGCTAAAGGTGAAACACCAAACCCTGTTCCAACCTTGAATGACCAAATGGCTCGTCCGAAGTACCAAGCCTATTCAGCCTTGCTTCATATCAAAGAAACCAAGCTTGTTGAAAAAGGTCGTCCAGCTGATGAAATTGAATTGATTTAAGAAAATCTTCAAGGAGAAATCGAAATGAGTGAATCAGTAGAACTATTAGTAAGAAAAATCTTAGAAGAGATGAATGGACAAGACAAGCCTGCAACTAGTGGCCTACCGAAAGGTGTTGAGGCAACTGCGGCAGACTATCCTATTGCCCAAAAACACCCAGACTGGATTGTCGTTGGTGATAATAAGAAATTTGACGATATTACCTTGGAGAACATTGTAAATGGCACTATCACTTCAAAAGACTTGCGTATTAAGCCAGAAATCCTCTTAAAACAGGGTGAAATCGCTCGAAATGCAGGCCGTGAAGCGATTGAATACAACTTCTCTCGTGCCGCTGAATTGACTAAGGTACCAGATGAACGCGTTTTGGAAATCTACAACGCCCTTCGTCCATACCGCTCATCAAAACAAGAACTCTTGGACATCGCAACTGAATTAGAAAATGTCTATGGTGCGAAAATCTGTTCAGGCTTTGTTCGTGAAGCAGCAGAACACTACGAACGCCGTAAGAAACTAAAAGGCGACAACTAATCTGAAAATCGAAAGGAGGAGGAAGGAATGAAGTATATTATCGGTATTGACATTGGAAATTCATCTACTGAGTCTGCCTTGGCTCAGGTACACGATAATGGAACCGTCCAGTTTCTGTCCTCTGCGATTGCAGATACAACTGGTATTAAGGGAACAAAAGAAAATGTTCATGGCATTTACCAATCCCTGAAATTACTCTTAGAACCAACCTCTGTTGGTATCAAGGATGTTGCACTGATCCGTATCAACGAAGCAACCCCAGTCATTGGAGATGTTGCAATGGAAACCATCACGGAAACAGTCATAACCGAATCAACCATGATTGGCCACAACCCAAGGACACCTGGTGGACTTGGGTTGGGGGTTGGTTATACCGTTGATATCTTGGATTTGATCAATAAGCCAATGACAGATAGCTATATCGTTGTGGCTTCCAAGCATGTGGATTTTGATGCAGTTGCTCAACTTATCAACGCCTATGTTTCAAGAGGCTATAAGATTGTTGGTGCTGTCTTGCAGGCTGATGATGGCGTTCTGGTCAATAATCGTCTAGAGAAAAAGATTCCAATTGTAGATGAAATTTCCTATATAGACAAGGTACCGCTAGGAATGTTGGCAGCTGTTGAAGTTGCAGAAGTTGGTAAAGTTATTTCTCAACTCTCCAACCCTTATGGCATTGCGACTGTCTTCCAGCTGGATGCCCAAGATACCAAGCAGGTCGTACCGATTGCCCGTGCCCTGATTGGTAATCGCTCTGCAGTTGTTATCAAGACACCAAAAGGGGATGTTCAAGCAAGAACTATTCCTGCAGGGACCATTAAAATCATTGGGCAACAACAGACTACCAGTGTAGACATTTCAAAGGGTGCAGAAGCCATTATGGACCACGTTTCACGAATTCAGCATATTGAAAATGTGCTGGGTGAAGCAGGAACCAATGTGGGTGGTATGCTGGAAAAAGTACGGCTCACCATGGCTAATTTGACAGAGAAACAACTGGACCAGATTAAGATTCAGGATATTTTAGCAGTAGATACCTTTGCTCCTATTACTGTAAAAGGTGGTTTGGCTGGTGAATTTTCTATGGAGCAGGCTGTCGGCATTGCCTCCATGGTTAATTCTGACAAGTTACAGATGTCCCTGATTGCCCAGGAAGTTGAAAAGGAATTAGGCGTACCTGTTGAAATCGGAGGTGCAGAGGCTCATTCAGCTATTCTTGGTGCCTTAACAACACCGGGGACCAGTCAACCCATGGCTATCTTAGACTTGGGGGCAGGTTCGACAGATGCTTCTATTATCAACAAAAAAGGGGATATACAAGCTGTTCACCTAGCAGGTGCCGGAGATATGGTCACCATGTTGATCAATACAGAGTTGGGGCTTGAGGATCGGCATTTGGCAGAGGATATCAAAAAATATCCGCTTGCCAAGGTTGAAAGTATTTTCCATATTCGTCATGAGGATGGCAGTGTCCAATTCTTTGACAAGCCCTTGAGTGGAGACTTATTTGCCCGAGTGGTGATTGTCAAAGATACTGGAGAGTTGATACCGCTTGACACAGATTATTCAATAGAAAAAATCAAGATTGTCCGTCAGACAGCTAAAGAACGGGTCTTTGTGACCAATGCTATTCGGGCCTTAAAGACGGTCAGTCCAACTCAAGACATCAGAGATATTCCATTTGTGGTTATCGTTGGAGGTTCAGCACTGGATTTCGAAATTCCACAGTTGATAACTGATGCACTATCTCAAAGCAGTATCGTCGCAGGACGAGGAAATATCCGAGGAACAGCTGGACCAAGAAACGCAGTAGCAACAGGCTTAGTCCTATCTTACTGTAAAGAAAAGTGGGGTGACGCTCATGTTATATCAAGCAACTAAGCCGGTTATCCTCATCTACCAGAAGGGAACTGTTGATCAAGAGAAGTTGACCCAAGTAGAGCTTGGCATGGAGGAGGAAGGGATTCCTTTTTTGAAGGAAGTAATAGAAGCTACTTCTGAAGAAGGTATCGTTTCGCTAGCTTTCCAAGCGGCCCAATCCTCCCCCCTCTCAGTAGGTCTAGCCATCAATGACCAGGAAATTGTTCTCCACTATCGGAATTTGCAAAAGGAACAATTTTTCTATCGTTTAGATGACTATCCAAGACAGTCCAATCGGGTCTTAAGGATTTTAGGAACAAATGCAGCCAAACTTGTTAAAGGCACTCCCCTGATACCAGATGCTGCCCTGGAAACATCCTTTTAGAAATAGGTGATCGGAGAGAAAAGATGAACGAAAATCAACATCAAATCAACGAAATCCTGCTTCAACGAATCATTGAGAAATGCCAAGAACTGTTAGAAAAACAGGACAGTTTAAAACCCGTCAATCTTTATGACCGTGCTTTTGACATTGTTCATCGTGCCAGAGAAAAGGCACAGGAATTAAAGGTTCCTGTTGTGATTACCCTGGTAGATGCAGCAGCACAGGTTATCCTAACCAATCGCATGGAAGATGCCCTCTTGGTCAGCTATGATATGGCTTATAAAAAAGCCTATACAGCCGTAGGTATGAAAATGCAGTCAAAAGATTTAGCACTTCTTACAAAACCAAATCATTGGCTCTTTCAGTTAGAAACAATGTCAGAAGGACAAATTGTCAGCCTATCAGGTGGCATTCCAATTTATTCTAATGGACGGATTATCGGTGCAATTGGGATCAGTGGCGGTAACGCTATAGAAGATCAAACAATTGCAGAATATGCAATAGAAGAAATACATGATAAAAAATAGTAGAAGGAGATTTTCACGATGGAGAAATACATTGGTGAATTTTTAGGAACTCTGGTTCTGATAGCCTTTGGTACAGGCTTTGGTTCTTCAATTAGTTTAAAACACGCCCTCTCTAAAAATATGTCCCCTAGTTTCCTAACTGTTATTTTTGCTTGGGGCTTTGCGGTAATGTGTGGTGTTTATGTGGCTGGTTTCTTCGAATCAGGCGGTCACCTCAACCCAGCCGTAACCATTGCATTTGCCTTAGGTGGACTATTTGATTGGAGTATGGTTGCTGGCTATATCATTGCGCAAATTTTAGGAGCCTTCGCTGGTGCAGCAATCGTTGTTTTACATTACTATCCACATTTCCAAGCGACAACAGCAGAGGAAGGCAACTCAGTCGGAATTTTTGCAACTGGTCCAGCTATTGCAAATACGACCTTTAACTTCTTGAGTGAAGTCATTGCGACCTTCTTCTTTATCTTCGTTTTATTATTGATGAATACTGCAGGTTTTGCAGTTGGTCTTGCTCCTGTCGTAGTAGCCTTTCTAGTAATGGCTATCGGACTTTCATTTGGTTCTACGACTGGTTATGCTATCAACCCTGCGCGTGACTTTGGTCCTCGTTTGGCTTATGCACTTTTGCCAATTCCAAACAAGGGTGGAGCCAACTGGGGCTATGCTTGGATTCCAATTGTAGCACCAACTGTTGGTGCAACTCTGGCTGTATTCGTATTTAAAGCCTTGGGAATGGGCTAGTCCCTCTCTCATTGCAGAAAGTATTTGAAGAAAGGATGAGTAATGAAGAAAATTTTTGCAATCAATGCTGGTAGTTCATCTTTAAAATTTCAATTATTGGCTATGCCTGATGAGGAAATCATTGCTAAAGGTATATTTGAAAGAATTGGAGAACCTGAATCGGCATTTACTTTGGTTTACCAAGGACAAAAGGAAACAGAAAAGCTAGTTCTTTCAAGCTATAAAGAGGCAGTGAATTATCTGCTAAAAAGATTAGATGAAAAAGGGATTATACAATCCTTAGCAGATATTGCTGGGATTGGGCATCGTGTGGCTCATGGTGGTGATTACTTTAAGGCCTCTGCTTTGGTGGATGATCATGCCCTCACTAAGATTGATGAATTTTCCTTCCTTGCTCCTAGCCATAACCCTGCAAATTTAGAAGTCATCAAAGCCTTCAAGGAGCTTTTGCCAAATACTCCGAATGTGGCAGTTTTTGATACAGCTTTTCATCAAACCTTAAGCGAAGAATACTTCCTTTACCCTCTGCCTAGAAAGTATTATGACAAATACCGCTTACGCAAATACGGTTTTCATGGCACCAGTCATAAATACATTTCTTTAATTACCAAGGAAGTATATAAACAGCAAGGGCTTGATACGGATCAGTTGAAGGTCATCAGTTGTCATCTTGGTAACGGAGCAAGTATCTGTGCTATTAAGGGGCAACAATCCATCAATACTTCTATGGGCTTTACCCCTTTGGCAGGTCTGATGATGGGATCCAGAAGTGGGGATATTGACCCTGCCATCCTCCCTTTCCTCATGGAAGTGGAAGATTTGACCCCAAATCAACTGACAGCTATTTTAAATAAAGAATCTGGCCTCCTAGCTGTTTCCGACATTAGCAATGACTTGCGTGATATTGAAGAAGCCTATCATAAGGGACATTCTCATGCAATTACTGCTATCGAGATGTTTACTAATCGGATAGCGCATACGATCGCAACCTATATAGTAGATTTAGGTGGAGCAAATGCCATTGTTTTCACAGCAGGAATCGGAGAAAACTCAAGGTTGATACGTGAGAAAGTCGCAGAAAAACTTTCTGTTTTCGGTGTAAAACTTGATCATGAAGCAAATGAAAGTAGTAAAAAACTGATTAGTAAAGATGATTCCAGTATCAAGTTATTTGTGCTTCCAACCAATGAAGAACTAATGATTGCAAGAGATACAATGGAATTGATCTCATAAAATTACATATTTCCTCCAGAGGCTGGGCAAAAACTAGCTTCTCACATATAAAAAAACGAGCAATTCCAATTAGGATTTGCTCGTTTTCCATTTCATGCTTTATAATTATAATAACGACAAAACAACTAGAAAGGCATGAAAATGTATAAACAG
>NZ_POQQ01000025.1 GCF_002964575.1 Streptococcus suis | reverse complement strand
ATTGTATTAAAAAAATCGTTTTATGGTTGTTCAAATTATCCTGAATGTAAGTTTACTTTAGCTGAACATTTTAGAAAGAAAAAACTAACCAAAACGAATGTAAAAGAATTACTGGAGGGAAAAGAAACCCTGGTAAAAGGAATCAAAACAAAAGATAGAAAGTCCTACAATGCCGTTGTAAAAATCGGAGAAAAAGGATATATTGATTTTATATCTTTCTCAAAATAAACATAAAATGTGTTGTTGGTAATTTCGCAACTATTGCCATTCAATATTATGAATAAATTCTTGCTTGCGACACCAGCTTTTGCTGATCATCCTATAGTTTCATCGGTAATATGGATAGTTGCATTTTTACTAGTATCAAATTTATTACAAGGTAATACAAATAATGTAAGACGTTATGCAATTATTGAAATTGCTTCAGTATTAATTTGGAATCCATTTTATGTTTATAGATTCGGAACTCCTGGATTGGGTTATCTAATCTATCTAGTTGGATTGGGATTGTTAGTTTATTCTATTTTCGGAGCAAAGTTGAAAACTGTTAGTTGATAAAAGCCATTTTATTTTAATATCAATACAAAAACGCTCTAGATTTCTAGGGCGTTTTAAGGTGCATTGTGAAGTGGAAGAAGTTGTTACAATTATCTATTCTCTGGATATAGAGATTAAATAATAATTTTTTGAGTTTAGTGATTTAAGTACGTAGAGGAGTAGTTTTTAGGAATTTTGGTATAATAGGATTGCTCAAATAGTCTGAAAATATAGTAACAAGGAGGAAGTAATGGCCAATTTTTTTGCTGGGAAAATTGTTAATCTTGATGAGCAAGCCGTTTTTGATTTTTTAGAATTACATCAAAATGGGATACAATCTGATATCATAAAACGTGTGTCCGAAAATATGGTTGAGGTAGATGCCGAGGGAAGGGTTGGTATGAATTTCTTTTCTCGATTTAAGATAGGACTCTCTGGTAATGCTTCATATCAACGAAGTGGTGTAGTAGAATCACAGATTACCTCTACATTGCTAAGTAACTTTAAAAAGTTTGTAACCAATAAAAAAGGTTCTTCAAAAGTAGAATGTTTAGATAACGTTAAGTTGTTTATTGAAAAAGATTCTCCTGCTTTTTACCGTAACATCACTCCTGTTCTCGATATGATTAGTGATATTACTAAAATGAATAGTATTACGGATGATGATAAAAATAATTTTCAAGGTATTGAAATAAAGAATATTGAACGAACTTTAGACCGACTTTCTGGATATTATGAAATTAGGGGTATTAGCTCTGAGAGTAAAGAAAGTGTTTTTAGATTCAATATATCGGGTCTACGTAATAATTATACGTTGAGTGACTTAACCAAGATGGATATCAAACTCTATGGAATTAAGGTTGGAGAAGTAGATTCGATTGATTTAAGTTTTAATACCATGATAGATAGATTATCAAGCAATAGGCGGTCGCAACTTGGAACTGACTTTGATGAAGAACAAGATAATGAGAAAATACCGATATATGATGTTCTAGTGGCAGGTGTGTAATGGTAAGATTTAATATTTTTTTTGAGCCGGTTCAAAAGTTTAATGAAAGAGTGGCTAAATTAGATAACTACGTTTCGTTTAATGAAGTACTTATAAACTGGACAAATGGAGCTAAAATTCAGGAAATAGCAGAACCACTAGTGGGAAAGGATTACTGTGTTTTTAGGATGGACTCATATTCGTTATCGACAAGTTTAGTTTTTGAAAATATCGATTTATTAGTAAAAATATTTGAATTTGCCGATATTCTAGAAGTGTACCTTCATAATCCGCCTAAAAAATTTTTCCACTTAATTAGGCAACAAATTCCTTCAGAGAGTGTACATATTGAACAAAGTACTTTTAAGAAAATTGAAAAGAAACAGTTTCAAGACGTTATACATGACTTAAATGAAAATATAATTGGCCAAGGAGAAGCTAAGAAAAGTTTATTAAGAAAACTAGTTGCTCAACTAATACGTCCAAGTTCAAAACCATTAGTTTTAATGTTCTATGGTGAACCAGGGATTGGAAAAACGGAGACAGCAAAACAACTATCAACGACACTATATGGGAATGACAATATTATTAGAGAACAAATGTCGATGGTTGGTGGTGAATCAAGCGTAAAATATTTTAAATCAACAAATCATAGCGAAGACTCATTTTCTAAAACATTATTAAACAGAGAATCTAATGTTATTTTGCTTGATGAGTTTGCTCTGGCACCTGCATTTTTTCATAGTACCTTCTTTCAAATGTTTGATGAAGGCATCTATGAGGACCAAAATTATAAGGTAGATCTCAGTAACTCAATCATTATTTGCACATCTAATTTTAAAAATCTTTCAGAAATGGAGAATAATATTGATGTAGCATTATTAAGTCGATTCGATGGTTTTGTTAAATTTTCTCCTTTATCTTTTGATGAGAAAAGGCAGATTTCAAAGATAGTCTATTCAAAAATTATTGACTCAGAATCCATGACTAAGGAGTATAAGGGATATTTAGATGAAGTTAAGATTTTAGAAATCTTGGAATCTAAATTAAATGCACTTCCTAACGTTCGAGCGATAAGAAAGTATGTTGAAGATATTGTTGCAGATAAGCTATTGGAAGTAATTATAAAGGATAAATCATGCTGACTATGTTAATTCTCTGAGAACATACGATAGAAACATGAGGTGGTGAACTTAATTTGAAAAAACAATATTTCTATAAAAATTTTTGGTTCTGGGTGGCGCTATCCTTATTGATTTATGTATTGAGGCAGTCTGAAGTATCAGGTGTTGAATTATTAGTTAATATAATTGTTTATGTTTATAAGCAGGTTATAAGTGAACCAATTGCATTTTTGGCATTTCTTATTAGTATAATTACTGTATACATAGAAAGAATTAATGTTTTGAAAACTGATAGGAGAGCTAAGCTATCTATTTCTTATAAAATAGAAGGTAAGTCGAAAGTAAAAGCTTCATTCAATGGTGCGGAGAAGGAAATCGAGGTGCCTAGAATCAGGATGTATGAAAATTCAGGAACAATAAAGTCTACCTATATGCTTACACCGTATGTTAAAGAAAATAATCTAAATATAGATACTATAGATAGTGATTATTTTTCGTTTAATGCAGTACATATACATTTAAACGAAAATACTAACTCTTTTAAACCAGATGATTTACATCATGAGAATTACATATTTCCTAAATCATTTATTTCAAATAACCCAAATGAAAACCAATCTCATTTTATCTTTTGTCTATTCGAGGGAGAAGATGGTTCATTTAAACTATTATTACTTGTCTATTTAAAAAATATAGTCGGGAATTATTATCTTGAAGTAATTGATAGAGTAGATGCTCTAAATAAAAATGCAAAAGATTTACAACAGTATTATGATCAGTTTAAAAAATGTGAACAATATCTTTTTGAAAATAAAATAATTATCTCTTAAGCTCAATGTAAATAGACTTCTTTAGTGAATATTATAAAAATAATACTCAGAGAAAGTAAACGAACATATGGCTGCATCATTAACTGAACTTATTAGTGATGGCCTCCTAGAAATCCTAGAATTACCTGAACTCTGATTTAGTTTGGCTGAGTCTAAGTAAAAATGACTGCAATCAATGTTGATAAGTAATTGCAGTCAGGTTACTATTGGTAATAAGAATACTGTAGAAAGTAAAAAGTGGATATCAACTTTGGTCGATAACCACTTTTCTATTTTTTGTATACTCGATTTTCTTCTTTCAAAAACTGGATAATCCTATCTTTTAATTCCACGAAGTCACCTTGAAACGTAGCAATATCAATCGTTTTTTCCAGTCCATCGTTTAAGGAAAGATTGGATTGATATCCATTCATTGCTAGAAACATATGTAAAGCAAGCACTGCAGTTCGCTTGTTGGCGTTCTTAAATGGGTGTTTTTTGATCAGGTTTATCCAGATAATGGCAGCCTTACTATAAATGTCGGGATAGAGTGTTTTTCCAAAAATCTCTTGTTTTGGCTGCTCAATAATCATCTGTAGGCTGTTTGAATCAGCAATCCCAACGGGCTCTTTTGGGGAATATCTTCCAATAACCATGACATTGATTTTGATAATGTCTTCGGCGGTTAGGTATTTCATTTATCTACCAACTCTTTCAATAATTCATCGTATTGATTCATGGCTTTTTCAAGTTCTCTATCAAAATCAAATTTTGGCTCAGCTTTACGAATAATGACATTATTTCCTGAAGTGACGAATTCGATTTCTTCACCAATTTCTGCACCAAGTGCTTCTTTTATAGCGTTTGGGATAGTGATAACAGTGCTGTTACCTGTTTTGCGTAATAAAACATTCATCGGATATACCTCCTGTATTTGTAAATACATTATACATGATATATACAAAAATTAAAAGTGAATACTTCTGTTTGACACATTTTCTAGAATCAAGAATAAGGTAAACTTTTATATTTTCTGGTCCGATTTTGCATATTTTGATTGAAAATTTACCTTATTTTGATGAAATTAGTTGAAATTGGATGAAATTTTGAGTTTTGAAAACTCGTGTAAACGTTGATATTAAAAGGTTTTGAAATTGATTGAAATAAAAGATGCTCCAACCAGGTCTTAAGAAAGCACGTAAAGCTAGCCAGTTCTCTAAACGTTAAGAAACGGCTACAATACTGCATTTACAACACTTCATGGTTCACACCATGGGGTGTTTTTTTGACGTTTTTTATCACAATTCACACCACTTTTCACACCAAATTCACACCATTACTTTTTAAGATTACGGTAGGCAATTTCTCCGACAGCCATTGGAACAACGTTTGAAGTATTGACATAAGTCTTAGTTGTGATAGTGTCGCTATGCGTTAGAGCTGCAGAAATAGCTTCGAGTGATGTTCCTGCTTGTCTAGCTAATGTTGCTCCTGTGTGGCGTAATTTGTGTGGTGTGGCGTGTTTTAAGCGTGGATAGTATTATTCATTTCTTCCACATTTGAAAAAGATCTATCACAAGATAAAATAATATTTTCATGAAAGAAATGAGTGTCAGCAATAAAATATTGCATAGGTAACCCTCCTAGTAGTTATATGATTGAGTGACGGTATTATAACAAAGAACGGGTATGATATGACTTTTGCCAACACAACCATCAATAAAATAATGACTTTTTTGGTCATAGTAGATTTTCCCAATATAGCTTGGGTCATTTGCAACCTCTGAAGAAGCAATGTGTCCTGAAATAATATCTTTATAAAAATATCCGATACTTGCTGGAAATTTGTTAGTAAAAATATCAGGCTTAGAATACAGTTTCCAATTTTCTCCGAACTCTTCATCAATTCCAGCATGGACAAATATTTGATTATCAGTCTCATAAAAACGTTCTGAATTAAAATATTTATTTTTAAACCAATCTACTATTTCAGGATATTCAGAAGTAATACAGTCTCTTATTTTCTTGTCAATTTGAACTAGGCATTCTTCATCAGATATAGAAAAATCTGATACAACTGTATCAACGATATGTTTTCGCTTTTTCTGACCAATGAAACTAATTATAGTATCATAGGAAGTATATTTAGAAGCTCCGTCTTCCTCAAATAACCACTCAGAAAAATATTCTTCATGATTTCCTAATAAAGTGATAACCTGGTCAGGAAACTTCTTTTCTAGTTCAATGATTTTTGAGATAACTTGAAAAGATTGTGAACCGCCATCTATATAATCGCCAAGCAATATAAGTCGATTGTCCGTATCAGATAAATCCACTTTTGACAGGCTTTCAATAAATTCATCATAATGTCCATGAATATCGGACATGGCATAAATTTTAGACATAAAATCTCCTACTGAAATGGCTTCTTACTCATTTCTTATCCATTCTTGAGTTTGCATCCACTTTAATATATCCTCAATTTGTTGAGGTTCGAACTTATATCCACCTTCCCAACTTAAATCTTCTTCAGCGATACGGTGTAAAGAATGAAAGTCAATTTGGTGTGAGAACATTATATAATTTGTATTTTTCCAATATTTGAGTGGCTCAAACCAAATTCGTTTATTATTAGTATGAGGAGTATCATCAATAAAAAATATCATTACTTCTAATAAATCTTTTATTGCTTGTAATTCTGAAGCGGTATATTTTCCAGGAGGATGAGAATAGGAGTTGACATCTTCAATCATTGGTTTCTCCTATCTTGCATTTACTGCGTATACATAATTTAAGTAATTAGCAAAATCCCCCATTCGTTTTCTATCGTCATGAAATTCATCAAACCATGATGTATCATTTCCAAGTTTCTCAGCGTCTCCTTTGATAGCTTTAAGTTGTCTAATAATCGAATTATGAATACGGCTTCTCGACTGGCCTGCAGATTCATTTTCAGCAATTGGTATAGTTAAGTATTTACCACGTGCTTCAGCATACTGGGCACATAACTCAATAAGATATTTCCAGTTTTCTAAGAATTCTGGGTCATGGATATTCACAGATTTAATGAGTGCATCATAAATCTTTTCAGCTTGCTCAAAAGTAATGATTCCTTTATCTTTTAGGAAGTCTTTATAAGTAAAAATTTGCATAGTTTTTCTCCTTTAATAAATAGATTTTTAATTATTATAACATATTATTTTTCTGCTGAGATAACATCAGAGCAAGCAAACCAAAGATTGCCATTGAATTGTCCAACATTCAAATCTTTAAGTGCAACAGGACAAGTCTTGTTGTTTGCCATTTCTTGAATAGAAGCAGTAGGGGTTAACGTGTTGACCTTGACTTGAATCATTTCCATAAAGAAATCAGATGTTTCATCTTGAATTGATACATTGAGGCGTAAAGCTATTGGTTTATTTGTTTCTCTGTCTAAGACCTCAGTATATCCTTTTACGGCAAAGAAGCGATTACCAAGGAGCTCAGGTTTCAAAAAATCATTATTCCGTATCCTAAATCAATATTATGGTTGTTAATCATTTGTTTTTGGCTGTGAGATTGTAGGGTTAATCTTTCTGGTTTTTTGTAGTAAAAGTGGTACTCTACAAAACTAGGACGGATAATTTTCTCGTCTAATTCAAGTTCGAGAACTCCAGCAAGGACATCATCAAGTGACTGTACTTTTTTGCTAAATTCATCGCCTGTAATCAGAGCTTTGATAAGTACGTGACCCTTTTGCCTATCTAGCTCATATTCTAAGGTTGCACTTCTAATAATTTTTTCATGCCCTGTACTATCTTTTTGAGCAGTATAAAGTCGGTTAGTATATAGCACATACAATAAACTTTCTCTAATTATTAAATAAAAATCCAGGTTATATCTGAAATGTTTTAATTTAAGGTGGATTTTATATATAACAAAACCACTTAGTAAGAAGAATGGGATTTGAAGAAAAGCAGGTGCCCTAATATTTACGATAATAGTAAATAGAGTACAGACCGTCAGTCCTAGTATCAACCATTGGAATACTCTTAATCGGAGACTTGAAATAATGTAATTTCTTGTTAAGTCAGCAACTTGCTTTAATTTAAACATAGGTTATTTCTTTCTTTTAAAACGATATGAGTAGTACAACAAATATACATTTATTGAGAGATAAAATCTAAACAGGAGAACTGCTTAGATTAGTGTTGTTCTTTCCAGTAAGAATATACAACAAGTTTGATAATGTAGCTAAGTCGAGGTAGCCTAGTAGCACTGTCCTCTTTCATCAGAACATAGCGGAAATCATCAAGTCCAGCAAGTACATCCTCGTCTAAATAAATACGGGGGGTAACTGTGGTTTCTAAGTTAGGATTAACATTTTTTACGTCTGCTTCCATCTGTTGGCGTAGCTTTTGCCAATTATCGATAGAATAGTGTTTAGTATTTCTGTAAGATTCTTCTATAATGCTCCCTATTGAAGCTTTTAGTATGATATTGAATGAAATACCGTTTAAATCATCAAAGTGATTTGCAAGGAGTGTTTGTTCAAGTTTATTTTGGAAATCCTCCTTATTGAGTTCTTGTATTTTTCGCTCTTTCTCCTGAATCAACTCATCTATCCATACTTTTGCTTCGTATGCAAGGCGGACACTCTTATATACCCTAGTCATACATTTTCCTTTCTAAAGTTCGTTTGAGAATTTAATTCTATCCATTGTTTCAAGATCTGTATAGAAGTTGAAATCTGTTTTATTTAGTTTATTACAAATTTGTTTAATCATATACTTGCCACGTTCTTCGATCCGCTCATTGACTTTTTTAAGAAAAACTGGATAATTTTCTTTTTTTGGAAGGATTTTTTTATCGTGACCTTCCCAAAATAATTCTACATTGTATTCGGTATTAACGTAAGGTTGTAAGTAGTATGTTTCAACAAAATTGGTCCATGCGTCAGGAGACAAAATATTTAACCATTCTTGTAATGACAGTAAAGTTATATCCCAATAGTCCCTAGAAAAATAATATCGACCTGTATTCATCCAGCTGGGAAGGACAGTAAAATTTCCAATTGTATGGGTTAAGGTTGCAAACTTTTGGAAATCATCTAAATTATTTTGAATGTTATCAAACATTAGATAGTTTTGACTTTGATAGAGGGTAGAATATGAAATATGGCGTTCTTTTTCTTTTATTCCTAATACTTTTGATAAAGTGCCATAATCAGAACTATCTTTTATAGCTTCGTTAAAAGTTGTAATAAAGGAATTCATCGTTTCCCCTCTAATAATATCTTCGGTTGTATTTTGCCAACCTAAAATGTTATATAAGTAGAAGGCTTCTTTATCACAATCAGCATCTTCGCCACTTTTTCCTGTTACGCAGAACTTGGTTGGACTGTCTAGTTCATAAGACTTGTATTTTAGATTGTTGTAAAGATTATTTGTTGATAAATCATCAGAATAACAATTCTTGAAATCCCATAACCACGGTTTGATATTTTGACTATCGCAGTAGTTAAGCCATTTAATAATTTTTTTGTTTTCCATAGGAACCCTCCTGAAAAATGTGTTAACACCACTATACATATACTGTACCACAAATTTAGTAGATTTCAATTATTTTTTAAAAAAATAAAAAATTTTTTTCTATAGTAAATAATGTGTTGTAATGAAAAATGCTTTTTTCAATATATAAAAATAGCATTTCATTTAGAATGAAGTGCTTAAACAAGATCTTATAGATATTTTATTTGGAGATATTGGTTTTTATGATTCTTAATTGTAAAATGTTTTTTAAGATGAAGCAACTGGTCTAATTGAATATTTCCAGCAATTATTGCCCCTTCATTTTTTTGACTGATTCCAAAACAGGCGAACCATTCACCATTAGTGGAAGTTGACAGCATATCTGTACTAAAGTATGCTTTATATTCTTCATGATTTGGAAGAGAACGAGGGTCAGGAATTACGAGAACATCATTGCTAAAAATATATTCAAAATCATTACCTCCCTCAACCCATTTATCTAGAACTGGAAAAACAAAATCAGATTCTGAATAGTCTAGAAGAGTATTATAAGCTACTACGCTATCATCTTTGATTTTAAAAACTAGGATATTTGGCTTATCTAAAAATGTTATTGAAGTCATAGTTCCTCCTCTCAAGTTTTAATAAAAGATATTTTTAGGATTTTAACAATTACATTGAAAGTAGATATTATTTTTACTATAATTATATCATAAAAGCGCTTGTAATCTAACTGTTTTTTCTCTATATTGATTGGGAAAAAGTATAAAAATAGTTAAAAGGAGGTAGAATATATGTCTGATAATAAATTACAACAAATATGGAGTTCTGCGAAAACTTCAAAAGCATTGATTGAACGTTTAAAGGAAAGTGATTTATTGGAATATATTGATAAAAATAAAATTTTTTCCTGTACAGTTTATAAAGAAGCATGGGATGAGGTAGAAAAAACTGGACCTAACGGAATAAGAGGAAATATTAAGACGGCTTTTACGAATAAAGAGCTTTCTGACATAACTGGGTTAGAATCTTCGAATGGTTCTAATATTAATTTTGTATTTATTGGTATTAGTTCTTTCGGTGATATTATTGAAGTTGGAAAATCTAGTGTAGACGGTGACTGGGCAAATAAAATATATTTTGAAAAAGGTGTGTCAAGTGAATACCTTGAGTATATAATGGAAAAAACTTTGGAATCTTCACCCAAAATGAAAGCTAAAGAATTGTTAAATATCCTATCTCTAAACCTGAATAAGTTTTATGAACGTATGATTATACTTCCTATTATCTCTGATCAAAATACAGATGATAATGCTATAAAAATGGAAAAAGTTGTAGGTAATCATGTGGTTATACCGTTTATAAATGATAATAAGAATATTAAGTTTGTTCGACCAAATAGTCATAATGGTGGAGCGAAAAATACAAAATAATACACTAACTTATCTTTTACCTTTTTTAGTGTGAAGGGAGTCACGCAATAAAAACCTAAAATACCATCCTTACTTTTGAGAGTAGGGATGGTATTTGAATTTACTCATATCAGTTTAGGAAATAGGGCAAATTATTGATATACCTGACTTGTATTATCTTAATTTTATGGTAAAATTGCCCTATTTAGATAAAACTATTTGAAATTCGTTAAAAGTTTGTAAGAAAATTTAGACCCAAAATAGCTTAAATAAAGGAATATGAGCTAGTTTAGATATTGGATTAGCCAAACCAGGTCTTAAGAAAGCACGTAAAGCTAGCCAGTTCTCAAAACGTTAAGAACCAGCTACACTACAGCATTTACAGCACTTCATGGTTCACACCATGGGGTGTTTTTTGATGATTTTTTAGCAAAATTCACACCATTATTTTTTCAGATTTCGGTAGGCAATTTCTCCAACTGCCATTGGAACAACATTTGAAGTGTTGACATAAGTCTTCGTTGTTATAGTGTCACTATGAGTTAATGCCTCTGAAATGGCTTCTAGGCTCATTCCTGCTTGTTTGGCTAAAGTTGCTCCAGTATGGCGTGACTTAAGTTATGGCCATATTTATTTTTCTCCATAAAATAGAAAGAATAAACATGATTTACAATGTTTGTCTTCAATTTGAAACCGCCAGTTGCCCGGCGGTTTTCTATTATTTAAAATACAAGAGTCTAAGTCCGTTCAAGATCACCAAAATGGTAGATCCTTCGTGTCCGACTACGCCGAGCGGCAGATTGATAGACTGGAAGAGATTGGAAATGATAAGAAGAGCAATGACAGATAGAGCAAAGATGATGTTCTGCTTGATGATGCCCCGCATTTTCTTAGAGAGACGAATGGAGTAAGGAATTCTCGTCAGGTCTTCCATGAGCACGATGTCGGCTGACTCCATAGCGATGTCCGTACCGCTTCCCATGGCATAGCTGACATTGGCTTGAGCAAGGGCAGGAGCGTCGTTGATACCGTCGCCCACCATACCGACAGAAGCAAACTCGGTTTGCAGTTCTTGGATAACAGCAGCCTTATCCGTCGGCAGGCAGTTGGCAATGACCCGATCAATGCCGACCTGACTAGCCACATAGCGAGCAGTCTTTTCTTGGTCACCTGTCAGGAGAATGGGTGTCACCCCCATTTCTTTCAGTTGAGAGATAAGGAGTTTACTCTCTGGCTTCAAACTATCTTCCACCATAAAAATCGCCACAAGCACATCATTTTGGCTGACGTAGACCAGGGTTTTCCCCGTGCACTCCGCCTCATCAATCTGTGCAACTAAGTCCGCAGACAGGGGACTGACCAAGCTATCCACCACAAAGCCTGCCTTACCGATTTTCCAGCTGTCGTCCTCATAGCCTGCCACCAAGCCTTTTCCGGTCACGTCATCTAGGCTTTGGAGGGCAATAGCAGAGCTATCAGCCGTATAGGTCATGAGAGCTTGAGCGATCGGGTGACTAGATTGTTTTTCAACTGCTTGAACAACCTGCTTGATAAGCTCCTCATCGCCAAGATAGGTCGCACCTACAACTTCAGGTTTACCAATGGTCAGGGTACCGGTCTTGTCAAAGACGATGGCCTCTAGATTGGCGATCTTATCCGCGATGTCACCACCCTTGATAATCATGCCCTTGCGTGCCGCACGGCTGATGGCAGAAAGTGTCGCCGGTGAAGAAGAAGCCACAAGTGCACATGGAGAAGCAATAGTCAAGAGAATCATGCCACGGTAGAAGGCAGTCAACCAGTCCCAACCCAGAGCAAAATGAGCAAAGAGGATAAAGAGCGGCACCACCACCAAAACAACCTTGACATAGGTATCTTCCATATTTTCAATAAAAGTCGCCGTTTTTGATTTGGATTCTTGGGCATTTTCAACCATTTGGACGATTTTATCGAAGAGGGCGTCGCCTTTTTCAGCTGTAACTTGAACGGTCACCGTTGGCCCTTGGTTGATAGTACCGCCGATAACAGCCGCACCAGCTGCTTTTTCCGCAGGAAGCGGCTCGCCTGTAATCATGGATTCGTCAAAGATGGATTGGGGACTGATGAGGGTTGCATCCAGTGGGACCGTGTCGCCCTTGCGGACTTGTAGGAGGTCACCGATGCGAATGTCGGCCGTATCCAAGACAGTAATATCACCATTTTCCTCGATTTTACGAGCCGTTGGAGGTGTCATATTCATCAAAGCGGCGATAGCATTCTTGCTTTTCTCCATAGCCAACTCTTCCAAAGTAGAAGAAAGGGAGAAGATAAAGATGAGTAGAGCCCCCTCCATCCAGTAGCCAATGAGGCCAGAGCCGATAGCAGCCAAAATCATGAGAAGGTCGACAGACAGGTGCTTGTCAAAAAACAGCTCAGTCAGACCTTCCTTGGCGGACTGATAGCCCCCGATGACAAAGGCTAGAATGAAGAGGATGGGTGCCCATCCCTGCTCAGTCTGTAGCAGGAGAATTCCTACTAGGATAAATACTAGGCAGAGAGCGGTCGTGATAACGTGGCTATTTTGTTTAAATTGTTGTGTCAGTGTCATAAATCTTCCTCGAAATATCTTTCTATGCTTTAATTATAACAATTATAATTAAAATGTCAAGGTTAATTATAATAATTCTAAATAAGATTTTTCAGACAATTCCAAGGAAAGAAAAAAGAGCGAATGAATTTCGCTCTGCTATTCTACGCTTTATTAGATTGGCACTCAGGACAAATACCATAGATAGATAGGACTTCTTTGGTTACTTTATAGCCTGTTTGGTTTTGGGCTTCTTTTTTCAGACTAGGAAGTTCAATGTCCATGAAGTCTGTGATTTTCCCGCAAACTTCACAAATGATATTGAGGTGATCATGTCCCATAAAGTCATAATAGGTCGTATTATCGTTGGTTCGTTTGATCTCTGTGACAAAGCCTTCTTCTAAAAGAAGTTTTAAATTATTGTAAACAGTAGCCAGGCTCATGCTTGGATAGTCTGGTAGAAGATCCTGATAAATCATTTCAGCACTTGGGTGGTCGTCACTTTCAATGATATAGGCGATAACGGCCTTGCGGGTCGAAGTGATCCGAACTCCTTTTTCTTTAAGGTGTTGAATGACATGGTCAAAATCAGCCTGGTGGTCACTACT
Source organism: Streptococcus suis (assembly GCF_002964575.1). Classification (GTDB taxonomy): domain Bacteria; phylum Bacillota; class Bacilli; order Lactobacillales; family Streptococcaceae; genus Streptococcus; species Streptococcus suis_R. The sequence continues at coordinate 10,042 of NZ_POQQ01000025.1, read as the reverse complement.
ATGATGATGGGTCATGCTTACCTCCTTTCCTGTAGGTAATAATAATAATTCTAAATTTCAATAGCTACTTTCATTATAGTGTATTTCCTAAACTATGTCAATCCTATAGGTGAACCGAACATCTGTGCTAGGACAGTTTGCGCTTTCTAGGCTTGTTTTTACAAGTTTGCTTGTGCTACAATCAGACCATGACACGATATAAGGCAATTATTTCCTACGACGGACATGAATTTTCTGGTTTTCAGCGCCAGCCCCATGCTCGTACAGTTCAGGAAGAAATCGAAAAAACGTTAGTAAGATTGAATAGTGGCCAGCCAGTGACCGTTCATGGTGCAGGTCGGACAGATGCTGGAGTACACGCCTACGGTCAGGTCATCCACTTTGACTTGGCTGGCAGTCGAGATGTTGAGAAGCTCCGCTTTGCCCTGGATACCCAAACACCTGAAGATATTGATGTGGTCCAGGTGGAGCAGGTGGCGGATGATTTTCATTGCCGCTATGCCAAGCACAGCAAGACCTATGAATTTCTGGTGGACATTGGACGACCAAAGAATCCCATGATGCGGCACTATGCGACTTTCTATCCCTATGATTTGGATTTGAGCTTGATAGAAGAAGCTATTCAGGACCTAGTGGGGACTCATGATTTCACAGGCTTTACAGCATCGGGGACTTCAGTCGAGGACAAGGTGCGGACCATCACGGCGGCGACCATGGAGTACGACCAGCGGCGCCAGTTCTTGATTTTTACCTTTTCAGGTAACGGCTTTTTGTACAAGCAGGTGCGAAATATGGTCGGGACCCTCTTGAAAATTGGTAATGGTCGGATGCCTGTTGGGCAGATTAAGCGGATTTTGGCAGAAAAAGATCGTGGTTTGGCAGGTCCGACTGCGGCAGGCAATGGGCTCTATCTAAAGGAGATTATCTATGAAGACTAAGTATATTTTGGCGCTTTCGGGCAATGATATTTTCAGCGGTGGTGGCCTCCATGCAGACCTGACCACCTACACTGTCCATGGCCTGCATGGTTTTGTGGCGGTGACCTGCTTGACAGCTATGACGGAAAAAGGTTTTGAGGTTATTCCGACAGATGCAGCGGTGTTTGCTCAGCAGCTGGCTAGTTTGAAGGATGTGCCCTTTTCAGCTATTAAGATCGGTTTACTTCCGACGGTGGAAATAGCAGAGCAGGCCTTGGAATTTATCAAGGCTCATCAGGATATTCCAGTGGTCTTGGATCCGGTCTTGGTCTGTAAGGAAACGCATGATACCGAGGTCAGCCAGCTGAGGGATGAACTCTTGAAATTCCTTCCCTATGTCAGCATCATCACGCCAAATCTGGCAGAAGCTCAGCTATTGCTCCAAAAAGACATCCAATCGGTGGAAGAGATGGAGCAGGCGGCGGTGGCGCTTTATGACTTGGGTGCTAAGTCGGTGGTCATCAAGGGGGGCAATCGCTTGGGAGGTTCACAGGCTGTCGATGTTTATTATGACGGGCAGGAAGTGGCGGTGCTCAAGTCTCCCCTACTTTCGGAAAACAATGTGGGGGCAGGCTGTACCTTTGCGTCCAGCATTGCCAGTCAGCTTTTGCTAGGTCAAAATTCTTTGGAGGCAGTCCGACTGTCCAAGGACTTTGTCCACACAGCTATTTCAAAATCAGATCAATATGGGGTAATTCAGTATGAGAAATAAAAAGACACAAGAACTTGTATTATTAGCTATCTTAACCGCCTTGACCTTGGTCTTGGCCCACTTCCATTTGCCAACACCGTCGGGTTTTGTGACACTCTTGGATGTTGGAGTGTTCTTTACAGCCTTTTACTTGGGCAAGAAAGAAGGAGCCATTGTCGGCGGACTGTCAGGGCTTCTGATTGATTTCTTGTTGGGCTATCCCCAGTGGGCTTTCTTTAGTTTGCTTTTCCACGGTGCTCAGGGCTATTTTGCAGGATGGACAGGCAAGAAGCAGATTGTCGGACTATTCTTGTCCACACTCTCTATGGTTGGGGGCTATTACCTCGCTTCTCGGCTTTATTTTAATGACCTGAAAGCCATTGAAAGTGTTTTAAGCAATAGCATGCAAAACTTTGTCGGTATGGGCTTGGGATTTGCCTTGGTCAAATTAGTAGAGAGAAGTGGAGCTATTCGCTATGTCGCTCAAAAAGATTAAAGAACAAACTCAGCTAATCGTTGAAGAAGTCTTAGACCTCAGTAATCTGCAAAAGGGTCAGATTTTTGTACTGGGTTTGTCTTCTAGTGAGGTCATTGGTGGGCATATTGGCAAAAATTCCAGTCTGGAAGTTGGCGAAGCCGTTGTCGAAACCATTCTAGATATTTTGACACCAAAGGGCATTTACCTAGCTGTCCAAGGCTGTGAGCACCTCAATCGTGCCTTGGTAGTGGAGCGGGAATTGGCTATCCAGAAAGATTTGGAAATGGTCAATGTCCTCCCCACCCTTCATGCAGGAGGGTCTGGACAGTTGGCAGCCTTCAAGTATATGAAGGATCCAGTCGAAGTGGAATTCATCACGGCTCAGGCTGGTGTGGACATCGGTGATACGGCGATTGGGATGCACATCAAGCACGTCCAAGTGCCAATTAGACCGAGCTTGCGTGAGATCGGCCAGGCCCATGTTACAGCTCTTGCCAGCCGTCCCAAACTGATCGGCGGAGCACGTGCGGCCTATCAGGAAGATCAGATACGGAAAAATTAATCACAGCCAGAAGGTTGTGATTTTTTTGAACAAAATCCTTGCCAAGTAGATTTCTTTATGCTAAATTTGTTCTTGTAATTGATACAAGTTCAAAAAGGAGGATCTCCATGGATACCAAATTTTCAGTAGCTCTGCATATTTTGACCATGATTAGCGAGAGCAGTGATGTCATGACATCGCAGGCCTTGGCAACCAGTGTCGGTACCAATGCCAGTTATATCCGCAAGGTCATCGCTCTCTTGAAGAATGCAGGCATCATACAGTCCCAGCAGGGCAAGGCTGGCTATGAGTTGAGCAAGGATCCGGCGGACATCAGCCTCCTGGACATCTACTATGCCACCCAGGAAGTCACGCATATCCAGCTCTTTCAACAGCACCAGCACGCCAATCAAGCCTGCCCAGTTGGTCGGCACATTGCAGGAGCTGTCCAGCCAATCTTTGCGACCATTGAGCAGGATTTGCAGGATAGATTATCCCAAGAAAGCTTGGCCCAGGTCATTGCCAACTTGTATCAAGAGGCAAAAACATCCAACTGACTTTCACAAGTCAGTTTCTATTTCACACAACTTAGACTTGTATCCGATACAAGTTGTGCAACAAAAGGAGTAAACCATGAAAGCAGCACAACACACATCTTACAACAAAAACAATATCGCACTCGACCTAACTGACATTGCTAAACCGAACATCAAGCCAGACCAAGTCCTTGTCAAAGTGACAGCGGCAGGTGTCAATCCTCTGGACAACATGATTTCTCGTGGCGATGTCAAGTTGATTGTGCCTTACAAATTGCCACAAACAGCGGGCAATGAAGTTGTTGGTTTGGTTGCAGAAGTCGGATCCAGCGTGACTCATTTTGCAGTTGGTGACCGTGTCTTCGGTCGTCTTCCTCTCGACAATATCGGTGCCTTTGCCGAGTATGTAGCGGTGGAGGCTGCTGCCCTTGCTAAAGTTCCTGCCTATCTGACAGATGTGGAAGCGGCTGCTGTTCCTCTTACGGCCCTAACTATTATGCAAGCTCTTAACCTCATGGGTGCAGAAGCTGGCAAGACCATCTTCATCTCAGGTGGTACTGGTGGTGTCGGTGGTATGGCCATTCCCATTGCAAAAGCCAAGGGCTTGACGGTCATTACCAACGGTGACGGGGCAAATGCAGAGCGGGTATTGGCGTTGGGTGCTGACCAGTTTATCGACTACAAGACAGAAGATTATACTAAAACCCTCTCCCAAATCGACTATGTCTTGGACACACTTGGCGGTGCAGAAACTGAGAAACAAATGTCAATCATGAAAAAAGGTGGTCACCTGGTTTCCCTCCGTGCCATGCCAAACGGTGTCTTTGCCAAACGCATGAACCTGCCAAAATGGAAACAAATCCTGCTTGGCTTGGTTGGTCGCAAGTTTGACAAGATGGCGGAAAGCTACGGTGTGCACTACCATTTCATCTTCGTAGAAAGCAATGGTCAACAGTTGCAAGAGGTGGCAGACATTTTCAGCAAACTAGAAATCAAACCGTCTATCGATACCGTTTATCCATTTGAAGAAGTCAACGCAGCCTTGGACAAGGTAGCCAACGGTCGCTCACGTGGAAAAACTGTCCTCAGTTTTGAATAGTAGGAGTACTTATGTCTTATATCACAACTAAAAATCAGTACATTACTGTCGCTGGCAATCAGATTGCCTACCGTGAACTAGGTAAGGGCAAGTCTAAACTGCCCTTGGTCATGTTGGTCCATTTGGCCGCAACCTTGGACAACTGGGATCCAAAATTGCTAGACTTACTAGCTGAAAAAGAACATGTCATCGTCCTTGATTTGCCTGGGGTCGGAGCCAGTCAAGGCAAGGTAGCACCTACTATTCCAGGAATGGCAGAGCAGGCTCATGCTATTATCAAGGCTTTGGGGCATACGAAAATTAACCTGCTTGGTCTTTCTATGGGTGGTTTTATCGCCCAAGAAATCGTTCGTCTCGATAGCCAAATGGTTAACCGCTTGATTCTAGCAGGAACAGGTCCTCGTGGTGGTGTAGAAGTCGATAAGGTGACAGGAAAAACCTTCCGCTATATGCTGAAGGCAGGTCTGGAGCGCGTGGATCCAAAACGCTACATCTTCTACAACCACGATGAAGCGGGTCGCCTGGAAGCTGAAAAAGTTTTGGGTCGTATGGGAGAAAGAAAAGCCGACTATGCAGACAAGGACATGAATGTCCCAGGATTTTTAACACAGCTGAAGGCTATCAAACGTTGGGGGAGAGATCCTCAAGAAGATATGGCCTTTATCACGCAACCAACGCTGATCGTCAACGGTGACAAGGATATGCAAGTTCCGACTGAGAACTCTTATATCATGCATGAGAAAATCAAAAACAGTCAACTCATCATCTATCCAAATGCGGGTCACGGATCTATCTTCCAAAATGCAGAGGCCTTTTCAACAGCCTTGATAGACTTTTTGGAGAAATAGTCCCTATTACTCTTGATGATACAAGGCCTGCAACGTCCCCAAAATCACCTTAGCCTGCTTTTGAAAGAGTTGATTGAGTTACTTGTCTTCCTTATCTTTTGTCTGTATAATAATCTACAACGAAAGGAAATCAAATGAACACAAAAGATTTTTACTGGGTGCGAGAGCCAGAAAACTACCAGATTTCAGATAAGGAAATCAGAATCACAACCCAAGCCTACACGGATTTGTGGCAGAAGACTTATTATCATTTTGTCAATGACAATGCGCCCCTGCTCTTGATGGATACGGAGGAAGAGTATTTCTCCTTCACTGTTAAGACAGATTTTTCCAATAGTCACACCCGCTTTGACCAGTGTGGTGTCGTGGTCTATCAGGATTCGGAAAACTGGATTAAGGGCTCGATTGAGTATGAAAATGAAGACTTTCAGCACTTGGGCAGTGTCGTGACCAATCACGGTTTTTCAGACTGGGCAACTCAGGAGATACCCGCTTCTGTCAAGTCTATCTATTACCGTTTGAGCCGACAGGGTAGTGATTTCTGCATTGAAAACTCTAAAGATGGTGTCCATTTTGAGCAGATGCGGATTTGCCACTTACATGAAGGCGGTGGAAAAATCCATTTTGGAATCTATGCCTGCTCGCCAGAAGATTCTTCTTTTGAAGCCGTCTTTTCCGAAATGAGCTTGACAGACTGCAAGTGGCAGGCCCATGATGGACAACAACCAGATTAGAAGATTAGCTTCCAGCTCTGCCATTTCCCGAAAGTCCATTATAAAATCGTTGAAATCCCTGTCATTTGTGGTATAATGAAGAGTATGCAATAAAATTTTAAGGAGAATGACAGAATGTCTGTATCATTTGAAGCAAAAGAAACAAACCGCGGCGTTTTGACTTTCACAATCGGTCAAGATGCAATCAAACCAGAATTGGACCGCGTTTTCAACAAAGTTAAGAAAGATATCAATCTTCCAGGTTTCCGTAAAGGTCACTTGCCACGTGCCGTTTTCAACCAAAAATTTGGTGAAGAAGCACTTTACCAAGATGTAGTAAACGCCCTTTTACCAGCAGCATATGAAGCAGCTGTAGCTGAAGCTGGTCTTGAAGTCGTTGCACAACCAAAAATTGACGTTGTATCTATGGAAAAAGGTCAAGACTGGACAATCACTGCTGAAGTTGTGACAAAACCTGAAGTAAAATTGGGTGACTACAAAAACTTGGCAGTTTCAGTAGAAGCAACTAAAGAAGTATCTGACGAAGAAGTAGATGCAAAAATCGAACGCGAACGCAACAACTTGGCTGAATTGGTTATCAAAGAAGGCCCAGCAGCGGAAGGCGACACAGTTGTTATCGACTTTGTAGGTTCAATCGACGGCGTTGAATTTGACGGCGGTAAAGGCGAGAACTTCTCACTTGGACTTGGTTCAGGTCAATTCATCCCAGGTTTCGAAGCACAATTGGTAGGCCACGCAGCTGGTGAAGAAGTAAACGTTGAAGTGACTTTCCCAGAAGACTATCAAGCAGCTGACCTTGCTGGTAAACCAGCCCTCTTCGTGACAAAAATCCACGAAGTAAAAGCAAAAGAAGTTCCAGCTTTGGATGACGAATTGGCAAAAGACATCGATGAAGAAGTAGAAACACTTGATGAGTTGAAAGCTAAGTACCGTAAAGAATTGGAAGCAGCAAAAGAAGTTGCCTTTGACGATGCAGTTGAAGCAGCAGCTCTTGAATTGGCTGTAGAAAACGCTGAAATCGTTGAATTGCCAGAAGAAATGATCCACGAAGAAGTTCACCGTGCAATCAATGAATTCTTGGGTGGTATGCAACAACAAGGGATCTCACCAGATATGTACTTCCAAATCACTGGTACAACTCGTGAAGACCTTCATAAACAATACGAAGCAGATGCTGAAAAACGTACGAAGACAAACTTGGTTGTTGAAGCAGTAGCGAAAGCTGAAGGTTTCGAAGCAACTGACGCTGAAATCGAAAAAGAAATCGAAGACTTGGCAGCTACTTACCGTATGGAAGTGGCACAAGTTCGTAGCTTGCTTTCACCAGAAATGCTTAAGCACGACATTGCTGTCAAGAAAGCTGTTGAAGTAATCACAAGCACTGCAACTGTAAAATAATGTAGATTACGACACTTGGCTTGGTCGAGTGTTGAAAATGAGGTTCAATTAGTTTTTCTAGTTGGACCTTTCTTTTATAAAAATTCTTACTTATCTTTGACTAATTAGCAGATTTAGCGTAAAATAGAAAGGAAAGACAAAAAAGGAGAAGAGCCTTGGAACTTAACGTATTTGCAGGACAAGAAAAAAGCGAACTTTCCATGATTGAAGTAGCGCGTGCTATTTTAGAAGAACGTGGACGCGACAATGAAATGTATTTCAACGACTTGGTCAATGAAATTCAAAACTACCTTGAAAAATCAAACAGCGACATTCGTGCAGCTTTACCAACCTTTTATTCAGATTTGAATGTGGATGGCAGCTTTATTCCGCTTGGTGAAAACAAATGGGGACTACGTTCTTGGTATGCTATCGATGAAATCGATGAAGAAGTAATCACTCTTGAAGAAGATGATGAAGATGCACCAAAACGTAAGAAAAAACGTGTTAATGCCTTCATGGATGGTGATGAAGATGCTATCGATTACGGTCATGATGATCCAGAAGATGAGGATGATTACTCTGACAGATCTTCTTCTGAATATGATGATGAAAATCCTGATGATGAAAAGGATGAAGTAGAATCATACGACTCTGAAATCAACGAAATTATCACGGATGATGAATTGGATGATGAACAAGTTGATCTGGGTGAGGTGGATGATGACTATTCAGATGAGGAAGGTATTGACGAGTAGTCATATAAAATTGTATTTGACAAGACCATTAAATTACGATAAGATAATATCGGGCACCTCTTTTGAGGTCGGAGCTCCCTAGTCAATAGGGAGCTATTTTTGTTTTTTCTTCAAGATGGTTAAAAAACACCCCGTCATTAAGAAGACAGCAGAGGAGGAGTTTGCATGACAAAATATATTTTTGTAACTGGTGGCGTTGTGTCATCAATTGGTAAGGGGATTGTGGCAGCGAGTTTGGGTCGCCTCTTAAAAAATAGAGGATTGAAAGTTACTATCCAAAAATTTGATCCCTACATCAACATTGACCCAGGAACCATGAGTCCTTATCAACATGGGGAAGTATTTGTGACAGATGATGGTGCAGAAACAGACTTGGACCTTGGTCACTATGAGCGTTTCATCGACATCAACCTCAACAAATATTCCAACGTCACAACGGGTAAAATTTACAGCGAAGTCCTTCGTAAAGAACGCAAAGGTGAGTACCTGGGAGCAACTGTTCAGGTCATTCCACACATCACGGATGCGCTAAAGGATAAAATCAAGCGAGCAGCTCGTACGACAGATGCGGATGTCATTATCACAGAAGTAGGGGGAACTGTCGGAGATATTGAAAGTCTACCCTTCCTTGAAGCCCTCCGTCAGATGAAGGCAGATGTTGGCTCTGATAATGTCATGTACATCCACACCACTCTCTTGCCTTATCTCAAGGCGGCAGGGGAGATGAAGACCAAGCCAACCCAGCATTCTGTTAAAGAACTGCGTGGTCTGGGGATTCAACCAAATATGTTGGTGATTCGTACTGAGCAACCAGCTGGTCAAGGCATTAAAAACAAACTAGCCCAATTCTGTGACGTGGCACCAGAAGCTGTCATTGAATCATTGGATGTTGAACACCTTTATCAAATCCCTCTCAATATGCAGGCACAAAACATGGACCAGATTGTCTGTGACCATTTGCAATTGGATGTGCCACCTGCAGATATGACAGACTGGTCTGCCATGGTTGACAAGGTCTTGAATCTCAAGAAGACAGTCAAGATTGCCCTTGTTGGAAAATACGTTGAGCTCCAAGATGCCTACATTTCAGTTGTAGAAGCCTTGAAACACTCTGGCTATGCCAACGATGCTGCGATTGAGTTGGATTGGGTCAATGCCAATGACCTGACGGCAGAAAATGTTGCTGACCGACTTGGACAAGCCCAAGGCATCATCGTACCTGGTGGCTTTGGTCAGCGTGGTACAGAAGGGAAAATTCAAGCCATTCGCTATGCACGTGAGAATGATGTGCCTATGTTGGGTGTCTGCTTGGGCATGCAGTTGACCTGTGTGGAATTTGCTCGCCACGTTCTTGGATTAGAAGGAGCCAATAGTTTTGAGCTAGATCCTGAAACCAAGTATCCGATTATCGACATCATGCGTGATCAAATTGGCGTGGAAGACTTGGGCGGAACGCTCCGTCTGGGACTCTATCCAAGCAAACTCAAACGTGGCTCGAAGGCAGCTGCAGCTTATGACAATCAAGAAGTTGTCCAACGTCGCCACCGCCACCGTTACGAGTTTAATAATGACTTCCGTCAACAATTTGAAGCAGCTGGCTTTGTTTTCTCAGGTGTATCACCAGATAACCGCTTGGTTGAGATTGTCGAAATCCCTGAGAATAAGTTCTTTGTGGCCTGTCAGTATCATCCAGAACTCCAATCTCGACCAAACCGCCCAGAAGGGCTTTACACAGCCTTTGTCACAGCAGCGGTTGAGAATGAAAAATAATATGAAGAAGGTTGGCCTAGGTCAACCTTTTGCTATCATGCGAAAAATTTTGATTATCGTCATTTAGTTTATCTTTTATTACTTCGACAATCGAGAGGCTGGGCAAAAACTAGCTTCTCACATATAAAAAAACGAGCAATTCCAATTAGGAGTTGCTCGTTTTCCATTTCATGCTTTATAATTATAATAACCACAAAACAACTAGAAAGGCATGAAAATGTATAAACAGTATA
>NZ_POQQ01000024.1 GCF_002964575.1 Streptococcus suis | reverse complement strand
ATTAAAACATCAAAGTTAAAACAGACTTATAAAATTTGTTTTTCAGACGCTGTTTATGCCTGTCGAAAATTTCTTAGAGAAGAACTTACTTCCTTCCAATTAGAAACCTACATTGCTAAGCATTTATCCATTATTCGACCCAATCGAACCTTCCAAAGAAAGATAAAAAGCCAGGCTCCCGTAAGCTTCACTTATAGAATATCATAATAGTTAAAAATTTGGGTTAAAAACCTTCCTTTTTGTGCGCCCTAAATACAAAAACTATTCCCGTTTTGTCATGAAGTCTCAGACGGGAATAGTTTCTTTAGCTGCTTAAATGCTTAACTTAATGACATTGGCCT
>NZ_POQQ01000023.1 GCF_002964575.1 Streptococcus suis | reverse complement strand
CCGCTAGACGTATGTCTCCAGCTATCTTCAAGAGAAACTGCTTAGTCAAAGGGATAGAGGAATTAGAGAAAAAATTAGGAATAGAGGTATATTTAGAAACAATTATGAATGGGAGAAAAGTGGAGGGATATGAGATGACCCTTATCGATCGACGTCAAAGTGGTTCATCAGATATGGGCGAACTCCAAATGAACATATATGATTTTTTAGAGAACTAATGATAGCGGAGCGAGTTGCTTCGTGTTACGTGACAAAATGAGCCTTGTGTGTTACACTAAAGGTGCTTAAAAGTTCAAGAGATGTAAGCATAAAGAAAACACCCACGGTTGCAGCCAAGGGTGTTTTTTTGTGCTTGCTCAAGGCACGCAGGCTAGATTATTTGTCGCATTTGTTTCGCCACTTACGGACTAGCCACTCCGTAATAAGTTCTGCAACTACGCTGACAAGCAACGGTAGCAAAACAAGCTCAAGAAATGTGTGTAGCATAAAAGTCTCACCTCCTTAGCTAGCGCTAACTTGGTGTTGCGACCTATTGATTATATCACAACTTCCAAAATTAAAACCGCCTAACTGAAAGTATTGTTTAGTTAGTAGTTGCAAGAGGATTTTAAGAGTAGTATATTGTAAATAAGGGGTTC
>NZ_POQQ01000022.1 GCF_002964575.1 Streptococcus suis | reverse complement strand
ATTGTATTAAAAAAATCGTTTTATGGTTGTTCAAATTATCCTGAATGTAAGTTTACTTTAGCTGAACATTTTAGAAAGAAAAAACTAACCAAAACGAATGTAAAAGAATTACTAGAGGGAAAAGAAACCCTGGTAAAAGGAATCAAAACGAAAGATAGAAAGTCCTACAATGCCGTTGTAAAAATCGGAGAAAAGGGATATATTGATTTTATCTCTTTTTCAAAATAAGCATAAAAGCCCTTTAAAGAGGGCTTTTGAGGTAACAGACAATGGCAAAGACAATTTTTGAGGAAATGGGCGGCAAATACGAAAGGCAAGGCGATTATTTAATACCGTGCTTAACTGTACCCGCCGAAGAAGAACAGCCGATAGGCATCTGGGGACAGCGGCATTTGGATTATCTGAAGCATCACTGCAAAGTTACATACACCAATCTTCTTACAAGCGGCAGACTTAACGCTTACCTTGCCGACATTGACAGACAGGCACAGGAACGCTTTGAAAGGCTCATAGAGGGTATGAAACAGGCACAGGGCATAACGGAACAGCTAAAGGCAGAAAACGCCTTAGAATGGACAGGATGCCTCAATAACATAAGGGCTTGTGCGAGGGAGATTGTGGAAAAGGAAATTATTTTTGCATAAACAGATGATTAGTGGCAGGGGGAAATCCTGCCGCTTTTTCTGCTTTAGTTTGTCAGCTTGACAAATAAAGGGTTAAGGAATATAATTAGATTCAGTATTATACAAGGAGTTGATAAATATGCGGCAAGGTATTCTTAAATAAACTGTCAATTTGATAGTGGGAACAAAAAGTAGCAGTCCCGTTTCACTTTTAATATGGGGCTTAGTTTTTTGTACCCAGTTTAAGAATACTTTTATCATGTAATTTTATATGCCCGAAAACATATAAGTGTTTTGGGGCTATTGGAGTTATTTACCCAGTGATAGGAGTATTTATCACTGGGTATTTTTATGCCCTTTTTTGGGTGTTGATAGGAGGAAAATCACATGAAAATAATTAACTTAGGCATTCTGGCTCACGTTGACGCAGGAAAGACAACATTAACGGAGAGTTTATTGTATACCAGTGGTGCAATTGCAGAACCAGGGAGCGTAGATAAAGGCACAACAAGGACAGATACAATGAATTTGGAGCGTCAAAGGGGAATCACTATCCAGACAGCAGTGACATCTTTTCAGTGGGAGGATGTAAAAGTCAACATTATAGATACGCCAGGCCATATGGATTTTTTGGCGGAAGTATACCGTTCTTTATCCGTATTAGACGGAGCAGTATTATTAGTTTCTGCAAAGGATGGCATACAGGCACAGACCCGTATACTGTTTCATGCACTACAGACAATGAAGATTCCGACAATTTTTTTCATCAATAAAATTGACCAAGAGGGGATTGATTTGCCAATGGTATATCAAGAAATGAAAGCAAAGCTTTCTTCGGAAATTATAGTGAAGCAAAAGGTTGGGCAGCATCCCCATATAAATGTAACGGACAATGACGATATGGAACAGTGGGATGCGGTAATTATGGGAAACGATGAACTATTAGAGAAATATATGTCAGGGAAACCGTTTAAAATGTCAGAACTGGAACAGGAAGAAAACAGGAGATTCCAAAACGGAACGTTATTTCCCGTTTATCACGGAAGTGCTAAAAACAATCTGGGGATTCGGCAGCTTATAGAAGTGATTGCCAGTAAGTTTTATTCATCAACGCCCAAAGAACAGTCTGAACTATGCGGGCAGGTTTTTAAGATTGAATATTCAGAAAAAAGGAGGCGTTTGGCTTATGTGCGTCTGTACAGCGGCGCATTGCATTCGAGGGACGTTGTCAGAATATCAGAAAAAGAGAAAATAAAAATTACAGAGATGAGTATTCCTACAAACGGTGAATTGTGTTTAGCAGATACGGCTTACTCTGGTGAAATTGTAATTTTACCAAATGATGTTTTGCAGCTAAACAGTATTTTGGGGAACGAAATACTGTTGCCGCAGCGGGAATCTATTGAAAATCCGCTCCCTATACTCCAAACAACAATTGAAGTAAAGAAATCCGAACAGCGGGAAGTGTTACTTGAGGCGCTTACAGAAATCTCAGATGGCGATCCTCTTTTAAAGTATTACGTGGATACTACAACGCATGAAATTATACTTTCCTTTTTGGGGAAGGTACAGATGGAAGTTATTTGTGCCATTCTTGAGGAAAAGTATCATGTAGAGGCAGAAATAAAAGAACCTACTGTTATATACATGGAAAGACCGTTAGGAAAAGCAGAATATACCATCCATATTGAAGTGCCGCCGAATCCTTTCTGGGCTACTATTGGATTATCAGTAGAACCGCTCCCTCTTGGGAGCGGGGTGCAGTATGAAAGCCGGGTTTCACTTGGGTATTTAAACCAATCATTCCAAAATGCAGTTATGGAAGGAGTTCGTTATGGTTGTGAGCAAGGGATGTATGGATGGGAAGTGACAGACTGTAAAATCTGTTTTGAATATGGTGAGTATTATAGTCCCGTAAGCACCCCGGCAGATTTTCGGCTGCTTTCTCCTATTGTATTGGAGCAGGCTTTAAGAAGAGCGGGGACAGAATTATTAGAACCATATCTCTATTTTGAAATTTATGCACCGCAAGAATATCTCTCACGGGCGTATCATGATGCTCCAAGGTATTGTGCAGATATTGTAAGTACTCAGATAAAGAATGACGAGGTCATTCTGAAAGGAGAAATCCCTGCTAGATGTATTCAAGAATACAGGAACGATTTAACTTATTTCACAAATGGGCAGGGAGTCTGCTTGACAGAGTTAAAAGGATACCAGCCAGCTATTGGTAAATTTATTTGCCAACCCCGCCGCCCGAATAGCCGTATAGATAAGGTTCGGCATATGTTCCACAAGTTAGCTTAACAGCTTGCAAAAGTCATATAAAATGAGATTTGAAAGGAGAATGTAACTTCATGTTTGCTAAAAATTCAAAGGCATATTCTGTCTACCTGCTGTTCCGATTTGTCTGTTCCCTGGCGGTTTCTATGTCCACAGTGCTTTCCATCGTGTACCACCTGGAGGTGGTGCAGCTGGATGCTTTCCAGCTTGTCCTGGTAGGGACGGTTCTGGAGACCTCCTGCTTTCTGTTCGAGATACCCACCGGTGTGGTGGCGGATTTGTATAGCCGTCGGCGCTCGGTGCTGATTGGAATGTTCCTCTACGGCCTGGGCTTTCTGATGGAGGGTGCGCTACCGTGGTTCGCGCCGGTTCTGCTGGCCCAGGTTGTCTGGGGTTGCGGTGATACCTTCATCACCGGCGCTCTGGAGGCGTGGATTGCCTCGGAGGAAGAGGACAAACCCATAGACAAGGTGTTCCTGCGGGGCAGTCAAATGGGGCAAATCGGCGGCGTTCTGGGCGTGGTGCTGGGCACACTGCTGGGAAACATAAACCTGCAAATGCCTGTCATCTTGGGGGGCAGTTTGTGCTTGTTGTTGGGGCTGGTGATGGTTCGCATCATGCCAGAAACCAACTTCTCCCCTGCTATTGAGGAACGGCAGGGCTTGCTTAAAGACTTTGTCTGCCTGTTCAAGCTCAACCTGGGCTTTGTGAAAGGCGCACCTGTGTTGCTGGCGCTCTTAGCAATCACACTATGCGGGGGACTTGCCAGTGAAGGCTTTGACCGGCTCTCCACCGCTCATTTTCTGGATGACACGGTAATACCCGTTATCGGGCCGCTGAACAGCGTCACTTGGTTCGGTGTTATCAGTCTTATCGGCAACGGCTTAGGTATTCTGGCTTCTCAGTTGCTCATCGCCCGCATGGAGAAAAAAGGGACTGTCAGCCGAACCAGTGTGGTCATGTCCACCAGCGCCGGGTATATCCTGTGCCTGGTTCTCTTCGCGGTGGGGCGGAGCTTTTGGTTCATGTTGTTGGTGTTCCTGCTGGCGGGGCTTATGCGCACCATCAAGGAGCCTGTGCTGGCCGCCTGGATGAACGACCATGTGGATGAGAAAATGCGCGCCACAGTCTTTTCCACCAGCGGACAGCTGGACTCTTTCGGGCAGATCATCGGCGGGCCTATTGTGGGGCTGGTAGCCCAGCAGGTGTCCATACCCTGGGGGCTGGTCTGTACCGCTTTCCTGCTGTTGCCCGCGCTGTTCTTAGTGCCGGTGGCGGGAAAGAAGCGGGATTGATATGGCATAGTTAAGTTTACTGACGAGCGGGAGATTACTTCCGCTCGTCTTCATTTAGTAGCGCAAAATTTGAGGACTCTTTATTTCCTTATTCGGTATAGCGGAGGCGGCTGTCAATTCGACATAATTTTCTTGTGATACTTTACCGTACATGAGCATTTGTTTCGTATTTGAAAGAACAAACTCACCAAATAAAAAAAACGATATTCGGGTGGGTTATTTTGTTATACCCTAAATTACCCTCTGAGTAAGCACGACCTTAAAGACTTAAAGGAACGGTGCAACGAGCAGAGCTGGGAACAGGGCTTGCATGTGCCGGAGAAAGGAAAGACATTTGCTGGAGAAGTCCGGGAAGAAACGGTGGCATGGAGCAAAGACACCTACCAGCTTTTGAAACAGGCAGAGCAGGGAAAGGTCAAAAGCTATGTGCAGGATATTGCCCTTGCGGTGCTGGATTGTAAGGAAACAGCGACCAGCCGGGAAACCTTTATCCGGCTGATGAATGAAAGAGGGTACGGGGTGGACTGGCAGGACAGCCACAAGTACATCACATATACCGACTTAGCCAGGGAACAGGCAGGAGAAAAGGCTTGTAAAATCAGGGATAACAAGCTGGAAAAATACTACAATATGGATTTTGGAAAGGAGAGTATGGAGCATGAGTTTGAGAGAAATGCACGAACAGCAGAAGCAGAGCAGTCCAAGAGAGCAGCTTCAAGAGTTAAACCGACAGAGCCGGACAGAGCTGGAAAACAGTCTGCTCAAAGAAGCGTTGGCGATGTCGAGCGAGAACTGCGAGGAATTGATGAAGCAGTCAAATCAAGAACAAGTGAGGGCAGAGCAGAACAGGCAGAGAGACGCAGAGCAGAACAGGAAGCTCATCAGCGAGCTGAAGCAGAGCGTAGAGCTGCTGAAGAACAGCAACGAATTGCTTCAAGACGCTATATCGGGCGAGATTGGGAGCCTGAAAGATGAGGTTAAGGAAAACACCGTCCAAGAGGTTAGAAAGGCGTTACAGGCGAATATAGAGGCTATACAGAGGGCTACAAAGCTTCTTGAGAAGCAGTCTGATACACTTACGAGCGTGATGAAGCAGAAGATCCGGGAGCTTGAGGAAAGTAAGAACAGTTTTTTTAGATATGAGGGCTTGAAGTTGTACCTGTTTTGGGGCGGTATGGTCTGCAAAGGCTGTAACTACAGGGGGAAACCATTGTGGTTACAGCCTTTTTTGCGTTTTTGTGGTAAAATGATGAATGAACAGTATCAAATCGTTATCGGCAAAATTTTACCCAAACGATATAGAAAGCTATATTGTTAATGATGTGGATAAAGCAAGAAGCATAGGCTTAGATGTTTTGGAAGTGGAAGAAGCGGAGTATGCTGTTGTAGAATTAATAGGATCTGTTCCGGATTGTATTCATAACGGATGGAAATATGCGTTGGAAGTTTTCTTCCCTGAGCATGGTTATGTTCATTCAGGAAAACCTGACTTTGAATATTATTATGAAGGTGATATGGATAGTAAAGATTATAAAATGGAGCTTTGGATTCCGATAACTAAAGCTAAAAAAATACCAGTTAATCTATCTGATACCTTTTAACGATATCTCGATAGGACTTAAAGGCGAAATCGCGGTTCGATTCCTGGAAGGAACTGAGGTAGATTTATAGAGTAAAGAAAGGCTGTGACGACAGTGGGAAACCACTGTGGTTACAGCCTTTTTTGCGTTTTTGTGGTAGAATCAAATTGTAGAACAATTTGGAGGTCATAAGATATTGTAGAAACTGATTGAATTTGTAGCAATTGCAGAAGAAAAAGTGGTTGATAATTTCGATAGTTACATGATGGAATTTCAAACTTTTATGGTCCAATCAGGAGTAATTGATGATGAATCTGTAGTTAGTCAAATTCATAGCCTAACTGAAGTACCACTTTATGTTATTGATTTCCATTTAATGGATTAGAATTATCGTTCCATAGTATTATCGAAAATTAATCCAAGTTAATTTCGTTTCATAATATAGGTTAGACCTATCAGCACACGTCGAGACGGTAGCATTATTGTCCAAACTTAATGTCGATAAGCATATAAGTGTTGAAGTAGAGCTAGATGAACTTGATTTGACAAGTGCGGAGAGCAAAGCTACTTATGCTCAGATTAAGGAATATATATTAGAAAAATTTGGTTTGAAAGTTTCAGCACTCTATATTGCCCAGATTAAAAAGAAATGTGGAATAGAGTTGAGAGAAAATTATAATAAGTCAAAAAAAGAAAAACAAGTTATTCCACAATGTACACCTGAGAAAGAAGAAGCTATCATGGATGCGTTAAGGCATTTTACAGAAAGAACAACATCAAAAGCCTGATGGTGTTATAACAAAAAAGATAAACGGAAAAACCTTTATAACAGAGATATATTTTGACAAAAAGAGCAAAGATACATTTCAAGATAAATTGTTTAAGGTAGTGAAAGCGGAACGGAAATAGTGAAAACAGAAATTTTGTATATATCATTTAGGTTCCTTTTTATCCGTGCTGCATGTGGGAGAAAATAGGAAATTTGACAATAGAAAAAATGGCTTAAAAATGGTATAATGTTGTTGATTATTCAGAGAGAAAAATTAGAATTAAGACGAAAGCAATGTAAAATTTAAGGAGGGCAATCATTTGAGATATATACTTTTATTGCGTGGGATAATTGTGGGTGGAAAGATTAAAATGAATATAAGCGAAAGGAGAAATTATGAATAAAATAATCCATTGCAAGGCACTCTTAAACTGTTCATCAGAAAGAGCATTTTGTTTATTCACTAAGAATGAAGAGATTATAACTTGGCTAACAGAAAAATCAGAAATAGAACCTTGGGTTGGTGGGAAATATGAACTTTTTTGGGATAAAAATGATAATGAAAATAATAGTACTTTAGGGTGCAAAGTAACAGCATTTGAATTGAATAAACTATTATGCTTCAATTGGAAAGGTCCGGTACAATATGCGGATGTAATGAATGTTGCAAAACCACTGACTCATGTATGTATTACATTCTTTGCAGAAAAAGAAAATAAGACGGAAATTCATTTGATTCATAGTGGTTGGGGAGAGGGAGAAAAATGGGAACAGGCACGTTTATGGTTTGAAAAGGTTTGGAAACAGTCATTTTTAAGACTGGAAAATTTGTTTTAATATAAGCGTATATTGATAAATTAGAGCGTAGACAGTTAATTACAGCTTTGATTTCTGAAATTCAAATTTACGAAGAAAAGCAACCGAATGGACAATGGCTAAAATCAATTACATTTAAACTTCCTATCATCGATGAAGATTTAAATATAGGTTTGGACAATGATGAACAAGTTGAGTGTGTTGCTCTGCTCGTAAAAGCCTAGAATCCTTTGAACGAAAGGGATAATGAAAAGCCTTGATTGCAAGGCTTTTTGTCGTATGGGGGAAGTATTAGAGTGAGAAATTTTTTGGAGTGAGTAGAAGTGATAGCAGGAATTATCAAAATCTATTTCCATTTACCCTGTGGGTACGTGTTTGTTTCCATTGACAAGGAGTTTTTGGGAATAGAAACGTACCCACCTCTAATATCGCCTTAATGGTCGATTGAAGTGTGAGTTCTGAAATTGATACAATACAATTTAACTTTTTTTGAAAAAAATTCCAAAATTTATTTTGCATTGCGAATATAATAAGTGAGAGCAAGTTGCTTACTTATTAATTATGAAGAGGAATAGTAGTTTGAATTAATATTGATTGAAGAAAAGTCTAGTTTAGGCTAATTTCTTCAATCAATTCTTTGATTGCTATAAAAAATAGATTTCCCTCTTACTATTTCTGATTGAAAAATAGAGCAATTACTTGTATAATAAGTATAAATTAATATACAGATAGGATTTGCTCATGAAAAGATTTTTCATTTTAACAGCAGGTTTACTGGTATTCTTGTCTGCATGTAATTTTGAAAAAACAAATACGACATCAAGTAATGATCTTAGTTCTACTTCATCAACTAATAGGAAAATGGACCAAGCTCAAACAAATTCGGAGGAATCTGATAGAACCTATTCGCAATCGGAGAGTTATTATCGTAGTATACTTATTCAATCTCGAGATGAACAACGTCATTATATTGAATCTTTACCACAAGAACAGCAACAAAGTGTTCAAACAATATTTTCTGCAATGATAATGAAAGCAGAGGAACTCAAACAAGAATTTTCCACAGACAAAGAGTTAATCGAAATGGTGTTGCATGACTTGTTGGAGGAAGAAGAACAAGTAAGGGATTTTTCCACTTCGGAAACTTCTGATTTAATAGAAACTTATGCCAATAAAAAAAGTATACGTTATCTTCAAGGGACTCCAGCTACACAGCAAAAATATTACGGTTACTCAGTGCCCGATGAATTACTTAAGTCCGTATTTTTGAACGATAATCCAATATCATTCCAGTTTTATGGTTATGTGATTGGAGAAGGAGAATTGTATATCCTCAATGACTGCTATGTGAATGAAGCAGGAACAGAACTTGTTTTATTTGTTGAAAGAAATGGCCAGAAGTATGTCTTAGAAAGCAGCAAGTCACCATATAATCAAAAAATTGATGTTTTTTTTAGTCAAGATGAAATTTTGACTTCATATTGACGGTAAAATATTAGATAAATTGAATATTCAAGCTAAATCTTAGAGGGGAAACGCGAATATTAATTGATAATAGTAGATGTTTCACAATAGAGTAGAATATTGAGTTACAAATTTGGGTGAGGTTAATTTAGAAATAGATGGCATATGGTGTCCAACATGTATGGAAATGCACCCTGCTTTACTGTGGCACGAAAAATTTGATAGTTACTTATTGAAACGAAGAGTGGTTTGGGAGCAACAAACGAAAAAACGTCCCAATCTCTTTATTGGAGCAGTGTATAAAGATAGAATACCATCTCTTGGTCTAATGGAGCATAGGCGAAAAGGAACTTGTGTTTGTTGTGGCGAATGGACGCATTTCTCAGATTTAAAAACGAAGCAATTTATATGCTCTTTAGAGTGTCAAGAGAAAAATGATAGTAATAATTTATAAGATTTGAAAGAGGATGGAGTATGCAAACACAAGAAGAAATGATGATTTTAGTTCCTCGGAAATTGCGGGAGATTGAAGCAAAATATGATGTCGAGGTCTTGTGGGCAGTAGAGTCTGGCAGTAGAGCTTGGGGGTTCGAGTCTCCTGATAGTGATTTTGATGTTCGATTTATCTATAAACGCAAGATATCAATCTGTATACGAAGATGTTGTAGAATTGCTTGGACATTCACAATTTGATAGAGTTCGACACAAATGGGATGATGTTTTTGATGGGGAATAAGGAAGAAAAGTGGATAGTCAGATAGACGGATTTTGTGTGAGGTTTGAAGGAATGAACATATTTTTATTTGCCTACCATGACCATTTTTCAATCTCCCCACAGTAATATTATTTGCCCTACTTGTTGAGAGATGGGGGATAGCTCTGTTTATTTTATGTGGAGTAGGGGTGTGGGAAAACTCGACTGTCTAAAAAATAGTTAGTCAACAAGTCTTTGTTTCCAGTAGTTGAGCTGAAACAGCTTACTGAACTGTTTCACTTCCCCAGACTGTTAAAGCCAATCCCCGCACGGAGATGTTGACAGGAACCCCTGAGAAGTGGTTCCAGCCTAGAGATAGATAAGGAAAAACGAAGAAAGAGCCGCAAATTGCGACTCTTTCTTCGTTTTATGGCTCTGTAATGCGTAGAGCTATTCTTTGCTCTGACATTGGATAAACGCTCTTTTCTTACATCTTCCACTATAATCAGCCAGTCCTATGATCGAAAGAATAAAAAGTTAAATACGTACAATGGATAAGATGTAGCGATGAATGATTTCAGGGGGTTCCTGGCAGCCATTCTGTATCCAATGTTTGATAATGCTGTCGATGGTTGAAACATAAACAGTTAAGGCATACTCATAAGGAATTTTATATGCCTGTTCAAGTTGTTTTGGAAGATTAGGAATACTAGAATTTTCAACAACTTCGGTAATATACTTGGTAACTTCTAAAGAAATATGAGGGATAATGGTGACAAAATCCACAGCGATTGAGCGATTATTATACAAGAAGGTCAGCATTTCAGCGATAACATCATCGCTCAAGGTTGGGTCTTTCGCAAGAATAATATTAATCTCGTTCAGGATATATTCAAGCGCTTCTTCCAAAAAGGTTTCCTTGGAATTATAGTAATGATAAAATACCCGACGGCTCAAATTAGCTCGGTCGGCAATTTGGTTAATAGTGAAATTGTCTTTTTCCGTGGATTTTGTTAGGTCAAAATAGGCTTCTAGAAATTTCTGGCTGGTTGTAAAATACTTTTCCATATATATATAACTCCGTTATAAATTTAATAAATAAAAATTGAAAAAAATAAATGCACTGCACAAAAATGTATTTTTTGTGAAACATTCATTTTATACACATTATATAATGTATCTTGTAATCATGCAACTATTTCTTTATAAAGTTGTTGGAATATGGAAAGGAATTCTTATGTTTTTTGATAATAAACAGCTTGAAAGCGAAGCATTGCGCTCGAAGCAACGGTTTACCATTAAAAAGTTTAAATCGGGTGCGGCCTCAGTTTTAATCGGTTTCTTATTTATGTTCAGCGGTGGAGCCTTAAAAGCTGCTGCAGAAGAGCTTGAAGCAGGTCAGTTGCCACAGACGACCGAGCTGGTGGACAAACCACTGGATTCAAGTGCTCAGGCAAACGAAGTGGTTTCTCATTCGGTTCAGCAAGAAGCAGGACAGGTTGTACAAACAGTAGAACCAACTTCTGCCGTGCTTGCAACACCCCCAAGTTCCACTCAGCTAGTAGACGAACAGCCTAAAGAAACAGAGGAAACGATTGCTACTAAGTCAGCAACTGTTCCTAGTTCCGCTCAGGAAGTAGCTGATCCTAAAGCACAGGAAATTGTGGAGGAGATTACTCCTGCACCAGTAGGATTGTCAACTTCATCCTCAGATGAAAAAGTTGAAGATAAGCAAGAAGTTGTCAAACAAGAAACGAATGAAGAAAATCTAACGAAGGCTACATCTGTTTCTAATAGCAACGGAACAGAAGCTAATAAAGAAAATATTGCAAGTTCAACAAGATCAGCAGAAACTCAAACTGATACTCCGGCTTCGCAAGATCGTGATTTGAGTCAGTTGGATTTGGCCAATATGAGTTTTGCAGACTTGGAAACTTTAGGTCTTTCTGAAGAAGAGAAACTTACTCTGTTCAATCAAATTCTTGCTCAACAAACAGGATTGAATTCTGTTCAACTAACAGAGGAAGAAATAAGAAGTTTAGCTGGTTTCAGTGAAGCTGAGAAAAAATTCTATATTCAAAATAAATTAGGAAATACCAACCTTCCGCAACCACTCAATTTGGTAGTTATGTCAGAAACACTGATTACACCTAATAATCAGAACAAGTATGTGGTTAATGCAAAAGGGCAGACCTTTGCCTATGGTCCGGCAAACTACACCTTGACTGTGACGCCGAACCGAACCAGGAATACCATGGATTTCGAACTGAATTATAAATTAGACGGAATCAGTGGTAGTTCAGGTACTCACGTGGCTGATTTTGTAGTCAATCTTGGAAATGCCTACGGTGCGCCAAGTGCTGCAACGGTTGTTGCTGGGAGGAATACTTCTAGGGTAAATCTTGTTAATGGTGGACGTCGAAATACCATTACTGGTTACAGTCCGACAGCGCCTATCCAATACACAAACGCCCAGGTGATGAGCGGCCCACTCAATGTGAAGTTTACAGTACCTGTTAAAAACTGGAATGGGGATTTGAGTATTGATAACCACATTGGTATGTTCTCAGTTGATACTGGGGCTAACAACACTAAAGATTTCTTCTCTTCAGATAACTACTTCTGGAATAAGAGTGTCGTAACCATTGATCCTAATCCAAGTAGAAATGAAATCACAACGACCTTGCCTCCTATTGCGATGCCGATTCCGTTTCAAACAGAATACCGCTTCGTTGTTATGCCTGACCAGGCTCCTGGTTTCACCAGACAAGTTGAAGCCGGTGCAAATGGGGTGATGCAAATCCCTGTTAAACGGATTGCTTACATTGGTGCAAATGGTACAGAGGAATCTCATCGTTATGAGTATGGTCAAGCGACTGTACATACACCGGCACGCAATCAAATCATTGAGGTTAATATCAAAGATGGTATAGAGGCACCAGTTGCAGCACCGAATATTGATGTGACTACAGTTCGAAAACAGGGTTCTGTAGATGGAGGGCCATTGGTCAATGGTACGGAATTGACCTTTAGAGATGGTCCAAACGGTAGAATTATCCGACAGGTCTTTATCCCAGATGGTTTACAAGGAGAACGAGGTCAAGATGGTCGAAATGCAGATATTACTGTTGAACCTGCACAAGCTGCGGATGGCACACCAGGATACAATATCACAGTTACTGGCGCTGATGGTAGCAGATATACTCGATTTGTTCGTGATGGAAAAGACGGTCGCGATGGTCGAAATGCAGATATTAGTGTAACTCCTGCTGTTGCAACAGATGGAACAAAAGGTCACAATGTTACCGTTACTAGACCGAATGGTAGCAGTTTTACTACCTTTATCCGAGATGGAAAAGACGGTACCAATGGTCGTGACGGCCGTGATGGTATAGATGGTAAAACTCCGAGTGTAGATTTACAACCTTATACAGGTCAAGATGGTCGTGTCCTCGGAACAACAGTTATTGTAAAAGACGGTGATGGGCAAATCGTTTCTCGTAGAAATATCTTAAATGGTAGCGATGGGAAGGATGGCAAAACACCGACTATTGAACAACTGCCAGTGGTAGATGGTAATAGAGTGATTGGAACGTTAATTATCGTTCGTGATGGCGATGGTCGTGAAATCAATCGTCAGACTATTTACAATGGTCGCGACGGTGCAAATGGCAGTTCAGTTACGTCCGAACGTCAACCAGATGGTAGTGTGACCGTTTATAATGTTTCCCCAACCGGTCAGCGCACCGAAATCACAACCATTCGTAGTGGTAAAGATGGAGCAAAAGGTCAAGACGGTAAGAACGGTGTAGATGGAAGTTCAGTTACGTCCGAACGTCAATCAGATGGCAGTGTAATAGTTTATAACGTTTCCCCAACAGGAGAGCGTACCGAAATTACAACGATTCGTAGCGGTAAAGATGGCGCTAAAGGTCAAGACGGTAAGAACGGTGTAGATGGAAGTTCAGTTACGTCCGAACGTCAACCAGATGGCAGTGTAATAGTTTATAACGTTTCCCCAACAGGAGAGCGCACCGAAATCACAACGATTCGTAGCGGTAAAGATGGGGCTAAAGGTCAAGATGGAACCAACGGTCGCGACGGTGTAGATGGAAGTTCAGTTACGTCCGAACGTCAACCAGATGGTAGTGTAATAGTTTATAACGTTTCCCCAACAGGAGAGCGCACCGAAATCACAACGATTCGTAGCGGTAAAGATGGCGCTAAAGGTCAAGATGGAAGTTCAGTCACATCCGAACGTCAATCAGATGGCAGTGTAATAGTTTATAACGTTTCCCCAACAGGAGAGCGCACCGAAATTACAACGATTCGTAGTGGTAAAGATGGCGTTAAAGGTCAGGACGGTCGCGACGGTGTAGATGGAAGTTCAGTTACGTCCGAACGTCAACCAGATGGCAGTGTAATAGTTTACAATGTTTCTCCAACAGGAGAGCGCAGCGAAATCACAACGATTCGTAGCGGTAAAGATGGCGCTAAAGGTCAAGATGGAACCAACGGTCGCGACGGTGTAGATGGAAGTTCAGTTACGTCCGAACGTCAACCAGATGGTAGTGTAATAGTTTACAATGTTTCTCCAACAGGTCAGCGTACCGAAATTACAACGATTCGTAGCGGTAAAGATGGGGCTAAAGGTCAGGACGGTCGCGACGGTGTAGATGGAAGTTCAGTTACGTCCGAACGTCAACCAGATGGTAGTGTAATAGTTTATAACGTTTCCCCAACAGGAGAGCGCAGCGAAATCACAACGATTCGTAGCGGTAAAGATGGCGTTAAAGGTCAAGATGGAAGTTCAGTCACATCCGAACGTCAATCAGATGGCAGTGTAATAGTTTATAACGTTTCCCCAACAGGAGAGCGCACCGAAATTACAACGATTCGTAGTGGTAAAGATGGCGTTAAAGGTCAGGACGGTCGCGACGGTGTAGATGGAAGTTCAGTTACGTCCGAACGTCAACCAGATGGTAGTGTGACAGTTTATAATGTTTCCCCAACAGGAGAGCGCACTGAAATTACAACGATTCGTAGCGGTAAAGATGGCGCTAAAGGTCAAGATGGAAGTTCAGTCACATCCGAACTTCAACCAGACGGTAGTGTAAAAGTCTACAATGTGTCTTCTACAGGCGACCGTACTGAAATCGCCACCATCCGTAATGGTGTAGATGGTCGCGACGGTGCCAAAGGTCAGGATGGTGCCAAAGGTCAGGATGGTGCCAATGGAAGTTCTGTTGTTTCACAACTTCAACCAGACGGTAGTGTAAAAATTTACAATGTGTCTTCTACAGGCGACCGTACTGAAATCGCCACCATCCGCAACGGTGTAGACGGTCGCGATGGTGCCAAAGGTCAAGATGGTACCAACGGTCGTGATGGTGCCAATGGCAGCTCAGTTGTTTCACAACTTCAACCAGACGGTAGTGTAAAAGTCTACAATGTGTCTTCTACAGGCGACCGTACTGAAATCGCCACTATCCGTAATGGTGTAGATGGTCGCGACGGTGCCAAAGGTCAGGATGGTGCCAATGGAAGTTCTGTTGTTTCAGAACTTCAACCAGACGGTAGTGTAAAAGTCTACAATGTGTCTTCTACAGGCGACCGTACAGAAATCGCCACCATCCGTAACGGTGTCGATGGTACCAACGGTCGTGATGGTGCCAAAGGTCAAGATGGAACCAATGGTCGCGACGGTGTAAATGGCAGCTCTGTCGTTTCTGAACTTCAACCAGATGGCAGTGTAAAAGTCTATAATGTCTCCTCTACAGGTCAGCGTACCGAAATCGCTACTATCCGTAATGGTGTTGATGGTCGCGATGGTGCTAAAGGCCAAGACGGCACCAACGGTCGCGATGGTGCAAATGGCAGCTCTGTCGTTTCTGAACTTCAACCCGATGGTAGTGTAAAAGTCTACAATGTCTCATCTACGGGCGAGCGCACCGAAATCGCCACTATTCGTAACGGTGTAGATGGCAAAGACGGTGCCAAAGGTCAAGACGGCACCAACGGTCGCGACGGTGTAAATGGCAGCTCTGTCGTTTCTGAACTTCAACCAGATGGCAGTGTGAAAGTCTACAATGTTTCATCAACAGGTGACCGTACTGAAATCGCTACTATCCGTAATGGTGTGGATGGCGCCAAAGGTCAAGATGGAACCAATGGTAGCTCCGTCGTTTCTGAGCTTCAACCCGATGGCAGTGTAAAAGTCTACAATGTCTCATCTACAGGCGAGCGCACTGAAATCGCCACTATTCGTAATGGTGTCGATGGTCGCGATGGTGCTAAAGGTCAAGATGGCACCAACGGTCGCGACGGTGTAAATGGCAGCTCTGTCGTTTCTGAACTTCAACCAGATGGCAGTGTAAAAGTCTATAATGTCTCATCAAAAGGAGAGCGCACTGAAATTGCAACAATTCGTAATGGAGCAGATGGTCGTGACGGTGCCAAAGGTCAAGATGGAACCAATGGTAGCTCCGTTGTTTCCGAACGCCAAACTGATGGTAGTGTAAAAGTTTATAATGTCTCATCTACAGGTCAGCGTACCGAAATCGCCACTATCCGTAATGGTGTCGATGGTCGTGACGGTGCCAAAGGTCAGGATGGTGCAAATGGTAGCTCCGTCGTTTCTGAACTTCAACCAGATGGCAGTGTAAAAGTCTACAATGTCTCCTCTACAGGAGAGCGCAGCGAAATCGCCACTATCCGTAATGGAGCAGATGGTAGCTCCGTTGTTTCCGAACGCCAAACTGATGGTACTGTAAAAGTCTATAATGTCTCATCTACAGGCGAGCGCACTGAAATCGCCACCATCCGTAACGGTGTTGATGGTACCAACGGTCGCGACGGTGTAAATGGAAGTTCTGTCGTTTCTGAACGTCAAACTGATGGTACTGTAAAAGTTTACAATGTCTCATCTACAGGTCAGCGCACCGAAATCGCCACCATCCGTAATGGTATCGATGGTCGCGATGGCGCCAACGGTCAAGATGGCACCAACGGTCGCGACGGTGTAAATGGCAGCTCTGTCGTTTCTGAACTTCAACCCGATGGTACTGTAAAAGTCTACAATGTCTCATCTACGGGCGAGCGCAGCGAAATCGCCACTATTCGTAACGGTGTCGATGGTCGCGATGGCGCCAACGGTCAAGATGGAACCAATGGTCGCGACGGTGTAAATGGCAGCTCTGTCGTTTCTGAACTTCAACCAGATGGTAGTGTAAAAGTCTACAATGTCTCCTCTACAGGTCAGCGCACCGAAATTGCCACCATCCGTAATGGTGTCGACGGTACCAACGGTCAAGATGGCACAAATGGTAGTTCCGTCGTTTCCGAACGCCAAACTGACGGTACTGTAAAAGTCTACAATGTCTCCTCTACAGGTCAGCGTACCGAAATCGCCACTATCCGTAATGGTATCGATGGTGCCAAAGGTCAGGATGGAGCAAATGGTAGCTCCGTCGTTTCCGAACGTCAAACTGATGGTACTGTAAAAGTCTACAATGTCTCATCTACAGGTGATCGCACCGAAATCGCCACTATCCGTAATGGTATCGATGGTGCCAAAGGCCAGGATGGAGCAAATGGTAGCTCTGTCGTTTCCGAACGTCAAACTGATGGTACTGTAAAAGTTTACAATGTCTCATCTACAGGTGATCGCACCGAAATCGCCACCATCCGTAACGGTGTCGATGGTCGCGATGGTGCCAAAGGTCAGGATGGAACCAATGGCAGCTCTGTCGTTTCTGAACTTCAGTCCGATGGCAGTGTAAAAGTCTACAATGTCTCATCAACAGGAGAGCGCACTGAAATCGCCACTATTCGTAATGGTGTCGATGGTCGCGATGGAGCTAAAGGTCAAGATGGAACCAATGGTAGCTCCGTCGTTTCCGAACGTCAAACTGATGGTACTGTAAAAGTCTATAATGTCTCATCTACAGGCGAGCGCACTGAAATCGCTACCATCCGTAATGGTATAGATGGTACCAACGGCAACTCCGTTATTTCCGAACTTCAACCCGATGGCAGTGTAAAAGTCTATAATGTCTCCTCTACAGGTCAGCGTACCGAAATCGCCACCATTCGTAACGGTGTCGATGGTCGCGACGGTGCCAATGGTAGCTCCGTCGTTTCCGAACGTCAAACTGATGGTACTGTAAAAGTCTATAATGTCTCATCTACAGGTGAGCGCACTGAAATCGCTACCATCCGTAACGGTGTCGATGGTCGCGATGGCGCCAAAGGTCAAGATGGCACCAACGGTCCGACGGTGTAAATGGTAGCTCCGTCGTTTCTGAACTTCAACCAGATGGCAGTGTAAAAGTCTACAATGTCTCATCTACAGGTCAGCGTACCGAAATCGCCACTATCCGTAATGGTGTAGATGGTCGCGACGGTGCCAATGGAAGTTCTGTCGTTTCCGAACGTCAAAATGATGGTACTGTAAAAGTCTACAATGTCTCCTCTACAGGTCAGCGTACTGAAATCGCCACTATCCGTAATGGTATCGATGGTGCCAAAGGTCAGGATGGTGCCAATGGTAGCTCCGTCGTTTCCGAACGTCAAACTGATGGTAGTGTAAAAGTTTATAATGTCTCATCCACAGGCGAGCGCACCGAAATCGCCACTATCCGTAATGGTGTAGATGGTGCCAAAGGTCAAGATGGAACCAACGGTCGCGACGGTGTAAATGGAAGTTCGGTAGTTTCTGAACTTCAACCCGATGGCAGTGTAAAAGTCTATAATGTCTCATCTACGGGTGAGCGTACTGAAATCGCCACTATCCGTAATGGTGTCGATGGTCGCGATGGCGCCAAAGGTCAGGATGGTGCAAATGGTAGCTCCGTCGTTTCCGAACGTCAAACTGACGGTACTGTAAAAGTTTATAATGTTTCATCAACAGGAGAGCGCACCGAAATCGCCACTATCCGTAATGGTGTCGACGGTACCAACGGTCAAGATGGTACAAATGGTAGCTCCGTCGTTTCTGAACTTCAACCAGATGGCAGTGTAAAAGTTTACAATGTCTCATCCACAGGTCAGCGCACTGAAATCGCTACTATCCGTAATGGTGTCGACGGTACCAACGGTCGCGATGGTACCAATGGCAGCTCTGTCATTTCCGAACGTCAAACTGATGGTACTGTAAAAGTTTACAATGTATCTTCTACAGGAGAACGTACTGAAATTGCCACCATCCGTAATGGTGTTGATGGTGCCAAAGGTCAAGATGGAACCAACGGTCGCGACGGTGTAAATGGTAGCTCCGTTGTTTCCGAACGCCAAACTGATGGTACTGTTAAAGTTTACAATGTCTCCTCTACAGGCGAGCGCACTGAAATCGCCACTATCCGTAACGGTGTCGATGGTCGCGATGGTAAGAATTCAGAAGTCACAGTGACCCCAGGAACTGACCAAGACGGCAATTCAGGTCAAACGATTACTATCGTTAAGCCAGACGGCAGTCGTGAAACGACCTTTATCCGTGATGGTAAAGACGGTAGAGACGGTGTTGACGGTAAGGATGGCAAGTCGCCACTTGTAGAACAAATCGAAGTTCGTGAGGGAGACAAGGTTATCGGTACTACCATTATCATCAAAGATGGTGACGGTCAAGAAATCAGTCGTCAAACTATTCTCAACGGTCGCGATGGTAAGAATTCAGAAGTCACAGTGACCCCAGGAACTGACCAAGACGGTAATTCAGGTCAAACGATTACTATTGTTAAGCCAGACGGCAGTCGCGAAACCACCTTTATCCGTGATGGTAAAGACGGTAGAGACGGTGTTGACGGTAAGGATGGCAAGTCGCCACTTGTAGAACAAATCGAAGTTCGTGAGGGAGACAAGGTTATCGGTACTACCATTATCATCAAAGATGGTGACGGTCAAGAAATCAGTCGTCAAACTATTCTCAACGGTCGCGATGGTAAGAATTCAGAAGTCACAGTGACCCCAGGAACTGACCAAGACGGCAATTCAGGTCAAACGATTACTATCGTTAAGCCAGATGGCAGTCGTGAAACTACCTTTATCCGTGATGGTAAAGACGGTAGAGACGGTGTTGATGGTAAGGATGGTAAGGATGGTAAGGATGGTAAGGATGGTAAGTCGCCACTTGTAGAACAAATCGAAGTTCGTGAGGGAGACAAGGTTATCGGTACTACCATTATCATCAAAGATGGTGACGGTCAAGAAATTAGTCGTCAAACCATTCTCAACGGTGTCGATGGCAAAGATGGTAAGAGTGCCGAAGTCACAGTGACCCCAGGAACTGACCAAGACGGCAATTCAGGTCAAACGATTACTATCGTTAAGCCAGATGGCAGTCGTGAAACTACCTTTATCCGTGATGGTAAAGACGG
>NZ_POQQ01000021.1 GCF_002964575.1 Streptococcus suis | reverse complement strand
CTGTTTATACATTTTCATGCCTTTCTAGTTGTTTTGTCGTTATTATAATTATAAAGCATGAAATGGAAAACGAGCAAATCCTAATTGGAATTGCTCGTTTTTTTATATGTGAGAAGCTAGTTTTTGCCCAGCCTCGTTCAGTACAGAACTAAATCCTTTCACTAATATTTTTTGTCTAACTTTTTGTTTTTGGGGTCAGTACAAACTTGTTTCATGATTTTTATCTACTACTCTTTTTATATGGAAGATTTTTAGCGAAAATCTTTTAAATGTATTTGCAGGTCACGTATCATTTCACGTCGACCATTGAAGCATTGCCCACTTATCAATTTTTCATAATTTTCCAATTGGTCCGTAGATAAATTTTTCCGATAATCTCTCAAGGCACTTCTCAACATCAACAATTCATCATTAACCAGACCAGGTGATTGGATCATATGAGATAGGTTGTGAATGTCCTCATGAGGCATGCGGTCAAACTTGCGCTTTTGACTTTCCTGTTTACGAACACGGTCCTTAATCCGATTTCGGAATTTGACCTTGAAGTAACAATACAACTGGGCTCTTTCCCCAATTAACCATGGTTGATCGTCCAATAGTTCGAACAAGGTGATCATACCTTCCTGTTCCCAATCATCTCTGTCCCACAGCTTGATGTAAAACTCTTTTCGAGCCTTGTTGACAATCCCTTTTACGCTATCATAGATTTTTTCAAATTCCATCATCTTATCTCCTTTGGTTGATGGTTTCATTCTATCGAAAAGGATTGTTTTTCTACAGGACATTTTTGTCTATCGGATTTTATTTTGTTTTATTCTTCGCATTTTATGGTTATTGCAGGCCATTGTTTTTTCCAATTTTTCTTTTTCATTCGTTTCTTATATATGTCCATACGTTTAGAATTGGCCAGAAAATGAGGAGTTGGTCGTACTATATAATTATAAATGTCATCTAATCCATAAGGGGCAAATAGTTCTATAGCCCCTTTCTCTGTCTGACGAACACCAATTGCGGTACACTTTTCAGGAAATTTTTCTATTGCATCTTGTGACGATTGATAAGGAAGGCTGTCCGGGCTATGAATGTGCATGAGTGTCTGATTTTTCAACTCCCATTGATAATTTGGATACATTTGGCGCAACTTAGTTTCTAACTCTAGTGTCTCTTCATAGGTTATGCTTTCATCAAAGAAAACAATGTCAACATCCGTATTCTTATCAAAACAGTATCGATTCCAAATGAAATTTCGAATTGTTCCTGCGCAAAGCCATGAATCAGTTAAACCTAAATCCCTCACGATTCCCAAAATTCTAACTAAATCAGGGTCTTCTAATAAATATTTTTCTAACTCTTCTATTTTATGATACGGCATTTGAAATATTCAGGCGGAAATTATCGCCATTTTCTCCCTTCACTTACTATTATACTCCTTTACAGATGAAAAAATCGTTAGATATCCCATTCTAACGACTTTACCTTATGATTTATATAAAAACTAGATCATAATCTTTTTTGAGACTGACGTTTCGACTTCGCATTCTGTTTCTCGGCTCGGGCTGAAACAGTCTATCCCCAGACTGTTACCTCGCTATCCTAATTCTCGGCTCGGGCTGAAACAGTCTATCCCCAGACTGTTACCTCGCTATCCTAATTCTCGGCTCGGGCTGAAACAGTCTATCCCCAGACTGTTTCACTCCCCCAGACAAAGATAAAAAGGTCCACTGGACCTTTTTATTCCTCCATAAAGCTGTTGAAGACTTCTTCAATCATATCCCATTCTGCCGTTGCGTCTTCTGGGATTGGTTGGAGGTCGCCTTCTGTGCCGTTCTCATTTTCAATGTATGAGTAGGCTTGGATTTCAACTTCTCCGTTCTCATCTTCTTCTGCACTTGCAGGGATTAAGAGGACGTAGTTTTTACCAAACTCTTCTTGACCGTCAATGGTCAACAAGATTTCAAAAAGCGTTTCGTTTCCTTGGTCGTCTACCAAAGTAATCAATTCACGTTCGTCGTGATTGTGGTCGTGTTCATGGTCATGATGATGTGCCATTAGTATCTCCTTTAAAATGTTCTATCTAAATAATTTTGTAAAATCAGCTGGGCAGCCAATTTATCAATAACTTTCTTACGTTTTCCGCGGCTAATATCTGCCTGTTCAATCAGCATACGCTCCGCAGCAACAGTTGTCAAACGTTCATCCTGGTAATCAACTGGTAGGTTATAACGTTCTATCAATAAATTACCATAGGCTTGACTAGCTTCCACACGGGGTCCGCTAGTATTATTCATATTCTTTGGCAAGCCGACAACAAATTTATCAACCTTATATTGTTCAACCAGCTCGGTTAAACGTTGAAAACCAAATTCACCCTTTTCCTCATCGATTTGGATGATTTCCAAGCCTTGAGCCGTGAAGCCCAAAGGATCTGAAATGGCTACACCAACTGTCTTAGAACCGACGTCTAATCCCATTATTCTCATTAGAGGTCAATCCCATTTCCTTTCAGGTAATAGCGCACCAATTCTTCAATGATTTCATCGCGTTCGTGTTTACGAATTTGATTGCGGGCGTCATTGTAGCGAGGAATATAAGCAGGGTCCCCACTTAATACATAGCCAATGATTTGGTTGATTGGATTATAACCTTTTTCCTCCAATGAACGATAAACACTAGTCAAGGTTTGGCTGATTTCTTGTTTATCTGTGTCATCAAGACGAAAACGAACTGTTTCTTCTGTGAATCCCATACTTACACCTTCTTTCAATTTTTATTCATTTTCATTATATCATATTTCCAGAGCAAGCACAAAGAAAGTGTAAAAAGAACCCTGAAACAGAGTTCTCCTCACTCTTATAAGGCTGCTCGCATACGAGCTTGGGCATTCTCTACATTACGAACCGCTCGTGGTAAGAAGGCACGAATGTCATCTTCCTTATATCCCACCTGCAAGCGCTTCTCATCAATCAGAATTGGACTTTTCAAAATACGTGGGTTAGAAGTAATCAAGTCAATCACTTCGTTGACACTCAAATCTTCTATATCGAAGTCCAAACTTTTTGCATAGCGATTTTTTGACGATACAATGCTCGCAATACCATTTTCCGTCTTGGTCAGGATGTTTAAAATTTCTTCCTTGGTGATTGCCTCTTTAGCCAGATTATGTTCATTGTAGGATAATTGGTGGGCATTCAACCAGTTCTTTGCTTTCTTACAAGAAGTACAACTAGATACTGTATAAATTTTAATCATGTAGTCACTCCTTTGCTACATCTTACTAAGCACATTATAGTCTATTATACCACATATTCCATCCGTCTGTAGACCTATTTTTAAAAAAACTTTAAATTTTTGGGGGAAAATTCGGGTTTTGGTAAGAAAAAAGTTTGGTCTCCCCAAACTTTTTCGCTTTTATTCTTCTAATTCGATACCACCATCTAGGTCCAAAATCACATCTTGAACTTCTTCGGTTGCAACAGGAGCTTCTTCTGTCACGACTTCCGGGGTTTCCTCACCTTCGATCAAGCCATAATGAACACGAATCTTGCGGTCAATTTCTTCAAAGACTTCTGGATGTTCAACAAGATACTTCTTAGCATTCTCAGAACCTTGTCCGATTTTTTCTCCATTATAGGAGTACCATGCACCTGCTTTTTTGATAAAACCAAGATCGGTTCCGATTTCAATCAATTCCCCTGTGCGAGAAATGCCTTCACCGTACATGATTTCAACAACAGCTTCTTTAAAGGGAGGAGCCACCTTGTTCTTGACGATCTTGACCTTGGTTTCCTTACCGACGTTTTGATCTTTTTGGTCACCAGTCCCCTTGATTTGCGTATTTCCACGGACATCCATACGAACAGAAGCGTAGAATTTGAGAGCACGTCCTCCAGGTGTTGTTTCTGGGTTACCAAACATAACACCAACTTTTTCACGCAACTGGTTAATGAAAATAGCTACTGTCTTGGTTTTGTTAATAGATGCACCGAGTTTACGCATGGCCTGGCTCATCATACGTGCCTGTAGACCAACGTGGCTATCACCGATATCGCCATCGATTTCTGCACGTGGTACAAGGGCTGCAACCGAGTCAACAACAACCAGATCAACAGCGCCAGAGTCAATCAACTTACCAGCGATTTCAAGACCTTGTTCCCCTGAGTCTGGCTGCGACAAGAGCAACTCATCAATATTGACACCAAGAGCTGCTGCATAGGCTGGATCCAAGGCATGTTCCGCATCGATAAAGGCAGCAATACCACCATCTTTTTGAGCTTGAGCCACTGCGTGTAGGGCAACGGTTGTCTTACCCGAACTTTCAGGACCATAGATTTCCACAATACGCCCTTTAGGATAGCCGCCTGCACCTAAGGCGATATCAATAGACAAGCTACCCGAACTCATAACCTGAACCTTCTGTTCCGCACGCTCTCCCAAGCGCATTACTGCACCCTTACCAAAATCTTTTTCAATGGCTTTGAGGGCATCGTCAAGCGCCTTTTTACGCTCATCACCAAATTTCTTTGTAATTTCTTCTAATTTTTTCGCAGGTTTTTTAGCCAATGCTGTTCTCCTCTTTTCTTAATCAAACTATTATAGCAAATATCTGCTATTTCACAAAGTGTTTCGTACAAAATCTAAAGCCTGTAAGCAAGCTAACTGACGGATGTGTTGCCATGAATAACCACCCAAATCAACCTCTTTTTTGGAAATGCCAGAGGTGTCAGCCAAAGCCAGATATACTTTTGCAAGGACGTTATCCTCTGTCGACTCAGGCTTGATAAGTACCGACACAGCCAGCCCCAAATCAGCCTGTAGCTCCTCTCGAATACCATCAGCTTCTTCCCAGCACCTGCCCGATTCTGTACCTAACTGACCGATGACTTTTCCACCGCTAAAATAAGGTTGCCCAGCCAAAGCCAAACTGACTTCTGACTGCAAAAGTCCACCTGTTCCCTGCTCGACGATGGCGATGGCTTGTTTTTTCTCCACCAAACC
Organism: Streptococcus suis; assembly: GCF_002964575.1. Taxonomy (GTDB): domain Bacteria; phylum Bacillota; class Bacilli; order Lactobacillales; family Streptococcaceae; genus Streptococcus; species Streptococcus suis_R. Next base: position 41,270 of record NZ_POQQ01000021.1, on the reverse strand, counting down.
AGTCGCTACCGTTTTGACCAAGCTATTGTCCTCGCCGTAGGCATAGAAATAGTCTGCCAGTTTGTCCCGTTGCAAGATTTCTTCTTCTAATTGATCCAAACGTAAGTCTGCTTCCTCCCGGCTGGTCGCCTTGGTGGACAATCGCAGGGTCACCTCTCCAACCTTAGCATAGGGTGCAAGAGTTGGGTCTGTTTGATTGTCGATCAAATCCGCCAAAACAGTCACCAACTGGCTTTCACCTATTCCAAAAAAACGTAGAACACGAGAGTAGAGTTGTTGACCTGACTGATGAAGCAAGGGCTGTAAACTTTCTGTAAACATAGCCTTGAGTTCGCTTGGCGGACCAGGCAATACTACATAGGTTACACCCTCTTGCTCAATCATACCACCAACAGCTAAACCAGCTGGGTTCTGTAAGGCGAGGCTACCTTCAACAATCTGTGCCTGACGTTCATTATTTGGTGTACGGACACGACCTGGACGACTGGCAAAGAAACGGTCTAATTTTGCCATAGCTTCATCATCAAAGACCAATTTTCTACCTAAGAAAGTCGCCAGGGTCTGCTTGGTCAAATCATCTTCCGTTGGACCTAAACCTCCACACAAGATAACCACATCACTGCGTTTGCTGGCTATCTCCAGTACAGACAAAAGCCTCTGTTCATTGTCACCAACAGCTGTGTGGAAATAAACATCAATTCCCAGCTCTGCACATTTCTCCGAAAGAAACTGGGCGTTGGTATTGACGATTTGACCTGTCAGGATTTCCGTTCCAACGGCGATTAGTTCTGTTTTCATATTCCTCCTCTGTCCAAGGTGCGATTGCTCGCTCATCTAATTAGTTCGTAAGGGATTTCAAAAATCACAAGATTCTTCGTGTTCATTTAAAAGACCCGCCGCCTGTAAATAGGAATAAACACATACAGGACCGACGAATTTGAAACCTCGCTTTTTCAAATCTTTGGACAAGCGTTCGGATAGCTCATTCTTGGTTGGCAATTCTCGGAAGGACTTGACAGGGTTAGCAAGCGATGTAAAGTTAACCCAAGACCAGAGATAGTGATCAAAAGTTCCGAATTCCTCTTGTACTCGAAGAAAGGCCTGAGCATTGGCACGGGTAGCGTACAGCTTTGCCTTGTGACGAATGATGTTGGGATTGGCAAGAAGACCGTCTAACTCGCTATCTGTCATAGTAGCAACCCTTTGAATATCATAGTTGAAAAAAGCAGAGCGAAAAGCATGGCGTTTGTTGAGGACAATTTCCCAGGAGAGTCCTGCTTGGTAGGACTCCAAGCAGAGCAACTCAAACAGAGCCTGCTCATCGTGAAGTGGCTTGCCCCATTCTTCATCATGATAAGCTATATAAAGATGGTTATTAAGATTAACCCAAGAACAGCGGTTCATATTTTCCCTTTCTAGCATTAACGAATGGCAGTCTGATAAGCATTATAGAGCATTCCTATCAAATCTAGACAAGCTTTATAAGCTTGAACGAGCTCTTCATTTTGAGACAGAAGTACATAAGCCTCTTGCTCCAATATCTGCCTCAGAGGTTCTACCTTACCCTCATAGGCCATATAATCAACTGTTTTTAGATAGGCTTGATAATTTTCCAGGATTGATACATATGAACCACTCCTATCGCGTAGCTCCGCCTTTCTCACTTGTTCACGATAGTGTCTTTGTAAAAAATAAGCAAAATGTCCGCCAGAATGTTCATCTTTCTGTTTAATTTGCAGACCCGTGTATGTATCCCAATAACCGACATAATTCGGTATTAGAGAAGCAGTCAGACGACCAGAATAGGTATAGCCGAGATGATGGAGTGTCCCAAGGCGAACATAGTCCTGTTGATCCGCCATCAAGGCCTTATAGATGGACGATATTTTTTCCGTGTCTTTCAAAGATGCTCGAGCTTCAAAAAAGTGGTAATTGGGGTCTATGCGTCCTATGACGACAACCTCTTCATGAGGCATATAGTGATAATCAATAGAAAATTCTTTCCCTGACAAAGGATAATTTGGTATATGGCTAGTCCCAGCATGTATCAAATTTAATCTCATCACTATCCTCACTTCATCAACATTTTAAGGGCTGACTTAATGTAGTTTTCTGCGGTATCGTTGGTACCTTCAAAGAATTTCTTGATTTTCTTGAGTTCGGCTGGTCGGTAACCAAGGGCCTCCATGGCCTCCATAGCTTCATCGAGGGCGACATTCTCACTGGCAGGTGCTACTGGTTGAACAGGACCCGCTTCTTCGCTCATGACAAACTTGCCTTCCAGGTCCAAAATCATCTGCTGGGCTGTTTTCTTGCCAATCTTTGGAAACTTGGTTAGATAGGTGATATTCTTCTGCTCAATAGCCCGCACCAAACCGTCGTTGTCATCAACAGCGATAATTGCTAGAGCCGTTGTCGGACCAATACCTGATACTGAAATCAGGCTGAGAAAAACAGATTTTTCAGCTTCTGTCATAAATCCGTAGAGCAAGTGAGCATCTTCTCGGATCACCTGATGGGTATAGACCGTCACTTCTTGCTGGACCTGCCCAGAATAAGCGTAGGGATTGGCTACCTGTAAAAGATAACCAACTCCATACGTTTCTACTACAATGTATTTTGCAGTGATTTTGGTTAACATTCCTTTGATATAGTCGTACATATTTTCCTCTATCTATCCATTAATTCCCTTTATTGTACCATAAAAAGCCTCGCTATTGATAGCGAAGCTGGGTTTCAATATCCGATGGATAGGTTACCTAAGCAATGAACGAACATTGGGTAGAAAAGATTATCTGTTCTCTGATAGAGATAGCCCAAGTAAATACCTGAACAAATCTGAGGAATTGTACTGATAATTTCTGAACTGTCCAGAGATCTAGCATGTCCTAATCCAAAAACGAGACCTTGCAAGACAATAGCCAACCATGGATTCAAAATATTTTTCAGACTATCCTGTAAAAATTTCCGATAAAAAAGTTCTTCAACAATCGGACCAATGATGCCCACTATTAGCAAAAAGATTGGAAGTGGGACGATTTGGTTGATCTTGTCAACTGCTGTAACGTTACCTATACCTTCTGAGATATGAAGTGATTTCATTAGCATGTATTGGAAAAAGCTTCCGCCATACATGACCAAAAAGTCTGCGAGATAAAACAAGGGGAATTGATAAAGCAGTTTCCAGCTCCGCATTTTTCCAAAATCAGTCCAAAGAAGCTCTTTATAGTAGTATATGCCAAGTGCAAATAGCAAGACATAACTAGCAAGTTGGTAGTAAAGACTATAAGTCGGACTAAATCCTAAATAGCGGTGAAGCTTGACTAGCAGATGGAGTATGCCAAGAACAATAAATGCAATAAATAGTCTATCCTTTCGGACCATACAATGACCTCGCTTTATAAAGATTTGGTCAACATGAATTCTTGGATAAGGAAAACGATGAGAAGAAAAACGATGAGGACTGGAAGCAAGAACATGGCATTACCACCAACAAATATACCAAGACTGAATAGGATTAGGAGAATCAAGTAATTTATCCAGACTCGCCTTTCCTTAGCCTTGACTTGTAAGCCAATTAACTGGTCAAAAGATAGGTGATAACGTTGGGCAATGCTGACTAGACTGGCACTATCAGGTAAGGTGCGACCTTTTTCCCAGTTTAAGACTGTTTGCCGTGACACTCCGATTGCTTTTGCCAAGGTTTCTTGAGATTCCTGTCGTTTTGTTCGCTCCATGTGAATAAGCTGTCCAAGATGAGTCATGTTTCCTCCTTTACTTTACAAGTTGGCGGTAAAAATAGCTAGTTCAAATGCTTTTACATGGGTGTTAAAATCCTTAATACTTGCCCAATTCACGCAAACTTGTATGATTTTCCTGAATGCGACGGAACATTTTTTCCATATCCGATTTGCTAAAATGCACTAAGACTGGGCGACCGTGCGGGCAGTTATAAGGATTTTGACAATGCGCTAATTGCCGTAGTAAATCACGCGCCGAATAATCATCCAAAGCATGGTTGGCCTTGATTGACCGTTTACAAGACATCATGATGGCCAATTCTGCCCGATACTGCTTGATGGACACCTGGTCGGTCAAGAGTAGCATATCGCACATCTCATAAATGCCAGACTCAATCTCCTCTTCCTTCATCCAAATAGGATGTTCACGCAAGATGAATTGGTTGACACCATACTCTTCCAAGTTGACACCAACTTGACGGAGGGCATCCATCTTATGTGCGAGGTTGAGGGCATCATTTTGAGGAAATTCAAAGATGTAAGGCACCAAGAGTTGCTGGGCAGAGTTATCTACCTGACCAATTTTCTCACGGTAGTATTCATATTTGACACGCTCCTGTGCGGCGTGCTGGTCAATAATATAGAGTCCTGTTTTCCCTTGTGCAAACAAGTAAGTCCCGTGCATCTGACCAAAATATTCTAGCTCTGGGAAGGTTGAAGTTTCTTCTTGGTCCAGTTTGTCTGCTAATTTGGTCAACTCTTTAGCACTTAAGTTAGGATGTTCTGGGTCTGCACTTTCACCTGATTGGCGTTCTGCAAACTGAACAGACTTGACCGCATTTTCCTCGGGCACTTCTTGAGGAGCCTGTTTGTCTTCCTCCAAAGGCTTGATATCCTCTGCAACCACTTCCGGTTTGAGGAAAAAATCCTGCTTGACTGTGTCATAGTAAAGATTGCTTTCCTTGAGAGGCAAGGTTCCCTGCTCTGCTTTGACCTTTACACGTGGACGGGTGCTAGACTGGGCTAGGTTTTCAAGGGCGTCAGGAATCAAGTCCTGTTCCTTGAGAGCCTTGATAATGGCCTCGCGAATTAGAGTCATGAGTTCCTTTTCCTTGGAAATACGGACTTCTTGCTTGGTCGGATGGACATTGACATCGGCAAGATAGGGGTCAATCTCAATAGAAATCACAGCCAGCGGAAAACGACCTACCATGAGCTTGCTACCGTAGCCCTCCAAAATAGCACGGTTGAGCAGAAAATTCTTGATGTAGCGACCATTGATGAAAATGGAAATGTAGTTGCGGTTGGCACGGGTCAATTCGGGCAAGGAAACATAACCCGAAATGTGAAAATCCAAGTCTTCGGCTTCTATCTCCACCATTTTTTTAGCAGAAGCAATCCCGTAAATCCCTGAAATAGCTTGACGGAGCTTGCCTGTTCCTGCTGTACGCATCAATTCCCGCCCTTCGTTGACCAGAGTAAAGGCAATTTCAGGATGGGCCAGGCTCAGTCTGTTGATGATGTCTGCGATATGCGATAACTCCGCTTGCTGACTGCGGACATACTTGAGACGAGCAGGGGTATTGTAAAACAAGTCCGAAACGGTCATCTGGGTACCGACTGGTCGACTGATTGGCTCCTCTAACTCAACGACACCACCCTTGGAAACCAGACGCAAACCGTGAGCGTGCTGGTCTGTCGCCGTTTCAATGACCATTTGACTGACAGAGGCGATGGAGGGCAGGGCTTCACCACGAAAACCCAAGGTCCGAATGCGGAAAAGGTCTGCCTGATTTTTGATCTTACTGGTCGCATGGCGACGTAAAGCCAAAGACACTTGGTCAGGAGCAATGCCTTCGCCGTTGTCTGTGATCTGAATGGATTTGAGCCCAGCTTCCTCGATACGAATTTCAATCTGGCTAGCCCCTGCATCAATAGAATTCTCCACCAACTCCTTGACCACACTGGCTGGACGTTCAATGACCTCACCTGCTGCAATCTGGTTGGCTAAAATTTCTGGTAATTCAATAATTTGTGCCATACTTTTTCCTACATTTCTTTAGACATTCTTTTCCTGTTTACTTATTGTTCCATTATACCACACATCCTAGTCTTCCCCATTTTCCCAAGCCAATGAAAAAATGACTGCCTAAGCAATCATTCATTCTTTTGATAGACAGTAAAATAGTCAGTAGTTTTGACAGACTTATACTGTAGCTCTACATTTGCTTTCACATCGTCTAAGAGTGGGATATTCTTATTGACAATGATCAAACTTGCTTCATTTTTATTGAGGTCATAAACCAGGCTATTCTGATTGTCAGTCGTAGTCAGATAGGGCTCCGCTGTGGTAATAGTTGCGGATGACAGACGTTGGCTATCAAGATAGATACTAGCGCTATCATCCCAAACATAAATCTTATCATCTTCATTGGTTTCTTGCTCCACATAGCTAGCAATACTCGCTCGGTCCGCTACCAAGTCCCCCTCTACAAAATAAGTATAGGCTGGTTGCGCCACTATTCCAAAAATCATCAACAGAGGCAAGAAAAACTGATGACGAAGATAGCCTCGTTCTTCAACTGCTGAATCACCGCTTAAGTGAAGGACTGTCAGTACAAAGCCGTAAGGCAAAAGACTGAGCAGTTGACTGTAGTGACTATTGGAGGTGCCGATAATAGATACCAACTGAACGATAAAAACAAGCGACATCAAAACCTTGATATGATTATGTCGACCTTGACCAAAAGAAAATACTGTTTGGATAAGCCCCTTGAAAAAACCAGATAGCAACAAAAATCCACCTACAACTGCCAGTGTCACATACAAACCAGCATATTGGAAATCCAAGCCTAAATTGTAAAGAAAAGTCTGCTGGATAGCTGTTCCTAGAATCTGTGCTTCAAAAGCATAGTAGCCAACTGAATATAAGATGAACAGAAGTCCGAAAATACTTGCTAAGAGTTGATAGAAACCACGAGCCATTTGCCGATGCTGTGTGTTAAAAACAAACAATACCAGCCCAGCAATCAACCAAAGAAGCACACTCTTTGGATAAATCAGAAAGGCTAGTGCTGCCTCAATTCCATAAAGGATAAAAGCCTCATCAGCTACAGCATTTGCAAAATAGCGGACTAGGAACCAAATACTGCCCAAAACAAACGGGAGTACAAAGATTTCTGCATACAAGCCGCCAAATCCTAAAGAAGCAATAAACAAATAAAACCAATGACTTGAACTGGTCGCCAATCGTTCTGACTGACTAAAATAGACCATGATTTTATAAAAATAAATTCCTGCGATAAACAGCGCAATCATTTGGAGAAAACCAAATACAATAAATCCTCCATCCATATGGCCTAGCCAGGCTAGTAAGTAATATAGAACGCCATTTGTTGCGAAGAAATCTCCATAGGGATTCTGACCAGCCATCATAGCCATCCCTGCATACAAATTTTGTGTCTGTACATTTGTAGCCAAAAAAGTCAGAAAGGGATTGGCAATACTGATGATACTTAGCAATATACTCCAAATAAGTGCTGGCCAAATCTTCGTTTTGGGCATCCTGGCCTTAAAATCTTCGTTTAACTGATAAACTTGTGAGCGCCTTGCCCTTCTACGGCGCCGAGGCTGATGAGATACTTCGCGAGCAACTGCATCTACTTCTGTCATGTTCTCCTCCTTAGATGTGCTTTTTTTATTATATCAAAAAGCCCTCCCGATGTCATTTCCTATCGGGAGTTCTGGAAATTTTTGCAAACTGCTCTAGTTGGCGGAAGGTATGGCGTTTGGTTTTTTCAAATTCCTTTAAAAATGCTACTGTTTCTGCATGTGTCATACCTATTTATTCGCAAAAGTTACTTTATTTTTTAAATAGCTGACGAACCTCTGAGATAAAGTAGAGGGAGCCTGTGATAATCAAAATACCTTGCGCGCTAGATTGCCAATCTTCTATAAACTGCTGGTAGTTCGCAACATAATCTCGTCCCTGACGGTTTTCCTCGGACAAGGCACCGTCATAAGCAAAGCTGGTCAATACAAGAGGAGTATGTGGTAACTTTTCTTCCAATAATTCCAGCATTTCCTGAAAATCCTTGCGTCGAAGAGCAGAAAAGAGGATAGTAACAAGCTCTTCTTGTTCTTGAATAAATTCAATCAAGCGTTCGATAGCTGGGACGTTATGGGCTCCGTCCAAATAGATTGTTGGCTCTTGAGCAACCAATTCCAAACGACCAGGCCAGCTGGTTAGGGCAAGGGCTTGTTGAATCAACTGAGGTTGAATGTCTTTTTGGATATTGGTCATATAGAGTAGAAAAGTTTGTAGAGCTACTGCCGCATTCTCTTCTTGGTGATGGCCAGCCAGACCCAGAACCAATTCTGACAGATCAATGTCCGCATTGCTGAACTGTCCTGCTTTATAGGTGAATTCCTGACCAAATTGGTAGACAGGCGCTTGTTTTTCAATGGCAATTTGGCGACAGATGGCTGTGGTTTCTGGACAAAGTGGTCCTAGGACGACAAGCACGCTTTCCTTGATAATCCCTGCTTTCTGCTCTGCTATTTCCCTTAAAGTCGAGCCTAGTAAATCCTGATGATCCATGCCGATGGAGGTGATCACGCTTAGGGTTGGTGCCACGACGTTGGTCGTATCCAAAAGCCCTCCGATACCGACCTCTACTAGTCCCACATGAGGCTGCTGGTCTTGAAAATAGAGGAACATGATGAGCACCATGACCTCAAAATAGCGAAAAGGCTCATAACGAGCGGCGACTTTCTGCTCCAAGTCATAGACTTTCTGTAAGTAGTGCTGAAAATCATGGTCAGAAATGGGCTGGCTGTCGATACAAATCCTGTCGTGTACGCTCACCATGTGGGGTGACACGAAGCTACCGACACGCAAGCCGTGTGCCTGAAATAGCTGGCGCAGAAAAGCAATGGTCGATCCCTTGCCATTGGTCCCAGCGACATGAATGACCGGCACTGCAAACTGGGGATTTCCTAGCAGTTCTAGGGCATACTCAATCTTCTCCATCTTGTAATGAAACACCTGACCTTGTTTGGTATTTAACCAATTTTCTAACATAGCCACCTCCTACATACTGTCTAGTATAACAAAAAAGCCAAACGGATGTTGGCTTTTTACTATATTGTTTGAAAGAACATAAACGTTATTACTTCACCCACCAATTATCTTCACCAAATTGACCAAAACCACCAAAAAATTTTAAAAATTGAAACATAACATAATCTCCTTTTGTTTTATGAACCTAGTATAAAATAAACTATAAGTTCTCAACAGGACAAAAATGTCACTTATTTAACTCTGGGTATCTTTTTCCCATTCCATTTGAAGTTTTTCTTTTAAATGAACTTGATTCAATAAACTAGCAAGTGTTACAGCCTCATTAAAATATCTCTCGGCTCCTTCGCGATTATTTTGTGCCTTTACTTCATATTTCCATTTTACCAGATTTAAAATTGGTTTTTTCTGAAAATCTTGTGACAATTCCATAATATTCTCAATTGTTTCTATATAAACCGGAATATAAGTATACAACTCCTTCGAAAACAAAATACGAACAATAGCTAGCAATAAATCCCTAACAATAAATAAGGATTCCGAATGCACATCGTAAGTCGCTTGAGGTAATTTCTCTACCAGATCTATAAATAGTGTATAATTTGCGGTTCCAGAAGCTAAAGTTTCTAACTCACAGTGTTCGACAAATAACCGCAAAATCATTAAATCATTTATAGACAGTTTGGCACGATGGTAACTTTGATGCAAATAATCATCAAGAATTTCTTTGCCGTATTCCTGACTATCTGTATCCAATACATCAAATAGAGAGCACAGGGTATCTACAACGATTTTCTCCTCCTCAGGCAAGTCATCATAATAATCATCATAAATTTCCGTCATGATAGCATCACGTTTTTCAATTAATTCCTCATTGCCATAAGTCGGTGTACGGAGGACATCAAATTTCAGCTTAGAGTATCTTTCTGGTAAGGATACATAATCAGGCATAAGCTCGTAGAGCCCCATGCCTAAGCGGGTTGCGATATACTGAATCTTTGAAAAAGTCGGCTTAGAGGTACCAGCTTCAATACGGGTTAATTGGCGGACGGAGAGCTCCAGTTCATCGTCACAAAACTGTTCACGCGTCAGACTAGCAGTTTCTCGCAGTTGACGTACACGTTGTCCAAATTCCTTATCGTTCACAAAACACCTCCAAATATACTTTTTTAAAATATTATAAAAAACAAAGTTTTTCAACGCTGTTAATCGTGGATGAGTACCTAGGCCTTACACACCACCTGAATATTCTGCTGTTTTCCTATCTATCTGCCAATCCTCTTCTAATTTATCAATTAGGTGCTCATTGCCAATTAATTTTGCGAACATAACTGCTTCTTCATAAAACCGTCTAGCCTCCTCGCTATCATTGTTCACATACAACTCATATTTCCACTTAAGCAGATTGAGAATGGGTTTCTTTTGAAAATCTTGAGTTGAAACCATGATTCTGTCTAGAGCATCAAAAAGCGGAGGTATCTTGCCATATTCTTCATGTTCGCCAAGAATCCCTATCGACGTCAGCATCACATCCCTTAAAATAAATAAATCACCAGACTCAACTAATTCTATTTGACCTGGAAATTTTTCAACCAACTCTAAAAAGCGTTGAAAGTCATTATCCTGTTTGACTTCCATCCTTAAATTCATTAAAAATAGTCGAATGATTAATAAATCATTGGCTGAAAATTGGTTTTTTCTTTGTATCTGCTCAAAATAGTCATTTAGAATATCTTGACCAAATTCTGCAGTCCTCGTTTCAAGTACATCAATTGTAGATTGAATAGCATCTATCGCTATTTTCTCTTCTTCAGGCAAGTCATCATAATAGTCATCATAGATTTCTGTCATCATATCTGCCCGTTTTTCCATCAATTCCTCATTGCCATAAGTCGGTGTGCGGAGTACATCAAACTTCAGTTTGGAATATCGTTCGGGTAGGGACACATAATCTGGCATAAGTTCATAAAGTCCCATACCTAAGCGGGTTGCGATATATTGGATTTTTGAAAAAGTCGGCTTGGAAGTACCTGCTTCAATACGGGTTAATTGGCGGACGGAGAGTTCCAGTTCATCATCGCAAAACTGTTCACGCGTCAGACTGGCTGTTTCTCGTAGCTGGCGCACACGTTGTCCAAATTCCTTATCGTTCACAAAACACCTCCAAATATACTTTGATAATCCAATTATATCAAATCAATTACATAAAATCCATACTGTTTTTAATCTATCAACGATTTTATATCCACCAACTTCTCAATCTTCCAATTCTGCTCCACACCATCAATTTGCAGGTTGATGCTATGAATCCCTGCATTGACAGCCGTTTCCACATCGAGCAGACGGTCACCGATATAGTAGGTCTTTTCCTTGTCCAGTCCGTATTTTTCGATGAGAAATAGCAGAGCTTCTGGACTTGGTTTGCGGGCAAAACCAGAATCACTGGTCAAGATTTCTGTGAAATGGTGACGGACACCCAAATCCTCCAAAACCTGAAAAGCATTGTCACTCTTGTGGGTATAAACGAAATTTTGAATTCCTTTCTCTGCTGTCCAGTCCAGAATTTCACGCGCACCAGCCATCAATGGAATCTGCGTATTTTTCTCCTTCAAGGAAGTCGCACGCACACGATTAAGTTCATCGCTATCCAGACCGTACTTGTCCGCATCACGCACCAGCAAATCCTTGACAGAATAGCGAAGAATGAAATTTCTTACTTCTTCGCGGTCAAAAGGAAGATCATATTGTTCATAGGTTTCCTGAATTCCAGCCAAAATCGCTTCATAGGAATCCAAAAGGGTTCCATCCAAATCCCAAATAAATGTCGGTGTCATCTTATCTCCATTCATATGCTTGATAGGGCTTGTCCAATTGGTAACCCAATTTTTCAGCCAGTTTCAAGGAAGTCAGAGTATGGGCATCCCAGCTAGGATAGAGATTACGGTCTAAACAAGCTAAGATTAACTGAGCAGCACAAGCTCTAGCCAAACCCAAACCTCGATAGTCTTCCCTAGTATCCACCTCTATCTCAATCCCACCTGAATAACTGGCATAGGATGAGGCACCTGACACCACCCGTTCCTTATGCAAGATGACATAGCCTAGACCCAAGTCTAAAAACTGCTCCACATCAGCATAATTACCAACCAAATCGCGTGACCAGTCTTCTACCAGACAGGCATCATACAGATTACGGTCAATCACTTTCAGGTCAAACTCTTCAGGTAGGGCGTCAATCAGTTTCTGCAAATGCCCAAGGTCAAAACTAGTATCTTTTTTCGTAGCATAACGGGTAAAGGACCGGATTCTGTCTCCGTAAGTCCCTTCTATCAGGTCTGACCAGGCCTGGTTTTGGGGTACTAAAATAATATCCTTTCCCTCACACATTTTTAGCAAGTCTACATTTGGTTTTCCGGCCAAAAAACCAAAGAAGCTCTGCCGTCCATAGAGAGCTAAGGCTGACTGGGGCGACTGGCTGTCATCAACATGAATCTGTCCCATTCTGCCTTCTAAACAGGTCCATATAATTGCCTCAGGCCAATCTCCAAATAAACTAGCTACTCGTCTCATCTGCTCTGCCATTATTTTTCCGTATAGGGATAACCCAAGTGCTCGTAAGCCTTGGCTGTCGCAACCCGCCCCGTCCGTGTCCGCATGAGGAAGCCCTGCTGAATCAGGTAAGGCTCATACATGTCCTCCACCGTTTCACGCTCTTCAGCGATATTGACCGATAGGGTGTTGAGGCCGACAGGACCGCCACCGTACATCTCAATCATGGTACGGAGAATCTTTTGATCCACGTAGTCCAGCCCCTCACGGTCCACGTCCAGCATGGTCAAAGCCTTGTCCGTAATGCTATCGTCAATCAGGCCGTCGCCCATAATCTGGGCAAAATCCCGCACCCGCTTGAGCAGGCGGTTGGCGATACGAGGAGTCCCACGCGAACGACGAGCCAGCTCGATCGCTGCTTCATGGGTAATCTCCATGTCAAAGATGTCCGCTGTCCGTTCGACAATCTCCGTCAAATCAGTCAGTTCGTAATACTCCATGTGCCCGGTGATACCAAAACGAGCCCGCAGGGGATTGGACAGCATCCCAGCACGAGTGGTTGCTCCAATCAGGGTAAACGGTGGTAACTCCAGATGCACAGAGCGACTGGCCTCCCCAGCCCCAATCATGATGTCGATGTAAAAGTCTTCCATAGCAGAGTAGAGAATCTCCTCAACCGCCATGGGCATACGGTGGATTTCATCGATAAAGAGGACATCACCAGGCTCCAAATCATTGAGTAGGGCCACCAAATCGCCTGCCTTTTCAATGACAGGACCACTGGTCTGCTTGATATTGACACCTAGTTCGTTGGCAATAACGAAAGCCATGGTGGTCTTACCCAAACCCGGAGGACCAAAAAGAAGCGTATGGTCCAAGGCTTCATCACGGAGTTTTGCTGCCTCGATAAAGATTTTCAGCTGGTCCTTGACCTTGTCCTGACCGATGTATTCATTTAATTTCTGCGGACGCAGGGTACGCTCAACGTATTCCTCGTCCTGCATTTGTTCCATATCTAAAATTCTAGTCATGGGACTATTATAGCACAAAATGAAAATACCAGACTCAGTGAGCCCAGTATTTCCAGGAGATTATATGATACCTAGCTCTTGTCGCTTGCGACTTAGAGCTAGGGACACCTTTAGGTGAAAAGATTTTCTGCTATTTCTAGCTTGGATATAGTATAGCGCGCCAAACGTAAGGGAAACTAAAAAATTCTCTGGAAAATCCAAAGAATTTTGATTTTTTATAATCCAAGTCGAGCAAAGATGTCATCCACCCGCTTAGCATAGTAGTCTGGGTTGAAGAGTTCATCGATTTCTTCCTGGCTGAGTTTAGCTGTCACACGCTCATCCGCTTCAAGAAGAGGCTTGAAGTCCACCTGGTTATCCCAAGACTGTGCCGTTTTTGGTTGCACCAAGTCATAGGCTTCCTCACGGGTCATGCCTTTTTCAATCAAACTGAGCATGACACGCTGGCTGTAAATCAAGCCAAAAGTTGACTCCATATTGCGTTTCATATTCTCAGGGAAGACCGTCAAGTTCTTGACAATATTACCAAAACGGTTGAGCATATAGTTGATAAGAATGGTCGTATCCGGCGTGATAATCCGCTCCGCTGACGAGTGGGAAATATCGCGTTCGTGCCAGAGAGCCACATTCTCAAAAGCCGTCACCAAGTGACCACGCACCACACGCGCCAGACCGGTCATGTTTTCAGAGCCGATAGGGTTGCGTTTATGGGGCATAGCAGAGCTGCCCTTTTGGCCTTTGGCGAAATACTCTTCGACTTCACGTTGTTCAGATTTTTGTAGCCCACGGATTTCTGTCGCCATACGTTCGATAGACGTTGCGATCAAGGCTAGGGCTGAGAAATATTCTGCGTGGAGGTCACGAGGAAGGACCTGAGTTGAAATTTCCTGCGGACGAATGCCCAATTTGCCACAAACATACTCTTCCACAAACGGCGGAATATTAGCAAAGTTTCCAACCGCACCTGAAATTTTACCAGCTTCAACGCCCTTAGCTGCTACATCAAAACGCTCCATGTTGCGTTTCATTTCGCTATACCAAGTCGCCAATTTCAGACCGAAGGTCGTTGGCTCCGCATGGACACCGTGGGTCCGCCCCATCATGATGGTGTACTTATGCTCACGCGCCTTTTCGGCGATGATATTGGTAAAGTTTTCAAGGTCACGACGGATAATGTCGTTGGCCTGCTTGTAGAGGTAGCCGTAAGCCGTATCCACCACGTCGGTCGAGGTCAGACCATAGTGGACCCACTTGCGTTCCTCACCAAGACTTTCCGAAACCGCACGCGTGAAAGCCACCACATCGTGACGGGTCTCCTCTTCAATCTCTAAAATGCGGTCGATGTCAAAGGTCGCCTTCTCACGAATCAAGGCCACATCTTCCTTGGGAATCTCACCCAACTCAGCCCAAGCCTCATCTGCAAGGATTTCCACCTCCAACCAAGCCTTGTACTTGTTCTCTTCACTCCAAATAGCCGCCATCTCAGGGCGGGAATAACGATTGATCATTGTTTCTCCTTACATTTAAAAAGTTTACTTATTGCTTATCCAATCTATCTCAGATTTCCTTTAACAACTTGACGATTTAATTCCATAAATAAAACATCAATGCAAAGCTAGCAACTAAATAGCATTGATACTGTAACCATACTACTACAAGGCCACCTCAACGTCATCCGTCAACACCGTCACATGTCCCATTTTGCGATTGTGCTTCGCTTCTAGTTTACCATAAAAGTGGGGATGGGCGGTAGGGTTTTCTTGAAGAAAGGTTTGGATGGCTTCCATGTCTTGTCCGAGGACGTTAATCATGACAGCTGAAGAGAGCAGGCGGATAGGAGGTAGAGGCTCCCCTAAAATGCCTCGGATATGGGTATCAAACTGTGAAAAATCACAGGCTTCAATGGAATAATGTCCTGAATTGTGTGGTCGAGGGGCAATCTCATTCACAAGAATTTCCTGACCTGCCACAAACATTTCAACACAAAGGGTGCCTGCTAATTGAAGCTTGTCCGCGATTTGCAAGGCCATTGTTTTGGCTTTTTCAGCTAGTTCATCTGAAATACGGGCAGGCACGATAGTTTTGTAAAGAATATTATTGCGGTGGATATTTTCCTGCACAGGAAAGACTGTGTAGTCGGAGCCATTCCCAGACACAAGGACGGAGATTTCCAGGTCGAAATTCACAAACTCTTCCAAGACACACTCGGCAGAATTAGCTAATTTGTTTGCCATCAGGACTGATGCAGCCGACTTTATCACAACTTGACCATGTCCATCATATCCCCCGGTAGCAGTCTTCAAGACATACCGCTTAGAAAGATCCAAGCCTTCTAAATCCAGGCTAGAAGTGACAACTTTGTAAGGAGCGACTTGTACACCTGCTTTTTTTGCAAGAAATTCTTTTTCAAAAATGCGGTTCTGGGAAATGCGGAGCAGGTCTGTCCCCTGAGGGAGTTGGCCGTCCTTGATGACCGCGTCCAGTCCGTCGGCATCGACATTTTCAAACTCGTAGGTCAGGACATCACACCGCTCCGCCAGCTGTTTGAGAGCCGCTACATCGTGATAGGGAGCGACGATGACCTCGCTGACCTTGGAAGCTGGGCAGTCCACCGCAGGATCCAGCGTGATAACCTTGTGACCCATGTAAATAGCGGAAATAGCCATCATCTGCCCTAGCTGACCGCCACCGATAATTCCGATTGTCTTAGATGAGGTCATCTGTCATCGCCTCCGCAATTTTTTCCTGCTCCTTGGCAAAGTCTGCCAGCTGAGCTGCAATGGTTTGGTCTTCAATAGAGAGAATGCGAAGAGCTGTCAGAGCTGCATTGGTCGCACCTGCTTCACCGATTGCCATGGTCGCAACAGGCACACCGCCCGGCATCTGCACGATAGAATAGAGGGAATCCACACCGCTGAGGGCACGAGATTGGACGGGAACACCGATGACAGGCAGGGTCGTCTTGGCTGCTACCATACCTGGCAAATGAGCCGCACCACCCGCTCCTGCGATGATGACCTTGATGCCACGGCCACGTGCTTCCTCGGCGTGACGGAACATGAGGTCTGGTGTGCGGTGGGCAGAAACCACTTTCTTTTCGTAGGCTATGCCAAATTTATCCAGCACATCTGCTGCTTTTTTCATGGTTTTCCAGTCGGAGCTAGAGCCCATGATGATGGAAATTGGAATGTTCATGCTTGTACTTCCTTTTCTTTATCCCTTATTTCACGGCCTTACTTCCAATATCTGTCCGATAGAAGAGGCCTGTTATATCCTGATTTTTCAGCTCTGAGTAAATTTTTTCTTGGGCTTCTTGGACGGTGTCTGCTGTGTTGACCAGCATATAAACTCGACCGCCGTTTGAGAGCAGTGCTCTGCTATTTTCCGCAAAACGAGCCCCTGCATAGTAGGTCGTGATGTCGCCTTCAGTCTTCGCTGGCAACTCTACGCCTTTTTCGTAGTCCAGTGGGTAGCCGTTTGAAGCCACGACAACGCCCAGCGTCACGCCGCTATCCAGCCAGGTCAGCTGGGTCGGGCGTTTGTGGAGGATGTCGTCGATGTTCTGAGCAAAGTCAGAGGTCAGGCGAGGCAGGATAATCTGGGTTTCTGGGTCGCCGAAACGGGCGTTAAACTCGATGACTTTGGGACCTTGGTCGGTCAGAATCAAGCCAGCATAGAGCACGCCAAGATAAGACCGCCCTTCCGCAATCATGCCGTCCAGAATGGGCTTGACAATGTTGTCAACCGCTGTGTCCACCACGCTTTGAGGCAGGTGGGGAACAGGAGCGTAGGCCCCCATGCCACCTGTGTTAGGCCCCTGGTCGCCGTCAAAGGCACGCTTGTGGTCCTGGGCTGTCGGCAGGATGTAGAACTGGTCGCCGTTGACCAGGGAAAAGAGGGAAAACTCCTCGCCCGCCAAGAACTCCTCGATGACCACGCGGGCACCCGAGTCACCGAACTTGTTGTCCAAGAGCATCTCCCGTGCCGCTTCGACCGCCTGCTCGACGGTTTCCGCCACGACCACGCCCTTGCCCAGTGCCAAGCCGTCCGCCTTGACCACGATTGGAGCCCCCTGCTCTTCGATGTAGGCTTTGGCTTCTTCGAAGTTGGAAAATGTGCCAAAGGCTGCTGTTGGAATGCCGTATTTGACCATGATTTGTTTGGCAAAGTCTTTTGACCACTCCAGCTCCGCGGCGAGACGACTGGGACCAAAAGCTTTTAGTCCCGCCTGTTCAAAATCATCAACGATACCTGCTGCCAGAGCATCGTCTGGACCAACAAAAGTCCAGGCAATGTCATTTTCCTTGGCAAAGTTGATGAGAGCAGAATGTTCGGAAATTCCGATATTAACCAACTCAATTCCGTCTAAAGTCATTCCGTCATTTCCAGGAGCGACAAAGACCTGTTCTACCTGCTCAGACTCTAACAACTTCTTTGCAATAGCGTGTTCACGACCACCAGACCCAACAACCAAAAGTTTCATTTTTTACACCTCAAAAACGGATTTTCTATGAATAGTATAGCAAAAACAGACGGATTTTGATAGAAAGAACAGAAGAATGTTCGGGAATGGAAAAAGCTCACACGAGGTGAGCAAATTTCTCAATGTCTAAAATGTCTGACTCCTGTAAAGACCATGGTCAAGCCGTACTTGTTAGCCATATCAATGGAGTCTTGGTCACGGACGGAGCCACCTGGCTGAATGATAGCCTTGATGCCTGCCGCAGCGATTTCTTCCACGTTATCAGCGAATGGGAAGAAGGCATCCGACGCCAAAACAGCTCCTTCCAAACGGTCCTTGGCCTGCTCGATGGCGATACGGACGGACGCTACACGGTTGGTTTGCCCCGGTCCCACGCCCAAAGTCATCTTGTCATTGGTGATGATGATGCCGTTGGACTTGACGTACTTGGAGGACTTCCAAGCGAACTCCATGGCCGCCCACTCCTGATCGGACGGTTGACGCTCGGTCACCACCTGCCAGTCCGCTGGGCTTTCTACCACCACGTCCTGATCCTGCACCAAGAGCCCGCCGACAACGCCTGTGAACTCCTTTTCAACTTCACTCGCATCTTGTGCATCAAAAGCCAACTCTAAAATCCGAAGATTTTTCTTTTTATTGGTCAAAATAGCTAGTGCTTCTGCCGAGTAGCTCGGTGCGATGATGATTTCTAAGAAAATCGGGTGCATCTTTTCAGCCGTCGCAGCATCTACTTCCCTGTTCAGCACGACGATGCCTCCGAAAATCGATACTGGGTCAGCCTCATAAGCGTAATCCCAAGCCTGTTCAATCGTTTCTGCCTGTCCGATACCACAAGGATTCATATGTTTAAGAGCCACAACAGTTGGACGGTCCTTGAAATCACGGATAATCCGAATGGCCGCATCCGCATCACGAATGTTATTGAAAGACAATTCCTTGCCATTTAACTGTTTAGCAGAGGCAATGGAATAAGCTGTTGGAAGGGCATTTTGGTAGAAATCCGCATTCTGTTGAGGATTTTCTCCGTAACGCATAGGCTGATTGAGGTCGTAAGTAATGGTTAATTTTTCAGGCTTGTCTTCACCGACTTGCTTGGTGAAATAATCTGCAATCAGGGCATCGTAGGCTGCGGTGTGTCGGAAGACCTTGGCAGCCAATCGCTGACGCGTTGAGTAGGTCGTCTCACCCTGCTCTGCAATTTCCCCTAAAACCGTCGGATAATCTGCCGGATCCACCACAACGGTTACATTGGCGTGGTTTTTGGCTGCTGAACGAAGCATAGACGGCCCGCCGATGTCGATGTTCTCCACCGCCAAGTCGTAGGTCACGTCTGGACGCAAGATGGTCTCTTTGAAGGGATAAAGGTTGACCACCACCAAGTCAATCAAGCCGATTTCATGGTCGCTAGCTGCTTGCAAATGGCTGTCCAAATCCCGACGAGCCAACAAGCCCCCGTGAATTTTGGGGTGCAGGGTCTTGACGCGGCCATCCATCATCTCAGGAAAACCTGTCACATCGTCAATGGCAATAGTGCCCACACCAGCCTGATCTAAGGCAACCTTGGTACCACCGGTGGAGATAATTTCCCAACCAAACTTGGTCAATTCTTGGGCAAACTCTACAATGCCCGCCTTGTCAGATACGCTAATTAACGCACGTTTTGTCATGATTTCTCCTTATTTTCTCACTACCCCCAACTCCTCCAAGACTGCTGGATAGAGTTGGTATTCTGCTTCATGTATTCTGGCTTCAAAGGTTTCTAAAGTATCATCAGCCAATCGGGGCACTCGGACTTGCTGGATAATTTGTCCTGTGTCAATGCCACTGTCAACCCAGTGGACTGTTACGCCACTTTCAGACACGCCAGCCTGCCAGGCATCTTCAATCCCATGGGCTCCTGGAAATTCAGGCAAGTAGGCGGGGTGGATATTGATGATCCGACCTTCATACTGAGCCAGCAGGGTTGGTCCCACAATCTTCATATAGCCTGCCAAGACCACCAAGTCAATCTGGTGCTGGTCTAGCAGTTGGATAATGGCTTCTTCGTAGGCCTGCTTATCTGCAAACTCTTTTAATTCAAAAGCAAAGGCAGGAACCCCTAGTTTTTCAGCTCGTTCCAAGACATAGGCGTTTCTACGGTCTGAAAAGACAAAGTCTACTTCAAACTGCTCTGCGATGACCTGGAAATTGGAGCCGTTGCCTGATGCAAACACTGCTATTCGTTTCATTTGATGACCACACTCTTATCTTCCTTGGCGATGATGCGACCAATGGTGTAAACTTCCTCGTCAACTAGTTGACAGACGCTGTCAACCTTGTCTGGACTGACAGCCAGGACCATTCCGATACCCATATTGAAGATTTCAAACATTTCTTCATGTTTGATGTGGCCATATTTTTCAAGGGCCGTAAAGATTGGGAGGACTGGAATCTTATCTTCTTCAATCTCAGCCGCAAGATTATCAGCAAACATACGGGGAATATTTTCGATGAAACCACCGCCTGTGATATGGGCAATACCGTTGACTAGCCCTGCTTTTACTAAAGGCAATACCTGCTGGACATAGATACGTGTCGGCTCTAAGAGAACATCCTTTAGAGCTCTGCCATTGAACTCTGGCAACAGAGCGTCGCCAGAAACATCTGCAAAAACGCGACGGACCAAAGAATAGCCGTTGGAGTGAATGCCGCTGGAAGCTAGGCCGAGGAGAATGTCGCCCTCCTGGACCTTACTGCCGTCGATAATCTGGGACTTCTCCGCAATGCCGACGGCAAAGCCAGCCAGGTCATAGTCATCCTCTCCGTACATACCAGGCATTTCAGCCGTTTCACCGCCAATCAGGCCGCAACCAGCTTGGACACAGCCTTCAGCCACACCGGCCACCACCTGCTCCAGCTTGGCTGGTTCGTTTTTTCCTGTCGCGATGTAGTCGAGGAAGTAAAGTGGCTCCGCACCTGCTGCGATGATGTCGTTGACACACATGGCCACGCAATCCTGACCAATGGTGTCGTGCTTGTCGTACTGAATCGCCAGCATGAGCTTGGTGCCGACGCCGTCTGTTCCTGATACCAAGACCGGCTCTTTGACATCCAGTTTAGTCAGGTCAAACATCCCGCCAAAACCACCAAGGGCTCCCATAACACCCAGGCGTTCTGTCCGAGCTACGTGCTTCTTGATGCGTTCGACAACTTCATATCCCGCTTCGACGTCAACGCCCGACTGGGCGTAGGCATTTTTATTTGTCATTTTGATTCCTTTCAACAGTTTACAGGTCTGTCAAGTAACATTGACACCTCTGTTACTTACTTGACATTTTCAATATAAAAACTCGTTTTCTCTTCTAGGCTTCGGAGGTATTCTTCCTCGTAATCATAAAGAGGAGTTGGAAATTCTCCGTCGAAGTAGGCTACGCAGAGCCCGCCTTTTGGAGCGTCTGTTTCAATACCGATAGCCTCAATCATCCCCTCAAGAGAAAGGTAGGTCAGACTGTCTGCCCCGATAATCTCACAAACTTCCTCAGCAGTATGGTTGGCTGAAATCAGCTCCCGACGGGTCTGAATATCAATGCCATAGAAACACGGGTACTTGAGTTCTGGGCTACCGATAGCCACATGGACTTCTTTTGCCCCTGCATCACGAAGAAGCTGGACAATGCGGCGGCTAGTTGTACCGCGAACAATAGAGTCGTCAATCATAACCACGCGCTTGCCTTTGACAACACTTGAAACGGCTGACAACTTCATGCGCACACCCTGCTCCCGCAATTCCTGGGTCGGTTGAATAAAGGTCCGCTGGGTATACTGGTTTTTGATCAGCCCCATTTCATTTGGCAAGCCAGACTCTTCTGCAAATCCCATAGCAGCAGATAGGGAGGAGTTGGGCACACCAACGACAATGTCTGCTTCCTGTTGAAATTCCTGGGCCAAACGACGTCCCATGTTTTTTCTGGCTGTATGGACATTGACACCATGAATGACGGAATCTGGGCGGGCAAAATAGACATACTCCATGGAGCAAACTGCCAGTTGCGTATCCCTTGTATAGCTATCATATTGAATTCCTGAATCATCAATGACGACAATTTCACCAGGCTCCACATCTCGAACCCAGTCAGCCCCCACTACTTCAAAAGCACAGGTCTCACTAGCAACAACCCAAGCACCATTTTTCATTTTGCCTATTGAAAGTGGTCGGAAGCCATTTGGATCCAGAGCTGCGACCAGCTTGTCTTCCAGCATAATCAGGTAGGCAAAACCACCTTTAACAGTATTGAGGGCTTCCTTGATTTTGCCCATAAAATCTGGATTGTGACTGCGGCGAATCAAGTGCATGAGAATTTCCGTATCGGAAGAAGAAGAGAAAATAGAACCATTTTTTTCAAGTTCAGCCTTCAAACTAACCGCATTGGTCAAATTCCCATTGTGTGCCAAACCCACCTGCATATCTGCAAAATCAAAGAGGAAGGGCTGGATATTATTGATAGAAGCAGAGCCAGAAGTTGCATAGCGGACATGACCAATAGCAGCCCTTCCTGTCAAGGCTTCTAAATCTGCTGGATTTTTGAAGACTTCTGCAATCAGGCCAGTTCCACGATGGCGACGTAAATGCCCACCATCATTGGCTAAAATCCCTGCCCCTTCTTGTCCACGGTGCTGCAAACTATGGAGCCCAAAATAAGTAACCTGAGCAGCCTGTGGATGTCCCCAAATACCGAAAACACCGCACTCTTCATTGAGTGATTTAACTTCGTATGTCATATTTATTTTCCTGTAAAATAGCGAACCGCTGAAACAAAGAGCCCTTGGTCTTTCTTACCTGGAATGTTTTGGAAAAGACCGTCCTCGTACCGCTCCGAATGCCCCATTTTCCCGATAATCTGACCGTTGCGGCTGGTAATACCCTCAATGGCATGGCTGGATCCATTTGGATTGTACTTAGAATCCATGCTTGGCTGACCAGTAAAGTCAACGTATTGGCTGAAAATTTGCCCATTATCCCGCAAGATAGCGAATTCCTCGTCCGTCACCACAAATTTTCCTTCCCCGTGGGAAACTGGAATAGCGTGAATATCACCGACCTGGACACCTGCCAACCATGGTGAGTTGACATTGGCAATCCGCGTTTCCACCATTTTGGCAACGTGCTGGTTGGCATCGTTGTAGAAGAGGGTCGGACTGGTTTCACCTGCCTCCTCAAAGTTTCCATACGGCAATAAGCCCGATTTGACAAGGGCCTGGAAACCATTACAGATACCGATGATGAGGCCACCTTTTTCTATAAATTGGTCAATAGCAGAGCGGACCTTGGCGTTTCGTAGGATGGTCACAATAAACTTGGCAGACCCGTCTGGCTCATCCGCAGCCGAGAATCCTCCTGCAAAGAAAAGAATATGTGCCTTAGCAATATTGTCAACCATAGTGTCAACTGATTTTTCAATACTCTCTGCATCCAAAGTCACGAATGGCACCAGATTAACCTTGGCACCAGCCTGTTCAAAGGCCTTGGCAGAATCATATTCTGAGTTGGTACCTGGGAAGACTGGAATGTAAACTACAGGAACCTCAACGGCTTCTTTTGCTTTTATAACCGCTGAACTTGTGACTGCCGGAACATCCTGCAACTCCGTCGCCTGTTCAAATTCTGTTGGATATACTTCTTCTAGTTTGCCTTCAAAGGCTGCCTGCAAATCCTGTCCAGCTAGGTTGACACCGTTGACAAGGAGTGTAAAGTCAGCAGTGGTTTGTCCAATTTTTACAGCATCTGGAATGTCTTCTGTCGATGTGAAGACAAAGCCGCCAAGCTGACCTGTCAAGCTAGTTTCAAGATCTGCAAGTTCGACTCTTGCTCCGATTTGATTTCCAAAGGACATGAGGGCTAGGCTTTCTAGAACACCACCATACTTGACTGCACTAGCAGCCGTAATCACATAATCGCTCTGCCATTTTTCAAAAGTCTCAAAATTAGACTTGATCAGGGCAAAATCAATATCTTCGGACAAAATCTGACCTGGTAAGTAGTAAATGTGCTCACCAGCCGCCTTGAACTCAGGCGAGAGGACTTTGCGGCTGTCTGCCGTGGTCACACCAAAGGCAACCAGGGTCGGCGGAACTGTCAAGTCCTCAAAAGTACCAGACATGGAGTCCTTGCCACCGATAGATGGTAGGCCAAGCTGAATCTGAGCCTCAATCGAACCAAGCAGGGCCGCTACTGGCTGGCCGAAACGATCCGCCTGCTTGTCCATGCGTTGGAAGTATTCTTGATAGGAGAAGCGAGCCTTGGACCAGTTAGCCCCTGTTGCCACCAAGCGAGCTGTCGCTTCAATGACCGCATAGGCAGCCCCGTGATAAGGAGACCAGTCTGCCAGATAGGGATGATAGCCCTGAGCCATGACAGAAGCCGTCGTCGTCACGCCGTGTTGGACAGGTAGTTTCTGCACAGAACTTTCTGTCGGTGTCAGCTGGTGACGTCCTCCGAGAGGGTGGTTGACGGTTGAACGACCAACAGATGAGTCGAAAATCGTCTGCAAACCTTTCTGACTAGCATGGTTGAGGTCTGAAAGAAGGTCTTTCAAGTCCTCCTGTAGTGTTTCGACAGATGTTGTACGTCTTTCTGGCAAGTTGACAGGGCTGTCAACGACCTTGGCATCCACCACCACGCGCACCCCGTTGGTATCAAGGAAGGAACGTTCCAAATCAACAATGGTCTGTCCATTCCAGGTCATGACCAAGTTTGGTTTTTCAGTGACTTTAGCTACGACAACCGCATGGATATTTTCCTGACGGCAGGCTGCGATGAAGGCATCGACATCTTGAGGACGAACAACGACGCTCATCCGCTCTTGTGATTCCGAAATAGCAATTTCCGTTCCGTTCAAGCCTGCATACTTAAGCGGTACCTTGTCCAAGTCGATTTCAAGACCGTCTGCCAGTTCCCCAATGGCTACGCAGACACCGCCTGCACCGAAGTCATTGGATTTTTTAATCAAGCGAGTCACGTCACCATTGCGGAACAAGCGTTGGATTTTGCGTTCTTCAATAGCGTTTCCTTTTTGGACTTCCGCACCAGCTGTTTCGACAGACTCGACTGTCTGTACCTTGGACGAACCTGTTGCTCCACCGATACCGTCGCGACCTGTTTTGCCTCCTAACAAGATGACCACATCGCCTGCGACTGGTTTTTCACGGACCACATTTTCCTTTGGAGCTGCACCGACTACGGCACCCAACTCCATACGTTTAGCGACAAAGCCTGGGTGGAAATATTCACGTACATAGGTGGTCGCAAGACCGATTTGGTTACCGTATGAAGAATAACCATGTGCTGCTGTTTTAGAAATGATTTGCTGTGGTAATTTCCCTGGGCGAGTAGCTGTCAGAGGCTGGGTAATATCACCCGCACCTGAAATCCGCATGGCCTGATAGACATAGGAACGTCCTGACAAAGGATCACGAATGGCTCCACCGATACAGGTTGCGGCTCCACCAAAAGGCTCGATTTCTGTTGGGTGATTATGGGTCTCATTCTTGAACATGAGGAGCCATGGCTCTTTCACGCCGTCCACATCCACTTCAATCTCCACCGAGCAAGCATTGATTTCGTCCGACACTTCCATATCATCCAGACGTCCGTTTGCCCGCTCGTAACGACCAAAAATCGTCGCCATATCCATAAGCGTCTGCGGTTTGTCTGTCCGACCTAACTCTGTTCGCATAGCCAGATACTTGTCATAAGTCGCCTGCAGTTGCTTGTGGAATTTTGAAGCTGAAAAGTCAATAGACCTCAATTCGGTTTCAAAAGTCGTATGACGGCAGTGGTCACTCCAATAGGTATCCAAGACCTTGAGTTCTGTCTCAGTTGGCACTCGCCCGATTGACTTGAAGTAGTCCTGAATGAAGAGCAAATCTTCCACTTCCATAGCCAAGCCAGCCTCACGCTTGTAAGACGCAAATTCCTCTGTCCCATAGCTATCAAAAAAGTCCAAGTTTGGAATAGTCGCATCTGACACCGAAAACTCCTGGGCCACCAAAGGAGCATCCAAGTCCTTGAAACGTGAATCCACAGGGTTGAGCAAATAGTTCTTGATAGCAGCTAACTCTTCTTCCTGCACATTGCCATTCAAGATGTAAAGCCGACCTGTATTGACACGCACCTCCTGACGACTGCCCAACAAGAGAAGGGCCTCCTGACTGCTGGCCGCCCGCTGATCAAACTGCCCAGGAAGAGCCTCTATCGCAAAATAAGCAGCCCCCTCCAAGTCAAGCTCAGCTTCTGACAAGACCTTGTCCGTCACCTGCTCGGTAAAGATATGCTTGATCGCCTGCTCCAGCAAGTCCTCCTCAAGATTGAAAATATCGTACACCTGCACCAGACGTACACTCATCAAACTTGTCAACTGTAAATTATGGGTCAACTCCTTGCGAAGAGCCTCCGCCTTAATCTGAAAATCCGCCTTCTTCTCAACAAAAATCCGCTTCGCCATTTTTCCAATCCTTACTTCACTTCTTGTAACTTTGCCAATACGACCTCGTAAACCTCGGTCAATTCCCCGAGACCCCGACGGAAAACATCCTTGTCCAGATGGTTGCCATCCGCATCCCACAAACGACAATTATCAGGCGAAAACTCATCCGCCAATAAAATCTGACCAGACGAGTCGACCCCAAATTCTAGCTTGAAGTCCACCAAAGTCAGCCCAATCTGCGCAAACAAGTCCTTCAAGAACCCATTGATTCGTCTTGTTTCTTCCTTGATATAGGCAATTTCTTCTGAACTAGCTAGATTAAGGAAAGCAATGTGTTCATCGTTGATAAAAGGATCGTCTAATTCATCTTTTTTATAGTAAAATTCCACGATAGGAGTAGATAAGGCAATCCCTTCCTCCACACCGAAGCGTTTTGAGAAAGACCCAGCTGTCACATTTCGCAAAACCACCTCAAGAGGAATGATCTCCACCTTCTTATTCAACTGCTCCGTATCCGACAAGCGCTTGATGAAATGTGTTTGGACACCTACAGCATTCAACTTTTCAAAAATCAAAGATGAAATCAGATTATTGAGCCGGCCCTTACCTACAATCTGTTCTTTCTTACCACCATTAAAAGCCGTCGCCTGATCCTTATAAACCGCAACAATCTGGTCACTATCAGCCGTAGCGTAGATGTCTTTGGCTTTTCCTGAATAGAGAAGGTCTGTTTTCATGAGAATGTTCGCCTTTCGTAAAATATTCTAGTCTTTTCGTTTATTCTATCACACAATATTCGTGTTAACAAACAAAAATCTAAAATACTGTCGAATAAAAAGAAAAACGCCCGTAAACTACGAACGTTTTTGTAATTCTTCATAAATAAAATCCACAATATCAGATAGGGTTTCAAAGCGTTCAATGGCCGCATCCGGCACATCTACTCCAAACTCATCCTCTAAGGTCAGGACAAATTCCATGATTTCCACCGAATCTGCAGCAATATTATCGGCCAAGGTAGACTCAGGTTGAACATTGAAATCCTCACCTTTTTCATCTTGAATCAATTCAACAACCCGCTGATAGACTTGTTCTCTATTCATTGTCTTCCTCCACTACAGAAAATTTGGCAACTGATTTATCCACAATACCGGCCTCCAAAATTGAACGCGTCTGTTTAAGAGTGTAGAAAATTGATTGAGCATCGCTGGATCCATGGGCCTTTATGACAGGTGCTTTCAGACCAAGCAAGACAGCTCCCCCTGCAGTTTTATAGTCCATAGCCCCCAAGGCTTTTTTCAAGGTTGGCTTGACCAAAAGACCACCCAATTTAGCACGCAGACCACCATTCTTGATTGAGCCAGTCAACTGACCGACGATGGATTTTGCAGTCCCTTCGACTGTTTTCAGCACAGCGTTTCCCGTGAAACCATCCGTCACGACCACATCCGCCACACTGTTGAGCAACTCACGCGCCTCCACATTTCCGATGAAGTTAATCGACTTGTCTTCCGCCAAAAGTTTATAGGCTTCTTGGTGAACTGGCGTGCCCTTGGTATCTTCCGTACCGTTGTTCAAAAGTCCCACACGAGGTTGTTTGACACCACGCACGTGCTCCGTGTAAAATGAGCCGAGAATACCATACTGATAGAGGTGATGAGCTGTATTTTCAGCATTTGCCCCCAAGTCCATCATATCAAATCCCTTACCGTCCATAGTCGGCAAGGTAGACATAAGACCAGGACGGTCGATGTTCTTGATCCGACCGACCACAAAGACGCCTGCCGCCAAAAGAGCACCTGTATTTCCAGCTGACAAGACCGCATCTGCTTGGCCATCCTTGACAGCCTTGGTCGCTAGGACCATAGAAGCCTCTTTCTTCCGACGAATGGCCTTGACAGGCTCATCATCTGAATTGATTTTCTCAGTCGTATGGACGATGCTGACACGTTCTGTCGCTGTCAAATACTGCTTGATTTTTGCCTCATCGCCATAGAGCTGAATTTCAATATCTGGAAAGGTAGCCAAAGCTTGATTGACACCTTCTACCACTGCCTGAGGGGCGTGGTCCCCACCCATAGCATCTACTGCAATACGTTTCATCTATCTAGTTCCTTCACTTTAGTCTTAGAGATATTATAGCACGATTTCAGCTTTTTTCCTATTATTGAAAATAGCAGAGCAAAACAAAAATCCCCCTTCTCACAGCAAGAAAGGGAATAAGATCTTAAAATTCCATCTTTTTAAAATACTTTAAGGTCAGATAGGCTAATACTGTCGAATAAACCAAAGTAACCAAAACAGATGTTCCTAATGTTGAAAACAGGCTTGCTCCTTCATACAAGGCATTAATGTTACCAGTTGGAAAGAAACTAGCCAAACCAAATACACCTAAAATACTTGACCCAAGTGAGTAACCAAAGGCAACTGCCATAGTCGCTCCGACCCCTGAGTACAAGGAAACACAAGCAGCCAGCAAGACACAGACCAACATATCTAGCATGCCACCAAGGATACTTTGAACAAACCCTGCATTTTCATCCGCCAGTTGATCCCAGAAAGTCAAGGTAGCATAATCCATATGTCCAAAACGTGTGTAGTAATAAGGCACCATCACCAATAGGAAGATTCCTGTATAAATAAGGACAATCGTCACCAGACTCAAGACCTTGGCCCAAAAGATGTCCTGACGCTTGATGTCCTTATAGAGAAACATAGTATGACTATCCGCCTCACCCTTGAAGACTGTATAGGTTAGATAGAAAAGGGCAAGGATAGGTAGAGTAAAGTCATTTGAAGACTTAAATAAACTACCAGTCAAAGCTACAAATGAATAAAGATAGCCGTCACTTGCACCAGGCACCATGAAGTTGGAACCTTTTGGTAAAAAGGTTGAAGCCAGAAAAAGAGTCGGAAAGAGGAGGGCAAAGGCAAGGAAAATCTTGGTTTCCTTCCTCTTCCAAACACTGACAAAAACAGGTTTAAAAATTGCTAACATATTATTCACCTCGACTAAAAATTTCTTTCAAGTGGTTTTCTTTTACATGAAGCTTGCTGATCAAGTTTTGACTAGCTAGGTAGGCTAGGACAGCATTGAGTTCTCCACTACTTGCCTGAGTGGAAATCTCTAGGACATCCCCATCCAGAGTAATCGTCCCTGTCAGATAAGCTGAGAGAGCTTCCTTATCTGCTCTGCTATTGACCTCTACCAAGACGCTTGGAGCTAACTGCCCAGCAAACTCATCTGCCAACTGACCTTTTTCGATATAGACATAGCGCTCACAGAGAGCTTCCAACTCGCCAAGCTGGTGACTGGAAATCAGCATAGAGATATTGCGCTCCTGTGACCAAGACTTGAGAATATCGATCAACTGTTGGACACCGACAGGGTCCAGGCCCACGAAAGGCTCATCCAAGATGAGGAAGTCTGGCTCTGCTACCATCGCGATAGCCAAAGCCGTCCGCTGTTTCATACCAAATGAGAACCCTTTTGGCTTACGATTGCGAGCCTCCCACAAGTCTAAGAGCTTGAGAGTCTTTTCAATATTTGGAAACATCTCTGTCCGACCATGCAAAGTAAGGTAAAACTTCAAATTATCAATAACCGACATCTCTGGATAGAAAACAGGGTCAATCATAATCCCAAAATCCTTGAGCAAGTTATCTGCCGTATGAATATCCACACCATTATAGGTAATGGTTCCTGTTGTCGGCTTGAGGGATTTGGCCATCAATTTCATCAAGGTAGATTTCCCAGCTCCGTTTTTACCGATCAGGCCAACTATTTCACCTTTTTTAATCTCCAAACTCACATCTTTCAATGAGTAAAAGTCATTTCCAGCAAATTGTTTTGATAGGTTCTTGATTGTAAGCATTGTTATTCTCTCTTTCTTAGATATCTTTTAATATTCAATTTTTTCAAAATTCTTGCGTACCGAACGATAGGCTAATCCAAAATATAGCAGGAGCAAACCTAGACTAATAGCAAGAGCAAGTCCAAATGGAAACTGTCCAGCCAGTTTGGTCGCATAGGTCTGTGGGAAAGTATAGCGAAAACCATTTAAAAGTGGAGCGATTTGAGCAAAAATGTTAAAAAGTACCCCAGTCAAGACAGCCAGTAAGGTTGTTCGCTTGATGGATACTGCCACTACCAGACTGATTAAAATCAGATTTAAGCCAATCATCGTCAAGATATAGAGCCAACTATAAGCAGCTTGATGAGCAGGAAGCCAGTGAAAACCATACCGGGGAGCAATTGTAACGACATAGGTCAGGCTAGCGATAAGAACCGTCCCCAAGAAGTAAATCAAATAGACAGCAAAGAGACTGAGTAACTTGGCATGAAGAATACTAGATTTCTTGATATCCTTGTAAAGAAACAGGATTCCTGAACCAATCTCATCACGAAAGACCGACGATACGATAAAACCCATGATTAAGGCAGGTAAGACCAACTGGAATTGCAACTCCAAAGCCGACACGATAAAGGAAAGCCAACTACTTGCCACATCTGTGTTGATTTGAGCTCCTATACCAGCCAAGCTAGTTACCAACAAGGGCAAGAAGGCAAAGGCTAAAAGAATATTCACATCACGTCTTTTAAAAACGGATTGAAATACTGAAGGAAACAGATTCATAATTTAACTCCTTAGGACTACTACTCAATGAAAATCAAAATCAGGCTAGCTCCAAAGGTTTGGGGAACCTTTGGAGGTTGGAAATAGAGCGAACATCGTTCGTGTCTATATGGTGCAGATAGAACTCTGTTACTTTTCATATTTTCAAGTAACAGGCTGAAAACCTCCACTGGAGCTTTTCAGTCATCAAATCAAGTCAACAACGCCTGATTTTGATTTTCTAAGAGTATTGATTTATTTTACAAGAAGAGTATACCCCAAAAGAGCAATAAAAAATGACCACTCTAATGAATGGTCGTTTATTTGTCATGAACGGTAAATGTTATATTTCAACCGTCTGTGGCACATGTAGTTCTTGACGGAATCGAAAAGCCTGACTAGTCGTCACCAGTCTAATAGACGGATAGTGTGACAGGATTTTCTGCACATTGGCCAAACCAATCCCTCGCCCCTCTCCCTTACTGGATTTTCCATAAGAAAAGATAGATTTTGTTTGAATCCGTTCTTCCGCTGTGCTATTTTCAATGATAAGGATTTTTTCACCTTGGTCTTCAAAATAAGCCACAAGCAGACTCTTCTCAGCTGACAAACTGGCTGCCTCTATGGCATTGTCTAAAAAGACTGATAGGATAGTCACCATATCCAGCAATTCGATTCCTACTGGAGCGGTGCTGGCTTCTTCTATCTCAATGGTCAGCTGAATCCCCCGACTTTGAGCTTCCATCAGCTTAGCAGATAAAATACTTTTCATCGCAGTATTATCCAGATGAGCTAGATTTCCAATATCATAGGCATCTTGATAAAATTTCTGGTCTGTCCCTGCTAATACCGTTTGATAGATTGCCTTGATTTCACTGACATCTTCCTGCTTGATAGCTTCATTGAGACTGACCAAGATATTGGTATAATCATGTCGAAAACTTCTAATGTCCTTATACAGGCTTTCCACATGCTGACTGTAGTCTTCTAAAGAAGATAATTGAGTATCCTTGGCCTCCTGCAATTCCTCAGTCAACTGCTCTTTTAGCTTGGTATTGAGGAAAAAGAGACTACCAATAAAGTAAGCAAAGTAAATCTTAATAAAATCTAGATAAACCTGACTGTCCCCTATGCCAATAGCTACCGAAAAGTCCATTTCGCCTACTGATTGCCCAAAAACGAGCAACGCATGCACCACAACAACATAGAAGAGCATAGAATAAATTAGGTTCTTGAGACTCTTTTTAAACTTAGGGTAAGCAAAGACCTTCTTCATGTGCTGAAAATCAATTCCCAGCAAACGGATAAAGGTTCGATAAAAAGGAATAAAGAGCAAAAGGACCACTACCACAAAGAGAATATCAAGCCATTCCAGATTCGTCTGCCATAGTTGAAATGTTGTCCACTTAAGCTGGTAAATCCCAAAGGTTCGCTGAAATAAATCAACCAAGACAAAAGGTGCCAAACCGTAGAACAAGGATTGAGACCAAGTCCAAGACCGCTGAAACACCAAGAGATAGACCAGGAAATAAAAGGGTTCAAGGTAAGGAATACTATCTGGAAAAAGGATGAATAACCCAGAAAATAGACCTGAGAAAGCAAGCAATCGCCACCATTTCAAGCTCAGCTGACTCAACTGATTAAACACTCCAAGCTTGATAAACCAATCGATGAAGGACACTAGAAAAATGAGAACAATCGCTATCATTTACCCACCCTCTCCAGCAAACCTTTCAGTTTCATTCGAGAGACCAAGCAAGATTCCTCCTGTTCAAAATAAACCATCCGCTCCACAGCATCCACACGAAGAATATTAGCAGGATTGACCACATAAGCCCGATGGCTCTGGTACAAGCGTTCATCCGTTTTAGCAATATCCGACACCTTGCCATAAAACTCTGTATGACCTGACTTGGTTGTCAAGACGACCTTATGAGGCGTTGAAGAGGTTTCAAAATACAAAATATCTGAAAAAGGAACCTGAATTTGAGAAAACTCACTCTTGAAAACAAAAGCATCATCGCTCACAGTCTGACGGATATGACTATAAGCATGTTGGAGAACATCTGCTACCGCTTCCTTAAAGGCAAGCTCATCCAACCCCTTATCAATAAAATCAAGAGCTGACACACGGTATTTATAGGTCAAAGGCATAAATTCCGAATGCGTCGTCACAAAAACAATCACAGCATGCGGATCACGCGCTCTTATATCCCGTGCAATCTCCATCCCTTTCTTCTCCTCACCCCTAATCTCAATATCTAGGAAAAAGAGCTGATGATTTCCAGTCTCTGTCACAGCCTCAAGTAACTGCTGAGGTTTACCAAATACTTCCAAGGTCTTGTAGGCAACGTCACTCGTTTTTACAACTTCCTCAATCGCCTGCTCCAACCTAGCTTGTTGCATAAAATCATCTTCCAAGATAAAAATCCGTAACATCTCATCCCCCATTCATGACAAAATAAAGACTGTTCATGACAGCTCCACCCCATTTTCTCTAAAATTTCCTATACTAAGATATATCAAAGAAAGGAAAGGAACCTACATGATTTATATCCTAAAACCATTCTTCTATCCAAACACGATAGAAAGGATTTTAAACCAACTTGGGCGACCCTTCCAAGTTAAACACAAGGAAGATTTTCCCGTCGCCCATCAAATTAACTACTATTTTATCATAAATACCCCTCAAAATATATTCTGGGATGGAATGAAGGTAGCAAAAACCATTCGCCAGCGGGATGACACTGGACAACTCATCCTGATTGATGAAGAGCCTGACTACCAAGTCTGCTTCCGAAGCCACCTCTCCTTCCTAGCTGTCCTGACACCACACCAAGCCCAAACAGAATTAACAGATTATCTACAAAACAGCCCTCTCCATTGAGAAGGCTGTTCTTATTCTTCTGACTTCATAATCTGCCCCCAAGAAGACAAATCATCTATAAATTTCTTGGATTTCAAGTGAATACCCACATATTCTTCATAAAGTTGGTCAATAAAGAGCCGTAATTTTCGCTTCATCTCAGGCTTGATGGAAATGGTTTCCAGCTCATCAAAGGAAATAGCCTGAAATTGATCAAGTAGATAAGGTACATTGGGATCCAGATAAGCCCGTCGCTCATCTTCCTGATAGTGCTGCGGACACAGGACCCCGCTATACTTGTAGGAATAGTCGAAAGGCAAACCAACACGATGGCAGAAAGCACACTCATGAAAATTCAAACTAACACCAAATCGACCCAATAGCTGAATTTCAAAGATATTGGTTAAAATTTCATAATCCAGACCCGACTCCATCAAGTCTAAAGTCTTGACCAAAAATGCAAAAAGAGCTGGGTCATAGACCTTGTCCTGCAAGGCCGCATCTGCCAAGGCCAAGATATAGGTAGCATAGCTAAGTTTAAAAATATCACCGTTAATATTCTTAAATGGCTCTACCTGATGAAAGTCCTCAATATAAGACAGACCATCATCATTGATTTTAACGATAAAATCCGCATAGGTCAAAGGTTGGATAGAAGCTACCAACTTGGACTTAGAGGCATGTTTCACGAAAAACATTCGCTTGCCAGCCTTCTCTGTAAAAATCTTGACCAGCTTGTCATCTTCTCGAAAATTCCGATTGTAAAGGACTAATCCTCTAGTTTCAATTCGTTCCATTTTCTTCTAGATATTCCTTCAAACGAGCCATGGCTGTTTGAATTTTCTCCATACTTGCTGCATAGGAAATCCTCACATAGCCCTCCCCATACTGGCCAAAGGCTGCACCTGGAATAAAGGCCACCGCTTTCTTTCTCGCAAAGTCCTGTAAGAAACTAAAGGAATCTTTATTGTAACCCGCAGGGATTTTTGCAAAGATGTAAAACGCACCATCAGGCTTAATAATCTCAAAGCCCAAGTCCGTCATCTTCTCGATGATGTAATCCCTACGCTTGATATACTCCGCCCGCATTGGCAGAGCATCATCCTTACCATTTTTCAGGGCCTCAACTGCACCATACTGCATAGCAGTTGACGCCGCTGTCACAAGATACTGATGGCTCTTGATAATTTGAGCGATGATGGGAGCCTGACTCATAATCAAGCCAATCCGCCAACCTGTCATGGCATGGGACTTGGACAAACCCTGAATCAAAATGGTCTGCTCTGGCAAAAATTCCGCAATCGAAGTATGAGGCTGACCAGTATAAGTCAACTCCGCATAAACCTCATCCGACAAGACAAAGATAGGGTACTTACGCAAAACATCCGCGAAAGCTTGAATTTGTTCTCGTGAATAAGTCACACCCGTTGGATTGGCAGGATAGTTTAGAATGACCGCTTTTAGCTTGTCCCCCTGGGCAATAATCGCCTCTTCCAACATCTCAGGTGTCAACACAAAATCATTTGCCGTCGTATCGATTTCAACGATGTCTGCTCCCACCATATTGACAATCGGCTCATAACCAGGATAGGCAGGGGCAGGTAGAAGTACCGTATCTCCAGCTTCCAAAATTGCAACTAAACTGGCTGACAAAGCCTCTGTTGCACCGATTGTAGAGAGGATTTCATTTTCTGGATTGTAGTGCAAGTTGTATTTTTCTGCCACAAACTCCGCCGCAGCCTGACGCAACTCCAAAAGACCAGCCATCCCTGTATAATAGCTCTGGTTAGCATCAATGGCAGCCTTGGCTGCCTCTTTAACATGGTCTGGCGTTGTAAAATCAGGCTCTCCCAAGGTCAGTTTCAAAATCCCAGGAACGTCTGAAATGGACTGATCAAACTGACGAATCATTGAAACCTCAATGCGATTCAAATTTTTATTAAAACGGTCATGTAACTTCATAGCCGGCTCCCTTAAACTCATAATTGTATGCGAACTAAAAAGCTAGTGATGTAGATAAATCCCCTTAAAGTCCTACCGACTTCCTCACAGATTTCCTAACATCATACGCTTTTCTTAACGCTCTCATTACTTATATAAGAACATTATACCAAAAAGAAGAGCCATCAGGCTCTTCCAACTTATTATTTAGCAATTCTAGTTTCAAACAAAGGTGATAGTGGACGTTTTTCATGGATACGAATAATAGCATCCGCCAACAAATCTGCTGTTGAAATATGTTCAATCTTATCAATCAAACGTTCCTGGGGAATTTCGATTGTATCCAAAACAACCAATTTTTCAATTGCTGATTTTGTAATATTATCCATAGCTGGTCCTGACAAAACAGGATGGGTACATGATGCATAAACAGCCGTTGCACCTGCCTCCGCCAAAGCATCTGCCGCATGACAAATGGTACCAGCAGTGTCAATCATGTCATCAATCAAGATACAGGTCTTGCCTTTAATATCGCCAATAATGTTCATGACTTCCGACGTATTCATCTTATCAACACTACGGCGTTTATCAATGATCGCAATCGGTGTTTTCAAGAATTGTGCTAATTTACGGGCACGTGTCACACCACCATGGTCTGGTGAAACAACCACATAGCCATCACCAACCATACCACGACGTTCAAAATAATCAGCAATCAAAGGAGCCCCCATCAGATGGTCCACCGGAATATCGAAGAAACCTTGAATTTGGGCAGCATGAAGGTCAATGGTTAACAAACGATTCACACCAGCAGTCTGCAACATATTGGCTACTAATTTAGAAGTGATTGGCTCACGAGCACGAGCTTTCCGATCCTGACGTGCATAGCCATAATAAGGCATTACTACGTTTACTGATTCAGCAGATGCACGTTTTAGGGCATCTACCATAATCAAAATTTCCATTAAATTATCATTAACAGGTGAGCTAGTTGACTGAAGAATGAAGACATGGGTTCCACGAATTGATTCTTCAATATTTACTTGAACTTCACCATCTGAGAATTGACGAACACTTGATTTTCCCAAAGGAATTCCTATTTTTTTCGACACCTGTTCAGCTAACTTTTGATTTGACGAAAGAGCGAACAATTTTAAGTCAGTAAACGCCATGACAGCCTCCTCTATATTTCTACCTTTACTATTCTAACGCTTTTTCTTTCATTTTTCAAACAAAAATAGAGCGCAGTTTCACTACGCCCCTATGAAAAATCTTAATATGGAGGATAAATGTAATAAACAGCACCCTCTGAAGTTGTTGTTGGATTGAAGTAGCCACCACGGTGGTTGCCAATATAACGACGACCCATATAGTTAGACTCTACAACTTGAATACTTGTAGAAGATTCAACCGCAGTAACAACCGCAACGTGACCATAGTAGCCACCAGTCCATACCGCAATTGCTCCAACCTGTGGAGTAGAACCTGTACGGAAACCTTCCGCAGCTGCAGAAGCTAACCAGTGTTTCGCATCACCCCAGTATGGACCAACCCATGAAAGTTGTGATTTAACACCCCAAGTACATTCACCAACCGGGTAAGATGAAGCATCAAAGCTAGCATTACGAGCTGCTGCTGAGCTACCTGAACCAGATGAAGAGGATACCACTGGAGTAGAAACAGTTGGTGTAACAACAGGCTCACTAGCCACTGCTGCCTGAGCAGTTTCTGATGCAGCTACTACTGGAGCCGCAACTGATGCAGCCTGTTGTGCTGCTAAGGCACGTTGTTGAGCTTCATATTCTGCCTGACGCGCCGCAGCCTGACGTGCTGCTTCTTCAGCAGCAGCTTTTTGCTCAAGCAAAGAATTTTTCTCATCTTCAGCAGTTGCTTTTTGAGCCGCAAGATTTAATTGAGCAACTTGTAATTCTGCCTGACGAACCTGCAAGATTTGGGCGTCGTCTTCTAATTTCTGACGGTTAGCTGCTAAAGTATTGATTGCTTCCTGGTTTGCCTTTTGTTTTTCTACAATAACTTCTTTATCCGTCTTTTGTTGTTCTAACATACGGTTGTTAGCAGCAACAATCTCACGCATGGCATTGACACGCGATACAGCATCCACGATTGATTTAGAGTCCAAAATCGTGTTGATATAGCTAGATGCAGATGCATCTGTTTGAGCACTACGAGCTTGTTCCTTCAAAGCACCATCGCGTGAAACAATATCTGCCGATAGACGCTCAATATCAGCAGCCAAAGCCTGTGATTCAGCCTCCAAACGTGTATTCTCTTCTGTCAATTTTGCCTGTTCAGCAACAATCTCATCTACTTGCCCTTGGATAACATCAACCTGTTGTTGAGCTTCTGCTTGTTGAGCTGTAAGTTCACTAATTTGTTGATTTTTAGCTGCAATCTGACTATCAATATCATTCGCAACAATCACAGCCACATCATTCAAACTTGTAAGAACGACTGTGCTTAACAGTAATGTAGCTAAGATTTTTTTCTTCATAAACTAATACTAACTCCTCTATACTTTCTGACTATACCATTTTAACAAAAAAATTGCGTAAGTATATTACGCAATTATTACATTTCTATGTCTTATTTGTAATTCCAAAAATACGCTCTAACACAGGCTGGATAAGTAAAAATAAAATAAGATTAAACAATAGACTAGGCAGTAATTTGTTAAAAACAAAGATGAAAACAGACAGGTTTGTCATCTGAAAAACACGAGCAAATAAATAACTAATGAATTCAAACTGAAAAATTGAAACCAATAAAATCAATAAATTGATTGCCCTCTTACTTCCCACACCTTGAAAATAAAAATAAATACAAAAAATAACCAAGGGCAGAGTAGTTGTTGCCATCCCAATGAAGCCAAGATAAACAACATCATAAACTAAGCCCAAAAGTGCAAAAACAACTAAAGAAATAGATAAGGGAACATAGTTTGCATAAAAAATAGCAAACATGAGCAAAATATGGCTAGATATGGCAAATAGACCTACAGACATATTTGACAAAAGGGTTGATACTTGACCATCTATCAATAAGATAAAAAGTAGAACAGGAAACATGAAAAATTCTAAAACTCTATTGTGCATCTGATTGTCCCACTACTAATACTGAATAAATAGCTGAAAAGCTTGCCGAAGGCTCTACATACAGCTCGCGATTTAGATTATTGCTACTAGACTTGACCGAACGAACCTTACCAATTTGAACATTTGCAGGAGTTGCACCAGCCAAATCACTTGTCACCACATTACTACCGACAGCAATATCATCCGTAGCGTTCAACTGATTGACGATAAAACTATTAGAATCCAAGTCAAAGCCAGATAGAATGCCATAGACATCTTTCGAATTGATTGTAATCTTTACAGGAAGTTTTGTAAATTCATCAGCATTAGTAAATAATTTTACAACTGATGAGTTAGCATCAAGGGAACTAACAACACCAACCAAGCCTCCATTCGCAAGAACAAGAGCATTCTCAGAGACACCCGAATTCTGACCAACATCTATCGTCAAATGTTCTGACCATGAAGCAGGCGTTCTTACCAAAACAGAAGCTGGAATATAGGACTTTTCTGGAAAAGCCGAAGCCATTTCCAAACTCTTTCTTAATGATTCATTTTCAGCTTTCAAACTAGTATTCTCATTTGCAAAATCTTGCACAGAAAGCAAGGATTGTTTTAAATCCTTATTTTCTTCATAAGTAGCCAATAAATCAGAAATAGATGATTGTTGTTCAGAGAAAAAACGAGTAGGTACAGATAAAAAGGTTTGAATGGGACTTACTAAGGCATTTACAGCAGAATTTACCACTGGTAATTCTGCTCCCTTTGAAAAAGTTAAAAACAACAACGAAAAAGATAATAAGAGAAAAACAGAAATTGCAATCAACAATTTAGAAAATTTATTCATAACTCCTCCAACAAGATACAATAAAACGAGAGTATCAAATGATAATCTCGTTCATTACGGAGAATAAGGGATTCGAACCCTTGCGCCAGTTACCCGACCTAACGATTTAGCAAACCGTCCTCTTCAGCCTCTTGAGTAATTCTCCATTTATTGAAAATAATGGGCACGAGTGGAATCGAACCACCGACCTCACGCTTATCAGGCGTGCGCTCTAACCATCTGAGCTACGCGCCCAAGAACATATACTTGGACAAGTAAATAATGGCGCGAGACGGAATCGAACCGCCGACACATGGAGCTTCAATCCATTGCTCTACCAACTGAGCTACCGAGCCATAAGATTATTGCGGGACCTGAATTTGAACCTAAGAGCCTCAAGTCCTAGCTACTCCATCCCAAATGAATGAAAGGAGGATGTGGGATTCGAACCCACGCACGCTTTTACACGCCTGACGGTTTTCAAGACCGTTCCCTTCAGCCGGACTTGGGTAATCCTCCAATTATGGACCTTGTAGGACTTGAACCTACGACCGCTCGGTTATGAGCCGAGAGCTCTAACCAGCTGAGCTAAAGGTCCAGCAAACAAGAGTAAATAGCGGCGAAGGGGATCGAACCCCCGACCTCCCGGGTATGAACCGGACGCTCTAGCCAGCTGAGCTACACCGCCAAAATATCAATCGGGAAGACAGGATTCGAACCTGCGACACCTTGGTCCCAAACCAAGTACTCTACCAAGCTGAGCTACTTCCCGCTATCATTAAAAATAAAGCTCCCCTAATGTGATCATTAAGCGAGTTATGCACCCTAGAGGATTCGAACCTCTAACCGCCTGATTCGTAGTCAGGTACTCTATCCAGTTGAGCTAAGGGTGCTTCTATAAAGTCCATGCCGAGGACCGGAATCGAACCGGTACGATGTTGCCATCGCAGGATTTTAAGTCCTGTGCGTCTGCCAGTTCCGCCACCCCGGCCTCTCAAAGCGAACGACGGGATTCGAACCCGCGACCCCCACCTTGGCAAGGTGGTGTTCTACCACTGAACTACGTTCGCAACCTATTCTAAATGCCGGCTACATGACTTGAACACGCGACCCTCTGATTACAAATCAGATGCTCTACCAACTGAGCTAAGCCGGCCTATTAGTATTTCCATATGCGGGTTAAGGGACTTGAACCCCCACGCCTGAAAGCGCCAGATCCTAAATCTGGTGCGTCTGCCAATTCCGCCAAACCCGCATATGACTCGTGCTGGGCTCGAACCAGCGACCCATTGATTAAAAGTCAATTGCTCTACCAACTGAGCTAACGAGTCGTAAATATGTCGCAAACTTTCGTTTACTCTATTTCCAACTTCGAAATATCTCCTAGATATTTCGAACGGTCCCGACGGGAATCGAACCCGCGATCTTCGCCGTGACAGGGCGACGTGATAACCGCTACACTACGGGACCTATGGGAGTTAACGGGATCGAACCGCTGACCCTCTGCTTGTAAGGCAGATGCTCTCCCAGCTGAGCTAAACTCCCTTGCGCTAAGCGACTACCGTATCTCACAGGGGGCAACCC
>NZ_POQQ01000020.1 GCF_002964575.1 Streptococcus suis | reverse complement strand
TTCAAGATAATAGAGATAAAAAGAAAAACACAGACAGCACGGCTGGATTTCATCAGAAGCAGCTCAATCTGTCTGTGTTTTTTATTTACTGGCTAGTTTTTGCCCAGCCTCTTTAGTTTTGCTTTAATACGTTTATTGTTGTAGTAAAAAATATAATCAGTGATAGCTTGCTCTAGCTGATCCAGAGATTTGAAAGTCTTCTCAAATCCGTAAAACATTTCTGTTTTTAAGATGCCGAGGAAGGACTCCATCATACCATTATCCGTGCTAGTTCCCTTGCGAGACCTGGAAGGACGTATTAGATTTTTTCATTCTAACTTTTGGGGTGCAGTTCAAGTTTTGGGATTTTTAAAATTTTTAAGTAAAAACTCTTGCAATGAGAAATATAATCTGATAGAATGTTCTAGTGCCGTAAAAATTACGGCTGTAGCTTTGATGCAAGAGGTTGCGACACGCTCGGTTGCATTGCCACGCGACCCGTGTTGGTTTTCTTGTGGAGCTAGCCTATTATCTTAAATAGACGAAAAGGAGACAAAGATGGCAAACAAAAAAATCCGCATCCGCTTGAAAGCGTACGAACACCGTACACTTGATACAGCAGCTGCAAAAATCGTTGAAACTGCAACACGTACAGGTGCTCAAGTAGCAGGTCCAGTTCCACTTCCAACAGAACGTAGCCTCTACACAATCATCCGTGCGACTCACAAGTATAAAGATTCTCGTGAGCAGTTCGAAATGCGTACACACAAACGTTTGATCGACATCATCAACCCAACTCAAAAAACAGTTGATGCCTTGATGAAATTGGATCTTCCAAGTGGTGTAAACGTAGAAATCAAATTGTAATCTGATTTCTAATCGAGCACAGGCTAAACTCTGTGTATCTTGATTTGAGCATGAAAAACGCTCGTTAAAAACTTTTTAATACAAAATAAGAAAAGGAATATTTTTCTCATGACAAAAGGAATCTTAGGGAAAAAAGTGGGAATGACTCAAATCTTCACTGAATCTGGTGAATTTATCCCTGTTACTGTCATCGAAGCAACTCCAAACGTTGTTCTTCAAGTGAAAACAGTTGAAACTGACGGTTATGCGGCAGTTCAAGTTGGTTTTGATGACAAACGCGAAGTATTGAGCAACAAACCTGCCAAAGGCCATGTAGCTAAAGCTAACACAGCTCCTAAGCGCTTCATTCGTGAATTCAAAAACATTGAAGGCTTGGAAGTTGGACAAGAAATTACAGTTGAAACTTTCGCAGCTGGTGATGTTGTTGATGTAACTGGTACATCTAAAGGTAAAGGTTTCCAAGGTGTTATCAAACGCCATGGTCAATCACGTGGTCCTATGGCTCACGGTTCTCGTCACCACCGTCGTCCAGGTTCTATGGGTCCTATTGAACCTAGCCGTGTGTTCAAAGGTAAAAACCTTGCAGGTCGCATGGGCGGCAACCGTGTAACAATTCAAAACCTTGAAGTTGTACAAGTTGTTCCAGAAAAGAACGTTATCCTTATCAAAGGTAACGTACCAGGTGCTAAGAAATCTCTTATCACTATCAAGTCAGCAGTTAAAGCTGGTAAATAATAAGGAAAGGGGAAATCAGTCGAAATGGCAAACGTAACATTATTTGACCAAACTGGTAAACAAGCTGGTGAAGTAGTTCTTAACGATGCGATCTTTGGTATCGAGCCAAACCAAGCAGTTGTATTTGATGTGATCATCAGCCAACGTGCTAGCCTTCGTCAAGGTACTCACGCAGTTAAAAACCGTTCAGCAGTCTCAGGTGGCGGACGCAAACCATGGCGTCAAAAAGGAACTGGACGTGCTCGTCAAGGTTCTATCCGTTCACCACAATGGCGTGGCGGTGGCGTAGTCTTCGGACCAACTCCACGTTCATACGCGTACAAACTTCCACAAAAAGTTCGTCGCTTGGCACTTAAATCTGTTTACTCAGAAAAAGTTGCTGAAAACAAATTTGTAGCTGTTAACTCACTTGAATTCACAGCTCCAAAAACTGCTGAATTTGCAAAAGTACTTGCAGCATTGAGCATTGATTCTAAAGTCCTTGTTATTCTTGAAGAAGGCAACGAATTCGCAGCTCTTTCTGCTCGTAACATCCCAGGAGTTAAAGTTGCAACTGCAACAACTGCAAGCGTACTTGACATCGCAAATGCAGACAAACTTCTTGTAACTCAAGCAGCTATCTCTAAAATTGAGGAGGTTCTTGCATAATGAATTTGTATGATGTTATCAAAAAACCTGTCATCACAGAAAGCTCAATGGGCCAACTCGAAGCAGGCAAGTATGTATTTGAAGTTGACACTCGTGCGCACAAACTCTTGATCAAGCAAGCTGTTGAAGCTGCATTCGAGGGTGTTAAAGTTGCAAATGTTAACACAATCAACGTGAAACCTAAAACAAAACGCGTAGGTCGTTATGTAGGTCGCACAAACAAAGTAAAAAAAGCAATCATCACATTGGCTGCTGATTCAAAAGCGATCGAATTGTTCGCTACAGCTGACGCTGAATAATCAAAGGAGGAATTAACGTGGGTATTAAAGTTTATAAACCAACGACAAATGGCCGTCGTAACATGACTTCTTTGGACTTCGCTGAAATCACAACAAGCACTCCAGAAAAAAGCTTGCTTGTTGCTTTGAAGAGCAAAGCTGGTCGTAACAACAACGGTCGCATCACTGTTCGTCACCAAGGTGGCGGTCACAAACGTTTCTACCGTTTGGTAGACTTCAAACGTAACAAAGATGGCGTTGAAGCAATTGTTAAAACTATCGAATACGATCCAAACCGTTCAGCAAACATCGCTCTTGTACACTACACAGACGGTGTTAAAGCTTACATCATTGCTCCTAAAGGTCTTG
Organism: Streptococcus suis; assembly: GCF_002964575.1. Classification (GTDB taxonomy): domain Bacteria; phylum Bacillota; class Bacilli; order Lactobacillales; family Streptococcaceae; genus Streptococcus; species Streptococcus suis_R. The sequence continues at coordinate 15,934 of NZ_POQQ01000020.1, read as the reverse complement.
AAGTTGGTCAACGCATCGTTTCAGGCCCAGAAGCAGATATCAAAGTTGGCAACGCACTTCCACTTGCAAACATCCCAGTCGGTACTGTTGTTCACAACATCGAGTTGAAACCAGGTCGCGGTGGTGAGTTGGTTCGTGCTGCTGGTGCATCTGCACAGGTTCTTGGTCAAGAAGGTAAATACGTTCTTGTTCGCCTTCAATCAGGTGAAGTTCGTATGATCCTTGGTACTTGCCGTGCTACTGTTGGTACTGTAGGTAACGAACAACATGGCCTTGTTAACCTTGGTAAAGCAGGTCGTAGCCGTTGGAAAGGTATCCGTCCAACAGTTCGCGGTTCTGTAATGAACCCTAACGATCACCCACACGGTGGTGGTGAAGGTAAAGCACCAGTTGGTCGTAAAGCACCATCTACACCATGGGGTAAACCAGCTCTTGGTTTGAAAACTCGTAACAAGAAAGCTAAATCTGACAAACTTATCGTTCGTCGTCGCAACCAAAAATAATCTATTCTTAGTTGCTTAGCATTCTATATCATCCGCCAACTCGGTAGGGTTTGTTATGGGCTGACTATTCCAGCACCTCAGTTTGATTGAAATGCCAGTTTGACGCAGTGGTTGATTGCAGTTTCTAGTAGCTTAGCTACATCGAAACTCCTAATCAACTGTGCGGGGGCAGGACAACGAACACGGTAACTGGGGTTCTGTCCGGCTCCCAAGCCGCTGTGGTACATATTTTAAAGGAGAAAACACTAAAATGGGACGTAGTCTTAAAAAAGGACCTTTCGTCGATGAGCATTTGATGAAAAAAGTTGAAGCTCAAGCAAACGACGAAAAGAAAAAAGTAATTAAAACTTGGTCACGTCGTTCAACGATCTTCCCAAGTTTCATCGGTTATACAATCGCAGTTTACGATGGACGTAAACACGTACCTGTATACATTCAAGAAGACATGGTAGGTCACAAACTTGGTGAATTTGCACCAACTCGTACTTACAAAGGTCATGCTGCTGACGACAAGAAAACTCGTCGTAAATAATTTAGGAGGAAAACACAATGGCAGAAATTACTTCAGCTAAAGCAACTGCTCGCACAGTACGTGTTTCACCTCGTAAATCACGTCTTGTCTTGGATAACATCCGTGGCAAAAGCGTAGCAGACGCAATCGCAATCTTGAAATTCACACCAAACAAAGCTGCAGGCATTATCGAGGGAGTTTTGAACTCAGCAATCGCTAACGCTGAAAACAACTTTGGTTTGGAAAAAGCTAACTTGGTAGTCAGCGAAGCATTCGCAAACGAAGGACCAACGTTGAAACGTTTCCGTCCACGTGCGAAAGGTTCTGCTTCACCAATCAACAAACGCACAGCTCACATCACTGTAGTTGTGGCAGAGAAATAAGGAGGTAAAAACGTGGGTCAAAAAGTACATCCAATTGGTATGCGTGTTGGCATCATCCGTGATTGGGATGCTAAATGGTATGCTGAAAAAGAATACGCGGATTACCTTCATGAAGATCTTGCAATCCGCAACTTTATCAAAAAAGAATTGGCTGATGCGTCAACATCAACAATCGAAATCGAACGTGCTGTAAATAAAGTAATCGTTTCTATCCACACTGCTAAGCCAGGTATGGTTATTGGTAAAGCTGGTAGCAACGTTGATGCACTTCGTGCTCAATTGAACAAATTGACTGGTAAACAAGTACACATCAACATCATCGAAATCAAACAACCTGATTTGGATGCACACCTTGTTGGTGAGTCAATCGCTCGTCAATTGGAGCAACGTGTGGCATTCCGCCGTGCTCAAAAACAAGCTATCCAACGTGCAATGCGCGCTGGTGCAAAAGGTATCAAAACACAAGTTTCTGGTCGTTTGAACGGTGCTGATATTGCCCGTGCAGAAGGCTACTCAGAAGGAACTGTTCCTCTTCATACACTTCGTGCGGATATCGACTACGCTTGGGAAGAAGCTTTGACAACTTACGGTAAACTTGGTATCAAAGTATGGATCTACCGTGGTGAAGTTCTTCCAGCTCGTAAAAACACTAAAGGAGGTAAATAACAAATGTTAGTACCTAAACGTGTAAAACACCGTCGTGAATTCCGTGGAAAAATGCGCGGAGAAGCTAAAGGTGGAAAACAAGTAGACTTTGGTCAATACGGTCTTCAAGCAACTACTAGCTCATGGATTACAAACCGCCAAATCGAAGCTGCCCGTATCGCTATGACGCGTTACATGAAACGTGGTGGTAAAGTTTGGATCAAGATCTTCCCACACAAATCATACACTGCTAAAGCTATCGGTGTACGTATGGGTTCTGGTAAAGGTGCTCCTGAAGGTTGGGTAGCTCCAGTTAAACGCGGTAAGGTTATGTTTGAAGTAGCTGGCGTTTCTGAAGAAATTGCACGCGAAGCATTCCGCCTTGCTGGTCACAAATTGCCAGTTAAAGTTAAATTCGTAAAACGTGAAGCAGAATAAGGAGAAGACATGAAACTTCAAGAAATTAAAGATTTTGTAAAAGAACTTCGTGGCCTTTCTCAAGAAGAACTTGCTAAGAAAGAAAACGAATTGAAGAAAGAACTCTTCGAACTTCGTTTCCAAGCTGCTGCTGGTCAACTTGAGCAAACTGCTCGTTTGAACGAAGTGAAGAAACAAATTGCACGTATCAAGACTGTGCAATCTGAAACTAAATAATAGATTGGGAAAGGAGAATTTCAATGGAACGCAATAATCGTAAAGTTCTTGTTGGACGCGTAGTATCTGACAAAATGGACAAAACAATCACAGTTGTAGTTGAAACTAAACGTAACCACCCAGTCTATGGTAAACGTATTAACTACTCTAAAAAGTACAAAGCTCATGATGAAAACAATGTTGCTAAAGAAGGCGATATCGTTCGTATCATGGAAACTCGCCCACTTTCAGCTACAAAACGTTTCCGTCTTGTAGAAGTTGTGGAAGAGGCAGTTATCATTTAATCAACCTGAAAGGAGAAAATTGACATGATTCAAACAGAAACTCGTTTGAAAGTTGCTGACAACAGTGGCGCACGTGAAATCTTGACAATCAAAGTTCTTGGTGGTTCAGGACGTAAATTCGCGAACATCGGCGACATCATCGTTGCTTCAGTAAAACAAGCTACTCCTGGTGGTGCGGTTAAAAAAGGTGACGTTGTTAAAGCCGTTATCGTTCGTACTAAGACAGGTGCTCGTCGTGCTGATGGTTCATACATCAAATTCGATGAGAATGCTGCAGTTATCATCCGTGAAGACAAAAACCCTCGCGGAACTCGTATCTTTGGCCCAGTGGCACGCGAATTGCGTGATGGCGGTTTCATGAAAATCGTTTCATTGGCACCAGAAGTACTTTAATCTAACAAACTAAGTCCCCTGTTATCTCACCAGAGTAACAGGGTGCCCATTAGGGCGTAAGAAATCATAGGAGAAATCAAATGTTTGTAAAAAAAGGCGATAAAGTTCGCGTAATCGCTGGTAAAGACAAAGGCGTTGAAGCAGTTGTCGTAACAGCACTTCCAAAAGTAAACAAAGTTATTGTTGAAGGTGTTAACATCGTTAAGAAACACCAAAAACCAAACAGCGAAAACCCTCAAGGCGCTATCGTTGAAAAAGAAGCTCCAATCCATGTGTCAAACGTTCAAGTTCTTGACAAAAATGGTGTTGCAGGACGCGTTGGTTACAAGTTTGTAGACGGCAAAAAAGTTCGCTACAACAAAAAATCAGGCGAAGTGCTTGATTAATCACGAAGGAAAGGAGAAGTATAATGGCAAATCGTTTAAAAGAAAAATATCTTAATGAAGTAGTTCCTGCTTTGACTGAACAATTTAACTATTCTTCAGTTATGGCTGTGCCAAAAGTTGATAAGATCGTTTTGAACATGGGTGTTGGTGACGCTGTTTCTAACGCTAAAAACCTTGAGAAAGCTGCTCAAGAATTGGCTTTGATCTCAGGTCAAAAACCACTTATCACTAAAGCTAAGAAATCAATCGCCGGCTTCCGTCTTCGTGAGGGTGTTGCGATCGGTGCGAAAGTAACGCTACGTGGCGAACGTATGTACGAATTCTTGGACAAATTGGTTACAGTTTCACTTCCACGTGTACGTGACTTCCACGGTGTACCAACTAAGTCATTCGACGGACGTGGTAACTACACACTTGGTGTGAAAGAGCAATTGATCTTCCCAGAAATCAACTTCGACGATGTTGATAAAACTCGCGGTATGGATATCGTTATCGTTACAACTGCTAACACTGACGAAGAATCACGTGCATTGCTTACTGGCCTTGGTATGCCGTTTGCAAAATAAGAGGGAGAGAATAAATGGCTAAAAAATCAATGATCGCTAAGAACAAACGCCCAGCTAAGTTCTCTACACAAGCTTACACACGCTGTGAAAAATGTGGACGTCCACACTCAGTTTACCGCAAATTCAAATTGTGCCGTGTATGCTTCCGCGACTTGGCTTACCTTGGACAAATTCCGGGTGTAACAAAAGCTTCTTGGTAAGATAAGATGTGAGAGCGTTTAGCAACCAACGCAAAGATAGGAGATTTGACGATGAAGTTTACTTCTAGGAAAATCTATCTTCTTTGCTAAGGTTGTAGCTCGAACTCAATTAAAACATGATACTAAGGGCGTGACGGACAAAGTGAAAATAGGAACTCTAGCGAAGAACGCTTGCGTTCTAGATAGAGTTATCTTTTCACACAGGCCGTAGCCTGAGTTCAAATGTTAGGATGCAATAGCATCATACTAGCAAATTCAAACTTTGCATTGCCTATCAGGCACACATTAACTAGCAAGTGATCCAATCAAACTGCTAGTAAGAGGAGAAACAACAAATGGTTATGACTGACCCAATTGCAGATTTTTTGACACGTATTCGTAACGCTAACCAAGCAAAACACGAAGTGCTTGAAGTTCCTGCATCAAACATCAAAAAAGGTATTGCTACAATCCTTAAAAACGAAGGTTTTGTGAAAAACGTTGAATTCATCGAAGATGACAAACAAGGCATCATCCGTGTATTCTTGAAATACGGACCAAACGGTGAAAAAGTTATTACTAACTTGAAACGCGTTTCAAAACCAGGTCTTCGTGTTTACTCAAAACGTGAAGATATTCCAAAAGTTCTTAACGGACTTGGTATCGCAATCATCTCAACATCAGAAGGTCTTTTGACTGACAAACAAGCTCGTCAAAAGAACGTTGGTGGTGAGGTTATCGCATACGTTTGGTAATTGGATGATACCAAGAGCGTAGTGACCCAAGTGAAAATAGGAAATCAAACGAAGAATACTTGCATTCAAGTTTGATTTATCTTTTTCACACAGGTCACAGCTCGGGTTCAAATCTAATAATCTGATTTGAAGGTATCATAAAACCAAACTAGAACAAGATTCACTAATTGAACATGCCTACAACTCTTTGAAAAAAGTGAAAAGTGTTTCAGAAATGCTCACCTTGTTCGTCGTAAACGTCTGAACTTTCTCTGACCTTCGGTCAGGAAAGTCATAGTCGTTCTGACGAGGGTGCGTCCACGAAATCAAAGATTTCGGACTTACCGCTTATTTTTCTTCGAGTTGCTTAACGGCTTTGTATCTTGTTCACCCCGTGAAAACTAGTCGCTCGACGGCTTGATAATTTAACAGGAGAATAAAAAATATGTCACGTATTGGTAATAAAGTAATTACATTACCTGCTGGTGTTGAGCTTGCTCAAAACAACGGCGTGGTAACTGTAAAAGGACCTAAAGGGGAATTGACTCGTGAATTCCCAACTGCTATTGAAATCCGTGTGGATGGTACAGAAGTTACACTTCACCGTCCAAACGATTCAAAAGAAATGAAGACTATTCACGGTACTAGCCGTGCTAACCTCAACAACATGGTTGTTGGTGTTTCTGAAGGCTTCAAAAAAGAACTTGAAATGCGTGGTGTCGGTTACCGTGCTCAATTAGCTGGTAACAAATTGACACTTGCTGTTGGTAAATCACATCCAGATGAAGTGGTTGCACCAGAAGGTATTACATTTGAAGTTCCAACACCAACACAAATCGTCGTGTCTGGTATCAACAAAGAAGTTGTTGGTCAAACAGCAGCTTACATCCGTAGCCTTCGCGCTCCTGAGCCATACAAAGGTAAAGGTATCCGCTACGTTGGTGAATTCGTTCGCCGTAAAGAAGGTAAAACAGGTAAATAATAGCTTGCTGAGGTGGCTTAGCCACCTGGCTGACTATTTCTCAAATTGTTTCGTAAGAAACAGAATCATACATTAAGAGGTGAATATTGTGATTTCAAAACCAGATAAAAACAAAATCCGCCAAAAACGCCACCGTCGCGTTCGCGGTAAAATCTCTGGAACTGCTGCTCGCCCACGTTTGAACATTTTCCGTTCTAATACAGGCATCTACGCTCAAGTGATTGATGACGTAGCGGGTGTAACGCTCGCAAGCGCTTCTACTCTTGATAAAGAAGTTTCAAAAGGTACTAAGACAGAACAAGCTGTTGTTGTAGGTAAACTCGTTGCTGAACGCGCGGTAGCTAAAGGTATTTCTGAAGTGGTCTTTGACCGCGGTGGATATCTCTATCACGGACGTGTGAAAGCTTTGGCTGAATCAGCTCGTGAAAACGGATTGAAATTCTAATAGGGAGGACACTAAGAAATGGCATTCAAAGATAACGCAGTTGAAATTGAAGAACGCGTAGTAGCCATCAACCGTGTTACAAAAGTTGTTAAAGGTGGACGTCGTCTTCGTTTTGCAGCTCTTGTGGTTGTTGGTGACCGTAACGGTCGCGTAGGTTTCGGTACTGGTAAAGCTCAAGAAGTACCAGAAGCTATCCGTAAAGCAGTTGAATCTGCTAAGAAAAACATGATTGAGGTACCAATGGTTGGTACAACAATTCCACACGAAGTTCGCTCAGAATTTGGCGGCGCTCGTGTATTGTTGAAACCTGCTTCAGAAGGTTCTGGGGTTGCTGCCGGTGGTGCAACTCGTGCCGTAATTGAATTGGCAGGTATCGCAGATGTGACTTCTAAGTCACTTGGTTCAAACACACCAATCAACATCGTTCGCGCAACAGTTGAAGGTTTGAAACAGTTGAAACGTGCTGAAGAAGTGGCTGCACTTCGTGGCATTTCAGTTTCTGATTTGGCATAAGAAAGGAGATACTCATGGCTCAAATTAAAATCACTTTGACTAAGTCTCCAATCGGTCGCAAACCAGAACAACGTAAAACAGTTGTTGCACTTGGACTTGGTAAATTGAACTCTTCAGTTGTTAAGGAAGATAACCCAGCTATTCTTGGAATGGTGAACGCTATCTCTCACTTGGTAACTGTTGAAGAAGTTAAGTAACTTCAAGATATACAAACGGACTAAGTCGCAGAGAATTCTTTGCGACTTCTAGTCAATTTTAAAAAAGAAGCGAGTTTGTGGATAAAGACTCTTGTAATCCACAGGCGCTAGCATATAAAAGAGGAGAAAAATAATGAAACTTCATGAATTGCAACCTGCAACAGGTTCTCGTAAAGTCCGCAACCGTGTAGGTCGTGGTACATCATCAGGTAACGGTAAAACTTCTGGCCGTGGTCAAAAAGGTCAAAAAGCTCGTAGCGGTGGCGGTGTTCGCCCAGGTTTTGAAGGTGGACAAACTCCATTGTTCCGTCGTCTTCCAAAACGTGGTTTCACAAACATCAATGCTAAAGAGTACGCAATCGTTAACCTTGATCAATTGAACGCTTTTGAAGATGGTGCTGAAGTAACACCAGTTGTACTTATCGAAGCTGGAATCGTTAAAGCTGAAAAATCAGGTATCAAAATCCTTGGTAACGGCGAATTGACGAAGAAATTGACAGTTAAAGCTGCTAAATTCTCTAAATCAGCTGAAGAAGCAATCACTTCTAAAGGTGGCTCAGTAGAAGTCATCTAAGAGGTGACAGCCTATGTTTTTTAAACTTTTAAAGGATGCCTTGAAAGTAAAATTGGTACGTAGTAAAATTCTATTTACCATTTTTATCCTTTTGGTTTTCCGAATTGGTACTCATATTACAGTGCCAGGGGTCAATGCAAAAAGTCTTGAAGCCTTATCAAATGTACCATTCTTGAATATGTTAAGTTTGGTTTCTGGTAACGCAATGCGAAACTTCTCGGTTTTTGCCCTTGGGGTCAGCCCCTATATAACGGCTTCTATCATTGTTCAACTCTTACAGATGGATATTTTACCTAAATTTGTAGAGTGGGGCAAACAGGGTGAAGTTGGTCGCCGAAAATTAAATCAAGCGACCCGCTACATTTCTTTGGTACTGGCATTTGTTCAGTCTATCGGTATCACAGCAGGTTTCAATGCCCTATCAGGTGCAAAATTGACCAATATGCCTCTCAACTGGCAAACCTATTTGTTAATCGGTTCAATTTTGACAACTGGTTCGGTTATTGTTACTTGGTTAGGAGAACAAATTTCTGAAAAAGGCTATGGTAATGGGACATCGATGATTATCTTTGCAGGTATCATTTCATCCTTGCCAGGAACTTTTTATGAGATTTACATCGACCGTTTTGTCAATATTGAATCTAGTCGTTTGGGTGAGTCAGCGATTTTCGTCACAGCACTCATTATCTTAATACTTTTTGTTGTCTACTTTACAACCTTTGTACAACAAGCCGAATACAAACTACCTATTCAGTACACAAAACGTGCTCAAGGTGCACCTTCTAGTTCTTATTTGCCCTTAAAATTGAATCCAGCAGGAGTTATTCCCGTAATCTTTGCAGGTTCTATCACTGCAGTTCCAACCTCCTTGATTCAATACTTTGCAAGTCAGAATAGAAGTGCAGGTTGGTTAATGGCGGTTCAAGAATACTTTGATTATTCAACAGTCAAAGGGATGATTGTATATGCAGCTTTGATTATCTTGTTCACTTTCTTCTATACTTTTGTTCAGGTTAATCCTGAAAAAACAGCAGAAAGTTTGCAAAAGAGCGCTGCCTATATCCATGGTGTAAGACCTGGTAATGGGACAGAGCAATTCTTGTCGAAGTTGTTAAAACGATTAGCTGCTATTGGTGCAGTATTCTTAAGCTTTATCGCACTTTTGCCAATCCTTGCACAAAATCTCTTTGGGCTTTCTTCGAATATTGCCTTCCTGGGTACAAGTTTGATTATCCTGATTTCAACAAGTATCGAAGGCATTAAGCAGTTGGAAGGCTACCTTCTTAAGAGAAAATATGTAGGTTTCTTAGAAATTACAGAATAGAATATAGGTTGACCTCGTCAACCTTCTATTTTGTTTTTAGATAAGTTTGTCAATGGTGGCAAATTTATGTGAAAACAAAATAAGGAGTTTGTCATGAATCTTTTAATTATGGGTTTACCAGGTGCTGGTAAAGGAACACAGGCGGCTAAGATTGTTGAGAAATTTAATGTTGCTCATATTTCTACAGGTGATATGTTCCGTGCAGCGATGGCTAATCAAACTGAGATGGGTGTATTGGCTAAGTCTTATATCGATAAGGGTGATTTAGTGCCTGATGAAGTGACTAATGGTATTGTCAAAGAACGCTTGGTTCAAGATGATATTAAAGAAAAAGGTTTCTTGTTGGACGGCTATCCACGTACTATCGAGCAAGCCCATGCACTAGATGCTAACTTAGCAGAGCTAGGTATCAAGTTGCAAGGGGTTATCAATATTGAGATTGATCCATCCAAATTGGTTGAGCGCCTAAGTGGTCGTATCATTCATAAAGAAACAGGGGAAACCTTCCATAAGGTATTCAATCCACCGGTTGGAGATTACAAAGAGGAAGATTTCTACCAACGTGAAGACGATAAGCCAGAATCTGTCAAACGCCGTTTAGAAGTGAACATTGCGCAAGGCCAACCGATTATTGATCACTATCGTGCCAAAGGTTTGGTACACGATATCGAAGGGGATCAAGACATCGAACTTGTTTTCCAAGCAATTGATACTGTGTTGTCAAAATTGCAATAAACTTAATAGATTTGGCTTGCATTTTTCTAGGAAAGATGATAAAATAGCCTAGTCTGACTTATAATTGTTACCTCTGTGTTCAGAGGGCATCAAATCGATATTTAGAGAGGGGTTACTTTTGCATGGCAAAAGAAGATGTGATTGAAATTGAAGGCAAAGTAGTTGATACAATGCCAAATGCTATGTTTACTGTTGAGTTGGAAAACGGACACCAAGTCCTTGCAACTGTTTCTGGTAAAATCCGTAAGAACTACATTCGTATTTTGGTCGGTGACCGCGTAACTGTTGAGCTTAGTCCATACGACTTGACACGTGGACGTATCACATACCGCTTTAAATAGTCGAAATACTTGGAGGGATTAGACATGAAAGTAAGACCATCGGTCAAACCAATTTGCGAATACTGCAAAGTTATTCGTCGTAATGGTCGTGTTATGGTGATTTGCCCAGCAAACCCTAAACACAAGCAACGTCAAGGTTAAGAAATAGAAAGGAGAAAACATGGCTCGTATTGCTGGAGTTGACATTCCAAATGACAAACGTGTAGTTATTTCATTGACTTATGTTTACGGTATCGGTCTCGCAACTTCTAAGAAAATTCTTGCTGCTGCAGGTATTTCAGAAGATGTTCGCGTAAAAGACTTGACACCTGATCAAGAAGACGCTATCCGTCGTGAAGTTGATGCAATCAAAGTTGAAGGTGACCTCCGTCGTGAAGTTAACTTGAACATCAAACGTTTGATGGAAATCGGTTCATACCGTGGTATCCGTCACCGTCGTGGACTTCCTGTCCGTGGACAAAACACTAAAAACAATGCCCGCACTCGTAAAGGTAAAGCTGTTGCGATCGCAGGTAAGAAAAAATAAAATAGGAGGTAGAAAAATTGGCTAAACCAACACGTAAACGTCGTGTGAAAAAGAATATCGAATCTGGTATTGCTCATATTCACGCAACATTTAATAACACTATTGTTATGATTACTGATGTGCATGGTAACGCGATTGCTTGGTCATCAGCTGGTGCTCTTGGTTTCAAAGGTTCTCGTAAATCTACACCATTTGCCGCTCAAATGGCTGCTGAAGCTGCTGCTAAATCTGCACAAGAACACGGTCTTAAAACAGTTGAAGTTACCGTTAAAGGCCCAGGTTCAGGTCGTGAGTCTGCTATCCGCGCTCTTGCTGCCGCTGGTCTTGAAGTAACAGCAATTCGTGATGTGACTCCTGTACCACACAATGGTGCTCGTCCTCCAAAACGTCGCCGTGTATAATCATACAATCCATACACAGCTTTTCGTTTAAGAGGGAGTAAGAAATGATTGAGTTTGAAAAACCAACAATAACAAAAATTGATGAAAATAAAGATTACGGCAGATTTGTCATCGAACCATTAGAACGTGGTTACGGAACAACTCTTGGTAACTCTCTTCGTCGTGTACTTCTTGCTTCACTACCAGGTGCTGCAGTAACATCAATTAAGATTGATGGCGTACTCCACGAATTCGACACAGTTCCAGGTGTCCGTGAAGATGTTATGCAAATTATTCTTAGCATCAAAGGCATTGCTGTAAAATCTTATGTCGAAGACGAAAAGACGATTGAACTTGATGTAGTAGGTCCGGCTGAAGTAACAGCAGGTGACATTCTTACTGACAGTGACATTGAAATTATTAACCCTGATCATTATCTATTCACTATTGCTGAAGGTGCAAGCTTTAGAGCAACCTTGACTGTTAATTCAGGTCGTGGTTATGTGCCAGCTGAAGGCAATAAGAAAGATGATGCACCAGTGGGAACACTTGCGGTGGATTCTATCTACACGCCAGTGAAAAAAGTCAACTATCAAGTAGAACCAGCTCGCGTTGGTAGTAACGATGGATTTGACAGATTAACACTTGAAATCAACACAAATGGTACCATTATACCAGAAGATGCACTTGGTCTTTCTGCGCGTATTTTGATGGAGCACTTAGGTCTATTCACTGATTTGACAGAAGTAGCGAAATCTGCTGAAGTTATGAAAGAAGCTGAAGTGACATCAGATGATCGTATGCTTGATCGTACGATTGAGGAATTGGACCTTTCTGTTCGCTCATACAACTGTTTGAAACGTGCAGGAATTAACACTGTATTTGATTTGACAGAGAAAACTGAGCCAGAAATGATGAAAGTGCGCAATCTTGGCCGTAAGAGTCTTGAAGAAGTCAAGGTTAAATTAGCTGACTTGGGTCTAGGATTGAAGAAAGATAAATAATATAGGAGGAAATCATGGCATACCGTAAACTAGGACGCACTAGCTCACAACGTAAAGCAATGTTGCGCGATTTGACAACTGACCTTTTGATCAACGAATCAATCGTTACAACTGAAGCTCGTGCTAAAGAAATCCGTAAAACAGTTGAAAAAATGATCACACTTGGTAAACGTGGTGACTTGCACGCACGTCGTCAAGCTGCTGCATTTGTTCGTAACGAAATTGCATCTGAAAACTATGATGAAGCAACTGATAAGTACACAGCTACTACTGTACTTCAAAAATTGTTCTCTGAAATTGCACCTCGTTATGCAGAACGCAATGGTGGATATACTCGTATCCTCAAAACAGAACCACGTCGTGGTGATGCTGCCCCAATGGCAATTATCGAACTTGTATAAGATCATCAATTTTGTTGAGTGTTATGATGATGGGATTTGTTTCAAATCCTTAGTCTAGCTCTGGTCTGCCGCTGGGTTTTCCCAGCGGTAACACTCATCATATTGATTGGACGCTTGTTTACGAAATTACTCTAATATAGAATAATTTCGTAAGCAGGCGTTTTATTTTTGCATAAAATTTGATATACTTTAAAGAATGAATGGAGAACACATGGCAGAAATTACAAACTTCTTTAAAGAACACTATCTTTCCAAAATGAAGGATAATCCAGAGTTATTTATTGGCATTGAACTTGAATATCCAATAGTGAACAAAGAGGAGGGACAAACCTCAATTAAAGTAGCTAAAGACTTAATGGAATATCTTTCAAGCAAAGAAGAGTTTAATGTAGTAAAGTTTGATGAGGATGGGTGCCCGATAGAAATCATCAGTATGGAAGGTGATTTAATTCTCTTTGAAGTAACTTATAATACACTTGAGTTTGCATTTGCAAAAGCAAGGTACATTCAGGATATAGAAAAGCGTTTTGAAGTATATTTGGACCCAATTCAGCGTTTTTTAGGCTTGTACCATCATGAATTGCAGTGAGTGGGCATCAATCCAAATTGGAAACTAAATGACCATAGACCTGTGGCTACAGGGCGTTATCGCATGCTTATGGATTACTTAAAACTATCTGCAAACTATCCTCACATGCACCAATATGTCGATTATGCAGGCTTCATATGTGGTAATCAGGTCCAATTTGATGTATCTAGGAAAAATTATCTAAGAGTTCTTAACGCATTTAATAAGATTGAGGCTGTCAAGGCCTATCTATTTGCTAATTCTGAGTTCGAAGATTTTGCAGATGTCTCAATAAGCCGTGATCATTTTTGGGAAGCCTCAATGCATGGCTTGATTGAGGATAATGTCGGGGTTTATCCAGAGGATTTCAATACAGAAATAGACTACCTTGAGTTCCAGAAGAGAACGGCCATGTTCTATATTGAGCGTAACAAAGGGTATTATTACTTTCATCCTATTAGGGTCAAAGAGTATTTAAAAAATAAAAACATAACAGCTTATTCGGCAACTGGAAAGCAAATAGAGTTTAGTCCTCACACTGACGATTTAAAGAGCCATCGTTCCTATCATTATCAAGAATTAACCAAGAGAGGAACAGTTGAATTTCGAAGCATCTGTACACAGCCCTTTGAAAGCACATTTGCGCCAGCCGCTTTCCAATTAGGCTTGCTTGTAAATTTAGAAAAATTTGAAAAAATACTAGAAGAGACCGACTTCTTTGACTTTTTTGGCAGAGATTATAAGCATCTTCGCAAACAATTCTCAGTAAAATATCTTACGAAAATGGAACGAGAAATCCTAGGGAAATTATCCAGAGAGCTGGTTGCCTGTGCGAAAGAAGGTCTGAAAGCCAGAGGTATGGGCGAAGAAAAATACTTATTAGCCTTGCAGGAAAATAATAGCTAATCAAAAAGGCTATCAGTTTTCTCAATTTTAAAATAAATTCCCTGAATTTCTAGTTTAAATTAGCCGCCTGCTAGAAATGCACTCGGCGACTTGTAGCTCAAGCATTTTTAGGGGGCGATAATAGCGACTTATTTCGGGGTCGTTTTCATGGTTCCTTTTGGCAACCATCTCCGAATCAATCGATTGTGATTTTCATTCGTTCCCCCTCTCCCATGAAGAGTAGGGATGCGCATAGTAGATATACTCCTCGGGAAACACTTCAGCCAGACGACTAAACTCTGTACCATTATCTGCAGTTATAGACAGGATACGATGTTCCCTCAAGATTCCCTCCAGTGCTTGATTGACTGATTCAGTGGTTTTGTTAGGTATCAGACGGATGATTTGGTGTCTACTCAGACGGTCGGTTAAGACTAAAAGGTAATGATTTTTCACTCTGGTTAGTAGAACTGTATCAATTTCATAATGACCGTTTTCCAAGCGAAGATTAATACCGTCAGGACGTTCTTCGATAGATTTTCCTGCCGGCTTAAAGTTCGGACTAGCATGCTTCGTGACACCTTTCCATTTTCTAGGATAAAGCATATCCGCCTTCGTCAATCCTAAATGACCATTATGAAACCAATAGTAGATGGTTGAAATACCAACTTTCATTTTCTTCTTCTTAACCATCATTTCAGGAGAAAATTTTTGCTTATGATAGTGTAAATTTTTCTCTCTGATTTCCTTTGTTAGAATTAACTTTTTCACCGACCGTTTTCGATTGGATTGGTAAACAGTTTTTGCGTAATCGGCAGAATAGACCTTTTTGTACAGCCTTTTTCTCACTTGTTGTAAAGTTGTCCCACGTTTGACTTCATTATTGATCGTCTGAGGCACCTTTCCTAACAATCCTGCAATTTCACGATTGGACATATTTTCAAGTTTCCACTGCTCAATCAAGCGGCGGTTATCTATTGTCAAATGTTTCCCTTTTGGGTAATGTTCTTGCATATCTATGCCTTTCCTTGTGTTTGTGGCGAACTTCAAGTATAGCACAGAGGTGTTTTCTTATACCTTATGTCAGATTTCATTTGACAGCAGGCACCCTTGAAGCTATTATCAAATGAAATCATCAACTTACTCAAACATAGTGAAACATCCAATTCTTGACTAAGGTAAGGTGGCTAACTTCATTATAGAAGTTTCATTTGACTACTGAACTCAAAATATCTTCGTCAAATACCTTGAAAAGCTTGACAAATGGTAGAAAAACAGCGCATAAAACAAAATATCCGTCTTGTCATAAAGTATCCATAGTAAATCACCTTGATTTAGAGCATACAAGACAAAAATGTCCTGTAGAAAGCCAACACTTTTCGATAAACTTAACCCATCAACCAAAGGAGATTAAGTAATGGAATTCGAAAAAGTGTACGCAAGCGTCAAAGGAATTGTAAACAAGGCTCGAAAAGAGTTTTACATTAAACTATGGGAACGAGAAGATTGGGACCAAGAAGGAATGCTGACACTATTTGAACTATTGGAAGAACAACCATGGTTAGTTGATGAACAAGACCAATTGTATTGTTATTTCAAAGTCAAGTTCAGAAATCGGATCAAAGATCGGGTACGTAGACAAGAAAGTCAGAAGCGCAAGTTTGATCGTATGCCACATGAGGATATACACGAATTATCTCACGCCATACAATCACCAGGCTTGATAAACGATGAACTATTAATGTTGAGAGGTGCCTTGAGAGATTATCGACAAAATCTAAGCAAGGCTCAACTTGATAAATATGAAAAATTAATTAGCGG
>NZ_POQQ01000002.1 GCF_002964575.1 Streptococcus suis | reverse complement strand
GAATCAGACGAGCCTCATGCGTTGCAGGTAAATCCCAAGCAAGATTTAATTCCAAACTTAACTGATTTGTGTTATACTGTTTATACATTTTCATGCCTTTCTAGTTGTTTTGTGGTTATTATAATTATAAAGCATGAAATGGAAAACGAGCAACTCCTAATTGGAATTGCTCGTTTTTTTATATGCGAGAAGCTAGTTTTTGCCCAGCCTCCATTTTAACAAATAAAATGTTGTGCTATACTAAAAAGAAAAAGAGGTGCGTTCTATGAAAAAGAATATATCAATTATTGTACTCGCTTTGTTGCTATCAATTCCAATCGTTATTGACCCATTATCCAATCCTGTCCCCATTCTCCTAACTTCTTATTTTTAAGACTCAAATCTTAAAAAATGAACCCGGATAATCGAAGCTGTCTGATCATCTATCAATTCCTGTATAGATTGAATGTAGGTTTCGATTATCTCTTTTTCTTTGTCTGAACGACCATTTTCGATATAGTCCAATAGCAGACGATAATAGCGAGCCATTATCTTTACAAAGGTATCTTTAAAACTAATCATAGACTCCATTTTATCTAAGTAATAGGAAACTTGAGAGTATATTCCTCTATCAAATAATTCCGAAATCGTATTGAGTAACGTAGATTTTATAAGTTCCTGATGTTTCCTAAGTTTATTAAAAGATTTTTCTTCCTTACATAAGTCATGAGCAAAATACAATAACATCCGATTATTCAACAACATCTGTGCATTCATAAATAGATAAAGCTCAAAACTTGTCCACTCCTCAATAGCGAAGAGATAGTCTGCCAAATATTGCCTATCTTCTTCTTCAACATTATCTATCCCTTCTAAAGCGACTATAGCGACCTTGATAACAATAGCATTAAGCCGAGAGTAAAGTTCTCCTTCATCTGCTAACAAATCTGATGTTAATAAAGCTTTCAAAGCTTCTTTGTCCTGCTGGTAATACAAATCTGAGATGAGATTGGCCAGCTCGATATGAGGTGCTTCTTTATATCCATGGTATTTATAGGTAAACTCCTCCATGGTCATGTTAATACCCTCGACAGCCACGATTAACTTATCCGCTGCCAACATGGATTTTCCCGATTCAAAGCGTGACAACTGTGCTGCTGTAAAGTCTCCTCTGACAACATCCTTTTGCTTAACCAAGCGAGAATTTCGGAGTTCCCTGTAAAATTCGCCTAAACTCATTTGTGGTACTGTACCCATGACCCATCCCCTTTCTTGATGCATTAAAATTCCACTTCCATTTATTATAATATCCAAATATATTTTTGTCAATTTTGCTTATTATTCTGCCAAATGACTGTTTGTTTCTGAAAATCACGACACTTTTCCATTTTCCTACCAAACCCTTTTACCATCAGCAAATTTTATGGTATAATGAAGAGTAATATTTAGACTGAATAAATTGACAACTCGAGAAAATTGAATAAGCATTACCAGACAGCCCCAACTGTTTGGGGCTTTTTTCATAGTTGCCAGTCAAAAAGAAAGGAACTATACTACACATGATTTATAAAGTATTCTATCAAGAATCAAAAATTAGCCCACGTCGCGAGCAAACACGTGCTCTTTATCTAGACATCGATGCTGCATCAGAATTGGAAGGTCGTATTATCGCGCGTGAATTAGTGGAAACCAACCGCCCTGAATACAACATCGAATTTATCGACCTCTTATCAGACAATCATCTTGAATACGAGAAAGAGCACGCAGATTTCAAAATTACGGAGTTTTAATCCATGTCATCAGTCAATCTAAAACCTCATGAAGTTGGCGTTTTCGCCATCGGTGGTTTGGGAGAAATCGGGAAAAATACCTACGGTATCGAGTATAAGGATGAAATTCTCATCGTCGATGCCGGTATCAAGTTCCCAGAAGATGACCTATTGGGTATCGACTACGTTATCCCAGACTACTCCTACATCGTTGAAAACCTAGACCGTGTTAAAGGTCTGGTCATTACCCACGGGCACGAAGACCACATCGGAGGCATTCCCTTCTTGCTCAAGCAAGCCAATGTCCCAATCTATGCTGGACCTTTAGCTCTCGCCCTCATTCGAGGCAAATTGGAAGAGCACGGACTACTCCGTGATGCGACTTTGCATGAAATCAACCACAAGACTGAGTTGACCTTCAAGCACCTTAAGGTCAGTTTCTTCCGCACCACCCACTCCATTCCAGAGCCACTCGGTATCGTCGTTGATACCCCTCAAGGAAAAATCGTCTGTACCGGTGACTTCAAGTTCGACTTCACTCCAGTTGGCGAGCCCGCAGACTTGCACCGCATGGCTGCTCTCGGTGAAGAAGGCGTTCTCTGCCTCCTCTCCGACTCTACCAACGCCGAAGTTCCAACCTTTACCAACTCGGAAAAAGTGGTCGGTCAATCCATCATGAAATTGATTGAAGGCATCCACGGACGCATCATCTTTGCTTCCTTTGCCTCCAACATCTTCCGTCTGCAACAAGCAGCAGATGCCGCAGTCAAGACAGGACGCAAAATTGCTGTCTTTGGACGTTCTATGGAGAAGGCCATCGTCAATGGTATCGAGCTCGGCTACATCAAGGTTCCAAAAGACACCTTTATCGAACCAAACGAGATCAAAGAATATCCTGCCAGCGAGATCATGATTCTCTGTACAGGTAGCCAGGGTGAGCCGATGGCTGCCCTATCTCGCATTGCCCACGGTACTCACCGTCAGGTGCAACTCCAGCCGGGCGACACGGTAATTTTCTCGTCCAGTCCTATTCCGGGAAATACCACAGGTGTTAACAAGCTCATCAATATCTTGATTGAAGCCGGTGTCGATGTTATTCACGGCAAGATCAACAATATCCATACCTCTGGACACGGTGGCCAGCAAGAACAAAAACTCATGCTCCGCCTGATCAAGCCAAAATACTTCATGCCTGTTCATGGCGAATACCGTATGCAAAAAATCCATGCCAGTCTAGCAGTGGATACAGGTGTACCAAAAGACAACATCTTTATCATGGAAAACGGTGATGTCCTAGCCCTGACCAAGGATTCTGCACGATTGGCCGGCAAGTTCAACGCCCAAGATATCTACGTGGATGGAAACCGTATTGGTGAAATCGGTGCAGCTGTCCTCAAAGACCGCCGTGACCTCTCAGAAGACGGCGTTGTCCTTGCTGTCGCAACCGTTGACTTCAAGTCCAAGATGATTCTGGCAGGACCAGATATCCTCAGCCGAGGCTTCATCTACATGCGCGAATCTGGTGACTTAATTCGCGAAAGTCAACGCGTTCTCTTCAACGCTATCCGCATCGCCATGCGTAATAAAGATGCCAATATCCAAACGGTCAACGGCGCCATCGTCAATGCCCTACGACCATTCCTATACGAAAAAACAGAGCGTGAGCCAATCATCATCCCAATGATTTTAACGCCTGATCACTAAGAAAGAAGCCTCGGCAACTGCCGAGGCTTCACTTGTTTTCCAATAGGAATACCTTACAACCACTTGATAAAATGATATTTGGAAATTCCTTTTTTCGGCACATCTGTTAGATGAGCATAAATAGAATATCCAGCCTTCAGATAAAAATCCTTAGCCTGATAGGACTTAGTTGACAGTGTGATACTCTTTACTCCATTTTGTCTAGCTTCATTTTCCAAACGAATCAGCAAACGCCTCCCCAATCCTTGACCTTGCTTGTGTCTGACAACCACCAAAGCCTTTACATGAATCGTTTCCAAGGTCTGCTGGGCCTGCAAGACAGCTACTAATTGACCTGCTTCCTCCTCTACCAAAACAATTTCCTGCTGACTAGAAATAAGGTCTTGACCTTCTCCAAAAACCGCCCTATATTGTTCATCAAATACTGTTCTTACAAATTCATCCATCTCCATTGCCTCCAAAATTATTTATATCTAGGTAAGTTTAGTCTTTTTCAAACTTATAAAAACTCCTTCACCCTTCAACACACTGACTCAGGCTGAAACAGTCTCTTCCCAGACTGTTTCACTCCACTGGACCATTACTCGCTTTCTAGTTTCTAAGCTCGTGAACAAAGGACCCGTCGGGGTCCTAATTCGCTCTCTAATTTCTAGGCTCATGAAAAAATGGTCCAAGTCCCATTACTCGCTTTCCAGTTTCTCGGCTCGTGAAAAAATGGTCCAGGAGCCATTACTCGCTCTCTAATTTCTAAAGCTCGTGAACAAAGGACCCGTCGGGGTCCTTTGTTTAATACATATCCAAATAGTTGTCGATTTCCCATTGAGAAACGTAGGTTGCGTAGCTTGCCCACTCGATTTTCTTAGCTTCTACAAAGTTAGTGTAGATGTGTTCGCCCAGGGCTGCACGAACGACTTCATCTTTACGAAGAGCCTTCAAAGCATTGTGAAGAGTTGATGGTAGGTCTGTAATACCAGCTTCACGGCGTTCCTCATCAGACATTGCATAGATATTTGTTTCAACAGGTGCTGGTGCCTCAATCTTGTTTTCAACACCCTCTAGACCTACTTCTAAAAGCACAGCCATTGCTAAATATGGGTTAGCAGTTGGGTCAACTGAGCGCAATTCCAAACGAGTTCCCATACCACGAGAAGCTGGAACGCGAACCAATGGAGAACGGTTTTTACCTGCCCAAGCGATGTAAACAGGAGCTTCAAAACCTGGAACCAAACGCTTGTAGGAGTTTACAGTTGGGTTTGTAATAGCAGTATAGTTATAAGCGTGCTTGATCAAACCACCCAAGAAGTGATAGGCTGTTTCTGACAATTGCATACCACGAGGATCTTCTGGATCAAAGAAGGCATTGTTGCCATCCTTGTCAAAGAGTGACATGTTACAGTGCATACCTGAACCAGCGATACCATATTTTGGCTTAGCCATAAAGGTTGCATACATACCGTGTTTGCGTGCAATGGTTTTAACAACCAACTTGAAGAGCTGAATCTTGTCACAAGCACTCAAAACATCATCGTATTTGAAGTCAATCTCATGCTGACCAACAGCACATTCATGGTGGCTTGCCTCTACTTCAAAGCCCATTTGCGTCAAGACATTAACGATTTCACGACGAGTATTGTCTGCCAAGTCCGTTGGCGCAAGATCAAAGTAACCACCCTTATCGTTTACTTCAAGTGTTGGATTGCCAAATTCATCCATTTTGAAGAGGAAGAATTCTGGTTCTGGACCCAAATTGAAAGAAGAAAATCCAAGTTCTTCCATGTGACGAAGAGCTTTCTTCAAGTTTCCACGAGGGTCACCTGCAAACGGCTCGCCTGTTGTTGTATAGACATCACAAATCAAGCCTGCTACTGAACCATTCTCATCACCCCAAGGAAAGATTGTCCATGTATTCAAATCTGGATATAGGTACATATCTGATTCATTGATACGAACAAAACCTTCGATTGATGAACCATCAAACATTACTTTATTTGATAATACCTTATCAACCTGCTCATCAGTTGCTGGAATTTCTACGTTTTTCATCACTCCCATGATATCTGTAAACATGAGACGTAGGAAGGTCACGTTTTTCTCTTTAATATCACGTTTGATATCTGCCACTGTGATTGCCATTATTTTTCTCCTCTTTTAAAAAATGATTACGATGAACGGAAAATGGAACTAGGACTTGAAAAGCGTCCCTGACGACTGAATTCATCATGTAGGATACGACGGACATCTTCATCAGTCAAGGTCTTTTGCTGTTTTTGAACCTTAGCTTTGGCTTCACGATTTGCATATTCCTTCTTAATAGCCGCAATATTTAAACCTTCATCCAAAAAATCCTTGATTTCAAGAAGTAAATCCATATCATTTAGAGAATACAAGCGTCGATTGCCCTCATTACGATCAGGTTTTATCAAACCCTGATCTTCATAGTAACGAATCTGACGAGCCGTTAGGTCAGTCAATTTCATAACACTGCCAATCGGAAAAATGGCCAAGGAACGACGGAACTCTTTTTCTCTCATAATGAACTCCTTTCTGCTCACTATTATAGGAGAATATTTTGAGGGGGTCAATAGGAAATGTTAGATTTTATGACATCATTTTCTCTGAAAACGTTTTTTTATCAAATTGACATCATAATTGACCAAAATAGCAATAAACACGCCAATAAAGGTTTCAAAAACACGTACAAAAACATACTGAATAGTGTCCCCTGCTGGAATGGACAAGGAGATAATGAGCAAGGCAGAAACCGCACCAATAATGCCAGCCTTGTTATTCATAGCTACATTGGTCATAATAGTCAGCATGACAAAGACAGGGACAAAGACAGCAGTCACCCAAAACTGATCAGAAAACAACCTATCCAATAAAAAGAAAAGCAGAGCATAGAAACCACCTATAGAATTACCTAAAATGCGTGAGGTTCCAAAATGGACACTCTGATCAAAATCTTCACGCAGGCTAAAGACAGTCGTCAAGGCAGCAATTTGAATGCCTTGCCAGCCCATGTGACCAAAGAGTACGATAACCAAGAAAACAGCTAGACCTGATTTAAAGGTCCGCATTCCTAATCTAAATTTTCGGGGGTCAAACTTATATTTTTCAAACATACTACTATTCTAACATGATTTTATTGAAAATGAACTCATGACCCCAAGAAATGCAGAAAAGAGTTGGTATCCCAACTCTTTTCGTCGTTCATACGCAGTAGCTGAATGGCAGTTCACTTTGCTACGCTTGTGACCAACCTATTCAGCCTTGTGGGGTTCAAATAGTCCAGTGGACTATTTGAAGTTGTCACCCAATAAAAACAAAGTGACAAGCTACGGAATCATTTTTGACAGAAGCTTCGCTTCTTCTATTTCCAACCTCAACATATCTCCCAGATATTTTGAGCTAACTTACCGCCTATTTTTCAGTAAGTGCTGCAAGTCCTGGAAGCACTTTACCTTCGAGGAGTTCCATTGATGCACCGCCACCTGTTGAGATCCATGAGAACTTGTCTGCACGGCCAAGGTTGATAGCAGCTGCTGCTGAGTCACCACCACCGATGATTGATTTCACGCCTGGTTGTTTCACGATAGCGTCCATTACACCGATTGTACCAGCTTGGAAGTCTGGGTTTTCAAATACACCCATAGGACCATTCCAAACAACTGTTTTCGCACCAGTCAAAGCTTCGTCAAACTTAGCGATTGACTTAGGACCGATGTCAAGACCAAGGAAGCCTTCTGAAACTGCTTCGCCTTCAGTGTCACGAACTTCAGTATAACCTGCAAATGCGTTAGCTTCTTTTGAGTCAACTGGCAAGATCAATTTACCGTTAGCTTTTTCAAGAAGTGCTTTTGCCACATCAAGCTTATCTTCTTCTACAAGTGAGTTACCGATTTCGATACCTTGAGCCTTGTAGAATGTGTAAGTCATACCACCACCGATAAGAACTTTGTCCGCTTTTTCAAGAAGGTTCTCGATAACACCGATCTTATCAGATACTTTTGAACCACCAAGGATTGCCACGAATGGACGCTCTGGAGTTTCAACAGCTTCTTGGATGTATGCAATTTCGTTTTCCAAAAGGAAACCAGCTACTGCTTTTTCTACGTTTGCTGAGATACCAACGTTTGATGCGTGTGCACGGTGTGCAGTACCAAATGCATCGTTAACGAAGATACCGTCACCAAGTGAAGCCCAGTATTTACCAAGTTCTTCGTCGTTTTTAGATTCTTTCTTACCATCAACATCTTCGAAACGAGTGTTTTCAACAAGGAGAACTTGTCCATCTTCCAAAGCATTGATAGCTGCTTCCAATTCAGCACCACGAGTAGCACCTGCAATGAAAGCAACGTCTTGACCCAATTTAGCTGCCAAGTCAGCTGCTACAGGAGCCAATGATTTACCTTCTTTGTCAGCTTCTTCTTTCACACGACCAAGGTGAGAGAAAAGAATTGCACGTCCACCTTGCTCAAGAATATACTTGATAGTTGGAAGAGCTGCTGTAATACGGTTATCGTTAGTGATAACGCCATCTTTCAAAGGCACGTTGAAGTCCACGCGGACAAGAACTTTTTTGCCTTTCAATTCTACATCTTTAACAGTCAATTTTGCCATTAGATAAGAACTCCTTAATTTATATTTACCCTACCATTGTACCATATTTTCTGTATTTTTTCTTGTATAAAGATAGTTTTTTCACAAATCTACAATACAAAAAGAACGAATAATAGAAAAAAGAGGCCGAAGCCTCTTTGATTTTCACTAAGGATTATTTAGCGATTTTTGCGAAGTACTCAAGAGTACGAACAAGTTGTGCAGTGTAAGACATTTCGTTGTCATACCATGAAACAACTTTAACCAATTGTTCGCCATCAACATCAAGAACTTTAGTTTGAGTTGCATCGAACAATGAACCGAATGAGATACCTACGATATCTGAAGAAACGATTTGGTCTTCAGTGTAACCGTATGATTCAGTAGCAGCAGCTTTCATAGCAGCGTTTACTTCTTCAGCAGTTACTTTCTTGTCAAGAGTTGCAACCAATTCAGTTACAGAACCTGTTGGAACTGGAACACGTTGTGCAGCACCGTCAAGTTTACCGTTCAATTCTGGGATTACCAAGCCGATAGCTTTAGCAGCACCAGTTGAGTTAGGAACGATGTTTGCAGCAGCAGCACGAGCACGACGAAGGTCGCCACCACGGTGTGGGCCGTCAAGAACCATTTGGTCACCAGTGTAACCGTGGATTGTAGTCATCAAACCTTTTTGAACGCCAAATGCATCGTGAAGAGCTTTAGCCATTGGTGCCAAACAGTTTGTAGTACATGAAGCACCTGAGATAACTGTTTCAGTACCATCAAGGATATCGTGGTTAGTGTTGAAAACGATAGTCTTAACATCGTTACCACCAGGAGCAGTGATAACAACTTTCTTAGCACCATTTTCGTGGATGTGTTGCTCAGCAGCAGTTTTTGAAGTGAAGAAACCAGTTGCTTCCAGAACGATTTCTACGCCGTCAGCAGCCCAGTCAATTTTTCCTGGCTCACGCTCAGCAGAAACTTTAACGAATTTACCGTTAACTTCGAAACCACCGTCTTTAACTTCAACAGTACCGTCGAAACGACCTTGAGTTGTGTCGTATTTCAACAAGTGTGCAAGCATTACTGGGTCTGTAAGGTCGTTGATACGAGTAACTTCAACACCTTCTACGTTTTGGATACGACGGAAAGCAAGACGACCGATACGTCCGAAACCGTTAATACCAACTTTAACTACCATGAATGATTTCCTCCTTATGAAAATCGAGTTCTTTATTTTAAAAGGCAAGCCTTTTAATCCTTTTGTGAAAATATTAACTTGTAAGCCTACAAGCATCTTTTCAACGTTTTTATTATATAACTTATTCAATAAAAAAGCAAGAATTTCATATAGTTTCATTGTTAATATTGTCGGAACTGCATGGAATTTCTGAAAACTTACTGATGCAATTGGATAAAACCTATAAAATTTGATACAATCATAAGTAATGTTTTAGAAAGTTATTACTCCTATGCCGACAAAATACTCAAAAATTCGCCAGAAACACTTAACCAAAAGAAAACATCGGTCTAAATTTCAAAAATCCATCCTCAGCATTCTCACTCCTTTATTCAGTTTAGGATTATGGTATGGATTAAATACAATCAGCATATCTATCCAGCCAGTCATCTCTACTATTTTTCCCAGTCATGTGCAAATGAACTATAGCCTATTTTTCGCTTTTCTTTACAGTAGTTTAGTCCTTGCGCTCACACTTACCTTGTGGTTCTGGTGGAAAATACTCTTTAACGAAAAATTTACTTGGTGGAAGCCCTCTTCTCTCCTTTTCATCTTCCTTCCAGTTGTGCCGGTCTTCTTATTAGCCCGATATGAAGCCTCCTTTCATACCCCCAAAGCGCCACTCATTATTTCTCATCGCGCTTTAAACGACCACCACGCTATTGAAAATACCGTTGAAGCACTGCAGTTAGCAAGTAAGAGCCAGCCAGACTACATCGAAATCGACCTTTGGGAAACAGCTGACCTAGAGTTTATTGCTTTTCACGATGCAAGTTTAATCAATTGGGCTGGTATAGACTATCGTCCCCATGATCTTACTTTGGCAAACTTAACAGAAACCACTATAACAGATGCGGCTGGCTATTCTGCCAAAATTGCAAGTTTTGACCAAATTCTAGCTGAAGCAAAAGTACACAACCAGAAACTCTTAATTGATTTTAAAACTTCCCATCTGGATAGTCCCCAGATGGCTGACAATTTTATGAAGAAATACCAGCAAGTCTTTGAGAGCGATGGACACCAACTTCAGTCTGCTGATCCTCATTTCATAAATGCAATCCTAAAACATTCACCAGCATTTGAAACCTACTTATTGATGAGCGCACCTCCGGAAATTGAATTAGCCAACCTGACAGGTTATAGTGTTCCATTGGATCAACTCACGAATGAATTACTCAACTATATTCGCCAATCCGGCAAATCCTTCTATGTATGGACAGTCAATACTGAAGAAGGGGTCCAACAAGCAGACACCATAGAAGTAGATGGGATCATCACTGACTTTCCAAGTCGCACACAAACAATTCTGTCTAACTTATCACAAGCCAGCAAGTATACCAAACTCTATCAAGAACAACTACAATACTTCAAGATATTTCCAGTTCCAGAACAATGATTTTATGTGTAATTGGGATGGGGAAATAGCCACTTGATTGGTTTGCTTTTGATTTTTGTTGAGTATTAGTGGACCATAACATCTTCTCAACCACCAGCAAACTGGTGGTTTTCTTCTTGCTCTCAATGAAATAGACTGAATAGAAGGCATAAAAAAGCCTGCTCGACTGAGCAGGCTTGGGCAATCAATTAAGCATTGCCACCGTTTTTCTTGATGATTTCATCTTGTACAGATTTTGGTACATCTTCGTAGTGGTCAAATACCATCATGAAGGTACCGCGACCTTGTGTTGCTGAACGAAGAACAGTTGCGTAACCGAACATTTCAGCAAGTGGCACATAAGCACGAACAATTTGTGTGTTACCACGAGCTTCCATACCATCAACGCGACCACGACGTGCTGTCACGTGACCCATAACGTCACCAAGGTTATCTTCTGGTGCAGTGATGGTTACAAGCATCATTGGCTCAAGGATAGTTGGTTGAGCTGATTTAGCTGCTTCTTTAAGGGCAAGAGATGCTGCCACTTTGAAGGCTGTTTCAGATGAGTCGACATCGTGGTATGAACCATCGTAAAGCTTCGCTTTCACGTCAACGATTGGGTAACCAGCAAGAACACCGTTAGCCATAGATTCTACGAGACCTTTTTCAACCGCTGGGATGAATTCACGTGGAACCACACCACCGACGATAGCGTTCTCGAACTCGAAACCTTTACCTTCTTCGTTTGGTGTGAATTCGATCCAAACGTCACCGAACTGACCTTTACCACCAGACTGGCGTTTGAAGAAACCACGAGCTTGTGTAGAAGCGCGGAATGTTTCACGGTATGATACTTGAGGAGCACCTACGTTTGCTTCAACCTTGAATTCACGACGCATACGGTCAACAAGGACATCCAAGTGCAACTCACCCATACCAGAGATAACTGTTTCACCAGTTTCAACGTTTGTTTCAACGCGGAATGTTGGATCTTCTTCAGCCAATTTAGAAAGGGCGATACCCATCTTGTCTTGGTCAGCTTTAGACTTAGGCTCAACCATCAATTGGATAACTGGTTCTGGAACGTGGATTGACTCAAGGATTACTTTAGCTTTTTCATCTGTCAATGAGTCACCAGTTGTTGTATCTTTCAAACCAACCGCAGCGGCAATGTCACCAGCGTAAACAGTTTCAATTTCTTGACGGCTGTTTGCGTGCATTTGAAGGATACGTCCGATACGCTCACGTTTACCTTTAGAAGTGTTCATGACGTATGAACCGCTATTAAGGACACCTGAGTAAACACGGAAGAATGTCAAACGACCTACGAATGGGTCAGTCATGATCTTGAAGGCAAGAGCTGCAAATGGCTCTTCATCAGAAGCATGACGCTCTTCTTCAGCATCTGTATCTGGGTTGATACCTTTGATAGCTGGGATATCAACTGGGCTTGGAAGGTAGTCGATAACCGCATCAAGCATCAACTGAACACCTTTGTTTTTGAAGGCAGAACCACACAATACTGGGAAGAATTCAACGTTGATAGTTGCTTTACGGATAGCAGCTTTCAACTCTTCGTTTGTGATTTCTTCACCTTCAAGGTATTTCATCATCAATTCTTCATCAGTTTCAGCAACTGCTTCCACCAATTTTTCACGGTATTCTTGAGCTTGGTCAAGGTATTCAGCTGGAATATCTTCTTCAAGAATATCTGTACCAAGGTCGTTAGTATAGATTTCAGCCTTCATCTTGATCAAGTCGATGATACCACGGAATTCATCTTCAGAACCGATTGGCAACTGGATTGGATGCGCATTTGCTTGAAGACGATCATGAAGTGTGCTTACTGAGTAAAGGAAGTCAGCACCGATTTTATCCATTTTGTTCGCGAATACGATACGTGGAACACCGTATTCAGTTGCTTGACGCCATACTGTTTCAGTTTGTGGCTCAACACCTGATTGTGAGTCAAGAACAGTTACCGCACCATCAAGAACGCGAAGTGAACGTTGTACTTCGATTGTGAAGTCCACGTGTCCTGGTGTGTCGATGATGTTTACACGGTGGTTGTTCCATTGAGCTGTTGTTGCAGCAGATGTGATAGTGATACCACGCTCTTGCTCTTGCTCCATCCAGTCCATTTGTGATGCACCTTCGTGAGTTTCACCGATTTTGTGGATTTTACCAGTGTAGTAAAGAATACGCTCAGTTGTCGTTGTTTTACCCGCGTCAACGTGCGCCATGATACCGATATTACGAGTTTTTTCTAATGAAAATTCGCGTGCCATGAGGTTTGTTCTCCTATATTTTTAGTTTTATATTTTAATTATACCATATTTTAAGAAAAGCGAGTGGGCAAGTCCCACCCGCTTGATTTCTTACTAATGGTGTGAAGTGGTTGAGGCAAGCCTCAATCCGATTTGTGATGGTTGAACGATAAGTTGGTACCATAATCTCAATCGATTTATATAGAACTGACTTAACGTCCTCACATCCTAATTGAACTCGGGCTACAACTCACTGACAAAAAGATGAACCTCATTGATTGCACAGCAATCGCTTCCCTATTTTGTCTAGGAGTTGCTTGACGCCCTCGTATCTTATTCTTACCAGCGGAAGTGTGCGAATGCGCGGTTTGCTTCTGCCATTTTGTGAGTATCTTCACGTTTCTTAACAGCTGCACCAGTGTTGTTTGCTGCATCCATGATTTCTTTCGCAAGGCGATCGATCATAGTATGCTCACCACGGTTACGAGCGATTGTTACCAACCAACGAAGACCAAGTGTTGTACGACGCTCTGGACGAACTTCAACTGGGACTTGGTAGTTAGAACCACCGACACGACGTGCACGTACTTCAAGTACAGGCATGATGTTTTCCATTGCTGTTTCAAATACTTCAAGTGCATCGTTACCAGTTGCTTCTTTGATTTGATCAAAAGCACCGTAAACGATTGATGCAGCAGTACCACGTTTACCGTCCAACATAACACGGTTAATCAAACGAGTTACCAATTTTGAGTTATACAATGGATCTGGCAATACTTCGCGCTTAGGCGCTTGATTTTTACGACTCATTTATATTTCCCCTTTCTTAGCCTTTTGGACGTTTAGTACCGTATTTAGAACGGCCTTGCTTACGATCGTTAACACCTGCAGTATCAAGTGCACCACGAACGATATGGTAACGTACCCCTGGAAGGTCTTTTACACGTCCACCACGAAGAAGAACAACGCTGTGCTCTTGCAAGTTGTGACCGATACCTGGGATGTAAGCAGTAACCTCGATAAGGTTGCTCAAACGTACACGAGCAAATTTACGAAGGGCTGAGTTAGGTTTTTTAGGTGTCATTGTTCCGACACGAGTTGCAACACCACGTTTTTGTGGTGATGAAACGTTTGTTTGAACTTTTTTACGGCTGTTGTAACCAACGTTCAAAGCTGGTGATTTAGATTTTTCTACTTTAGACTTACGTGGTTTACGTACCAACTGGTTAATTGTAGGCATCTACATTCTCCTGTATATATTTTTTATTTTTGGTGATAGGGCATTGGTGACAACCCCTATCTGTGTGTACTTTTGCAACATTTGTCAGCACGTCCCTGTACACTCTTGAGAGACCAAAAGTAAAAAGTACCGTCTAATATAGTACCACATCCCAAACCCATTGTCAAATAGATATGTTTGAAATTTTCAAGAAAAAAACACAGCCAATCAGCTGTGTCATTTTGCTATTTCTTAGTAGCCCATACCCATTCCATCCATACCTTGTGGCATAGCTGGAGCGGCTGGTTCTGGTTTGTTGGCAACGACTGCTTCAGTTGTCAAAATCAAGCTGGCTACGGAAGCCGCATTTTGAAGAGCTGAACGTGTTACTTTAACAGGGTCAATGATACCTGCATCCATCATGTTGACCCATTCGCCTGTCGCTGCGTTAAAGCCAGTGCCTAGTTCTGAATTCTTCAGTTTATCAATGATAACTGAACCTTCATAACCTGCGTTATAGGCAATCTGACGAACTGGTTCTTCCAAGGCACGAAGGACAATATTGCGTCCTGTTTCATCGTCGCCTTTCAACTCCAATTTCGCTACGCTATCGATAACATTGACAAGGGCTGTACCACCACCGGCAACGATTCCTTCTTCAACTGCAGCACGTGTTGCGTTGAGGGCATCTTCGATACGGAGTTTCATTTCTTTCAACTCAGTCTCAGTAGCGGCACCGACTTTGATAACTGCAACACCGCCTGACAATTTAGCCAAACGCTCTTGCAATTTTTCACGGTCAAATTCTGAAGTTGTTCCCTCAATTTGTGACTTGATAACAGCGACACGGTTGGCAATGGCTTCTGGATTTCCAGCACCTTCAACAATGGTTGTACCATCCTTGTCAACCACAACTTTGGCAGCCTGACCAAGTGCTTCAATGGTCGCATCTTTCAAGTCCAAACCAAGGTCTTCTGTAATCACTGTACCGCCTGTCAAGATAGCGATGTCTTCCAACATAGCTTTACGACGGTCACCAAATCCTGGCGCCTTAACGGCAACAACGTTGAAGGTACCACGAATCTTGTTGAGAACAAGGGTAGGAAGAGCTTCACCATCCACATCGTCAGCAATAATCAACAATGGACGATTAGTTTGGAGAATGCTTTCCAAAAGTGGCAAAATATCCTGGATATGAGAAATTTTCTTATCGGTAATCAAGATGAATGGATTTTCAAGCTCAGCTACCATTTTTTCATTATCTGTTACCATGTATTGTGACAGATAACCACGGTCGAATTGCATACCTTCAACCACATCAAGCTCAGTTTCCATACCACGTGACTCTTCAATGGTAATAACGCCGTCTGTTCCCACGCGCTCCATAGCTTCTGAAATGTACTCACCAACTTTTTCAGAACGTGAAGATACCGCTGCGACTTGAGCAATTTCAGCTTTATTTGACACAGGACTTGCTTGTGCTTTCAAAGCCTCAACCGCTGTTGCAACTGCTGCTTCAATCCCGCGACGGATACCGATTGGATTGGCTCCTGCAGTTACGTTTTTCAAACCTTCACGAACAATAGCCTGAGTCAAAACAGTGGCAGTTGTTGTACCGTCACCAGCAATGTCATTGGTTTTTGAAGCCACTTCGGATACCAACTTAGCACCCATATTTTCAAAATGGTCTTCCAACTCGATTTCTTTAGCAATGGTCACACCGTCGTTTGTAATAAGTGGTGAACCGTAAGCTTTTTCCAAGACAACATTGCGACCTTTTGGACCCAAGGTTACTTTGACTGTATCAGCCAAAATATCGACACCACGGACCATGCTCTCGCGTGCATCTGCTGCAAATTTAATTTCTTTTGCCATCATTTTACCTCTATTCTACAATTGCCAAAATATCTGCTTCACGGATGATGTGAACGGTCTGGTCCCCATCTTTAACTTCCAATCCTGCGTGAGCATCAATCAAAACTGTATCTCCAACTGCCACCGCTGGGGCAACCAAGTCACCGTTCAAGGTACGAATTCCTTGTCCAATCGCTAGGACACTTGCTTCTTTTGTCTTTTCTTGGCTTGCACCTGCAAGGACAAAACCACCAACTGTTTGTTCTTTTTCTTCAATTTTTACGACGATACGATCGCCCAATGGTTTCAACATGGTATTACCTCCTGGTATTTTTAGCACTCTATGTTTGCGAGTGCTAACTCACATTTCCTATTGTATCACTTGGTCAAAAATAGTCAAGAAAATTCTATTCCTTTTTCGTGAAAATCCTTCTTAAGTATGAGGCAGAATTTACCTATTCATTATTGGCAAACTATGTTATACTATTTTTAAAAAGTTAAGGGGTATTCATGAAATTTTTTAGAGATTTAAAAACAGATTACCTTGAAAGCCGATTTTCAGCCTACGAAAGTTTTGCAGAATGGTTTTTAAAACGTAAATTAGGCTTTTGGGGGAAAATGATATTTGCATACCTGCTCTGGCTAGTCTGGATATTTTTCTTTAGCCACCCTCATTACATCATCTTTTTCTTTTATGGCGTTATCCTATTGTCACTGATTGTTATGCTAGTAGAATGGTGGAAATATAGAAAATGAACAGCAAAAAACGCCAACTTTCGTCAGCGTTTTTAAGGAGATATGAAAAATATTTAGGATTAACTGTAGTATAGCCTACTTTTCAACATTCTCCATCGGTCTTGGGACCGATATTAAAACGGTAATTCCTCCTCTTCCAGAACCAAGTCAGCTAGGTCATCGCCAGTATTATTTTCTCGCATGGCACGTTGGGCACGGCTTTCGAGTAACTGGAAAGTATTGCCCAAGATTTCAGTCACATAGTGATTGCTGCCGTCTTTTTCATATTTACGGGTCCGCAACTCACCATCAATAGAAATCAGACTACCCTTGCTGCCATAGGAGACAAGTGTTTCCGCCAGTTTGCCCCAGAAAATAACATTGAGAAAATCCGCTTCACGTTCGCCATTTTCTGTCTTAAAACGGCGGTTGACCGCGACAGTTACACGAGTCAAATTTTTACCGTTAGGGGTTTGAGTGAGTTCGGGTTGGGCCGTCAAGCGACCGATTAGAATAACTTTATTATACATTTTATATCCTCCTACTTATTTATTCGTAGAATCATAGAAAAATGTCATCTCATTTTTTTAAAAATATTTCCTAACTTAAAAGAATTGGCCATCTGACCAATTCTTCTTTTTTATCCCTTCCAGTGTTTTACTGGATCAAAGGCTTCTCCGACCACTGCAGAGTCGTCTAATTCAATAATACCACGGACTTGTGGTGCGTTTGGCAGAGCCAATTCACGCGGACTGCACATCATACCAAAGCTATCTTCACCACGCAATTTCCCTGGGAAAATCAGGCTACCGCTCGGCATCATTGCCCCCGGAAGAGCCACAATGGTTTTCAAGCCTTGGGCAGCATTTGGCGCACCAGCTACGATTTGCACCGTTTTGTCACCGACATTGACCTGGCAGATATTGAGATGGTCGCTGTCTGGATGAGGAACCAAATCCGCAATCTGACCGACTACGAACTTTGGAGCATTGTCGTTGACCAAGCTTTCAATAAAGCCTTCTTTTGCTAATTCGGCATTCAAGGTCGCAACTTGCTCGTCTGTCAAGAATACTTGACCATTTCCAGCAAGCTCAACCAAACTTGATGCTTCAAAAATATTCCAGGCAACTGTTTTTCCTGTTTCCTCTAAGAAAACACGCGCCACTTGACCCTTGCGTTCAAACTGAACAGCCTGTCCCTTGTCCTCAGCCACAATCACCATCAGAACATCGCCAACGTGTTCCTTATTATATGTAAAAATCATTTCTTTTTCATTTCTCCTTTATGCAAATAGACCGGTCAAGCCTTTCCATAGATTTTCAAAGAAGGCACCGATTTTTTCTAAAATCCCTGAATCTTGTAAATTCTTATAGGCTTCTGAAATTTGTTGCTCCGCCTGTTGCTTGAACTGGTTGAGCTGGGCAGCTACCTCAGCCGAATCAATAGCAGAGGTTTCCTGATAGGCTTTAGCAAAGGTAACCAATTTTGAAACTTCATCTGCTGTGATGACATTTTCCAAACCGTTATTGGCCAAGACATCGTTAATAATAGTATTGATATTAGCCTCAGAAGCCACTTGACCGTTTGATTGTTTGTAGTCGGCAAGAGCAGTCTTGATTTCCGCTACCGCCTTATCCAAGGCTGAACTATCAAAATTGGCGTCACCTGTATGGGCTGTCGCCACTTCGTTAACAGTCGTTAATTCTTGTTGGGCCACCTCTGTTCGAGCCGGGTCAACTGTTTCACCATTGGCCGCGAGAGCCTTGTAAACACCTGTCAAGGCAGATTCTCCAGTCACCTGAATCGGTGCTGCCACATCAATCAAGACATCCGTCGCACCAGCTGTAATAGCCGCATTGGCATACTGCGTTCCAGTAATCAAGGTGATGTTCTGTGGCGTCTTAATATCCACCACAACCCCTTTTCCAGCATCCTGCTTTTGCACCAAGACAGATGAATAGAGGGAGGCTGTGTCCGCTCCAGATGTACCTAAATATTGGTCCATATCCGTGCCAATAACTACCTGACGGCTGACATGATTAACATCCGAAATACCAAATAGATTGTTAACCTCTGTCGCCTGCGCATCTGACAAACCGCCACCATAGACCAGTGTTGGCTTGCCCCATTTTTCATTGATAACATCCGTCTGAATTTCAGCTTGAGCCAGCGGGGCCAAACTTAAACTCAATCCCAGCACCACAGGTGCCAGAAGGATTTTTCCTAGTGATTTCTTCATGTTTTTTCCTTTCTTTTGGGAAATGGCAGAGCTTCTCTGCTGATTTACCTACCCAATCCAGATAAGAAGTTCATGATTTCTTCCTTGGTCTTGCGATTCTTATCAACAAAACGACCGATTTCCTTACCATTTTCTAAAACAACCAGACTTGGAATACCTAAAATAGCCCATTCCTGTGCCAAAGGCATAAAGTCATCTCGATCCAGTTGCACAAAACGGAAATCTGGAAAAGCTTCTTCGATAGCTGGCACATGCGGTTTGATATAGTGGCAATCTCCACACCAAGTCGTCACAAATAGAAAAACAGTTGGCTTGCCATCTTCAATCAAGGCAGCTACTTCTTCAAGATTTGTTGGAAAAATCATCTTTCTTCCTCCCTGTATTGAATAGAACCTTGGGTATTTTCAAATAGAAATACCTGTCCTGCCTCCATCACAACTCCTCCAACGAGAGAGTCTTGCGTTGAGGCTGTTTCATCCACATAGACCGTGGCAATCTCTCCTAAATCAGCGAAAAAGTCACGCACCTCCTGTAAGGCCTGTGCTTTTTTACGGTCTTCTTGGATTTTACGGTAAAATTGAGCACTAGCGGTGAGCACACCTGCCCCCAATAAGCCTGCTAGTAAGGCTGTCTTTTTCTTTTTCATGTTGACTATTTTATCATATTTCCGCAGATTTTTCCCAAAAATGCCATTGGACTTGTGACAGCTGAGACAAACTCTCCACAAACATATGAAAAAGATTCAGTTTTTAGAAAGCATGATTTCAGCATGTGTTTATTGTTTATTTTTCTATATTTTCAAGACAAGTCTGCCTCTTCGTGATAAAATAGTAGTAATCATGTCATGGAGGAAGAAGAATGACTCTTTTTGAAAAAATTAAAGAAGTTACAGAATTACAAAGTCTACCGGGATTTGAAGGACAGGTTCGCAACCACATTCGCCAGAAAATCACACCACATGTGGACCGTATCGAAACAGATGGACTAGGTGGCATTTTTGGTATCAAGGATACGGCTGTTGAAAATGCTCCTCGTATCCTAGTGGCTGCACATATGGATGAAGTCGGCTTTATGATTAGTCAAATCAAGCCAGACGGTACTTTCCGTGTTGTCGAGCTGGGAGGATGGAATCCTCTGGTCATATCCAGTCAAGCCTTCACGCTTCAACTACAGGACGGTCGGACCATTCCTGCCATTTCAGGTTCAGTGCCTCCCCATCTTTCTCGTGGGGCTAACGCTCCTGGTATGCCTGCCATCGCTGATATTATTTTCGATGCTGGTTTTGCCAATTATGACGAAGCTTGGGCGTTCGGCGTTCGTCCTGGGGATGTCCTGGTTCCAAAAAATGAAACCATTCTGACAGCTAACGGAAAAAATGTTATTTCTAAGGCTTGGGACAACCGCTTCGGTGTTCTGATGGTGACGGAATTGCTGGAAAGCCTATCGGGTCAATCTTTGCCAAATCAGTTGATTGCTGGGGCAAATGTGCAAGAAGAGGTTGGCCTACGTGGAGCCCATGCTTCTACAACCAAGTTCAATCCAGATATTTTCCTTGCTGTTGATTGCTCCCCTGCAGGTGATATTTATGGCGACCAAGGAAAAATTGGTGACGGTACTCTGCTTCGTTTCTACGATCCAGGTCATATCTTGTTGAAAAACATGAAAGACTTCCTCCTCACAACTGCCGAAGAAGCAGGTGTCAAATTCCAATACTACTGTGGTAAAGGTGGAACAGATGCTGGTGCAGCCCACTTGAAAAATCATGGTGTTCCATCAACAACTATCGGTGTCTGCGCTCGCTACATCCATTCCCATCAAACTCTCTACAGCATGGATGACTTCTTAGAGGCCCAAGCCTTCTTGCAAGCTATCGTTAAAAAGCTAGACCGCTCAACGGTTGATTTGATTAAAAACTATTAAAACAAAAGACTTTGCTAGGTAGAATGCCCGGCAAGGCCTTTTTTCTATATAAGTTCTTCTAAAATATACTTTCTCACATGGGTAATGAAATAAAGCGAACCTGTGACCAGGTAAAGTTTTTTGGGATTGTCCAAGTCCGCCTGTTCCAACCACTCCTGATAGGTCTGAACTCGTTCATAGCCTGACGGATAATCATTCAGCTGTACCGCACGGAAATCGTCAAAAGTCGTCACGCTAACAGGTCCAAATTGGCTAAGTTGGGACAACATCCGATCCACAGGCTTGGTATTGATGGCTGCAAAGAGGATTTCAATATCCCTGTCCGCATAGTTTTCCTCTAGGAGCTGGGTCAGGACGGCGATGCTTTCATTATTGTGGGCTCCGTCAATCATAAGCATAGGCTTGATCAATTCTAAGCGGCCTGGCCAGATGGCTTGGGACAAGCCCTGGCTGATGGTTTCATTGGTAATCTTTGGAAAATCAGGGCTGATGAGCTGAGCTGTGGTCACTGCCAAGGCTGCATTGACCTCCTGGTGACGACCCTGCATCTGTAGCCTTAAATCCTCAATATGACCGAGAGGACTTGCAACCGCAAAGCCTGCTCTGCTATTTTCCAAAATAATCTCCCGCCCCACCGCATAGGTCGAACTCTGAAGCTGACGGGCCTGCTCCTCAAATACTGCCAGCACTTCTGTCTGGTCGGTCGCATAGAGGAGGGGAACCCGCTCACGCAAGACAGCAACCTTGTGACGGGCTATAGCAGCGTGGGTCTCTCCTAAAAAGGATTGATGATCTAGACCAATAGAAGGACACACTACCGCTAGAGGATTAAGGACATTGGTCGCATCCTGCAAACCGCCCATGCCCGCCTCCACCAAGAGAATGTCGGGACGCTGGTAGTAGGCAAAGTAGACGAACATAGCCACTACTACAATCTCAAACTCCGAGATGGCATCCAGTCCAGCTGTCTGGTCCAAGTCCTCAATCAAGGGCTGCAAGTCTGTCACAATCCTCGCAAAATCTTCCTCCGAAATCATCTCTTGCCCAAAGACAATCTGTTCTCGAAAATCAATGATAGACGGTGAGGTAAAACGGCCGACGGTATACCCAGAAGCCTGCATGATAAACTGCAGGGCATTAAGGGTCGATCCCTTACCATTTGTTCCCACAAAGTGAACCGTTGGTACACGATGCTGGGGATTGTCCAAGCGCTCCAAGAGCCAGTTGACACGCGCAACCCCATGTTCTAAATCTGATGCAGGGCGATTCGATAGCCACTGCCTAATTTCTTGATACTTCATACTTCCCTCTCTACAAAAGCAGCAACAGGGGGATGACCTGTTGCTCGATACTGTTTTATTTAATACCCATTAACTTAGCCAATTCAGGTATTTTTTGTAAACTTGGCAAGACAAGCATGGTCACGACAAGGCGCAATGGAATTTCAAAAATAGCTTTTATGAAACGACTACTATACAAGGCAATCCAAGGTGTTCCGAAATGGAAATGGAGGGCAATCGGTGTCATGATAAAGGAAATCACAAGTTGAATTAAAACAACAACCCCAGCCACATAGAACCAGTCAGCCTTGTTTTTAGTATCTAGCGGCTTCCGATAGAAGAACCAACCGTAGATAAAAGCCGATACCGCCTCTATCAATATCCACGTAAAGAGAACAGTTTGCCCACTAAATAAGACAAAGACTGGGTCTGAAATCGCCGAAAAGACAGCAGCCCAAACCGGACCCGCAATAGCTCCCAAAATAGTATTGGGAATAAAGGTGAACTGGACCTGCAAGGTTTCTGAAATCCGAATGGAGAAATAGTTCTCCACAACCATAACCAAGGCCAAAGTCACAGCAATAGCAGCCAATAGCTGCACCGTTAGTTTTGGAATTTTCTTTTCCATAAAAACGCTCCTTTATTAAAAAATGGAGCTGTCGTCTGTATTCGACAGCGGATGCAATGGTTTACCGCGCTGACGCTTCGTTATGTGGCAACATCCCATCCACATACACTTAACGCAAACCACCTACTCTGTGCAAATTTCTTTGCTAGTCTATTGTATCATAATTCATAAAGGCTGACCAATCGCTTCTAACTATGACAGGATATGTGAAAAAACTATACGACAAAAGGTCAGTAGCTAGTACCGACCTTTCTTTACATTTTCTTATTTCAAACGCTCTACGTCGCGAGCAATCACCAATTCTTCATCTGTTGGGACAACCAAGACTTTAACTCGTGATTCTGGAGTTGAGATATCTCCTTCTGCACCACGAACGTTCTTCGCTGGATCCAATTCCATACCGAACCAAGTCAAGCCATTTACAACAGCTTCGCGAACAAGCGTAGAGTTCTCACCGATACCTGCTGTAAAGACAAGGGCATCTGCACCATTCAATACTGCAAAGTATTGACCGATGAATTTTTGCAGACGGTTGACAAGCATATTGAAAGCAAGTGTACATTTTGCTTCGCCAGCTTCAAATCCTGCTTCGACTTCACGCATATCGCTAGAAACTTCTGCGATACCAAGAATACCTGACTGCTTGTTCAAAACATTGATCACATCTGCAGCATCTTTCAATTCATCCACATTCTCAATCAAGTAAGGAATGATAGCTGGGTCAATGTCACCTGAACGAGTTCCCATCATAGGGCCTGCAAGTGGTGTGAAGCCCATTGATGTATCGACAGATTTACCACCATCAATAGCTGAAATAGAGATACCATTTCCGATGTGGGCAGTGATGACTTTCACTTCCTCGATTGGCTTGTTCAACATTTTTGCTGCTTCACGTGAAACATAGTAGTGAGATGTTCCGTGAGCTCCGTACTTACGAACTTGGTGCTCTTCATAGTACTTGTTTGGAACTGGGTAACGGTATGCTACCTCTGGCATGGTTGAATGGAAAGCCGTATCAAACACAGCCACACTAGTCACTTCTGGCAAGATGTCCTTGAAGGCCTTAATACCCGCCGCATTAGCTGGGTTGTGAAGTGGTGCAAGGCTAGAAAGGTCTTCAATCTGCTTCAAGACTTCATCCGTAATGACAACAGAATCCTTGAAGATTTCACCACCAGCTACCACACGATGACCAACACCTGTGATTTCTGAGAAATCGGCAATAATATTGTGTTTGAGCAAGTCTTCCAACAAAATTTTTACTGCTTGCACATGATCCGCAATATCCAAAACCTGTTCAGCTTTCTGATCACCAAATTTTACTGTGACAATTGAATCTTTCAAACCGATACGCTCAACAATACCCTTTGCCAAGACAGTTTCTTCTGGCATTTGGTAGAGTTGCCATTTTAAACTTGAGCTACCGGCGTTAATTGCAATTGTTTTTGACATAATATTCCCCTTTAAAAGCGTTTTCCTTATTAGTATAACAGATTTTCACCTAAATTGCATTCTCTTGCTTCCAATTTTTGAAATTGACCATGAACTTCTGAATGGCTTCTGGTTCTTGAAGACTTTGTAAGGGATAAACAAAGGGCGCTAGAGGTCTAGCTGCTTTCTTTTGCAAGACAAAAATAGACTTGGCCATAGCAGCCTTTCCAAAGAGACTTGGTGGCAGGGCAATCATGGCAACGATATTGGCCTCTTCCTGTAGCCAGCCTTTCAACAAATCACTTTGTGGACTAGTCAATAAATCATTTGGAGCCAGCAAAATCGCAAAGCCATCCTTTTCCAGATACTTGAGGGACTGTTCCATGAGCAAATGATGGGCGTAGGTATGCTCGGTCTGGCTAGCGACCTGATAGCGACTAGCAATCTGATCATCTGGATAGTAGCCAATCGGTAAATCCGCGATAATAACCTTGCTTTCCTTCAAAATCTGCGGACGTACCGCATCTCCCTGGGCAAAAGAAATCTCTGCCTGCATGACATCTGCCATACTGGCTGACAGATCAATCAAGAGGTCATCCACTTCGATCCCCAAGTAATCCAATCCTTTCTGGCTGGCATTGAGAATGGTCTGAGCTAGGTTACCTGTCCCAGAACCGATTTCCAAGACTGTTACTTGTGGAGTAGCTACTAGTTGGTCCACAAGGAAAGAGAGGATAAAGCCGATAGAGTCTGGTGTAAACTGGTGATTGTACTGCATAGGCTCAGTCTGATTGGCCTTGATGAGCAGGAATTGGAAGGCACGGCGCCATTCTTCCTTGGTCAAGTTCAAGTCTTTTAAGGCTTGGTTATTATGGACAATCAAATCTGTTTCATGCTGACCAGCTAGATAAGCAGCATTTTGCTCAATCATGGCATCATAGATATTGGTGCCTAGCTGGTTTTGGACAGTCTGTACGTTTTCTAATAGCAGGTCGTAAGCCTGTTCGATCTTTTCAAAATTCATACTCTTATCTTATCAAAAATTCACCAACTTTGCACCAAAAAGGGAAGCATCTACTCGATTACTCTCTCTTAAT
Source organism: Streptococcus suis (assembly GCF_002964575.1). Lineage (GTDB taxonomy): Bacteria > Bacillota > Bacilli > Lactobacillales > Streptococcaceae > Streptococcus > Streptococcus suis_R. Next base: position 39,711 of record NZ_POQQ01000002.1, on the reverse strand, counting down.
CACAACAAAAAAGAGAAGGTCAAATGAACCTTCTCTGATTTAACTAAATTAGTTAGCTGAGTTGAAAGCAACGCCTTCTTTTCTCCAACCACGACCTTCAAGTACATTGTACTCGTTGAGGTCAGTTGTGTAAAGGTGTTTCTTAAGACCTTCGTTGTAAAGACGGTATACTGGTTTACCTTCTTTAACTGAGTTGAAGGCAACACCTTCTTTATTCCAGCCACGTCCGCCAAGCACTTCGTACTCGTTTGCATCAGTTGTGTAAAGGTGTACTTTAAGACCTGGGTTGTAAAGACGGTATACTGGAGTACCTTCTGTTGCAGATTGGAATGCAACACCTTCTTGGTTCCAACCACGTTCATTAAGAACATTGTACTCGTTGAAGTCAGTTGTGTAAAGGTGTACTTTAAGACCTGGGTTGTAGAGACGGTATACTGCTGATGCAGCAACTTTCTTATCAGATTTAGCTTCAGTAAGCGCAAGGTCGATGATAGCACGCAATTGATCTTCAGTCAAACCGTTCTTGATAAGTTTAACACGGATAGCTTCTACGTCTGCTTTAAGAATAGCAACTGCTTCGTTCCACTCTTTAACATCCAATGCAGCTTTGTCAGCAGCAGCTTGAACAGCAGCCAATTCATCAGCTACAGCTTTCTTACGTTCTGCAACAACAACTGCTACACGAGCTTTTTCAAGTTCCAATTGTTTTTCAGCTACAGCAACTGTGTTGTTAAGTTCTGGCAATTGAGCAGTAGCAGCAGCAACAGCAGCAACGTGTACTTCGCGTTCAGCTTCAAATACTCTAATTTGTGCTTCTTTAGACTCAGTAGCAACGCCAGCTTGAGCGTTCAAGTTTTTGATTTTTGCATCAATTTCAGCGATTTGACCGTTTGCAAGATCGATTTCTTGTTGTTTAGCGGCTACAGCGTTTTTAGCAGCAGTAACTACATCTACAAATTGTTGGATAACGTCTGCAGCATCTTTGTCGATTGCAGCATTATCTTGTGCAGCTTTAACTTTTTGTGCTTCAAGAGCTTTTTGAGCCTTGTCGTTTACGATAATTGCTTCACCAAGTTTAGCTTCACCGTTATCCAAGTAGTGAACAGCTGAAGCCAATTCTTGGTTCAATTTAACTGCTTCGCTACGAGTGTCGATTACAACTTCGCGAGCAACTACAAGCTTAGCGTTAACGTCCGCTTTAACAGCTGGTACAGCTACAAATGTAGCAGCTGCAGCTGCTGCAGCAAGTGTGATATGTGTTTTTTTCATGATAAAAAACTCCTATAAATATTTATATTCGTTCTATCCGAACGTTACCATCATTATACTAACCCTTACACATTTTGTCAAGTTTTTTTTAAGATTTTTTTAACTTTTTTTTGAAATAGCTGAAAAACCGAACATTGAGTACTCTACTTGTGTCTCAACTCTATTCACCCCCAAACTGTTGGTAGTAAGATTATAAAAGTTTTAAGACTAAGACTTCGGAATTCTCCTTCTAGAATCGCCAAGCTTATCGAGGACTACTTCCTCTATATATTAAGTTTGTAGGAACATAAGCGTATACATCCATCTACTCTACCCCTGATTTCAAACCATCCAGTTGTTCCTGACTGAGACCTGTCAATTCCATAATCAAATCATCTGCGAAACTCTTACCCAACATCTGCTGGGCAATCTTGAGTTGACCATATAACAAACCTTGTTGAAGACCTTCTTCCTTACCACGCTTTCTACCCAGTAAGAAAGAAGTTTCCAGCTCACCAAAATGATTGGCGGCACTGTAGGCCAGTTGATCAATCATCGGCTATCACCTTCCAAACCCTCCCATCTAGCTTTCAAACCATCCAACTCTTCCTGACTGAGTCCTGTCAATTCCAAAATCAAATCATCTGAAAAACTCTTACCCAACATCTGCTGAGCAATCTTAAGTTGACCATCTAACAAACCTTGTTGTAGACCCTGTTGCAGACCTTGTTGTAAGCCTTCTTCCTTGCCACGACTTCTACCTAGTAAGAAAGAAGTTTCCAGCTCACCAAAATGATTGGCGGCACTGTAGGCCAGTTGATCAATCATCTTCCTCTCCTCCTCTGTCCATGTATTTCTATCCAGCAAATGCTCGGCCTTGCTGATGACGTCTGTCTGTTGTTGACTAAATTCTCGATTGGCAAAAAATTCCATCCATAAGCGCTGGTTCCGACCCAGACTTCCCTCACTCAGCTTATTCAACTCAATAATGACCATCTCAAATGGCTTTTTCAGCTGACCTTCTTTTCCAAAAGGTAATTCCAAGACCTGTCCATTTTCCTCGGCCATCAAAACAAAGGAATGAATTGGATGCTTGTCGTCAAAATACCGCGTAGCAACCAAGGCGATGGAATAAATAGGCGAAATCTTGTCGTACATATCATGGGTCCGTCTGACCTTGTCCCTAACATTAGGCAAGTCCTTGACCAAATGCTGACAGGAATAGGTCCAGAGCCGTTTGATAAAGCTGTGCTGGTGAACCACCTGGATTTCAATGATAACCTGAGTCCCGTCGTCCAGTCTAGCTAGAATATCCACCGTTGTACTAAAGTATCCTTCCCGCTCTTTCTTGACATCAGCAAGGGTACCATTCAAAATCTGGACGGCTTTGGGACGAAAACCTAAAAACGTTTCAATAAAATCAATGGTAATCTCATGGTCGCTGAAAATCTTCTTAGCAGCAATATCTGCCATTGGGTTAATGCTATGTCGAAATCTTGTCAATTGTTTTCCTCCGATAAATAGAATTGAGAGTAGTCTCTATACTATCTATTCGAAGTTCCTAGTAATATTATAGCATGTCCGCGTATTTTTTTCCACGAATATAAGAACCTGTATTGGCAGTTCAGCACTTCACTTGTAAATACAGGTTCAAAAAATTCCAAAGCCTATCAATGAGACTTTGGAATATGTGATGCTTTTAAGGCAAGATCCAATTGACTATCTCTAATACAGACTGCTAATTGATAAACTGGATAAGACCTGACACCTTGTCATAATAGCCAGCAGTATCCCAATCGGCATGTTGAGGTAAGCCTGTTAGTGTTCCTGTAAAGACAACCGTATTGCTAATTGTACGAGCTTCGCTAGGGCTATTACCAACCTGTGCACCATCTATAGTAGTTGTTATGCCATTTGAAATATTGAACTGCGGAGTTCCTGCCCAACTTCTAGAAGCATTGTAAGTTCCATTTTGCTTCAGTTTAATCGAACTGAAACTTGCTGTTACAGCATCGCCTGTCTTACGCGCTGCTCCTTCAACTCGAAGGTATATGTCAGAACGATTGGCCAAAACTGCATTCTGACCACGGACAACCTCCGTCCCATTTACATATCCAACGTAGCTGCCATCTTTCTGCAAGGTCAACATCAAACGGTAGGTAGTGTTGAGATTTGCAAGATAGTTTGCTCTATGGTAGGACTGTCCACCTACATTATTGCTTCCAATATTTTCAATCAAGAAGGCTGTTTTACCTGTATATGGTGCAACTGCCGCAGTATCAAATTGCAAACCAAAACTTACTGCTGCATCTGGTGCGGCCATAACAAGTTTTGCATGGTAGCCAGTACCTGAGCCTGTCAAGGTCACGTCCGCTTCAATGGTATGGTTTGATTCTGTATTTGCAATCGTGGCACCTCCTGATGGAACAGATGAAGATAACTGATTAGTCTCTTGTTTAGGAGGTGTTACCGGGGTCGAACCAGTCGATTGAGTCGGGTTGGTCGGTTGCGCAGGCTGATTGTAATACTGAGTTTGTATTGGGACGCCTACACGATTTCCATATAGCTTAACCCCTTCTTGTTGCCAACCATGTCTTGGTAGAACCGTGTACTCATTTTCATCAGTGGTCCAATGATGTAGCCCTCGCAAGGCTTGATTATAGACACGGTAAATTTTCGCACTTCCCCCAGAATAGAATACCGGCTGTCCGTTGTTATCAAGTGTCCAACCATGTTTGCTGGTCAATACCTTGACTTCGTTGGTATCGGTTGTATATAAGTGGTTTTGCAAGCCAGCATTATAAAGGCGATAGACAGGACTACCTTGGCCTGGATCTGGAGCATACCATGCTTCGCCTTCATAGCCCCAACCATGCTGGGTATACAAGACATCTTTTTCATTTTTATCAGTTGTGTATAGGTGTTCTCCATTCTGCCTGTTGTACAAACGATAAATTGTTTGATCTGCTTGAACAGATTGACCGGCAAACAAAGATAGGGCTGACAGAGCGGTAACTACGCCGACGGACAGGGTCTTTTTCATATGATAACTCCTTGCTTTTTTCGCCATTTTAATATATAAAAAGGGCTTTGTCAATACCCCTTTTATACGATGATTATGGAATTTGTGGTTTTTGTTGTTTGGCTGCAAAATATTTTTGTAACAAGGCTTTAATCGTTTCCTCATTGGTGTCAGATAAGGGCTGGATATTACCCAAATCTGTACTCAACAGATAGGTATTGTCAAAGAAAACAGTATCGTAGGAATTATTATTTTCTTTATAGTAGAATAGCGACTCCCCTAAGAAGTAGTTAGGAACAGAAATATCCATATAATCCAACAGAGTCGGCACAAGATCTAGAGAATTTCTCCCCTCAACATCCTTTTTCTCTGCCCCAATTCCTTTATGATAGACTATAAACGGAACTCTATCAACATCTTGGTTTTCACGATTATAAGACGGATAGGCTGCTATAAAATCCTTATCCGCAAAGGTAGCATGGTCTGTTGTAAAGACCAATATCGTATTATCAAAGGCTGGGTTGCTATTAAATTTATCCAAAAACTGACTGAAATAATAATCAAAATTATAGAACCGATTTAAAAGTATGTTTTTCCCATCTTCGAACTTCTTATCAGCTGAATTAAAGGTCATATGTGTACCATAAGTATAGATTGCTGTTAAGAATGGAGTCTTCTGAGAAACCTGTTCTTCTATCGTGTCGTATAGAAGTTCTAATGCCGCCTGGTCTGTTAAACTTCCATTAGGACCCTTCGCCAGGTCGTTCTCATTGACAATACTATCAAAATTGAAAGACTCTAGATAAGATGTGAACTGAGTATTGTTCGGCTCGGTATTGATAAAGGTTGTCTGATACCCCTTATCTCCCAATACTCCCTGCAAGGAAGTCAAGGTATTGGATTCATAATTATCTAATTGGTATCCTGAGTATAACTGACCGATTAATCCTCGATAAGTAGCAAAGGTGTGATTGTAATAATTTTCAAAAGCGAGTGATGAGTCCTGTAACTTCTTCAGATTTGGCATAATACCACGTTCATCTTCGACAATATTTTGTGACAAACCTTCTACAAAAATCAGAACCACATTAGGAGTTGCCGATAAATTGGTTGGTTTAGGACGAGCATTCTGCACACTACCTCTATAGAAAAAATCCGTAACATTAGGAGCATTGGCAATTTTAGCTAGATCCTGCTGGTATTCGTAGGAATCCGCTGCTAGTTGGTATACTCCAAAAATAGGAGAATAGATGTTTCCACTCATTAAGGTGACGATCAACTCTAGCAAGAGAGAGCTAGATAAGACTGTTGACCAATTGATTTTTCTTGTTTTAACATAGGTGATAGGTAAAAATGTGAAGATCAGTATACAAATCGTTCCGAACACTATGGAAGCAAAATGCCCCGACAAAGATTCTAAGGATTCAAGGTTTGTCACCATCACCAAAGTAGTGAAACTTCCACCAAAAAACAGGACAATATTCTGCACATTGACAATCAATAAAAGAAGGCAGTTCACGATGTAGGCAGCAAGCTTTTTTTCTTTTATTAATAAGTTGCTGAATGTCGCAATGCTGACAACCTCTAAAACGGTGACAAGAATATAGGTCCAATCTGTATGGTTTTTAAAACCCATTATCGACAGAAGAACAGCAAAAAGATACTTACTCAATAAGACATACAGAGCGTACTCTTTCACCAATCGTTTGTAAGTTGCTATCATTTCAATTTATTCTCCAATCGGTTAGCGCAGTATTGATATGTTTGAACATTATTTATTCATTCCTTCCTCATCACAATTTATACTCATTTGCAAATTTTCACTTTATCATTCAGACACTATTTTCTCGTACAGACCTTGTTAATGTCAAGTGCAAGTATAGGTAAAACAATAGTAACCAGGCTGCACTTTGTAAGGTAAAACCAAGTATCTGAATCAGGGTTCTTTTATAAAAAACAGAGACCGTTCCACTGTGCGTCACACTTATCGTTGCACGCCCTTCATTTAATGCTTTTTGGGTAACATTAGGTTTATATTTTTTCTTATATTCCTGGAGCTCTTCGCTTGTTAAAGGGACATAGGCTATTTTAGGCTGCGTCCCCTTAGCCCCTGCTGAATATTCTGCAACATAGCCCTTGTACCAAATCCTTGGCAAGGTCAACTCTACACTTTCTGCTTCTTGATTCAACTGAACATCGAATATAAGAAGGTTATAGCCTTGTCGCACGTTCTCTACCTTAACCTGATTTGTGTCATAGATAAACTGATTGATTGTGCCATTCTGAACACGCTTATGGTTAATATCTAAATTAAAGTATTCGCTCCCTGAGGCCCAATAAGTGGTCAATAAGGGATTTTGAAAGGCCTTGTCTGCCATTTCATTTTGCTGTTTCATCACAGCAGCATTTGTCGCTGTTAGATTGTATTCTTCTTTGAAGTTGGCAAAATTAGGTAAAAAGCTCAAGGGATTTGTCACTAGATAAAAGCCTATCTGTACTACTGCAATCACTTTGTATAATCGTTTTTTCTCTGCTAGAAATAGAGCAGTAATCACAAAAGCTGGTATGAAGTAAGATAGTCTATTCGAATACTGGAAGACTGTTAAAAAGGTATAACGGAATACCGAGTACCAAGGTAAAATATTTGAAGTAGCAATCAGTAGGATTCCCGAAGTCACCAGCAACTGACGACCAATCTTGGGTAAGGATTTATAGGCTACCCACCCTATTATTAGAAAGATTAGAGCCAGTGGGAAATAATAGTTCACAATTTCCTCAAAAAGATTACCTGCATCTAAGATGTTTTTTGACTTAAATGGGTAATCACGTAACCCCCAAGACACAAAGAAGGTTTGCGATAGCCTTTGCTCTATAAATTGCAAAACAAAACCAATAGAAAGGCCAATCGCTATCACAACCGACAAGCAGAAGGAGAGAATTTTCTTCAGTGTCAATCTGTTTATCGATAGCAAGACCAGTATGACGGAAGAAATGGCTAGTACTAGAGTTGAGATGATATGAGTCTGCACCATCAGGGCAATAATGATGCCTAAGGGGATAGGATTGAGTTTATCCTGAAAAATCACCTTGTAGATGCAATAGATAAGCGGAGCAATCAAAGGAGGAATCGCACTCATACCAAAACCAAAATAAGGGAAGGTTACTGCCATCGTCATACCAAATAAGAGTGACTTGGATTTATGCTGAGTCATCTTGTAAAGACAAAAATAAGATGTGGTAGCCGTAGCCCAAATAATGATAAAGGCATAACTTGCAAAAGCATGTGTAGCCACCTTGGTTAATAAATAAACCAGGGCTGGAATGTAGAGAACACCATTGCCATAAAACATGGGAACCGCATAACCTGAGCCATGCGTAAATAGAAAGTTCAGATTCGGCAACACATCTCCATTTGCAATAGATTGCGCCAATCCTACTATCCTGGCCATATGGAATGGATAATCATAGATTTGACTGTTTGTATTGATGGAAATATAGGAAATGAGCGTTATCAGCAGTGCATAAACAAATAGGGTGACGTAAGGGTGCTGATAAAAAATATTCAGTTTTTCCCACCTTGATTCGTTTCGATTCATCATATCTTACCTTTTTACACTTAACTATCCTGCACAGCAAACTGATTTCCTCTATCATTTGGTCATCAAACGTCGAATAATATACTTAATAGCTCTTAATGGACCAATGATAATATATTTTAAGGCACCTCTAATCCCACCGATGTGATCAAAGTTTACATAGGTGTGAGGCAGAGCATCCGCCCGCTCATTAAGCAATTTATTATCTATAAAGGCTGTTAATTCGATGGGATTTTTAACAATACGGAAATCATAGTTTTTATCCCAGGCAATATAAACCAATAGGCGTTCGATGGCATGGAGAATAGAATTTTGTGGCAAGGGCTCTGCTGGCACATCTGCATCGGTTAGGTTTAAATCAAAGAGTGACTGTAAGGCATCGTATTTAAACCACACATAGGTTCCATAGGACATCACAAAAGTATGAAGAGCATTGAAATCAATCTGCTTCTTCATCCCCATTTTTTGCCACAATTCATTCATGGCTGGGGCAATCCTATTCTCATTATAGGCATCGACAATTTTATTATAACGGAAGAAGGTTGGAATATCTGCAATAACTAGCCCCAAATCAGATTTTTGTTCCAAGTTGGCTAGGATATCATTCGCTGGTTCTACCAACATAGCTATTAGCTCTTTCCGCCAAGATTCTCCCGCCCAGAAGTCTGCTTCTTTGGATTTTTTAGTATGGAAATGTCCGACATAGGTATAGGTCTGCAACTGCTCTTTCAACTTCAACATAGGCAATACATCGCGACCAATATTTCCTGTAACAAAAATCTGGGCTTGGCTTCCGTATTCAGACAATGTCGCCTCTATCTCAGCCACCTTGCTCTCTTGGTCTGTTGTTATGAACAAGTCATAATGAAAATCAAAAGACTCAAAGGCAGTTAAAAATTCCTGTAAGAGGTCTACATAGAAAACATGCAGATGGATGGCTACTCTTCCATCATTAGAATACGGTTTTTGAGTTGATTTAAGGTATTTCTGTGCTAAGAGATATTTAAAATCAGGATAGTTGATCTTAGACATGTGTGAAACAATTAAATCAACTGGGTAGTCTGATTTATCCGCAATCTCTTGTAAAATATAAGGTGTAATATGTTGATTCCCATCAATGGTTTTAACTTTAATGAATGGTACTCTATGTTTTAAAATAGCCGTCGGATTGTAGTAAGAAAAATCTGGATGAAGCATCCCGCTAGTATCTTCCTCTACTGTGTTAAAAACCGTTTGATAACGAAAGCCTGCTTCTAGTAAATTGGTCGTAACTTGTGTTTCATAATGGTCAATAACATCCTGAACATTTGTAAAGTTTTGCACACTTTTCCAAAATTCTTGAAAGGCTGTTGATTGAACTACCTTATTTGAAAAAGTCAGGTAGTAGCTCTGAATATGCTCACGAAACTGTTTGGTTTCTCGGAAATTGGTCATCCCCCAAAAATCAATCGTTTCATCTTCCTCATACCGTTGATAAAGCTCTGACATATCCCACAGCGGCCCAAAACAGGTGTCATTCATTAGGGTCAGTGAATCGTAGTGCTTTAGCTCCTCGAAGCCTATACTTGTCATCCCATCACGCCAAGCAGCAAAATCAAATCCAATATTTTCTCGGCGGATGACCTCATCTACCAAAAAAGACTGTCTGAGAACAGTTTCGTCCCCTTCTGAAAGCGGGCTATTCGTGATAAAAACAACCTTTGAGAAGAGCGAACGCATGGCTTCTAATTGATATTGGACATGGGAACTAAGCTGTCCATATTTATTAAAATGGACATACAAAAGCAAACGCTTCATTTTTTTCTCCTAAAAAAATTGATAATCTTTGTTGGAATAATCCAACGTCGTGAGCCAACAACTGCATGGTATGAGATAGTAAGATTTTCAATCTCTTTTTGTTGTCGGCTAATAAGGGCTTCACTTTCACGAAGCTGCCGCTCTAATCGCTCTCCCTCTATGGCTTTCTTCCGGAATTCAACTAGCTGCTCTCCCAAAATCTTAGCAACATAGTCTGGGGACTGCAGGTCATCCAATTCACAGATAGTGTATTTTAGGATAAAGTCTGCACCATAGACAGGTGAGATTTCGTAGATTAATTGCGGATCTTGCTGTGGGAACAAAACCATGTCTCCAACCAATACGCCATTGGTGTAAGCCGGTAGAAGAGTCGTTCGAGCCTTTTGACTAACCAATGAGATATTTCGGTAAAAACTTGGTTGCTCTGACAAGTCAATGCGCACTCGTTGGCAGTTATCAGGCAAGCTAAATCGAATCTCATCCTGCTTCAACAACGGATAGCGTAAGATATTTTCTTGACAAAATCCAGATCCATCCGTGTCGAAATAGATGGTGACTTCTTGAATACCAACTTGCGCAAGACCACGTTCTTTTTTTGTCAAGACAACTTCGTAGGTGTTATTTCGTTCTAAAAGAATATCAAGCATTTCTCGATAATGACTAGATGGATATTTATCCAGATAGAATTTCTGAGTCGCCAACAAGGTTTGGAAACGATTCTCTATTTTAGAAAAGTCTACCGGTCGCGAGTCAGATCCTTGATTGATCGTATAGGCAACTGTTGCTTCTGGTAAAAATAACAATTGTGTTCGTTGAAATAGATCGAGCTGTAAATTAAAGGTATCATCAGCGGTGGTCAAATCTAGTTCCTGATTCACCTCTAACATGAGTTCTCTTTCTACTACCCAAGTCGAAGCCATGGTAAACCCACGTGTCGCTAACATTTTAGCATAGGTATCCGCTAAGGGAATACTTCCACTAGTAAAGCCTGCTGTTGATACCAGCTGTCCATTTTCATCATAGATATCAAAATCTGTATTGGACCACTTGGCTTCTGGGTGTTCTTCTAGTAAGTCCACCTGCTTTTGAAGTTTATGTGGGTCTAACCAAAAATCATCTCCATCACAACGAGCAATATATTTGCCCTTTGCATGCTGACAGGCAGATACCCATGTCCGTGAGATTCCCTGGTTCTCTCCATGGAAAATCGCTTGAATCTTTTCTGGATATTGGTTTTGATACGATCTAACGATATCTCTGGACGAATCCGTCGAACAGTCATCAACAAGAATAATTTCAACTTCAAAGTTTGTTTCTTGTGCTAGAAAGCCTTCGATAACCCTCTCTAACCACGGAGCCTTATTATAAACCGTGCAAATGATTGATACTATTGGTTGTCCCATCATTCATCCTCTATCTAGTTATTTTCAAAAGTCCAGTTACCATTTCGTTGAATGAGACCACTTGCTGAATCTAAAGCTGAAATATCATCTGGTGCAATATCTGTTCGATTCACCATGATAATCGGCGTCTGCGTCGCATCTGAAAAAGCCAGCATCTTACCGTCTTTATCACGCACCGTGACTTCCAACTTAAGTTTCAAATCATTAACATTAGGCAATGAACAAGAGTAGTGTACTACTTTTTTGCCTTTCCCTGATTGTAGTTGGTTCATTGAATTATCATTATAAATCCAAATATTGCGATCAATGTCTGTTAGAGATAGGGCCATATAGGTCTCAATATCTTGCAAAACAGTATACTCCATCCTAAAATGAATGGTATCTTTCGGAGAAATCTGGTTCGGACTCAGCAAATCAAGCTTGAAATCTTCAACCAATTGGATTTCTTTTACTTCTGTAGATTCAGAATCTAAGCCATCTCCTTCCGCTAAGGGTTCTGGTTGCGCTGTTACAGTATTATCAAAACTATATTGGTTGGCTACATTTTCTGGATTTCCAATAGCTTTTACCAAGCCATGTTCAATCAAGACCGCCTTGTTACAATATTTCTTAACTGCACCCATGTCATGGGTAACCAGAATAGTTGTCTTTCCGCTTTTCTTGCGTTCTTGGAAATAGTCATTGCATTTTCTTTGGAAGGCTTCATCTCCCACTGCCAATACTTCATCCAAGATAAGAACATCTCCTTGCGCCTTGATGGCTACAGAAAACGCTAGACGAACCTGCATCCCACTCGAATAGTTTTTAAGTTTTTGGTTCATGAATTCGCGCAACTCTGCAAAATCGACAATGTCATCATACATAGCATCAATTTCTTCACGAGAGAAACCAAGAAGAGCTCCATTCAAATAGACATTTTCACGCCCTGTTAGTTCGGGATTGAAGCCGACTCCGAGTTCAATAAAAGAAACCAATTTTCCATTTACTGTCACCGTCCCATGTTCTGGAACGTAAATTTGTGAAATAATTTTTAAAAGAGTTGACTTACCTGAGCCATTCCGCCCTAAGATACCAAAGAAGTCTCCTTTTTCAACCTCAAAAGAAATATCCTTCAATACATGTTGCTCTTTGTAGCCTTTGATTCCTTTAAAACGATTGACCATGGTTGTACGCAAACTCTGACTAGCTTCTGTCGGCAATTTAAAAAACTTACTGACATGGTCAACCTTTACTGCAATATTTTTTTCTGTCATTAGAGAATCTCCGCAAATTTCTTAGAATATTTTCCAAACACAGTCACTCCAAGTGCAAAGACGATTAGAGGGATGAGATAAGGTATCAGCACAATCATCTTATTGTTAATGACCTGCCAAACAGGCAAATTCGCCTTATCGATGACAAAGTAACGCATATCTTGAATAATTTGAGCCATCGGATTTAGCATCATCAACTTAGCTGCCAGTACGCTTTGGTCCATCACAAATGATAGGGAGTAGATAATTGGGGTTGCATACATCCCAGCCTGCATCACCACCTCCCAAATTTGTGCTAAGTCACGGAAACGAACAAAGAGGGTAGAAAGTATCAAAGCAATCCCTGTCGCCAACAAAAACAGCTCAACAAAAAGAGGAAGAGCCATCACAACCGTCCATGTGAACTGTACACCATTAAATAGAGAAAAAACCAATACAACCAGTAAATTGATGGAGAAGTTGATTGCCGCACCAAATACTGAAGAGAGCACAATAATCTCCTTAGAAAAGTTTAGCTTCCTCAATAAATCTCCGCGTGTCACAATGGAAACCATTCCCATATTAGTGGCCTCTGAAAAGAAGGACCAGATAACATTCCCCAGCAATAAGGCAACCGGAAAATGCGGAACATCGCTACCTAATCTTAGAAAGTGAATGAAGACGACATACATAATAGCAAACAACATCAATGGCTTTAAGATTGACCAAAGATAGCCAATCACCGACCCTTGATAGCGTAATTTAAAATCTGTTTTTATCAATTCTTTTAATAGAATCCGATTTTTTGTGGAAAACAAATCCATACCTTTTTCCTTTCGATTATAGCAGTTCTGTAAAATCCTATTCTTCTGTGGAAAATGCTTCTCAATTCCCTCTACAGAATAAGTTTTTTTATAAAGCGAACTCACTACATTATACACTTAATTAACGCTGCTTGCAATATAACACTGTCACTAGCGGGAAGCACAGGAATCAGATACAAAAAACTCCACAAGTCTTACTAATGAAAACCTTCATTACAAAGACTGTGGAGCCCTATATTTCTAATCTGGAATTCTGCCTACTTAGTAAATCGATTTGTATAATCCAAATTCACATCAAAGAAGGAACGTCCTGGCAACAATTCCGCCTTAGATGTATACTGCCATGCTGCTGTCCGTGCGTGTAGAGACATAGACATTGCTTGTGCAGGGGTCATAGTAGAGTATGGATATTGCGCAACCCAGAAATTACTCATTCCAAACTGACTTGTTTGGATTGGACCAACCACTCCAAGAGAATTGTCATCAAGCCAACTAGCTCCAGTATAGTGAATGAGATTTGAATAGCCTAAACGACGCATCTCTTCTTCCCAGGCCTTCATGTTTTCATTGATATTCTTACGAGTGGCATGCTCTTCGATATCGTTAACCATTAGAGTATGGGTCGGTAAGCCCAGTCGTTTAGCTGCAGCAACGAAATATTGTGCCTCTGCTTTAGCCTCTTCCTTGCTCGTGAAGTGCGAATAGTGATAAACAGAAACCTTGAGACCTGCAGCTAAGGCATTTTTTACCTGCCCTTCTGCATAAGGATTTAAATAACTTACAGCTTCTGATAGTTTAACGACAACACCTGAAATACCATTGGCAGCCAAGGTTTTGTAGTCAGCTACCAACAAGGTCCCATTATGGCTACTTACATCGATAAATCTAGGAATCTCTGTTTTTGTATAGCTAATAGCTGCACTTGTTTGAGCAACTGTATGCTGTTGACCCTGACTAGTGATAGATAGAGAAACAGTGTAATTTCCCTGCTCATATTTATGGTTACTGATCCGAACTGGTACTGTATAACTTCCATCAGCTTGCTTTGTAGCTGTGTACTGTTGAAGGTCATTTTTGCCATTAACATCTGACCATACAGTTGCTTGAATTGCTTCAATGCCTTTTGGAACATATAAATCTGTTATCCGAACATCGAAGAAACCATAAGTTCTGTCGATATTTTCGATTCTAACTGCGGCTTTTGGTACCGTATCTGTTATTTCTACCGTTGTTGTCGTAGAAGGAGAGACTCCAACTTTTGTACCGTCTGCTTGCAAAAGATATAAGTGAATCTGGTAGGTTCCAGTGCTAAAACCATGATTCTTGGCTTGGACAGATACTTTATAGCGTCCATCTGCCTGTCTTACTGCTTCATACCAAACCAAATCATCCTGTCCATTTTCATCTGACCATACTGGAACAAGTACGCCATTAACACCTACAGGGCTATCAACATTTGATACAATGATATCAAAAGTCCCATTTTGAGAGTTCTTATTCTGGATACTAACAGTTCCTGTCGGTTTCTTTTCAACTTGTGGAGCTGCTGGTGTGTTTGAGGCGTTTGAGCCACCTGCACTTCCTAATCCGTAGAAGGCAACCCCTTCCTGTTTCCAACCACGACCGGCTAGAACAGCATACTCATTGGCATCCTTCGTATACAGATGGACACGCAAGTCCGGCTGATAAAGACGATAGACAGGGATATTGCCATAAGAACGGAAGGCTTCTCCTTCTTGTCGCCAACCACGACCGGCTAGGACAGCATACTCATTGGCATCCTTCGTATACAGGTGGACACGTAAGTCTGGCTGATAGAGACGGTAAACCGGCTCTCCTTGATTTGAAACAAATCTCCAAGCCTCCCCTTCTTGTCGCCAACCACGACCGGCTAGAACAGCATACTCATTAGCATCCTTCGTATACAGGTGGACACGCAAATCCGGCTGATAGAGACGATACAAAGCTTGCTCAACAGTTGCTTCTGCTTGTGTAACTGTTGCTGCCTCTTGCTGAGTTGCAGTTGTTGAGGTTGTACTGCTTGTTGTTGAACTTTCTTCAGTTGCAGCACCCTCTTCAGTATCCGGCACTGATCGGAATGAAATACTCGGTTCTTCTGTTGCAACTGTGCTGGTCTCAGTCTGAGCCTGAGTTGAGGAACTTGTACTCGATTCTGCAACAATTGAGACTTCTGAACTCGTCGCCTCTGTAGTAGAAACTTGTGTTTCCGACACAGCCGAACTTTGACTTGTTTCAGTAGTGTTTGCTGCAACAGGTAGAGTCATCGTTAGCAAGCAAGTAGCTCCGAGACTTAAACTTTTCATATATTTGCTTCTCATTCGTCATCTCCTATTATGAACTCAAAGTCATTATAACATATTTCCTTAGGTGTTTTCAAATACTTTTTCACTGGAATCATCTTACTAAAAATAAACCGCACTTTTAACGGTAATAGAAAATTACCGATAAAGTACGGTTGTAAAACACCTCGCATCATCCACTTACAGTATAGATAGGCTGCGGATATCCTTTTTCTAATTTTTGCGAGAAAGCAAGGTGCGATAGACTTTTTTATCCAATCACTCTCGGCTTTTCATTCCAAATTGATAGCGATACTCTCTTCCGTCCCTTAATATTACCAACACTGACAATTGCTGGTTTTGGACATAGTAACTAGTCTGCCCCTCTCGAAACAAGACGCTTCCTTCGGTCTCTATTGGTTTACTTTCCTCCTTTTTTTGAGAACTTGTTTGAGCTGGTTTTTCATCCGTTTGATTTTCTCTAGTTGATTGAACCTCCTTTTCTTCCTTTTCATCTGTTTGGCTAGCCTCCTCCTTGGCAACTGCTTGACGCTTTTGTAAGTCCCCTTCGACCTGGTCCAAGACCATCTGAGCCATGATGTAGGCAGTCGTTTCTTGTCTTGCCACCTGAACCAAACGGCTTTCGGCTTCTTGACGGTGGATATAAAACTGGAGCAAGAGACTAAAAACTGCCAGCATCAAGAGGGCATAGAGCAGGATGCCAGCCTTAACTCTTTTCTTTAAAAGCATAGATAAAGGTCCGCTCCTCCCCATTTTTAAAGCTAAAGTCGATGCGCACCAGCTGGTTTTCTTGGGAAATAGCTGCGCTGTCCACCTGATAGAGCATGGGCTGGTAGCCCTGTCCCCTGTCATTTGTTTTCCGAAAATCATCCGACCGTGACTTGCCAAAGGCCAAAGCCTGACCACCCTTATCAACATAGACCTTGCCATTTTCGACCTTGACCAAGTCAGCCTGGTCCCACTCCGACCGCAACTGGCTAGAAAAGACCAGCCACTCCTTTTGAATGGTTTGTTTTTGATAATGCGCTTCTTGGACCAGCAGTTTTGACAAGCCTTCAAAGACCAAAAGGCTACCTGAAAGGATGACTAAGGCTAGCAAGCATTCCAAGAGAGTAAAAGCAGGAATTTTACTTTTTAACAACCGATAGAACCTCCTTTCCCTCGTGGAAAACAATCATCTTATCTGCTGTTCGTTGAACCTGAACTCTAACGCCGTTTAAGGCTAGGTTATCTTGCTCAGTCTGAACAGCCATCTGCGCTAGATTGAGAACCTCCTGTTGTTCCAATTCCCAAGCCTGCCGTCTACGACCCGCATCTACCGCTGATAAAATCAAGCTGCAAATGGTCACTAGGGTCGCAAGGGCAACCAGGCTTTCTAGCAAGATATAAGCCTTATTCTTCTGTTTTCTTATAGCGACCACTCCCTATATATAATTGATACGTGACTGTCTTTCGACTAAGCCGAAAACGAATCTTGGTCAGAGAAGAATTTCCACCATTTTCTTCAAATGTGATGGTCTTTTCTTCCAATACTTCTACTTTTTTAGGCACCTGTACAGTTTGATGACCATTTGTCACTTCCTGTCCACCGATAGCAAGATTCACTGTTTGGTGGGAACTGGCTGCCAATTTCTGGCTGTCTTTATAAATAGCTTCAAACTCCCAGATAAAAATCTCTTCCTGAACAGACCGAAAGACCGTTTGCACCGTTCCTGACAAGGAAACTGCTAAAAAACTGACAACAAACAAGGTCAGCAGGCTTTCCAGAAGAGTAAAAGCCTTATTTTTTCGCCTTAGCATACTCTTCTGCTTGTTTTTCAGTAATATAGCCAGCAGCCTGTAAGTCTGCCACCGTTGCTTCCTTATCATACTCTAATTCATAGAGCTCCATCTGGCTTTCTACAACTTTGACGACAGCTGCACCTCCTGACTCCTTAATCGCTTCTTTTTGCTTGCTCAAATTAGGCACAAATAAGAGCAGAAGTACACTAACAATGAGAAGTACAACTAACATTTCCACCAATGTGAAAGCTTTATTTTTCAATTTCATTAATTTTTTCATTTTATAACTCCATATTTTGATAAATCGGCAGCAACATGGCTGCGTAGATGAGAACGACCATTAGGGCCACAAAGAGAAAGACCAGCGGTTGAATCAGCTGCATGGCTCTATTGACCCGAGAGAAAAAATCCTCCCAACACTCTGCCGCGTAAACTGTCAACTCGCTACCCAACTTGGACTTGACCTGACCATACTCGACGATCAAACTCAGCTCCCGCTTAAAAAAGGCGTAGGTCTTGATGTGTTCGTCAAAACTACGACCATTTGAAAGCGACTGCTCCAGGTCCTGACCAATTTCCCGAAAGAGCTGCGATTGCTGCGATTGCATCAAGCCCACAATCTGCGGCAGGTCCAGGCCTTGCCCAATCAAACTCCCCCACTCCCTGGCGTAATAGGCCGTCAGGTAGGTTTGGATGAGTTTTCCGAAAAATGGCAGAGCTGCTAAGCGGGAAAATGCCTTGATTTTGCTAGTTTTGCGAAACCAAACCATCCCAGCCAAGACCGCTACCAAACTAAGTCCACAAAGGGACAAGAAGATAGTCGGCAGATGGTTAATTAGCACGGTCGCTGCATTGCCTTCCTCCAACTGGGGCAGAAGATAGTTTTTCAAGCCAAGCATAATCAAAAGCAGAAAACCTAGCAAGATAACTGGATAGGTCGCTACCTCAACCAATTTCTTACGAACCTTGCTGACATTTTCCAGATAGGACTGAATATGGCTCAAACTCAGGCTGGTATTACCATGAACTTCTGCCAGAGCCACCTGTGTGACCACCGCATCTGAAAACCGCAAATCCGCTAATAGGCTTGAAAATGGCTTTCCTGCAAGAAGGCCATCCGACAAAACCTGAGTGTAAGGATCTGCCAAAAGCTGACTGCGTTTGAGAAAATCAACAATCTCTCCCAGATGAAAACCACTGGCAAAGAGATTGTTAAACAGTTCAATGACCTTACGTTGGCGAGCCAAGGGCAATTTTTTCTGTTTCTGCCTGCCGAAGACTGATATGTCCTGCTGCAAAAAGGCGATCAATTTGCGCATTCCACTGGTCTGCGGAATGGTTTGGGTAATTTCCCTTTGCAAAATCCACTACACCTCCTCCCCCAATCAATCGTTGATAGGCAATCCCTTGAAGGGCATTATTTAATTCTTCAAGACTGACCCCCAATTCCAACATACGAGCATAGACACCCGAAATAGACCTTGCGTGAACCGTTGAGAAAACGGTAGCTCCCGTCAGGCTGGCTCGAATGACTGCTCGAGCGGTTTCCGCATCCCGAATCTCACCGATGATGAGCAAGTCTGGCCGATGACGTAGGGATAATTTTATCAAATTATCGTAGGTGGCTCCGATGGCTTCATTGAGCTGGAGTTGCAGCATATCCTCCTGCTTGATTTCGACCGGATCTTCAATGGTCAAAATCTGCTTGTCTGGGAATTTCAGCCTGGCAAGATGGTACATAAGTGTGGTCTTACCAGAGCCGACTGGACCCGAAAAAAGGTAGAGCCCTCGTCCCTTGATTTCTTCTGCAAGTCGCTCGGCCGCCTCAAACCAGAACTTGAGTTCCTTGTCATTGTCATAGAGCAGGCGGATAACCAAACTTTCCTTACCACGATAATCTCCGACAGTTGATAGGCGAAGGGAAATCTCACCGTTCCCATAATCATAGTCACAGGAACCCTGTTGGCTACGGCGTTTTTCACCGACATTTAAACCTGATAAGAACTTGAAATGGCTGATGATGGCTGTTACTTCCTCCTCAGCCAAGTCTTGCACAAATTCCCGCTCATCCATGATGCGATGGTAGACTTGGTAGTCCTGACCACGAGGAACCAGATAGATGTCACTGACCCTTTCCGCCACCGCCTTTTCAATCAACTTTCTTGCTTTTTCTTGAATCATAAAACCTCCTCACCCTATCTATTCGCAAGGAAACTTGATTTTCCATACTTTTTTGTTAAAATAATAAAAAAGCTTGGAGGTTCCTATGAAAAAATTAAAAAAAGGCGACCACATACGCGTAGTCAGTCCTTCTTCATCTATTGAAAGAATTGGTGGCTTCAAGGCCAATCTCGCCGCCAAGGAAAAACTAGAGGAACTTGGCTTCAAACTCTCTTTTTCTGAGTATTATCTTGAAAATGATATTTTTTTCTCAGCTCCGATTGCCAGCCGTGTTGCGGACTTGGAAGCAGCTTTTGCGGACGATACGGTCGATGCCATTCTGACAACCATTGGCGGTTTCAACTGCAACGAACTCTTGCCCTATCTGGATTTCGATTTGATTGCACAAAATCCGAAAATTTTCTGTGGTTATTCGGATACGACCGCCCTGCTCAATGCTATCTATGCCAAGACAGGCATGGAAACCTACATGGGTCCTGCCTATTCAAGTTTCAAAATGGATTTGGGGCAACAGTATCAAACAGAAGCCTGGCTCAAGGCTGTAACACAAGACTCCTTTGACTTGACCCCGAGTCCTGAATGGTCTAGCGACGCTTGGTACCTACCAGACGCCCCTCGCATTTTTTACCCAACCGAATGGAAGGTTTACAATCCGGGCCGGGCCTCTGGTATTGCCATCGGCGGAAACATCTCAACTCTAAATCTACTGACTGGAACCGAGTTCGCACCCAATACGGACAAGTATATTCTATTTTTAGAAGAGGCGGAAGACGATGATTATCTGATTATTGCTCGTCACTTGACTGCCCTGCTACAAGCCTATCCTAATCCGCAGGCGGTTGTTTTTGGTCGTTTTCCAAAAGAAACTAAGATGACGGAGGAGATTTTGTTGGCCATTTTGGACAAGCACCCTATTCTAAAAAATGTTCCTGTTCTCTACGATTTGGATTTTGCCCATACCCAGCCACTCTTTACCATTCGGATTGGTGGGCATGTGGAGCTTGATACGGAAACATTTTCTATCAGATTCAACTAAAAAGGATTGACACACTGGTCAATCCTTTTCTTCATGGTTCATACATTTGTCTTGTTTCAGCCTACAAGTACGCAAACGAGGGGGTGTCTGCGACTTGATAAAACCAGCAGGTAAGTTTTCCTTAGCTTCCACCAACATAAGCGAATGGTAGCGTTGCAAATATTCTTCACATTCCTCGCACCAATGCTGGTCCTGTTCATCCCAAAAAGCTGCCAAGGTGTCATTTTTTGTCTTTTTCATGGGAAAATTCTCAGACAAACGTACCCATTCTTTTTGAAAGGCAGTATAGGCATCCTCATAACGACTAAAGACATCCTTACTGACAATGTCTTCTTCCCAACCATCCAAGAACCACCAGGGTTCATAATCTCCATATAATTTTATTACCTGATACATAAGCACACACTTCCTTTTTCACACTCATTATATCGAATATAAAATCGTATAGAAAGTATTCTGCTTGTTAATTACTGATCAAATCCTGTATGCGCTTTATTTCCGAATAGCAAAAACACATCCCTAGAAATCTAGAGATGTGTTATTTGTAACTTATTCAGATACAACTTCGATACCTGCTTCTTCTGCAAGCTCTTCAGCTAGAGTATCTTCAATAATTTCAATTTCATTGATGGCTTGTGGTTCAAGATTACGGTAGCGGGCCATACCTGTACCTGCTGGGATAATCTTACCGATAATAACGTTCTCTTTCAGACCAAGAAGGTTATCACGTTTACCACGAATAGCAGCATCTGTAAGGACACGAGTTGTTTCCTGGAAGGATGCAGCAGACAAGAATGAGTTGGTTTCAAGGGAAGCCTTCGTGATACCCATAAGAACTGGACGAGCTGTTGCCGGAATACCGCCAGCAATAACTACTTCCGCATTGGCATCTGTAAAGTCTGTGATATCCATGAGAGTGCCCATGAGAAGATCTGTATCACCTGGATCCATGACACGAACCTTACGAAGCATTTGACGGACCATTACCTCGATATGCTTGTCGCCGATTTCTACACCCTGGCTACGGTAAACTTTTTGAACTTCAGAAAGAAGGTAGGTTTCAACTGCCAGAACATCACGGACCTCAAGTAAGCGTTTTGGTTGGATAGAACCTTCAGTAAGGGCTGCACCACGCGCAACTTGGTCACCAACTTCAACCTTCATACGGGCTGTAAATGGAACCACATACTCACCTTCACCAGTCACACCTTTAACAAAGACTTTCTTAGTGCGAGTAGAAGCATCTTCTTCAATAGCGATAACTTCACCTTTAACCTCTGTGATAACCGCTTCCCCTTTCGGATTGCGGGCTTCAAAGATCTCTTGGACACGAGGAAGACCCTGCGTGATATCGCTGTTTGAGGCTACACCACCCGTGTGGAAGGTACGCATTGTCAACTGTGTACCAGGCTCACCGATAGATTGGGCTGCAATCGTACCAACTGCTTCACCAACTTCAACCGCATCACCTGTCGCCAAGTTGATACCGTAACAGTGACGGCAGACACCGTGACGAGTATTACATGTAAATACGCTACGGATAGTGACTTGTTCAACACCGGCATTGACAATTTCGCGAGCAATGTCTTCGGTAATCAATTGGTTTGGACCGATGATAACGGTACCCGTTTCAGGATGTTTAACAGTTTTCTTAGTGTAACGACCTTGTAAACGCTCTTCAAGTGGCTCGATCATTTCTTTGCCATCTGTGATTGAACGGATATCAAGACCACGGTCTGTTCCACAGTCGTCTTCACGGATAATAACGTCTTGGGCAACGTCAACCAAACGACGAGTCAAGTATCCTGAGTCGGCTGTCTTCAAGGCCGTATCCGTCATACCCTTACGGGCACCGTGAGTTGAGAAGAACATTTCCAATACCGAAAGACCTTCACGGAAGTTAGACAAGATAGGCAATTCCATGATACGTCCGTTCGGAGCTGACATCAGACCACGCATACCGGCCAACTGGGAGAAGTTGGAAATGTTACCACGGGCACCAGAGTCCATCATCATAACGATAGGGTTTTTAGGATCTTGTTTTTCAACCAGGCGTTTTTCCAATTTTTCCTTAGCTGAACGCCACTCATCTGTAACAGCTGTATAACGCTCGTCGTCTGTAATCATACCACGACGGAATTGTTTCTTGATTTGTTCTACACGTTCGTGAGATTCTTCAATAATTTCAGCCTTGTTGTCGATAACTGGGATATCGGCAATACCCACTGTCAAACCAGCAAGTGTTGAGTGATAGTAACCCAAGTCTTTCAAACGGTCAAGAAGAGCTGATGTTTCAGTTGTACGGAAACGCTTGAAAATTTCAGCGATGATGTTACCAAGATTTTTCTTCTTGAATGGTGGGTTGATTGGCAATTCTGCAATAGCAGCCTTGATATCTGATCCTGGTTCCAAGAAGTATTTATCAGGAGTTCCTTCTGTTAAGTTAGCGTTGTTTGGCTCTTGCAAGTAAGGAAGTCCTTCAGGCATGATAGCGTTGAAGAAGATTTTTCCGACAGTTGTCATCATAATCTTATGCTTCTGGTTGTCTTTCCATGGCTTGTCCAAGCTGTCCGTTGCGATACCTACACGGGTGTGCAAGTGAACATAGCCATTGCGGTGTGCCATAACAGCTTCATCCGCATCCTTGAAGACCATACCTTCACCTTCACGACCAGCATCTTCCATGGTCAAGTAGTAGTTACCCAAAACCATATCCTGAGACGGTGTTACGACTGGTTTACCATCTTTAGGGTTAAGGATGTGTTCTGCAGCAAGC
Organism: Streptococcus suis; assembly: GCF_002964575.1. Classification (GTDB taxonomy): domain Bacteria; phylum Bacillota; class Bacilli; order Lactobacillales; family Streptococcaceae; genus Streptococcus; species Streptococcus suis_R. Next base: position 16,493 of record NZ_POQQ01000002.1, on the reverse strand, counting down.
ATAAGAATACGTGCTTCTGCTTGTGCTTCTTCTGACAATGGAACGTGAATGGCCATCTGGTCACCGTCAAAGTCGGCGTTATAGGCTTCACAGACAAGCGGGTGCAAACGAAGGGCTTTACCATCGATCAGAACTGGCTCAAAGGCCTGGATACCCAAACGGTGAAGGGTAGGTGCGCGGTTCAAAAGAACTGGGTGTTCTTTGATCACTTCTTCCAAGATATCCCAAATACGATCATCCCCACGTTCAATCAAACGTTTTGCAGCTTTTACGTTACCAGCAATTTCACGGGCAACGATTTCGCGCATGACAAACGGTTTGAAGAGCTCAATAGCCATTTCACGTGGTACACCACATTGGTACATTTTCAGCGTTGGACCAACGGCGATAACGGAACGTCCTGAGAAGTCAACACGCTTACCAAGCAAGTTTTGACGGAAACGCCCTTGCTTACCTTTGAGCATGTGGCTGAGTGATTTAAGTGGACGGCTACCTGGTCCTGTAATTGGACGACCACGGCGACCGTTGTCAATCAAAGCATCCACAGCTTCTTGAAGCATCCGTTTTTCGTTTTGTACGATAATTCCTGGAGCGTTAAGTTCCAAGAGACGAGCCAAACGGTTGTTACGGTTGATAACACGGCGGTAGAGTTCGTTCAAGTCAGACGCCGCAAAACGACCACCATCCAACTGAACCATCGGACGCAAGTCTGGTGGAATAACTGGAAGGATGTTGAGAATCATCCACTCAGGCTTGTTACCAGATTTATAGAAGGCATCCAATACATCCAAGCGGCGAACTGCTTTGATACGTTTTTGTCCAGAAGCTGTTTTCAATTCTTCTTTCAAAGCTGCGATTTCTTTTGGAAGATCCACTTGCTTCAAGAGGTCTTGAATGGCTTCTGCACCCATTTTGGCAACGAATGAACCATATCCATATTCACGCAAACGCTCACGGTATTCGCGTTCTGTCATGATTGACTTGTGCTCAAGCGGAGTATCTTTCGGATCAATCACCACATAAGCTGCGAAGTAGATAACTTCCTCAAGCGCACGCGGACTCATATCCAAGGTCAAGCCCATACGGCTTGGAATGCCTTTGAAATACCAAATGTGTGAAATTGGTGCTTTCAACTCAATGTGTCCCATACGCTCACGACGGACTTTTGCACGAGTTACTTCCACACCACAGCGGTCACAAGTGATCCCTTTATAACGGATACGCTTGTATTTACCACATGAACACTCCCAGTCTTTTGTTGGACCAAAGATGACTTCGTCAAAAAGTCCATCACGTTCTGGTTTGAGTGTACGATAGTTGATTGTTTCAGGTTTTTTAACCTCACCGTAAGACCATGAACGGACTTTGTTTGGCGAAGCTAACGTGATTTGCATACTTTTAAATCGATTTACGTCAACCACTAATAATCCCTTTCTTTTCTTGTGAGAGGCTGGATTCCCAAACCTCAAATTCTTGAACAATAATCAGCAGAATGGATAGCTGGTAAGCTATTTTTTATAAATCAGACGGTAGAAGACCGTTGGTCCTTATCTCTTTCAGTTCTGAGGTTTGGACCAACTTCTTCCATCCATTCTAATTATTCTTTGCCTTCTGCTTCTTCCGCTGCAAAGGCTGCGGCTGCGTCAGCTGCGGCTTTTGCACGTGCTTTTTCAAGATCATCTACGTGGATGATGTCATCATCTTCACCTTCATCAAGGTCACGCAATTCTACTTCATTGTTGTCTTCATCAAGGACACGCATATCCAAACCAAGTGATTGCAATTCTTTGACAAGAACGCGGAATGATTCTGGAACACCTGGTTTTGGAATTGGTTTACCTTTGGTGATGGCTTCATAGGCTTTCAGACGGCCTGTCACATCATCTGACTTGTAAGTCAAGATTTCTTGAAGGACGTTTGAAGCACCGTAGGCTTCAAGGGCCCAAACCTCCATCTCACCGAAACGCTGACCACCAAACTGAGCCTTACCTCCGAGTGGCTGTTGGGTAACGAGTGAGTATGGTCCGACTGAGCGGGCGTGAAGTTTATCATCAACCATGTGGTGAAGCTTGATCATGTACATGACACCGACAGATACACGGTTGTCAAATGGCTCACCTGTACGTCCATCATAAAGAATGGTCTTGGCATCTGAGTCCATACCTGCTTCTTTAACAGTTGACCAGAGGTCTTCTGAACTTGCACCATCGAAAACTGGTGTTGCGATATGGATACCCAAGTTGCGAGCCGCCATACCCAAGTGAAGTTCCATAACCTGACCGATGTTCATACGTGATGGCACCCCGAGTGGGTTCAACATGATGTCAACTGGTGTTCCGTCTGGAAGATATGGCATATCCTCAACAGGTACAATACGTGAAACGACACCCTTGTTACCGTGACGACCGGCCATCTTATCTCCGACCTTGATCTTACGTTTTTGAGCGATGTAAACACGAACCAACATGTTAACACCTGATTGCAATTCATCACCGTTGGCACGGGTAAAGATTTTCACATCACGAACGACACCATCGGCACCGTGAGGTACACGAAGAGAGGTATCACGTACTTCGCGTGACTTGTCACCAAAGATTGCGTGCAAGAGGCGCTCTTCAGCAGAAAGATCTTTTTCACCTTTTGGTGTAACTTTACCAACAAGGATATCGCCTTCTTTAACTTCGGCACCAATACGGATAATACCCATTTCGTCCAAGTTGCGAAGAGCATCTTCACCAACGTTTGGAATTTCACGAGTAATTTCTTCAGGGCCTAACTTGGTATCGCGGGTTTCTGATTCGTATTCTTCCAAGTGAACAGATGTATAGACATCGTCTTTCACAAGGCGTTCAGACATGATAACCGCATCCTCGAAGTTATATCCTTCCCAGGTCATGTAGGCAACGATAGGGTTTTGACCAAGAGCCATTTCCCCACGTTCCATAGAAGGACCATCCGCGATGAAATCACCTTTTTCAACAACATCGCCCAATTTTACAAGGGTACGTTGGTTGTAGGCTGTACCTGAGTTTGAACGACGGAATTTCTGAATGCTGTAAACATCCAAAGAGCCATCTTCACGACGAACTTCAACCTTGTCTGCATCCGCGTAAACAACCTTACCACCGTGTTGAGCAATAACCGCAGCACCTGAGTCATGGGCAGCCTGGTATTCCATACCAGTACCAACGTAAGGTGCTTTTGGATCAATCAACGGAACAGCCTGACGTTGCATGTTGGCACCCATGAGGGCACGGTTGGAGTCATCGTTTTCCAAGAAAGGAATACATGCTGTCGCAACGGCAACTACCTGTTTAGGTGAAACATCCATGAAATCTGCTGAATCTGCTGGGAACTCTTGGTTATTACCTTGGTGACGTCCCATAACGATCTTATCAACAAAACGGTTGTTTTCATCAAGTGGTGAAGTCGATTGAGCCACGATATAAGCATCTTCTTCATCGGCAGTCAACCAAACGATCTCATTTGTAACTGTACCAGTTGCACGGTCAATCTTGCGGTATGGTGTTTGAATGAAACCATACTTGTTGAGATGACCATAAGATGACAAGTTGTTAATCAAACCGATGTTTGGTCCCTCAGGCGTTTCAATCGGACACATACGACCATAGTGAGTGTAGTGAACATCTCGAACTTCATAGCCCGCACGGTCACGGGTCAAACCACCAGGTCCCAAGGCTGACAAACGGCGTTTGTGCGACAACTCAGAAAGCGGGTTGTGTTGGTCCATGAACTGTGACAACTGGGATGAACCAAAGAATTCTTTGATTGCCGCAGTTACTGGACGAATGTTGATGATTTGTTGTGGCGTCAATACTTCATTGTCTTGAACAGACATACGCTCACGCAAGTTACGTTCCATACGAGTCAAACCGATACGTACTTGGTTAGCAAGCAATTCACCAACGGCACGAATACGACGGTTACCCAAATGGTCGATATCGTCTACGCGACCAAGTCCTTCCGCCAAGTTGAGGAAGTAGCTCATTTCAGCCAAGATATCTGCTGGTGTAACAATACGCACATTTTCAGCCGGATTAGCATTACCAATAACTGTTACAACACGGTCTGGATCTTTTGGTGCAACAATCTTAAACTTCTGCAAGAGAACTGGCTCAAGAAGAACAGCATTATCATTTGGAATGTATTCTACCAAGTTGAGCTCATCGAATTGTGCTTCTACTTTTTCAAGCACATCACGGCTCAATACAGTACCAGCTTCCAAGACAATTTCGCCTGTTTCACCGTTAATGACATGCTCAGCAAGTGTTTGGTTGAGCAAACGAGTACGGAGGTTGAGTTTTTTATTAATCTTGTAACGACCAACAGGTGCCAAATCGTAACGACGTGGGTCAAAGAAACGAGCTGTCAAAAGGCTACGAGAACTTTCAGCTGTCTTTGGTTCACCTGGACGAAGACGCTCATAGATTTCCTTAAGGGCTTCATCTGTACGAGAATCCGCTGGATTTTTATGAATATCTTTCTCAATAGTGTTGCGAACCAATTCGCTATCACCAAAGATATCAAAGATTTCATCATCGCCTGAGAAACCAAGCGCACGTACAAGCGTTGTAAATGGAATTTTACGCGTACGGTCGATACGAGTATAGGCAATATCTTTTGAGTCCGTTTCCAATTCCAACCAAGCACCACGGTTAGGGATTACCGTTGAACCATAACCAACCTTACCGTTCTTATCAACTTTATCGTTGAAATAAACACCTGGTGAACGAACCAACTGAGAAACGATGATACGCTCTGCACCGTTGATGATGAAAGTACCCATTTCAGTCATGATTGGAAACTCACCAAAGAAGACTTCCTGAGTCTTGATTTCGCCTGTTTCCTTATTGACAAGACGGAAAGTCACATAAATTGGAGCAGAATAGTTGGCATCGTGTGCACGCGCCTCTTCCAAGGTATACTTAGGTTGCTTTAGCTCATAACCAACAAATTCCAATTCCATGGTATCTGTAAAGTTTGAAACTGGAAGTACATCTTCAAAGACTTCTTTCAAACCATAGTCAAGAAAATCTTTAAATGAATCCGTTTGGATTTCAATCAAATTTGGTAAATCAAGAACTTCCTTGATTCTTGAAAAACTACGACGGGTACGGTGCTTACCGTACTGAACTTCATGTCCTGCCAAAAGTTTTCTCCTTTGTAATAAGATACGAGGACGTAAAATTCGAGAGAAAAATAGGAAATCGACGACGTGTCAACAGACACTAGGAGATTTATCTTTTTTCCGACGAATTTAGTCCGAGTTCAATTAAAAGATACGAGACCGTGAAAACCAAAGTGAAAATAAGCGGTAAGTCCAAAATCTTTGATTTTGTTGACGCACCCTCGTCAGAACGACTAGGACTTTCTAGACAGAATGTCGAAGAAAGGCCAGACGTTTACGACGCTACGAGTGATAAACGAAATCCAATACTCTGTACTCTTTTTCACACAGGTTTTAGGTCGAGTTCAATTAAAAGATACGAGGACGTAAAATTCGAGAGAAAAAGAGGAAATCGACGACGTGTCAACAGACACTAGGAGATTTATCTTTTTTCCGACGAATTTAGTCCGAGTTCAATTAAAACAGTCATCAAATGACCAACACTTGCCCTTTTGTCTGAATATTTAGAATCTTTAAGAATGGGTAACAATTCTCAAAAAATAACCTCATAGACACAAAAAGAGCAGCTAAATCTTCCTTTAAAAAGTTTGATTTAACTGCTGCAAGTCTTGTTTGGACAAGATTTCAAACAAGACACACGACAAATTATTTATAAAATTCTATCATATTTTATTGGAAAAAGCAAGCTTTTCAGCAACATTTTGTTATCACTTTTAGCGGTTATTGTTGGAGGTTGAGGTCGATGAACTTGGAGTTGTTCTGCCGTTTGTACTATTAGATGTTGTTTGTGAGCCAAAAATACTATTCCATGCTTGAGCTCGATCACTGTCTGTCCCTCCAACCATAAAGTTGTAGCTCGTAACAGGAGCGCCATTCTTAGCCCAGTAACTTGTCGTCGTCGCGCCGCCAACCATTACCTGACGACCATTTACTTGCGTTGCTCCTGCACGCTGACCTGTAGAAGCTACAACATTAGAGGCGATAACACTACTATCCAATTCAAATCGGCCTGCAAACATATCTGCATTTACATTGTAAAGCGCATCAACCATGTGGGCTACATATTGTGAATTGTTATGATAACCTGTCCAAACATACATTTCTGAGTTATCATCATTTCCAGCCCAAGTCCCCAGAGTTACTTTTGGAGTTGATAACATGAGCCAGACGTCATTTACCTCGTTACTTGTTCCCGTTTTACCGACAAAGTCCGAAGCTGCTGCCTGAGGATTTAAGCCACTCAACCGATTCTTGAAGGTCGTTGTATAGCCCGAATTCACTACTTGGCGCAAGAGTTGGTTCATGATGCTTGCGGTGGCCTTGGAATAGACTTGAACAGGAGCTGCCTCATGCTGGTAAACAACCGTTCCATCCGCAGCCGTAATATTCTCAACAATATAGTGTTTGTGATAGACACCACCATTAGCTAAGGTCTGATAGGCATTGGTATTGGTCAAAACCGAAATTTCAACGCCACCACCGAGTGGCACACTTTCAATATCATACATAGGAATATGATAGTTCATCTTCTCCATGTAGGCTTTGGCATCAACTCCTGCATTTTGAATCATCTTATAAGTCCAGAATGCCGAAATGTTTACAGATCTATCAATTGCCGTCTGCAAGTTCATCATGCCCGAACCTCGACTGGTTCCATACATGATTGGTTGGCCACTTGAGAAATTGGTTGGATAATCTGACAAAATACTTGCTGAACCGATTAAACCTTGGTCAATAGCGATCCCATAAGCCAATAAAGGTTTAATGGTCGAAGCAGGCGAACGCAGGGTATCAAAGGCATGGTTGTTTTGGTTAGTCGCATAATCCCGACCACCAACAAAACCTAGAATAGCTCCTGTGGAATTGTCAATCAGCACACTACCTGTTTCAACGTACACATTTCCATTATCCAATACTGAACCGTAATTGGCAACAACTGACTGCATGGTATCATAAATACCCTTATCAACTGTACTCTTAATGGTATAGCCACCTTGACTAAGCTCCTGCTTAGCCAACTCCTCATAGGAACTCCTTGTTGCATCGTTCTTCAAGTCATTATCAGAAACCTTATCACGTTTCACCAAGTAGTCAAACATGACTTGCTGAGCCTCTTCCATGACCTCGTAATAGAGATAATCCTTAGTATCAGCCGTCACCGGTGCTGGAGCAATGAAGTCCTGCTTAATATCGTAAGCCTTGTAGGTTTCGTATTCTTCCTTGGTTAAGAAAGAGGCACGATACATATTGAATAGGACATCTTGATAGCGTTCGATACCATAAACCATGTCCTCATCCGCCTTACGAGTACCGTCAGAGGCATACGGGGAATAGACAATCGGACTTTGCGGTAGACCAGCAATAAAAGCAGCCTGAGGAACTGTCAATTCACTGGCAGGTTTACCAAAGATACCCTGAGCAGCAGCTTCTGCCCCGGCAATATTTCTACCTTGATTGTTTCGACCAAATGGAGAAACGTTCAAGTAGATGGTCAAAATCTCTTCCTTGGTCATATTGCGTTCCAAAGCCAAAGCTGAAATAATCTCATTGGCCTTTCGAGTGAAGGTCGGTGCATCCCCGACCAACTGTTGCTTAATGAGCTGCTGAGTCAAGGTCGAACCACCACTGGATGACCCAAGACCAACCGAGCCCAATGCCGCACGCAAAACAGCCTTTGGCACAACACCGTTATGACTTTCAAAGGTTTCATCTTCTGTTGCAATGACAGCTTGTTTAAGGTATTCCGATACATCACCCGCACCAACTGGAACGCGGAGCAAGTCTGAATTAACCTCGGCTACCAGGCTACCATCAGAATAGACCACTTTGGAAATACGGCTTACTTCCGAAACCTGCGTCAGCAATTCTTCCGTCTGAGGCACCTCAACCTTGTCAAACAAACTCGCAACAAAACCAACCCCTATCCCTGCGCCAAAAAGAACGAACAGAAATAGCAATACTGCCACAGAATTAAACAACAATTTCAGGGTGCGTAGGAAAACACCGAAAGTATCTCCCAGCCCTAGAGCATTTGATTTATCTTTATGTTTTTGCTTATCTGATTTAGTCGTCATAGTAACTCCTTATCTTCCCATTATACCAAATTTTGTTTATTTTCCACAATTTCGTGGTATAATAGGGAGGAATTTTTATGATAATAAGTTGTCTTGGAGAGAAAAATGAATTTCATTTTCTTTCTTGACACACCCTATCTTATTAAGGAGAAACACATGAACATTTTTGAAGAACTAAAAGCACGTGGCTTGGTCTTTCAAACGACTGATGAAGAAGCCCTAGTAAAAGCATTAACAGAAGGGCAAGTATCCTATTATTCTGGCTACGACCCAACTGCCGACAGCCTGCATTTGGGGCATTTGGTACCAATCCTCGTCTGCCGTCACTTGCAATTAGCAGGGCACAAGCCTTACGCTCTAGTTGGTGGAGCTACTGGTCTGATTGGCGACCCTTCCTTCAAGGATGCGGAGCGCAGCTTGCAGACCAAAGACACCGTGGACGGTTGGGTTGATAAAATCCAAGGACAGCTTTCTCGCTTCTTGGATTTTGAAAATGGTGACAACAAGGCTGAAATGGTCAACAACTACGACTGGTTCTCAGACATCAGCTTTATCGACTTCCTCCGCGATGTCGGCAAATACTACACGGTCAACTACATGATGAGCAAGGACTCTGTGAAAAAACGGATTGAGACAGGGATTTCCTACACCGAGTTTGCCTACCAAATCATGCAGGGCTATGACTTCTACGAACTCAATGACAAGCACAATGTAACCCTGCAAATCGGCGGCTCTGACCAGTGGGGCAACATGACAGCAGGCACTGAATTGCTTCGCCGCAAGGCTGACAAGTCTGGTCACGTCATGACTGTCCCACTTATCACTGACTCTACTGGTAAGAAGTTTGGTAAATCAGAAGGCAACGCTGTTTGGTTGGATGCCAACAAGACTTCTCCCTATGAAATGTACCAATTCTGGCTCAATGTCATGGACGACGATGCCGTTCGTTTCTTGAAAATCTTTACTTTCTTGTCATTGGATGAGATTGCTGAGATTGAAGAAAAATTTGACGCTGCCCGTCATGAACGCCTAGCTCAGAAGATTTTGGCTAAGGAAGTCGTGACATTGGTCCACGGTGAAGAAGCCTATAACCAAGCCCTTAACATCACCGAGCAATTATTCGCTGGCAATATCAAAAACCTGTCCGCAAAAGAGCTCAAGCAGGGCCTCAGCAACGTTCCAAACTACGCTGTACAGGCTGAAGACAACCTAAACATCGTTGAACTCTTGGTTACCTCTGGTATTGTCAACTCAAAACGCCAAGCTCGTGAAGACGTAGCAAATGGTGCCATCTATGTCAACGGTGAGCGTGTGCAGGACTTGAACTACACTCTTTCTGACAGCGACAAGATCGACGGCGAGTTAACCGTTATCCGCCGTGGGAAGAAAAAGTATTCGGTGCTGACTTATTAACATCTCCCAAGGAAATCCTATGTGATTTCCTTTTCTGCTAACCTAGGAGAAAAGACATGACCTGCATTTTTTGCCACCAACTCAAAGAAGAAGATATTCTCTACCAGACAGAGCATTTCATGATCGTCTGGGATATTGACCCTATTCAAACAGGACATCTTCTGATTATCAGCAAGGGACACTATGACACGCTCAGCCAAATCCCTTCAACTATTCGCTATGAATTATCCGACTTGGAAGTCTTTTTGACTGAGAAACTCTGTCAAGCATTGGCAATTGACGGCGTGACCATAGCCTGCAACGATCGCTTGTTTGATGCTGGCACCCATTTCCATGTCCACCTGATTCCACGCCTGCAATCAGACGGCTTCTGGGACCAGATTTCGCTTGCACAAGTGCAACTAGACCTAAACGCCTTTCTCAAAGCATTATAAAAAGCAGCTCGACGGCTGCTTTTACTACTACACTAATTCTACCACCTCATAGACAGTATCTTCCAAGGCTTCTTTATAACGCTCCAAGCTATGTTCCGCAGAAGTTTGTACCTCCGCCAACTGCTGATCCAGCAGGATGTTCACCTCTTCCACCCCGTCCAAGTCCAAGAGGTGATTGGTCACGTGTTTGACACAGTTCTGACACGATAAGTTTTTCAATTTCAAAGTTTGCTTCATCTTCTTTCTCCTTTTTATACTCAATGAAAATCAGGTTCAGACTAGCTCCAAAGGTTTGGGAAACCTTTGGAGGTTGGAAATTAGGCGAACCTGTTCGCTACAAAAAGGTTCGGGGAACCTTTGAAGGGTGGAAATAGAGCGAACGTCTTCGTTTCTCCCTGAGCAGATAGAACCCTACTACTTTCGCATTTTCAGGTAGCAGGCTGTAAAGCTCCACCGGAGCTTTACACTCATCAAATCAAGTCAACAAGGTCTGAGGTTGATTTTCGAAGAGGATGATGATGCCCACAGGTACATTGACCAACCAAGCAGCGACAAGCGATTTGCTTAGGTGCGGTCTTTTGTAGCTGCGAGATTTTGCTGGCTAGGTTTTCAAGACTTTTTTTGGAAAATGTCCCTGTGTCTAGCAAGTGTTCAACCAGTTGTCCCTGTTTTGTGGAACATATGGTAGCTAGTAAGAGCTCCACCTGCCCCTGCAAATGCTCCTCTTCACTGATCAGCGGATAATAGTGGTACTTGCTGTTTTCCTTATCCATTCTCAGATAATTTTTCTTCCGCAACCGCCCCAAGAGTGTCTTAATGGTCGTCGCCTGCCAATTAAATCCCTCCTGCAAGGCCTGAATAATTTCCTGAGAAGTCGCACCAGGCTGGGCCCACAAGACCCGCATGACCTGCCACTCCGCAGCAGAAATCGTCTGCTCCACACACACACCTCCAATCACATTTCTACAATCAGTTTACATTTGTAGTCAAAAAATGTCAAGAAGAAAGACCGAGCAAGATACTCGGTCGATTTTCATATTAGTGAGCCAACATTTCCTGAGCAATTTCATAACCAGTCAAACCAACTGGATAGTAAGTCGGCCAGTTTTCCAATTCTTCCAAGAGTTTTTCTTGGCTCTCTCCACCAAAGTAGATATGGAAGTGGTCCGTTTTTTCTGGTGCAATCTTGTGGTCACTAAATTGCACATACTTATACTCACCTGCATTCGCATCCGTAGCTTCAAACAAGAAGCGAACGCCACGGTTGCCTTTCTTGTAAGTAAGGATCTTATAACCAACATACTTGTAAGTGAATGTTTGCTTTTTATCACCCACCACAAACTCCATAGTATTGTCTGTAATGTTGATTTGGTCCACATCTGTCTTGTAGCCTGTGTCGTAGTAAGCTTTGTACTCTTCAGCTGTCATACCACCCTTGAGCTTGGCCTTATAGTCCCAAACCTGATCAAACGTTCCATCAAGCAAATATGGGTAAACTGACTGCCACTCACCAACATAATCTGATAGAGTGCGATCTTTAACAGCACTGTCTTCAAAGTAGCCATTGTAGACTGTTTTGGTTGTTACCTCTCCCTCTTCTGGCAAGATTTCAACACCTGCTTGGGAAGTCGTCTTCTCAAGTGCAGTCAAATTGTCCTCCATCACAGAGATATAATCTTCTCCATTTTTCATCGCCTCATCCGTCAAACTTTCAAGCGGATTTAAGACATCCAGTTGAACTCCCGTTTCCTTAGCAAGTGTTTCAGCTACTGATTTCGATGCATTTTCTTCGAAATAAATATACTTGATACCGTAATTTTTGATGTATTCCGCCAATTCTGCCAAACGAGTTGGGGTTGGGTCTTCATCGGCAGAAACTCCTGTGATCGAAACTTGTTTCAAACCGTAGTCCAAAGCCAGGTAAGCAAAGGCAGTGTGCTGGGTTACGAAGTATTTTTGTTTTGCTGCAGATAGAGTTTCAAAATACTTGGCATCCAAGGCAGTCAACTTTTCAATATAGGCTGCCGCATTTTCTTCAAAAACAGCTTTTTTCTCAGGATACTGAGCAATCAACCCATCCCGAATTGTTTCAACCAAGGTAATGGCACGTTCTGGAGATAACCAGACATGCGGATCGTAAGCGTGGCTATGCCCTTCCTCACTATGATCATGTCCCTCGTGTTCCTCTTCCCCACCTGGCAAAAGCAACATTCCTTCCGTCGCACTAATAACCGCAACCTTTTCCGTATCAATCGAATCTTCAATATCATGAACCCATGTTTCCATGTTTTCATTTTCATAGACAAAGGCATCTGCTTCTTGAATACGAGCAATATCTTTGGCAGACGGCTCATAACCATGGACTTCTGTCCCTGCTTTAACCAACAAATCAACATTGGCTTCGTCACCTGCTACTTGTTTGGTAAACTCATAAACAGGATAAAAAGTAGTAACGATATCCAATTTCCCATCTTCCTGAGGAGCTGTGCTATTGCCACAAGCTGCTAAGAGCAGGGTTGAAGCAGATAATAAAAATAAACCAAATTTTTTCATAAATACTCCTATTTCTTTAATTTCTGAAACATATTCACCAGTAAGAAAATACTAATGAAAATTAAGGTAATACTGGCACTAGCTGGCGTTTCAGCATAGTAGGATGTCAGTAAGCCTGTCACCATACCCAAAAATCCTACAGCCATACCAATAAAGATAACCGCCTTAAAACTCTTTCCTAGCCGAAGCGCAATAGAGGCCGGCAATACCATAATGGTTGACACCAGAAGAGCACCAGCAGCAGGAATCATGAGAGCAATGGCAACACCGGTCACCACATTAAAAGCAATCGACATAGCCCGAACAGGCAAGCCATCTACAAAAGCTGTATCTTCATCAAAGGTCAAGATATACATGGGCCTTAAAAATAGCAAGGTCAAGACAATAACAATCAAGGCGATGGTAAACAAGGCAAGCACCTGTTCCTGACTAATTGTCACTATGGAACCAAAGAGATACTGTTCCAGACTAAGCCCCGACTTCCCACCCGACTTATTCATGACAATCAAGGAAATAGCCAAACCAGTCGACATGAGGATAGCCGTCCCGATTTCCATAAAGTTCTTGTAAATGGTCCGCAGGTATTCCAGGAATACAGCCGCCACGATGACAATCAGTACAGTTGAAAGTGTCGGTGAAATCCCCAAAACCAGACCAAAAGCCACACCAGCCAAGGAAACGTGACTGAGGGTATCTGACATCAAACTTTGCCTACGCAAGATAAGAAAGACACCTAGAATTGGCGAGAACAAACTCATAGCAATAATAGCCAGAAAGGCACGTTGCATGAAATCATAATTGAAAATAGATAAATCAATCATTGGCAACCTCCTCATCTACCTCATGAACATTGAAGCAACGCCAAGGAGATTGCTGATCTCGCACCAGATGAATATTGCGATCCGCATACTGACTTAACTCATCCGGATCATGGGTAATCATCAAAACAGCCTTCCCATGCTTTTTAGCCGAGTGATGCATCAGTTGATAAAAGGCATCCTTGGTTCCAGCATCCATTCCCGTTGTCGGTTCATCCAAGATAAAAATATCTGGATCCGAAGCGAACATCCGAGCAATGACAGCACGTTGTTTCTGCCCACCACTCAAAGAACCAAGTTTTTTATCCCTGTATTCCCACATACCAACTGCTTCCAAACTAATTCGAATATGCTCCTCGTCATGTGCAGTCAGTCTACGAAACCAACCTTGTCGCGGATAGCGACCAGACTTGACAAATTCATAAACAGTACTAGGAAAACCAGCATTAAAACTCGCAATCTGCTGGGGCAAATAAGCCATGCGCAACTTCTTCCCTTTTATACTTTTCTCTGCAAAGGTCACTTTTCCAAATCTAGGCTTCAAAATACCCAAAGTAGCCTTTATCAAGGTTGTCTTAGCAGCCCCGTTTTCTCCTGTTAAGGTCACAAATTCTCCACTATCCAAGTGATAATGAATATGTTCCAAAACAGGTTCTTTATCATAATAGAAGGACAAATCCTCCACAGTAACATATCTCATCTATCTTCTAATCTTCTCCACTAAATCATTCATAAACCGACCAATTACTTCTTGCTCACTCTCACTATAATGCGACAACAAGTCCTCATAAGCCTCTAAAGTATGAACATGATGGTGGGCATGCTCAGCCGCTATTGGCTTAGCTTCTTCCGTCAAACTAAAGCGTACAACACGGGCATCCTTTTTATCCCTTACAGCAACCAAAAGCCCCTGCGACACCAGGGCTTTCGTTGCCTTGGTAATGGCAGCCTGGCTGACATTCAATTCCTTAGCAATCTCAGTGTTCGTATAAGCAGCCTTTTCAATCAACATCAAGATATGCTCTTGGGTATTGGTTAACTTGACTGAACTCTGACAAGTTCCGACTAAAATCTCCAACTGATTTTCAGAACTTAAAATAATTTCATGTAAACATTTTTCAATCTGTAAAGCGAGATGATCCATACTATTCCCTTAACTTTTTAATTAACCTGTTAAGTATATCATATAAAAATAGAAAATACAAGGAAAATATGAAAAGTATTTACAAAAGGCTCTATAAGACTGTAGTGGGTAAAAACACCGTGGAGATAATGGAGCCTTTTCGAGTGTAGAAAAAAAGTCCCATATGACCTATAATGAAAAGCGACGAAACTCATATGGAATCAAAACCACCAGTCGAACTGGTGGTTTGTTCTGCGGCTATAAGCCGCTTGTTCCGGCCAGGGCCAAAGGCCCACTGAAATAGCTTCCTCGCGCCCCACTTTCCCAAGCAGGTGCTAAAGCACCATCAGTTTTTTTCCTGTTGGTTTCCCCTGTAAATGGGTCAACCGTTTCAAACAAAGTGAGCTGGTCTGCTACCCCCCTGTCTTCTTGTAATTGGTTCTGTATGTATTCGGCTATCACTTTTTGATTGCGTCCTACCGTATCCACATGGTAGCCTCTGCACCAAAACTTTCTATTACCATACCTATATTTCAGATTGACATGTTTGTCGAAAATCATTAAACTACTCTTGCCTTTTAAATAGCCCATAAAACTGGAAACACTCATTTTGGGTAGAATACTAACTAACATGTGGATATGATCAGGGCAAGCATTAGCTTCATGGATAGTGACGACTTTTCGCTCACACAAATCTCGGATAATCTTTCCGAAAGAGAAATGCCTTTGGTTTCAGGAAGATAAAAACTTTAAAAAACGCATTTTGATTGCTTTGAACAGTGAAAAGGGCTGGGGATAGCCCTTTTCAGCTTATCTCCTGAAAATAGGAAAGAGATAAAGAAAGAGAGAACGAAGTTCGTCCTCTCTAGGTGTTAGCTTTTCATCTACCACTACAGTTGACAAAGAGCCAGAACTAAAAAGACAAGGCTTAGAAACCTTGTCTTTCAAACTATACCGGCGGCCGGGGTCGAACCGGCACGTCCTTGCGGACACTGGATTTTGAGTCCAGCGCGTCTGCCAATTCCGCCACGCCGGCATATAGTTTAACTGGGGTAGCTGGATTCGAACCAACGCATGAGGGAGTCAAAGTCCCTTGCCTTACCGCTTGGCGATACCCCAATATTAAAATAGGCGAGTGAGGGGAATCGAACCCCCGAATGTCAGAGCCACAATCTGATGTGTTAACCACTTCACCACACCCGCCATATAAACACGGGCAGTAGGAATTGAACCCACACTGAAGGTTTTGGAGACCTTAGTTCTACCTTTAAACTATGCCCGTAAAGGTATGGAGAGAGAGGGATTCGAACCCCCGAACCCGAAGGAGCGGATTTACAGTCCGCCGCGTTTAGCCTCTTCGCTATCTCTCCGAAATATTAAGTTAATGGCGCGAGACGGAATCGAACCGCCGACACATGGAGCTTCAATCCATTGCTCTACCAACTGAGCTACCGAGCCATAAGATTATTGCGGGAGCAGGATTTGAACCTACGACCTTCGGGTTATGAGCCCGACGAGCTACCTAGCTGCTCCATCCCGCGATATTAAAAAGGAGGATGTGGGATTCGAACCCACGCACGCTTTTACACGCCTGACGGTTTTCAAGACCGTTCCCTTCAGCCGGACTTGGGTAATCCTCCAAAAATATAGTCCGTACGGGATTCGAACCCGTGTTACCGCCGTGAAAAGGCGGTGTCTTAACCCCTTGACCAACGGACCATATAACTAAAGATTTCTCTTTACTCCGCCAACAGGGCTCGAACCTGTGACATCATGATTAACAGTCATGCGCTCTACCAACTGAGCTATGGCGGAATTGCGCTAAGCGACTACCGTATCTCACAGGGGGCAACCCCCAACTACTTCAGGCGTTCTAGGGCTTAACTGCTGTGTTCGGCATGGGTACAGGTGTATCTCCTAGGCTATCGT
>NZ_POQQ01000019.1 GCF_002964575.1 Streptococcus suis | reverse complement strand
TCTAGTTTCTCAGAGACAGACTTTGGACTTCTTTTGGACATAATAAAACTCCCTTTATAGTTTCTAGTGAAAATTTTTGTTTTTTCACTGTCCACTATAAGGGGAGTATATCACTGTGAACCGTCAGGGGTTTTGGTTTTATACTCTTCGAAAATCCGACGTTGTTGACTTGATTTGATGACTGAAAAGCTCCTGTGGAGGTTTTCAGCCTGTTCCCTTGAAATATAAAAGGAACAGTATTCTATCTACATCATATCGATACGAACTATGTTCGCTCTATATCCAACCTACAAAGCTACCCCGAACCTGTTTGTAGCGAACAAGTTCGCTATATCTCCAACCTACAAAGCTTCCCCGAACCTGTTTGTAGCGAACAGGTTCGCTCTAGCTCCAACCTACAAAGGTTCCCCGAACCTGTTTGTAGCGAACAGGTTCGCTCTAGCTCCAACCTACAAAGGTTCCCCGAACATTTTTTGTAGCGAACAGGTTCGCTCTAGCTCCAACCTACAAAGGTTCCCCGAACATTTTTTGTAGCGAACAGGTTCGCTCTAGCTCCAACCTACAAAGGTTCCCCAAACCTGTTTGTAGCGAACAGGTTTGCTCTATATCCAACCTACAAAGGTTCCCCGAACCTGTTTGTAGCGAACAGGTTCGCTCTAGCTCCAACCTCCAAAGGTTCCCCAAACCTGTTTGTAGCGAACAGGTTCGCTCTATCTCCAACCTCCAAAGGTTCCCCGAATCTTTGGAGCTAGTCTGATTTTGATTTTCATTGAACATTAGCTTTAACATACAGAAAATCCTCTCGAAGACAAAACGAGAGGATGCATGCGAATACGGATAGAAAAGTCCTGAAACTAGAGAACTGCACGATAAAAGGGGCACCGTATTCTATTCTGCCTGGCTTGAACAAAACTTTCTTCATTCAAAAGGACTTCTTAAAAGAATGAACAATTTGAAACCCAAAGACTGCTAAGCAGGCATGAATAAATTGAACTCTTTCTAAATTACATATGATTATAAGTTATAACTTACAGAATGTCAAGCCTTTTCTATATTTTTTCAACCTTCTTTCAAAACAAAATAGCTACAACTTACAAAACACAAACAATATTCAAAAACAATGACTGTTTTAAAGCAAAAAACGAGCATTAGTAGGAAGAAACAACTAATTTTTTCGTCACTTTATAAACGAGATAGGCCAAGATACCACCTAGCGTATTGGTCCATAGGTCATCTACTTCAAATACTCGCCCCGCATTGATAAGCAGGTCTAACAAGAGCTGGGTACATTCGATAAACAAACTCATACAAAAACTATAGCGAATAACTGCTCGAAGGCTCCGCCATTCTTCCAGAAGAAATAAAAGAAGGAAGACAAGAGGAAAGAGCAGAAAAATATTGGTGATGTTTTGCAGGAAAATCCAACCTAGGTCCGCAAGACTGTCCACCTTATCCCCATTGACAATGCTATTGAAAGGGGTAGGCAGGAGATAGAGCCGTCCAATCCGAATAATTCCTGGTGTGGAGAAATCCTTGTATTGAGGATACCAAGACTGAGGTAGGAAACAGAGTAAAACAATAGCCAGAGCATAGGCTCCAGCTAAGGTCTTACAAATCTGTCTTCCTAGCTTGGTCAAGTTTCCATCTGCTTGGAAGAATGTTCTCATGCCTGAATACCTGCCTTGGCTTTGGCTGCTGCAATACGAGCACGCGCTTTTTCACGGTCCTTTTTGAGGGTATTGGAACGCAATTGACCACAAGCCGCATCGATATCTGTACCATGTTCCTGGCGAACAACGCAGTTGACCCCATTTTTCTTCAAAACATCAAAGAAAGCCAAGGTCCGTTCTCTAGTTGAACGACTATATTGGTCATGCTCACTTACAGGGTTGTATGGAATCAAGTTGATATAAGACAACTTACGGATGTTCTTGGTCAAGTCAGCCAATTCCTGCGCCTGTTCCACTCCATCGTTGACCTCGTTGAGCATGATGTATTCAAAGGTCACACGGCGGTTGGTCACCTTGATATAGTCCTCAATCGCTTCAAACAAGACTTCGATTGGATAGCGACGGTTGATGCGCATGATGCTGGAACGAAGATCATTATTTGGCGCGTGAAGAGATACTGCCAAGTTAACCTGAACTCCCTCGCGGGCAAAATCACGGATTTTTGGCGCCAAACCAGATGTTGACACTGTGATGTGACGAGCTCCGATTGCCAAGCCCTTATCATCATTAACTACACGCAGGAAGGTCATAACATTGTCGTAGTTATCCAATGGTTCACCGATCCCCATAACAACGATATGGCTGACACGCTCATTCTGGTTACGCTCATCCAGGTATTTCTGCACCAACATAATCTGAGCCACAATCTCACCGCTGGTCAAGTCACGTTGCTTCGGAATCAAACCAGAGGCACAGAAGGTACAACCGATATTACAGCCAACCTGGGTTGTCACACAGACAGAAAGACCATAGTGCTGGTGCATGAGAACTGTTTCAATCAGCATCCCATCTGGCAGCTCAAACAGATATTTGATCGTTCCGTCCTTGGATTCCTGCACAATCCGTTGCTTGAGAGGATTGACCACAAAGTTTTCTTCTAATTTTTCAATCAAAGACTTGGGCAAGTTGGTCATTTCCGCAAAGGTTTGGACACGAGAACGGTAGAGCCATTCCCAAATCTGAGTCGCTCGGAATTTCTTTTCTCCATTTTCTAAAATCCAATCCACAAGATTGGCTTGACTAAAGGCATAAATTGATGGTTTCATGATTCTCCCTACTTCTGACGGATGACAAAGCTACGCTTAGCCTCACTCATCTCTCGATTATTCTGCTTACGGTCACGCTTCTGACTACGCTCCGTCTGATTGGCCTTAACACCAGCATTCTTCATGGTAAAATGACGCTGTTCCGACTGCTTGTTCTGCTGCTTCCCTTTTTTCTGACGGTCATTACGATTATTTTTGTTTTCTTTTGGCGCAATAGGCTCCGTCCGCTGTTGATTTCTGTTGCGATTGCGGGAACGACTCCGCTTGCGACGGGGTCTGTCCTCCTCCTCAGCAGGCAAGTCTTGTGGATTGGGATTGGCTAAGACGAAATAAGCACAACCAAAATTACAATACTCTGTCAAATAATCATCTAGGCGGCTGATTTTTAAGTCTGATTTGACATTCTTATCATCCTTGTAAAAGCCCTTCAAGCGCAGTTGCTCATTGCCCCAATCGCCTACGATGAAATCAAACTTAAGCATTAAAGGCGAAAAGCGTTGACCAAAAATGGTCTGGTCAAAGGCTTCTTTGTAATCTTCCAACAGGTCTAGCTCAATATTTTCTGATACAACCTTTTCTCCTACACGGGCAAAACTTGGGCCAGGATACTTGTTGTAATTATACATTTCAGGTGAAATTTCTTTTTTCATGAATCCTCCTATCTGTTCAATTCTTCATACAAATCATTTCTATCTAACCCTACTATTATATCACTATTTGACCAGAAATTCTTCTAGTTTAGTGTTTAGGAGAAATTTCTGACAATTTTAAGGAAATTTAAAATGAAAAAGGACGATTTACTCGTCCTTTGTTTTCTTCAAATAGTCAATCGCATCCTGCGCTGTCTTGACAGGTACTACTTCAATGTCTACACCCGCTTTTTCAGCCGCTTCTTTGGCTTCCTCATAGTTGGTTTTGGCTGTCGGGTCTTCTTTCAAAATTTCTTCATCAACTGGGTTATTGGGTACAAAGAAGATACTTGCACCAGCCTTGGCTGCAGACAAGACCTTCTTGTCTGCTCCACCAATATCACCAACGCTACCGTCTTGCTCAATAGTCCCTGTACCAGCAATCACGCGCCCATCACGTAAGGTTGGATCAGCTAATTGCGTATAGATGGCAAGGGTAAACATAAGACCTGCACTTGGTCCACCGATATTGCCTGTTTGAAATTCAATCGGTACCGAACTCTTCACCTCCGTATGGTCTACAAGAGTAATCCCAATCCCGTTTTTACCATTTGACAGCTTGATAATCTGACCATCCGCAGATTTTTCCTGACCATCACTGACATAACCAACTGTTACATCACTACCCAATTCCAAACTGCTGACGTATTTGATCAAATCAGGAGAAGATTCAAAGGTTTTACCATTGATACTCACAACCGTATCCGCAATATTGAGAATTTCTTTAAAGGTTGAATCCTCTGCCAGAGCCAGAACATAAACCCCGAAGAAATCCATACTGACTTCTTTTCCAGCCAGGGACAAACCTTGGTACTTGGCCATATTCTGCGACGTTTCCATGTAGAACTGGGCAATACGGAAATATTCCTCGCTATCTGCTCCACCTGTCATTTCCTCCGCTGAACTAACACTTGTATAAGGGTCAAACTGGGCTGCCAAGAGTTGCAGGGCTGTTGCCTGTTGGACTGATACGTAGGTAAAATTGTAGGAACCAGCTTCTTCATCCTCTTGATTATTGACCGTCAAGACCTGACGAACATCCATAGCACCACCTGGTTTCTCTAGGTAGTAGGGTAGGGGAACAAAGACCGTAAACCAGATCAATAGAGTACCTAAGACAATGGAGCTTATCAGTAGTAATTTCTTATTTTTCTTCATTCTTTCTTATCTCCTCGCTAACAACTTGGGGCACATAGGGGCTAATATCTTGCTTGTAATGGATCAATTCTCGGATTTGGCTAGAAGAGATATTCCGGTATTCAGGCTTGGATATGAGATAGACTGTCTCCAAATCCGGAGCCAGTTGGCGATTAAAATAGTCAAAATTAGCCTCGTATTCAAGGTCAATGCCATTACGGAGACCTCGGATGATATGGCTGACTTGTCGCTCATGGGCTACATCAACCACCAACTCTTGACCAGCCAAAAAGACCTCAATCTTCTCATTTCCCTCAAAAACTTTTTTGAGGAGGGCTAGTCGCTCCTGCCCTGTAAACAAACCAATTTTATTGGGATTGAAAAAAATACCCACATAAAGCTTATCAAACAGGCCACTTGCTCGCTCAATCAGATCCACATGACCATTGGTAATGGGGTCAAAGGAGCCTGTAAACATTCCAATCTTATCTGACATAGACTGTTACCTTACTAATTCCGTAGATTTTTTCCTTCCAGATACCCAGCTCTGCTATTTCCTCCGGAAGAGAGACCGCCTTATCCGTCTCGCAGACCACCATGACGTCTTGGGACAAAAGCTGGCGCTGGCACAGCTCAGTAATGTCTGCCACGATGTCTTCAGCTGCATAGGGTGGATCCAAGAAGACCAGGTCAAAGGATCCGCTCAGATGAGCCAAAGCCTGCTTGGCCTCCATGGCTAGGAGATGAAACTTACTTTCTTCCTTGGTCATGTGGATATTATCGCGGATAATAGCTTGCGCTCTCCGATCCCGTTCGACCAGGACTGCAGCCTCCATGCCGCGAGAAACAGCCTCGATTGACAGACCGCCGCTGCCGGCATAGAGATCCAAGACTCGACCACCGTCGAAATAGGGACCAATCATATTAAACATGGCACCTCTAACCTTGTCCGAGGTAGGTCTGGTTGTCTTTCCTTCAAGTGTTTTGAGCGGTCGTCCGCCATACGTTCCAGATACAATTCTCATAAAGAATATTATAACAGAAAAACGACAGGACTGCTTACCCAAAACGAAAAAAGAAAACCTCCAGAAATTATTTGTTTTCTGAGGTTTAAAGGTATCAATACTAGACTTACTATCCTAAGAGGATCTGAGTCATTGCTATTTACTAGATTTCACTTTCCCATTCCAGCCATTCAAGCCATAACTTAAAATGTAGATTTCATTAAATCCTTGCTTTTTCAAATGAAGGGCTGCTGGTGTCGACAACTGACCTCGGTCATTTTCGTAAATCAAGATAGGTTTGTCTTTACGTAAAGCAGCTGTTGATTGGCGTAATTGTTGGTAGGGAATATTTCTGGCACCTAGAATATGCTTATGGCTGAACTCACTTGGATCTCGTAGGTCAATCAACTGGCCTCCATGAATTTTCTCTGCAAATGCTGCATTATCAATGACCGTCGCTGCTTGACGCAATCTCCAATAATTGAAGCCCATCCATGAACCTAAAATAAGCACAAAAACAATAAATATCCACAAGGTTTCCACTATTTACTCTCCTTCAACTTCTGATACTCTAATTCCAAACGATGTTCCCGCCGCAAAACTAGTTCAGCCTCCATGTATTCCAACCGATCTAGGACACCTGCCTGATAGACCCGATTGAGCTCAATCTGCATCATTTCAATGTCATATAGGCGGTTGCCCATGTAAACAATAATACCAAACCGTTTTAGCAACTGCTGCACATCGTAAAGTCTTTTCATAGAAAAATTTTAGCAGAATTTTATAAGATTTTCAATATAAAAACTCAGTTGGAATTTATCGAATACATTTAAAAAGGATTGGATATACCACCAATCCTCTATAATTTCATAACCAACCCTTTTCCTGTGCTATCTTAACAGCAGCCGTGCGGTTTTCTGCACCCAGCTTGGACAGGATAGAGGTCATGTAGTTGCGGACCGTACCGTCAGACAGGTAGAGCTGGCTGGCGATTTCCTTATTGGACAAGCCGTCAGCAACCAGCTTGAGCAGCTGGCTTTCCTGGTCCGTCAAGGGACTGCGTTGGGTCAGGAGAATGTCCATCAACTCTGGCGAGTATTCCTTTCGACCCGCCAAGACCGTTTCAATGGTCCGCATGAGGTCCGAAATGGATCGTTCCTTGAGCACATAGGCATCTACATCAGCCTTGACCGCCCGCTCAAAATAGCCTGGTCGCTTGAAGGTGGTCATGATGACAACCTTGACGGGCAAGGATTTCGCTCGCACCCATTCCAAGACATCCAGCCCCGTCTTCTCAGGCATTTCAATATCTAAGAGTAGCACATCTACTGGCTCTTTTTCCAAAATAGCAAGGGCCTGACTGCCATTTTCTGCCTGTAAAACAGCCTCAACCGCATCTTGAAAGCCCAAGAGCTGACAGAGGGCGTCCCGCAGCATGGCCTGATCTTCTGCGACTAAGATTCTCATTCTACCACCTCCTCAAGCGGAATTCGTATGGACAGGCGGGTGGGCTGTGCCAGAGAAAGAAATTCCAAACTCCCCTGCACCGTCACCAGTCTATCCTTTATGGTATGCAATTCTTGACCGGTTAACTGGGCAAAGCCCACCCCATTGTCTTCGTAGTGCAAGACCAATTCTTGCTGGTCTTCTTCAAATAGCAAACGGCACATACTAGCCTGGCTGTGTTTGAGCAGGTTATTGGCCAACTCTCTCAGCACCATAGCCAGTTTGTTCTGGACAGGCAAGCTGAGCTGCTCTGCTATTTCCCCACCCAAAACGACCAAGTCCACTCCTGCCAAGTCCAGCATCTGCTGCAAAATCTGGAGCTCCTCTGCCACGGTGTGCTGCTTGAGGGACTGGACAATCTGGCGAACGTCCTGCATGGAGTCCTTGGCTAAGGTCTGAAGTTCTGATACTTCCTTCTTGGCCTGGTCAATCTGATCGTGGTCCAAGAGAGTCTTGACCAGCTCCGCCTTGACGGACAGCATAGCAAAGACATGGCCCAGGGTGTCGTGCAAGTCCTGACCGATGCGGTTGCGTTCATTCTCAGCAAGCAGGAGGTTAATGGAAGCATTTTGATCCTGAATCCGTTGCTGGAGGGCTTCCCGCTTGGTTTCAATCCAGCTAAAAATCAGCAAGGCCACGCCGAAAAAGTGAATGATGAGTGCAAAGGCCCGCATCTCAAAGGGGACAGGTCCAAAGAGAGCCCAGAGGACAATGGCCAGCAACAAGATCCCATAGGTCACCGTCCGATAGGTCGGCCGAGTTTCCTTATAATACCAGCCCAGCATATTGGACAGGTTGAAGATAAAGAGGGAAAACTGCAGATTGCCCCAAAAACTCATGACGGCGATGTAGCCAATCAGGTAAAACCAGCCCAACATGGAATAGAGCTTGTAGTCGGTGTAAAAGAGAGAACAATAGACCAGGGCAAAGAGAATGGTGGCTAGAACCACTGCCGTCGGATTTGGACTGTATTGGGCGTAATAAAGTGGAAAATAGAGAAAGATCATGCCCACGAAATACATGGCTGGTATCTTTCTTTTTTCAAAAATCATGGGTCACCTCACTACTGGTCAGATTTTTTATGGATGGCCAGAGCAATTCCTAAGAAAATTATCGCATAGCCTAGGACAATTAGCAAGGATTTCCAGAGAAAATCTCCCTCTTGGGCATAGGTGGTCACCAGCTGATTGACATGGTAGCTGGGCATAAGTTTGCAAATTCGCTGTACCCAGTCAGGAAAGAGGGAAACAGGCATCCAAGAACCACCCATGATAGCCAGAACAAAGTAGAGCAAGTTGGCCACCACAGACATGGTTTGTTCCGACTGGATTTGCACCAAAAGCAAGCCAATGGCTAGAAATACGATAGAGGTTACTAAAAGCAAGAGAGCCGAAATCACCCATTCTTGAGCTGTCATCTCAACTCCCTTGACCAAGCCTCCGATCGCAAAGACAATGGCAATGGAAGACACAAAGCAGAGCAAGACACGCACCAGTTTGGACAGATAGTATTGCCAGATTGGTAGGGGAGAATGCTGGATAAAGGTCAACCAGCTGTTTTTTCGGTCCTCTGCCAGCATCATGGGAAAGGTAAAAAGGGCAAAGCCCGACATGGAAAAGCCTGTCATGGTCAGCATATAGGACTGGATAAAGGCCTTTTGCGTGGCTGTATCATCAAACTGGACCGTCGATGAGAAAATCAGGAAAAAGATGACGGGCATCCCGATAGACAGGAGAAACACTCCCAAACTTCTGGATAATTTGACCGCTTCTACTTGCACCAATGCTTTCATGATTCTTCCTCCCTTGTCTTATCAAATAGGCTGTTGAGCAAGGTTTTGTTCTGCACCTCTAGGTCTGAAATCCGACATCCTGCTTCCTGCAAATTCGCCCAAACCTGCTCAATAGCTCGGGTCTTGAAGCTGACCGTGTCTTGTTTATAGCTGATGTCGTAAATGGCATCCAAGCCTTCAACCACCGTCGCAAAGCGGATTGGCAGTGCTACTTCTTTTTCCTGCTCCTCACTTCGCATGGCAAATGGCGTCGTATCCCGCAAGAGCCTACCCTGGTGCAAGACCAAAATCCGCTCCGCCGTATGCTCCACTTCCTCGATGTAGTGGCTGGTATAAAAAATGGTCACGCCCTTTTCCTTCAAGTCATGGACAATCTCCCAAAAACGCTGACGGGTCGACGTATCCATGCCCGCCGTTGGCTCGTCCAAAAAGAGCAACTTAGGCTTACCAATCAGACAGATGACAAAGGCCAAGAGCCGCTTCTGACCACCTGATAGCTTGCCCGCCAGTTGATTTTTTTGCTCTGGGGAAAAGCGGAGCAGGCTGTCGATTTCCACATCTGTCAGACTGTCCTTGTAGATAGCTTGGAAAAAGCGGAGCAATTCCTTGACATTCAAGTCCGTTGGAATAGCATTTTCCTGTGGCAAAACTGCCACTGTTTCTTTATTGGACCGAGCCTGCGGAGCCAGACCGTCCAACAATACCTGCCCTTTCGTCACCTTTCTATCGCCCAACAAACAGGACATGAGCGTTGTTTTCCCAGCCCCGTTGGGACCAATCAAGGCCACACATTCCCCTGACTGTATCTCAAAGGAAATATCGGACAAAATGGTCCGTCCTTTGATAGCCTTGTCTAGTGCTCGTACTTCTATCATCTTTCTACCTCCTACTTCTTGAACATCTTACATAGACAGTATATCTCGAAAAAGGAGACCCTACTAGAAGCCTTTGTCATGAACTGATATGACAAATGTCATATTATACCCAATGAAAATCAAAAGTAGCCTAGGAAACGAAGTCGAAGATAGAACTCTGTTACTATCTTGTTTCAAGATAACAGGCTGAAAAGCTCCACCGGAGCTTTTCACTCATCAAGGCTCTTGACAACGGATAATTTTGATTTTCGAAGAGTATTAAAGATTGCAACAAAAAAGAGTCCTACTGGACCCTTCAACTATTTACAACTTAGGAGCTTGACCAAGTTCAGCCTGCAACATCCAAATATGTTTTTCAATGCTAGCCTTAGCCACATTGAAAATGTCGTTGGTTACGCTGTCACCTTCTTCATCACTGACATCAAAACCTTTTTGGAACAAATCAGCTAAATAACGGAAAACATCCACCACACGCGCCAGTTGCTCTTCCATCGTCAAGCTATAATCCCCAGGAACCTCTTTCAGCTGACTATATTCAGAAAATTCTTTCAGTGTTGAGAACGGTGCACCACCTAAGGTAATCAAACGTTCACTCATCTCATCCAAATATCCATCCAACTCATCCATATATTCGTCCATCTTAGGATGCCAAATCATAAAACCACGACCACGCATATACCAATGAACTTGATGGAGAATAGAATGTGCGACAGATAAATCTGCCACCGCTTGATTCAAAACCGCCTTAGAATCAGCCAATGGTACTGACTGGCGTGGGCTAAAGGAAGCAATTTCTGCTGGAGATTGGTAGTATTCTTGTTTCATCTGATCACCTTTTCTTTTTTAATTGTAATTATTATAAATAAAAAATTTTAGAAAAACAAGTAAAAATCCTTATATTAGAAAAGTTCTAATTTTATAATGTTTCTAAGCCAGTTTTTCTCATATAAATACGCTATAATAAAAGAAAAAGGAGTTTTCTATGAAAAAAATCATTTTTGTTTGCTTAGGCAATATCTGCCGTAGCCCCATGGCAGAATTTGTTATGAAAGATTTAACTGACAACTTACACATTGAAAGTCGGGCAACGTCCAGCTGGGAGCATGGCAATCCTATTTACCCAGGAACCCAGCAAATTTTTCAAGAGTATGGCATTCCCTTCGACCAAACCAAAACCTCTCAACAAATCTCTCAAACAGACTTTGAGGAATTTGATGTCATCATTGGAATGGACAGTAACAATGTCCGTGATTTGCGGAAAATGGCTCCTGCCCATGCCCAAGATAAGATTTTCCAATTCGCTGAAAAATCGGTCCCAGATCCTTGGTACACAGGGGATTTCCAAGAAACCTATCGCATGGTCAAACAGGGATGTCAGGCTTGGTTGGAGAAATTATAACATTCTCCGTGTAATATTTTTGTAATATTTGTAAGAAAATGGTAAACTATTTCTGAATGGACTGATACGCTTTGGTTTTATACTAGAAAGAAGGGTGTAAAAATCCACTATATCATACTTGAAAGGGTTTATCTATGAAAGAGTTAAGAAAAAAACGTTTAACACTGGAAGATGTTTCTCATTTCTTCACGCGTAGGAAAATAGAAGTGCTTTCTCTTCTCCTTATTTTAATTTGTGCCTTGTCTGTGTTTACAGGGCGGATAGGAAACAAGCAGGTCTTGACCTTAGACAATGGAAAAATACAATACAATGGCTATGTGGTTGCTTCTAAAATGAATGGACAGGGCAAACTGACCTTTGAAAATGGTGACAGCTACCAAGGCCAGTTTAAAAATGGCATTTTTCACGGTCAAGGAACCTATACATCAGCTAGTGGCTGGGTTTATACTGGAGAATTTAAAAATGGTTACGCCGATGGCAAAGGCAAACTAACTACGGAAGGACAGGCCATCTACGAAGGAAGATTTAAACAGGGGATTTATCAAAATGAAAATTAAATGGTTATCTACAATTCGTGTCATCGGCTTGGTCTTTGTTCTCCTCTACCATTTCTTCATCAAGATTTTTCCTGGTGGATTTGTTGGAGTAGACCTCTTCTTCACCCTATCTGGCTATCTGACGACAGCACTTTTGATTGATGAGTTTTCAAAACATAAAAAAATTGATCTCATCTCCTTTTTCCGAAGAAGACTCTATCGGATTCTACCTCCTTTGGTTTTAACCATCCTGCTAGTTCTTCCCCTAGCCCTCTTTATTCGGAATGATTTCCTGGCTAATATTGGAAGTCAAGTTACAGCTGCCCTTGGCTTTATGACCAATTTCTTTGAAATTCTATCTGGTGGTAGCTATGAAAATCAATTTTCGCCCCATCTTTTTGTCCACACCTGGACACTGGCGATTGAGGTCCAATATTACATTATCTGGGCAGGTCTAGTCTGGTTCTTAGCGCGGATAGCCAAAAGTGTTGGGCAACTGCGTGGAACAATTTTCTTGACCTCCTTCAGCCTATTTGTCCTGACCTTCCTTGGAATGTTTATATCCAGTTTCTTCGTGGACAACTTCTCATCTATTTATTATTCGACTTTTACCCATACCTTTCCCTTCTTTCTTGGGGCTATTCTAGCAACTATTGCCGGTATCGGTCATACAACCGCTGCCTTCCAGAAAACTATTCAATCACTTAGCTTGCTGAAGGTAGTCGGACTATTTGCAGGAGGATTGGCAGTCGAACTTATCCTGCTGTTTACCCTTCAATTTAGTTCCATTTGGACCTACCTGATTGGTTTCCTCCTGTCTAGCCTAGCAACTGCTGCTATGATTTTTGCGGCGCGTGTGCTCCATGAAAAGACAGAAAAGGTCAATGAACCTAGCATTATTCAATTCTTTGCAGCTATTTCCTATGGGGTCTACCTCTTCCATTGGCCACTATTGATCATCTTTACTCAACTAAGCAATGCGACTACTGCTGCCATCTTATCCTTTATCTTCTCCGTCATTCTAGCAACAATTTCGACCTATATCCTCGAACCCTTTGTCGCAGGTAAGGTTGGAAATCTGTTCGGACTGGCAATAGACCTCAAGCCTTATAAGAAATGGGTAGCTGGATGTTTTGGTTTCTTTACGGTTTTAAGCTTAGCCATCTGCCTCTTTGCTCCTAAGCTAGGAGCTTTTGACCAAGAAAATATGATTAGCAGCCTCTACCAAGCGCAGACCCAACTTTCAACTACTCGATCAGCAGCTGAAAATTCAAAAGTATCTAGCTTTGATATTCAAAAGGGTGTGACCATGTTTGGAGATTCTGTTACCGTTCGAGCAAGTACAGCACTTCAGGAAGCCATTCCAGGTATTCAAATTGATGGAACTGTCAGTCGAAACCTCTCAGAAATTGAAAGTTTGATTAAGCTCTACCAGCAAAACAATAGCTTGAAAGAAACGGTTATTGTTGCTCTCGGTACTAATACGAGTGACAATTACCAAGAAATTTTGGACAAATTGGTTAAAGACTTTCCTAAAGGACGGCGCCTCATTTTCGTAACACCATACGATGGTAACTTTAGTCCAAGTAATTCTATTTCCTACCAAACAGGGCAATATGAAAAAGAATTGGCTGAGAAATACGATTATATTTCAATTGCAGACTGGTACCAGGCCTCCCTAGACAATCCACCAATTTGGTACAACTCAGACTTGGTTCATTTCAACATTGAAAATAACGGTGCAGAAATTTTCGCCCAAACCATTAGCCAAGCTGTCAAAGCAGTTGAAAATGGCCCAATTAAAAATTAAAATAAAAATTCTTCTGTAACATTGGATTACAGGGGAATTTTTTGTTCTCTAATACTGTTTGAAAAACAAAAACTGACCTATAATAGATTTATGAAACTCACTATCGAACAAACGAACGAATTAAAAACTTATTTGAAAGATAAAACCTATTCTCCATTTCATAGACGACTTCAAGTTATCCTGTTCAGAGCAGAAGGTCTTAGCTATAAGGAAATCACTAACCTTATCGGCTATTCAAAGTATACAATCTGGTCCTTACAAGGCAAGTACGAACTTGAGGGGATTTCAGCTCTAGTAAAAGAAACTCGAGGTGGGCGTAATCGTCAATATTTAACCTCTCAAGAAGAAGAGGTATTTCTAAAAGAACCGTTAACAGCTTCATTAAATGGCGAATTCGTGACGAAAAACTCTCTCTATGAAGCTTATCTGAAATGTGTTGGACATCCTACGACCAAGGATGGATTCTATCCCCTCTTAAACGCCATGGTTGGCGCAAAGTTACGCAAAGACCAAAACACCCTAAAAAAGCAGACGCAAATATCATTTTAGCGTCTAAAAATAAAATCTTCATTCATGAAAAAAGAAAGCACTTCAAGAATAGTCGTCGCCATCATAAAGTCAGGCTAATGCATCAAGGTGAGGCGGGCTTTGGTCAGATTAGTAAAATTGGAAAGGTCTGAGCAGCAAAAGGGGTGAGACCGCATGTACATAGTCACTATATTCGTGAGTATCGCCATTGATATGGTGCTGTTGAGGCCCATACAGGAGAGCCCTTCTTCATTATCGCTGGGGGCTGCAGTACAGATTGGATGAATGTTTTTCTCAAACAACTATCTGAAGCTTATCCTGACGATTCTATTTTATTAGTGATGGACAATGCCGTTTGGCATAAATCAAGTACCTTAGAGAAACCACATAATATTGGTTTCGAGTTTATTCCTCCCTATACTCCTGAAATGAATCCAATTGAACAAGCTTGGGCTGAGATTCGAAAGAGAGGGTTTAAGAATAAAGCTTTCAAAACACTAGATGATGTGATAAACAAGCTTCAAGAAGTGATACGAGAGTTAGATTGGTCTATTTTAAAACCAATTGTTAGTAGACAATGGTTAAAAAACACTTGGTTGGCTTGCTTTTGATTTTTGTTGAGTATGAGTTGGGGAATGCTAGTATATCAAACGAACATGTCTATTTTGTTACACTTCATTTTACAACGCGTGAAAAATGAAAAGCTTAGTTCTTAGCTTCGGGCATTGACCACTCTGATATTCGTGGATTGGTTACCTACAGGTCAAGGGTTCTGCCGCGAGTCCGACTCTCTATAAGCGTGGATCACAATTGTGCCACTTAGTCATTTTGTAGATGACTCAAACCTTGAAGTCCTAAACTCCTTCAAGATACTTTCCATTCAATCATGATTTCAATCCTTATTTCTATCCAAATTCACCCAGTGATTTTGGATAGAAATAAGAATTCCTCATCGCTCTGCGATGATAAAACTTAATTGTCAAAAGTGTACATGAAAACAAGCGCTAACTTCAAGCTATTCTTCCTGTCATCATCCCCCAAATAAAACCAGATAATTCCCGTGCAATAGCTTTTTTAGCAACATTTTGTTTCTTATTTTTTCCTAGAACAAGTGTGCGATAACGTCTTCTTAAGCGTTCATTAGCCTTATCCGCATAAGCAATCACCTCCACTTGGTTTCCACTTTGTCTCCTTTTCAATTCTTTGGATTTATCCCCAATCGTCCCCTTAGCCAATGATTGTGCAGTTTCTATCAGAAGTCGTCTTACATGGCTATTACCAGCTTTGGTGATAGCGCCTCTTCTCTCCTTGTCGCCACTAGAGTTTTCGCTAGAAGTCAGCCCAAGATGTTGAGCTGTCGCAAAGCGATTAAAATTTCCGATTTCTGTCACAACGGAAAGAGCGGTTAGTGTTTTGATGCCAAGAAAGCTGAGAGACCTTCTCTTGATAACTGTCACTTTGAGCCGGTTACTCAATTCGTGCATCATACCGTTCTATTTGATCTACTAATTTCTCATAGGTCAATAGATATTCTGTCAAAATCTCTGCGTAAAGTCCCTTAGGATTTAGGGAATGGAGCCAGCGGACATGTTTCTGTGTCCAATTACAGCTTCCTCGGTATAGCGAAAATCATGTCGGAGACAGAAGGTCAGAAGTTGTTTGATTTTCTTCAGAGCCACTTTGTGGTCTGTTCTCATACGGATATATTCTTTGACTTGTTCATCCTCAGCAGTAGGAATATGAACAGGCCGATAGCTACGAAAGGCCAGAGCTTTTGCGAGCTGAGCCGCATCTTTCTTATCAGTCTTGACACGCTTAGCTCCTTCCTTCATTACCGTTGTAGGTGCCATCACGATACAGGGAATCCCGTGAACTTGTAGCTAGTGATATAGGGTAAATCCAAGACATCCAGCTTCATAGCCACATAATACTTCTGCATCTTGACCATACAAGCGACGAAGCTCATTCACATAG
>NZ_POQQ01000018.1 GCF_002964575.1 Streptococcus suis | reverse complement strand
CTGTTTATACATTTTCATGCCTTTCTAGTTGTTTTGTCGTTATTATAATTATAAAGCATGAAATGGAAAACGAGCAAATCCTAATTGGAATTGCTCGTTTTTTTATATGTGAGCGGCTAGTTTTTGCCCAGCCTCTTCATGATTATAGAAAGAATGAGAGGACCAGGCCACCTAAAATACCACCTACAAGTGCTGCTAGAATGTTGTTGGTAGCTTTCCCAACCTTTCCTCCACGTGCTACAGAGGCTACAAATACTCCTACTCCTGCTGCTAATCCCATATCGACC
The DNA here is from genome assembly GCF_002964575.1 of Streptococcus suis. GTDB lineage: Bacteria > Bacillota > Bacilli > Lactobacillales > Streptococcaceae > Streptococcus > Streptococcus suis_R. The sequence goes on along the minus strand of NZ_POQQ01000018.1, from coordinate 35,492 downwards.
CAGGCATCACCTGATTGAGACATAAGACCGACACCATGATTGAGACACCATACCGTACCGACAACCATGGCCGCTGCTAACCAGCCACCAATTGGTCCAAAATGCTCGACCATTTTTCCCCAGGTCAATCGAATAACAAATGGGAAAACAAAGGCACCTACAAGTGTCGCTATTGCTTGTTGAATTGTCATGATAATCCTCCTAGTCTTTTTCCATATCTTCTTCAATCTTAGCTGCAACCAGTCCACCAATTGTAGCCCCAACGATAATCAAAAGGATAGTCGGTAAAGAATCAGCAATAGTACCAAATCCCTTCATAAATGCATCTCGAAAAATACCGCAGATAGCAATACCTAGTCCCATATCAACAAATGCTGAGTCAGCATCATGTTTAATAAGTCCTAGATAGTGGTTCATATACCACATTGGACCAATGATAATAAAAGCCGCGAAGAAACCACCGATAATACCATAAGCTTCTGCAAATGCTCCCCAGACACTCATAACAATCATGCCTGCAATCATATAACCGATTGTTGAACGTAAAAATTTCATAACTTCTCCTCTTGTATCAATCTCTTATTGATAAACTGGTGGGGAGCTTCTTCCATAGAAGAACAAGCTCCCACCTACCAGTAGATTATTTTTCTTTTAGATAGCTCAAATCATTTTTGTGCAAGGTTTCCGCAAGTAAGCCTTCCTGTTGAGCTAGTTCTTCCTCAGACCAAGCATAGTAAGCTGCCATTTCCTTGATGATTTCAGGTGCTACTGCATCCAACTGCTCCCGCATAAAGAGCATATAGTTGGTACGACGAAGAAGATAGTCAACTGCAGTCAAGGTCATTTCTTCCTTCATAGCATAATGAAGGGAAAGCAAGTCACGTTGATTAAGGTCAGACACAGCCTCTACTTTATGGTTCAAGGCAAATACTTTTGGCGCATTTGAGCCGTACAAGTTAGCAAGATAGAGGGCATCGTCGTAGTGCAAACCTTTTTTCACCCCTAATTGAGCCAAATGTTCAATTTCTTCTGCTACGTTAGCTGGGTTCAATTCCCCTCCAGAAACGGGATAGGTCTTCGAATTGATGAGTTTGAAGCTGCGACCATGTTCTTCTTTGAGAATGTCTGCTACTTTTTCCAAGGCACCTTCGGCCATTTTACGGAAGTCTGTGATTTTACCACCTGCAAGAGTCAGCAAACCATTGTCATCACGATCAAGGGCAGAGCCACGTGATACAGCTGAAGGATCCAAGTGTTTTTCTGAAACACTACCTTCCAAATGTGTCAAATCATGTTCCACATCGTCACGAGTCTTTTCATTGTTCAAGTAGCCTTTGACCGTTTCAATCAGGCTATTAAAGCTGTCATCACTGAGCTTACCGTTGTTACCACCGTTATAGTCGGAAGCACCATTGCCAGACAAGAGGGGACGAAGACCTGCCCAACCGCTCTCAATGTCATCCAAGGTCAAGTTTGCTTCTGGGAAGCGATTGTTGACAATATCTAGTAGGTAGTCAACGTCTTCTTGAGTTACCATTGGATTCGCCAAATCACCAGTATAGTCCGTATCTGTCGTACCAAAGTAGGTTTTATTTTCACGTGGAAGGACAAAGACCATGCGACCATCTGCGTGACCTGTATCAAAATAAGTCGGCTGTGGCACAGACAAGCGAGAGCTGTCGACAACTAGATGTACACCTTTGGTTGGACGCATTTGAAGGATACCTGAACCTTCGCCACCGAGGTTGCGTACTTCATCACTCCAAGGTCCTGTTGTATTGATAACCAAACGTGCACGGATTTCAAAGGTACTATCTGTCAGCAAATCACGAGCGACGATCCCGACAACTTTTCCAGCCTCATCCTTGATGAATTTCTCCGCTTTGACACGGCTAGCAATCAAGGCACCATCTTTGGCTGCCCGTTTGATATTTTCAATTACTAGGCGAGCATCATTGTTACGGAAGTCAAGGTAAACTCCACCACCAAGCAAGCCTTCTTTTTTCAGGTGAGGTGCCCGTTCTAGGACTTCTTCTCTCGTCAACACCTTATTGGCAAGGTCTGTATTGTTGACGCCAGCCAAGAGGTCATAGAGGTCCATAGCCACTTTCAAGCGGAAGAGGCTAAAGGTAGAACCCTCTTCATCATAGACTGGTAGCAACATTGGATCTGGTTTTGGAATATGTGGGGCAATATTTTGCACAACTGCACGTTCTGAAACCGTATCGGAAACCACTTCTACATCAAATTGTTTGAGGTAACGAAGTCCACCGTGAACCAATTTGGTTGAACGGCTGGATGTCCCTTCGGCAAAGTCTTGCATTTCAATCAAGGCTGTTTCCATACCACTTGCTGCTGCCTGTAAAGCCATACCAGCACCTGTAATACCACCCCCGATAATCAAGAGGTCAAGTTGACGATCCTGCATTCGCTCAATAGCTAAGCGTCTTGTTTCTTTTGAAAATTCCATACGATTCACTTCCTAACATTTATTCAGACGGATTGATTAGAAGAGACGAATTGTCCCTTCCAACCATTTTTTCCATTTTAATCTTCTTCTACTTCTGCAAATAGTTGTGTTGCGGCAACTGCTTTTTTCCATCCCTTGTAAAGTTGTTCTTTACGAGCATCGTTCATAGTTGGTTGGAAGGATTGGCCAACAGCATTTAATTCTTTCAATTCATCCAAATCTTTCCAGAAACCAACTGCCAAACCTGCCAAGAATGCTGCACCAAGAGCAGTTGTTTCCAAGTTTTTCGCACGGGCAATCTCAATACCAAGAATATCCGCCTGGAATTGCATGAGAAGACTGTTCATAGCCGCGCCACCATCAACCTTCAAAACAGAGATATCAATACCTGAATCAATCTGCATGGTATCAATGACATCGCGCACTTGGTAGGCAATGGATTGAAGAGTTGCCTTCACAAAATCTTCCTTGGTTGTTCCACGTGTCAAGCCAAAAACAGAGCCACGTGCTTCTGAATTCCAGTAAGGAGCTCCCAAACCAGTAAAGGCTGGTACAACATAGACTTCATCATTGCTAGTTGACTTGCGAGCCAACTCTTCTGATTCAGGTGATTCTTTGACCATCCGCATACCGTCACGAAGCCATTGTACAGCTGATCCTGCGATAAAGATTGAACCTTCCAGTGCATAGTATACTTTACCGTTGATACCATATCCGATAGTGGTCAAGAGGCTATTATCAGAAAGCTGCATTTCCTCACCTGTGTTCATGACGATGAAGGAACCTGTTCCATAGGTATTTTTCACCATACCAGGCTCAAACGCCAACTGACCGAAGAGGGCTGCCTGCTGGTCACCTGCCATACCAGAGATTGGTACTTCTGCTCCGTAAAAATGGAATGGAGCTGTCGTTCCGTAGATTTCTGAGTTGGAACGAACTTCCGGCAACATGGCTTTTGGAATATTGAGCAATTCAAGGATTTCATCATCCCACTTGAGCTCTTTGATATTGTACAACATAGTACGTGCCGCGTTTGAGTAGTCCGTCACATGGCACTTACCATTTGTCAATTTCCATACCAACCAAGTATCAATGGTCCCGAAGAGGATTTCACCCTTTTCTGCACGCTCTTGGGCTCCAGGAACTTGATCCAAAATCCAACGAACCTTAGTTGCAGAGAAGTAAGCATCAATAACCAAACCTGTCTTTTTATGGAAGAGGTCTGCATGCCCATCTTGTTTTAACTGATCTGCAATGTGAGCTGTCTGGCGAGATTGCCAGACAATGGCATTGTAAATTGGAAGTCCTGTTTCCTTGTCCCAAACAACTGTCGTTTCACGTTGGTTAGTAATCCCAATCCCTTCGATCTGGTCTGGACGAACACCACTTTCAATAAAGGATCCCGCAATGACAGACTGGACGGAATTCCAAATTTCATTGGCATTGTGTTCTACCCAACCTGGTTTAGGGAAAATTTGCGTGAATTCTTTTTGGTAACTACCCACTTTTTCACCTTTTTTGTTAAAGATGATGGCGCGTGAGCTCGTTGTACCTTGGTCAATGGCCATAATGTATTTTTCTGCAGACATATCCTGTCCTCCCCATTTTTGTTTTCTTGAAAACGCTTCCGTTTTCCTTGTGACTTTATTGTAAACTATTTTTTAACAATAATCCTATCAATTTTTTTAGATTTTAAAAAAAAATTGATAAAGCAGAATGTTGCTACTAAAAAAACTTCCTAGAACACTAGAAAGTTTATCACCGTCGTTCAATTCGGAAGTGTGTGCGCTCAACCAGGCGCTTGGCCTGCTCTAATTTGCGCTGATGAATTGTCTGAATCAAACTTTTTAGGTCTTTCAATTCCTGAACAGTTGGCATAGCATACACTTGAAAAAAGGGGCTCTTCTCCCAAGGATAATCGTGGCAGATAACCAAATCATAGGATTGGTCTGGTTGGACAGGTTCGATTTGAATGGACCGATTGCGTTCTAAGGACTGACGGAGGACTTGCAAGATTGGAGAACTAATGACAGATGGATAGCTGGATGCCCAACCAATCTGTACCATAGCTGGCTCCACCTGCATGAAATAAGAAAATAACTGGCTCAAGGACCTCAAATGACAAACTGCCACCTCTTCCTTTCTCCCAAAAATCTCGCTGGAAACATGGCGTAAAATACTGCTTGCTGCCATTTGCACGGACACTTCATAAGAACCAAGTTCATCAAAGCCACTCTCTATGCAGGAAGTGAAAAAATAGAGCTGACTAAAGACCTGATTGAGATGATAGAGTTCCCCCTCTTCCACTGCCAAATCTGTTTGCAATAAGACCTTGACCTGTTGAAAGGCCCAACTAGTCGCTGCCATGATGGGACCACCAAAGCCCAACACCTGTTCTAATTGATGAGCTGCCAAAATCCCTTGACTGAACAAAAATGCAAAAACAGACATGGTGTCCCCCTCTTGAAAGGAAGCCGATGATTGCTGGCTCAAGGTCAAAAACAGTTGCCGCAGTTGCCGATAGAATTTATGTTGCTCATAAGGGGCCATTAGCTGATAGACCGCCTGAAAGTCCAAATCTTTCAAGCGCATTCTCTTTTGGACAATCATCAACCATAGGGCTAGCTGATGAGCCTGTCTTGGATTAAAGGGGGACTGGTAAAAGCGTTCAAAAATTGGCAAATGCCCCAGTTGTTCGACAAATACTCGGTCCTTTTCTAGTTCCTTTAAAGGCCGGGTCAGCCAAAACAAGTGATAATAGAGATAACGAATTTGCAATTCACTGCCACGCAAACGACCGCTTCGAATAGTCACCTGAAACTCTTTCAAGACTTGGTTTATAGAGGACAGGTGTCTGTTTAAGGTTGCCTCGCTGAGTAACAAATCCTGCGCCAACATGGGAATAGAGCATTCATTTTTATCAAAAAAATAGAGTAAAATCTGGTACTTCACACTCGTTCGACACAGAAAGGTAAACAGGTCTTGGATGGATACGGTTGCGTCACGGTGCAGAAGGATTTCCTCTTCTCTAATCTGAAAAACAAGTCCAAACGGCTCCTCTGCAACCTCTTCAGAAAAACTCTCTACATAGCGTAACAAGGTTGATTTAGACAGATGCAATTCCTGAGCCGCCTCTTTTATCCCAAGGGCTGTGACCGACTTTCTCAAAAGAAGGAAAAGCTGGTAAATAGCACGCTCCCGTTTTTCTAATAAATCTAGTATATGCACCAGCTCACCACCTACTCTCTATCCTCTTTTTGCCATAGATAACGATTGGCTGCTTCAACAAGAAATGGTTGCAAATCCGTCCTCCTTGGCAAACAGAGCCAAGCTTCCTGTAGCAAATCTTCCACCGTCATTTCCTTAGAGATGGCAAGAGCAAGCACATTCATCTGTGCTATATGATCAGAGGTAGACACCAGTTGCCCACCAAGTATGCGTCCATCCTTTCGACTGACCACCATTTTAAAGTCGATTGTTTCCTCATCCCACTGACTAAAGGCTTGTTGAATACGGATAGATGAGGTATCTAACCACAAATTTGCTTCCCTTTCGGTCAGGCCGACACTGGTCAAATTATAACCAAATACATGGGTGGAAACAATGCGTTCAACAGCTCTTAAAGGCTTCTTCTTGGCCAAAAGGTTTTCTGCAACCAAGCGACCTGTCAAGATAGCATGATTGATCATGGGCAGATAGGCCTGCCCAAACATGGTCACAGGCATTCGAATTAAATCTCCTACCGCAAAAATTCCAGATTGACTGGTTTCAAGATAGTCATCCACCAGAATACTGCCGTCTGTATGCAAGTCAACTAATCCTTCCACCAAATCTGTATGAGGTCTAAAGTTGGTCCCCAAAAGAACAAAATCAGACAGGTAGGTTCCCTGCAAGCTGCTTAACTGGACTTGACCCAGTTCATTCAAGCTGACTTCATTGATGGTTTCTGAAAAATGATAGTCCAAGCCTATCCGTTCAAATTCATTCCAGATAAAGACGACCATTTCCTGATCAAAATACTTGGCCAAGGGCCATTCTTGCGACTCCATCAATCTAAGCTTCAAAGGCAGACGACTGAGTGCTTCTAGGCTTTCAAGCCCAATTTGACCAGCACCTATTACCGTCACACTCTCTGCTTCTTCTAGCTTTTCAAAACTCTTTTGGGCTTGAGCAATGGATTTACTGGTCAATATCTTTTCCGACAGGTCAACCGAGTGGTGTTCCCAGACTTGTTGGGCACCCATAGCTAAGATAAGGTAATCATAGGTCACATCCTGATGTTTATTTTCTTGCTTCAGTCTGACCTTTTTTAATTCTGCTTCTATGGAAATGCATTCCCATCCAAGCAAGAACTGAATGGATGACTGCTCTAGCCCTTCAAAATAGCAAATTCTTGCTTCTTCCCAGCTTGAAATTTCTCCTTTTATTTTCCAATTCAGTGCATTTGGAAAATAAGCGATACTCTCTTCTTTGTCAATCAAGTAGATAGTGGCTTGTGGATAACGTTTTTGGCATTCCATTGCAGTTGTCAAGCCAGCAAATGAAGCACCAATGATAACAATATTCATTCCGCAACCTCCCTTCCTCTCCATTATAGCACTGACTGTTCGATTTTTTCTGGAAAAGGTTTACAGCTTTAAAAAAACACACCAGATAACTGATGTGTTTAGATAAACTGAAATAAAAGGTCGAAAATGACAGTTAACGTCTTGGTTGACCTAGCTATCGAGTTTTTAGGCTCGGGTTAAAAACGTCCACTGGACTAGCTCGCTTTCGAGTTTCTTGGCTCGCGTTAAAATACTTCGCTTTTTTATTTTCAGGCTCAGGTCTTCTGTGGTCACTTTCGTAGTTCTTGGTGACCAGCTGAAACAGTTCCCCGAACTGTTTCACTCCACTGGACTATTCTTATCCCCTGACTATCCTCGCTTTCGGGTTTTTGAGCTCGGGTTAAAAACGTCCACAGACGTTGCTCGCTCTCTTATTTCTTGGCTCGCGTTAAAATACTTCGCTTTTTTATTTTCAAGCTCAGGTAAGAATAGTCCACTGGACTATTCTTATCCCCTGACTGTCCTCGCTTTCCAGTTTCTAGGCTCGGGTTAAAAACGTCCACTGGACATTGCTCGCTCTCTTATTTCAAGGCTCGCGTTAAAATAGTCACTCCCCTGACTATTTTAATAATCTGGTCGTACGACTCCTGTTACTGTGGCTTTGGTTGCTTCGTAGTCGCCGTCTACTACAACTTTGATAATGCGTTTGGCATCTTCTTCTGGGCATGGTACCAATGGCAAGCGGAGCGGGCCAACTTCAAATCCAAGATAGTTGAGAACTGCCTTAACTGGTGCAGGACTAGGATAGGAGAATAGAGCATTAACTTTCGGAATAAACTTGCGTTGAATGGCAGCTGCTGTTCGGATGTCTTGCTGCTCAATGGCAGTAAACATCTCATGCATCTCATCACCATTGGTATGAGATGCGACCGAAATAACACCGTCGGCTCCCAAATTCATAGCATGGAAGGCATCGCCGTCTTCACCAGTATAAATCAAGAAATCTTCTGGCTTATTCTCAATCAAGTAAGCCATGTTGGCAAGGCTGGTACACTCTTTAACACCGATAATATTTGGATGCTCCGCCAAACGCAACATGGTTTCAGGCGTCATTTCAACGACAACACGACCTGGAATATTGTAGATAATAATTGGCAAATCAGAAGCATCCGCAATGGCTTTGAAGTGCTGATACATTCCCTCTTGAGAAGGCTTGTTGTAATACGGTACGATGGCAAGACCTGCTGCAAAGCCACCAAAGGCCGCAACTTCCTTGGCAAACTCGATGGAGTCACGGGTATCATTAGTACCGATACCAGCAATCAGCGGCACACGACCATCGACAATCTTTTGTACGGCTGCAAAGAGTTCCAATTCCTCAGCGTGTGTAAGGGTTGGACTTTCAGCTGTTGTTCCTGCCAACAAAATCCCTTCCGTATGATGAGCCAACAAATGTTCGACCAATTCTGGCAATACATCATAGTTAATTGCACCATCTTCTTTAAAGGGTGTAATCATGGCTGTAATGATTTTTACATCGCGTAAATCTTGAATAGACATAGATTTTCTCTCTTTCTCTTGACAAAAAAGGCTGAAACCAGCCTTTGATTTTTCTAAGTCCTCAAACTTATTTCAATTCAAATTTCAATTCTGCAGTTGGACGAACCAATCCACGTTCATGGAGAGTTTCAGCGATTTGAACTGAGTTCCATGCTGCACCCTTGAGCAAGTTGTCAGAAACAACCCACATGTGAATACCGTTTTCCTTATCCAAATCTTTACGGATACGACCGACAAAGGTATCACGGCTACCAACAGCGTTAATAGCTTGCGGATATACTTGGTTTGCCACATCATCTTCCAAAACAGCACCAGGGAAGGCTGCAATGGCTGCTTTTACCTCATCAATCGGAGCAATTTCTTTGGTTTCAATGTAAACAGACTCAGAGTGGGCAGACAAGACTGGAATACGGACACAGGTTGCAGAAACAGCAATACTGTCATCTTCCATGATTTTCTTGGTTTCTTTTGTCATCTTCATCTCTTCGTAAGTGTAGTCATTGTCTGTGAAGAGATCAATTTGCGGAATGGCATTGAAACCGATTGGGTAGTGTTTCTTATCACCACCTGAAGGAAGAATGTTAGCTTCTACCGCTTTTGGCTCTACACCGTCATTCAAGACAGAACGAAGCTGAGCTTGCGTTTCCAAGATAGCTCCCATACCTGCACCAGAAACTGCCTGATAGGTTGATACGATAATCCGCTCCAAGCCCCATTTCTGACGAACAGGCTCCAAAGCAACCATCATTTGAATAGTTGAACAGTTTGGACAAGCAATGATACCATTGTGGGCATCAAGCGCGTGAGCATTTACTTCAGGAACAACCAGAGGAACATCTGGATTTTGACGGAAATAAGAGGTGTTATCCACCACAACCGCTCCTGCTTTTACTGCATATGGAGCATACTTGGCAGATGTAGAGCCACCAGCTGAGAAGAGGGCAATATCTACTCCTTCAAAGGCTGTTTCTGTTGTTTCTTCAATGACAATGTCCTGTCCCTTAAATTGCAAGGTCTTGCCTGCTGAACGAGCAGAAGCCAAGAAACGCACTTTCTCTATTGGAAGGGTGGATTCTTCCAACATTTTAATCATTTGGGCACCTACTGCACCAGTGGCACCAACAACAGCTACTACATAAGCCATAGAAATCTCCTTTAAGTCAATTCTTCAAAATTTTCTAAAAATTTGTTATTTCATAATTATACCATAATATTTTGAAAAGAAAAGCCCTGAGAAAACTGAATTTCTCAGGACAGAGCAAATTATTTTCCTAAGGAACGAACGTAGAAATCAACTGCTAACAATGCCTCTGCTACATCTTCTGCTGAAATCGCAAATGGCATACCATGAATCGTTTCGCCTTCAATAGTTGCTTGTTGACCAACCTTCAACAAATCTTCATAGCTCGCATCAGCTAGATGCAATTCTGCTAGAGTAGTTGGCAAGTTCAAGGCTTGATAGAAACGAATATACTTTTCCAACTCTTCTTTAGGACGATTTTCCAAGAAGAGTTGTGTTAAGGTACCATAAGCAACTTTTTCGCCATGTGTCAGATGATGAATATCTCCTTCCAAAGCAGTAAAACCATTGTGAATAGCATGCGCCGCAGCCAGACCTGCACTTTCAAATCCAAGTCCACTTAATAAGGTATTGGCTTCAACAATATTTTCCAAGGCAGTTGTCACAACCTTGGCTTCACAACTAGCCATAGCCTGCAGTCCGTAATCAAACAAGGTCTTCTCACAAGTTTGAGCAATAGCAATACCTGCAAGCGTCTGCGCACCTCCTGCCATGGTTGTTCCATTGCTTTGCAAAATAGCACGCGCCTCAACCCAGGTCGCTAAACCGTCTGCAATACCTGAGGCTAATAAACGAGGTGGTGCTTGACAAATGATAGCTGTATCTACTAACACAAGATCCGGATTCTTCTTGTAGAAAATATAGCGTTCAAAAGCTCCTTCTTCTGTATAGATAACAGATAATGCTGATGTAGGAGCATCTGTTGAGGCAATCGTTGGAGCAATCACAACAGGAACTGCAAGTAAATCTGCAATAGCTTTAGCAGAGTCTATAGCTTTTCCACCACCTAAGCCAATAATGACATCGCTCGCTTGCTCTTGACCGAGGGTCACCACACGTTGAATTTCTTTATCGGATGCCTCGCCGTTAAAAACGACACGATAAGGTATCATACCTGCATCGGTCAAGTATGTTAGAAACTTCTCACCAACAATGCCGTACACCAAATCATCACAAAGAATCAAAGGCTTTGTTCCTAATTTACCGATAGCTTCAGCGCCTTGAAATAAGACATTCTTGCCCTGAATATAACGCGACGGACTAGCAAAAACTTTCATAAACATTCCTCCTGTAATTTTTCATTTACTTTATTATATTTGTTTTGATAGAATTTTCAATACTAAAGTGAAATCATTATTCTTTTAAGGAAAACAGTAGTTTCGGTAACTCTTGTACAGCTTTTTCCAACTGTTCAATTGAAACTGGAAGCCCCTCAAGACTGGTTCGACAGGTTTGAGAAAGACCAGTAGTTGACGAAAATGGTAACGAGCTTAGGGGTGGCAGTAAGTTTAAATCTCTATAAAATTCCAAATAAGACTGCCATTCCTTTTCTGAACAATTCCTCAATTGCAACAATACAAGATGTACACAAGTAAAAATTTGTTCTTCTTTGCCTTGAATACTTTCTGAATAGCGGGCGATGATTTCTGTATAGAGCAGACTAACCAATCGAACGGCATCATGATGCGTTGCCATTCCAGTTAAAAAGGTGATGACTTCGACAACATCTTCCAAAGACTTACTAGTGGCCTGTAATTGATAGGACTGATAAGCATCTTTTCCTTTGGAGAGCAATAATTGCTCACAACCTTGAATGAGCAAGCGATCCATCACACTGACCTGCTCTTCGTCTTGGCAAATAGACTCCGCCGCTAAACACGTCAAACAACGTACCAATCCCAATTCCAAAATAAACAAAGGGGCATGATGTAAGAAGAGTTGTGTATCTGCAATGACCAAAGAAGGTTCACCCAGTTGCCCCCTGACCGTATCACTGCGTGAATACCCTTCATGAAGAATAGCACAAGAAGAGGTTGATGCAGGCGTTGATAATATCGTCGGAATCAAAACATATGGAAGTTCCAACAAACCTGCTACTAATTTGGTCATATCCAATATCCGACCACCACCCAAGCCAATCACCATGTCTGCTTTATGTTCTTCTGCAGTTCTAGCATGTGCAAATACTTGAATGTCTGTAACATCTCCCATTAAAAAGGAAGTCATTGGCATACAACCATAACATGTAATATTTTTTATAAACTTATTCCCAATCTTGTTATAAATTGTTTCGTCACACAAAACAAGGGGGCGGTGACCTATTTTCAAGATTTCGACCGCACTTTCATACAGGATACCTGTTCCCTGGATATAGCGTGAAGGACTTGAGATAGCTTTCATAACCGACCCCCTATTTCTTATTCTATAAACTCTTTGCCATGAATAGCAGACCAATCTGCTGCAAAATCAGTTACCGCTTTGTCGATAGATGGCATGGCAAAGGCGGCCTCAAAAACATCTGTACCAGCTGTAATTGCCTGAGCACCATTTGCAAATGCTTGATTGACTTGTTCTACATTCTTAAAGGACGCAGCTAAAATCTTACTCTCTGAACACTCACGATCAATGACTTCCGCCAACTGAGCAATTACTGCATTTGAATCAATATTTAAATTGGCCATACGGTTATAGTAAGGTGCTAAATAGTCTGCGCCCGCAGCAATGGCCAACAAGCCTTGAAAAGTTGTATAAATCGCTGTCGCTGTAATCTTAAACCCTTCTGCTTTCAGGGTCTTGATAGCTGCCAATCCTTCTGGAGTTACTGGAACTTTAATGTAGACATTCTCAGGAGCCAGCTCACGAATTTTTTTCGCATCCGCTAAAATCCCCTCGTAATCTCTTGCAACAACCTGCACATGCAGGGAAGGTTCCGGACCAAGTAGGTCTCTAATGTCTTTTAAGCGTTTAAAAAAGTCAATATCCCCCTCTTTCTTTGCAATAGTCGGGTTAGAGGTTACTCCCGCAAGCGGGAGAACCTTGGCCCATTTTTTGATTTCTTCTACATTTAACGTGTCCAGCATAAATTCCATAGTGATAACCTCTTTTACAATGTATGTTCAGTACGTCCGATAATATCGTCTTGGGTCGCTCTGGAAAGAACATTGAAGAATGCTGAGTAGCCTGCGACACGGACAATCAAGTCACGGTGTTTTTCAGGATGTAACTGAGCATCAAGCAAGGTTTCTCTCGAAACAACATTGTACTGAATGTGGTACCCATGCAAGCGGTTAAAGAAGGTCCGCAAGAGGGCAATCAATTTTTGTTTGTCTTCTTCTTTAGCAAGAGTTTGTGGATTGACCTTCTGATTGAGTAAGACACCACCAACAATTTCGTGCGTTGGTAATTTCGCAACAGATTTCAATACAGAAGTTGGTCCATTTTTATCCATATTATGAGATGGGGAACAACCTTCCGCCAATGGTGTACCTGCATTTCGACCATCCGGTGTCGCCAAAGTACCACGACCTTGTCCAACGTTTGCTGAAATAGATGAGGTACCTGAATAGCGAATACCACCAATTGGACCACGTCCAAAACGAGTGTTTGGATACTTGGCAATCTCATCCACATAAATATTATAAGCTTCTGTCACCAACTGGTCTGCGTAATCATCATCATTACCGTATTTTGGTGCATCCTCAATCAACATTTCTTGGATTTCTTTACCACGTTCACCAGCATAGTCCGTTTCCAAAGCATGCCACAATTCTTCTGGTGTCAATCGTCCTTCTTCAAAGACTAATTTCTTAATGGCAGCTAGAGAATCGGACAAGTTGGCAATCCCAACCTGCAAGCCAGAAATGTAGTCGTAAATCGCCCCACCTTCTTTCAAGTGCTTACCACGACCGATACAGTCATCTGTCAGAGCCGAGCAAAGAATGTCCGGAACTTCTCTTTCTAAGGCAATATCAATCGCATTTTCAACAATAACACTCATCCGTGTCAGATGACGAAGTGTCTTCTCCCATGCCGTTTCAAGCTCTTCAAATGACTTCATGTCTTTGAAGTGACCAAAGGCTGGAGCAAATCGTTTGCCTGATGCAGGGTCAATCCCATCATTCATTGTAATCAACAACACTTTCGGGAAGTTCATATAGCTCATACCTGTACAACGGTAACCCCATTTACCAGGAACAGCCGTTTCTACACAACCAATCGCGCTGTAGTCATAGGCATCTTCTTCCAAGACACCTTTTTCAATAAAGGATGGAATGATAATTTCATCGTTGTTGAAGGCAGGCATACCAAAGCCAAGTTTCATTACTTCTATGCATTCATTCATGAAACGAGCATCAAGACCTGCATGATAGCGAACGGTCAAGTTTGGCTGTGGTAAATGTGTTTGGGCAACAGATTTCAATACTAAGTAAGAAAGTGGATTGACAGCATCTTTCTTATCACGTGTTTGTCCGCCAATGGTAACGTTTTGGTAAAGCGGGCTACCTGCTGATGAGAAGGTGTGAGACTGACTACGAACCTTGTTGATGGTAATGGTCTTAATCCACAAGTTAGTCAACCGCTCAACGATACTTTCTTCCGTTTCTCTACCTGCTTCCAAGTCCGCTTTCACGTACGGATACATGTATTGGTCAAAACGTCCATAAGAAAGGGAATGTCCATTAGACTCAATTTGCAAGATACACTGAATAAACCAGACAGATTGCACTGCTTCTGCAAATGTTTCTGCGGGTTCATACGGTACCTTCGAACAAATACGAGCGATTTCCAATAATTCTTGACGGCGTTGAGCGGTTGGTGCTTTCTCTGCCAATTCAGTAGCCAAGGCAACAAAACGATTGGCATATGCTTTTACTGCGTCAATGATGATAAAGATTGAGTCATAGAAATGGTACTTGTCAATGCTTGCTGGATCCGTCAAATCAAGCTTAGCTTTTGCTTCACGTACGCGTTCCTCAAAACCACGCAAACCATGTTCCAATACCTTTTGGTAGTTAACAGCCAAGTGGGCATCGCCAGAGTTCATCTTGCCTTCCATACCAAAGAATCCTGTTTCCATATAGACTTGAACTTCTTCTGGAAGCAAGACACCTGCTCTTGCACGTAAGTTATTATTTTCCCAGAACGGAGCGATACTGCGCAACTGCTCCTTGGTTTCCTCGGTAATATAGAAGACATCTCCATCCCGTTTTTCAAATAAATCCAATTCGTTTAGAACAAATTCCAAGGTATACTCTGGAAAAATTGGAGCATCCTTGTTCGAAGAAGCTTGGTTGCCTGCAATCAAACTTTCTTCTTCAATGTACAGTGTCATATTTTCCAAAATTTCTTTTAGCATGTAGGCACGCTTTAAGACATTTGGTTTCTCTTGGTGTTCTTTGTAAGCCTTTGTGGCTAAAATTGCACGCTCTGCATCAATGTATGGTTTTTTATCTAAAACATCTTCGCGGTACTTGAGCATGCGATCGGTCAAATTACCGAAATATTCTGTCTTAATGCTAGTACTTGCTACCTCAGTAACTACTGTTTTCATTTTAATTTTTCCTTTCTTTCGAAACGTTATTTTGTTTCGTTTGTAATTAAAGTATAACTTTTACAACTAATTTTTGTCAATAAAGGAGAGATAGCACTTGAAAATAGCAATCATTTAGCACAAATGTGCAAAATCTAATGAGTGTTTTTTACTAGATATTTTCCTTTTGTTCGTTTTCATAGGCAATATTATCTTGAATTTTGAAGAACGGAAAATAAACAATAGTTGACATAGCCAAGATAATGATTTGAACAACCGCACCTTGCCAACCACCGACCATGAAACCAGAAATGATTGCAGGAGTTGACCAAGGCAGTGTTACACCTGAGAAGGGCTGCATAAATCCTATTGAAATAGCACCGTAGACAATGAAAGCTGCCAAGATTGGTACCAATACAAATGGAAGAAACATGACTGGGTTCATAACAACTGGAAAACCAAACACGACAGGTTCATTGACGTTGAAGATGGCTGGGAAAGCTGCTACCTTACCAAGTGCCTTGTATTGTTTTGATTTTGCTGCAAATAGCATTGCAAATACTATACCAAATGTAATTCCTGAGCCTGACATAATCAAGAAACTATCCAAAAACTGCTGGGTCACGATATGAGCGCCATTTTCCAAAGACAACTTATCTGCTGCTAGAAGAGCCTTGTTGGCATCAAGGTTTGACAAAAGCAAGGCAGTAACAACACCATTGACAACGGATTGACCATGCACACCAAACCACCATAGGAATGATATAAAGAAAGCAATTCCAATAGCACCTGGCAAGGAACCAGTCAAACCTTGAAGAGGCACTTGGATCACATCGTAAATCATTTCAATGAAAGTACCACCGTTAGTCACCATCTTAGAAATGATATATACAATCATAGATAGCAAAAAGATAACAAAGGCAGGAATCATCGCCTCAAACTGTTTAGCAATAGCTTGGGGTACTTGCTCAGGCATTTTTATCACGATATGACGCTGAATAAAGGTTGTATAGATAGCCCCCACTACCAGTCCAATGATGATTGCTCCGATAATTCCTTGACCACCAAACCAAACTTTTGCAATGGCATCTCCAATTGGTTCACCTTCTGCTGGTATGTAAGATGACCTCAAGAGAATAAAGAAGGAGGACAAGGACAAGACACCCGCTGGAAGTGGCTCAACACCGCTATTCTTTGCATAAGAATAGCCAATCGCAAAACAGGAAATCAAGCCCATGATTGCAAATGTGCCACTATAAACCTGCATGAATGGCTCAATCCAATCCGCTCCAAATAGAGCAGCAATTGCATTGTTCAAGCCTTCAAAAGGTAACTGGCCAATAATGAGGAAAATACTTCCCACAACTGTTAATGGAAGGATAGCCAACATGCCATCCTTTAAAGCGATAATCCCTTTCATGTTTACAAACTTCATGATCGGAACAATAATTTTTTGTGTATCTACTTTAGCCATGGTCCCACCCCTTTATGAAACTAAACTTAGAGCTAGTTGCAAAACTTTTTTTCCGTCTAGCATTCCATAATCAGCCATAGGAATGACTGCAATCGGAACATTCTTTTCATCACAAAGTGCTTTAGATTTATCAAAAGTATAGGCAACTTGTGGTCCTAACAGTGCCACATCTATTTTGTCTAGATAGTCAGCTATTTTTCCTTGAGAATGAGCATCTATCTCTACCTCTACACCCGCAGCCTCTGCTGCTACTTTCATATTGTTGACCAACATGCCAGTAGAAAATCCAGCCGCACAAAAAAGAGCTATTTTAACCATTTTGGTATCCTCCTAAATATAAAATTGGTTTAACTGACTTTTTTTAATTCTTTTCGTAAATCAATGATTTCCTTAATCAAATTGATTTCTGTAATCGATGTCATGAGATGGTCCTGTGAATGCACAAACAGGGCTGTGATTTCTGATTTTATTCCACTGGCTTCTTGAGCTAAAAACTTGGTCTGCATATTATGCGCCTCTAACAAAGCAGCATCTGCCAAGCTTAACTCCTGTTCAGCACGTTCATGCTCACCCGATTTTATAAACAATAATGCTTGATAGGCATGACTCTTAGCATCACCTGCATAGATTATCAAGCCCATAATAATTTGGTCCGCAACAATCATTTCCATTGTTCCTACCTCCTTTTCTTTTTTTAGTAAGTTTTTATGTTTCTTTCGTAAACAAAGTATATCATTTCATCTCAATATAGTAAATAACAAAATCGCTCTTTTTCACCATTTTTGAATAAATTGCACTTTTGTGCTTTTTTTGATAAAATAAAAACATTTACTATCCACCAAGGACAATAAATGTCATTATTTAACCTATCACAAAGAGAAATAGTTGGTGTCTCCATCTAGCTTCAACACCTTCAAGATTGTCCCTTCGTCCGTCACAAGATGATTGATATAACCTGCTCGCAAAATAGCTAGTATTGCCTGAGCCTTATGCTCTCCGTAAGCTAAAGCTAGCGTATTGGGAATATTTTTCAGTTCTTCTAATGAAATAGCTATCGTCCTATCTTGTAGGTCTTCGACAACGGGCTCTCCATTATGATTAAGACAACGACAGCAGGTTTCACCAACCGCCCCCTCTATAGATAACTGATGAAAGTCAGCTTCTGTTAACATATCCAACCACTGAGGATTATTAGCATCTACCCTACCACCAATTCCGACAGCCGCCACATTCAATTTTTTCCAGTCCGCTCTTAACTCTTCAAAATATCTGGATGACAAAATTCCTTCAGCAAGACTTTGATTTTCTTGGATAATAGTCGCGTTGATAAAACTGCACTCTCCTCGAAATTTATTGGCCATATCATAAATTAGAGTATTGACATGATAGCGAGCATGAATATGACTTGGGCCACCAGCAATAGGAACAAATTTTAAACCTTTCATCCGGTGATGTCCCATTTTCTCAACGATTAAACTCAAACTTCTGCCCCAAGAAAAACCAACTATCATGTCATCATCAATCAAATTAGTTAACATATCAGCTGCTGCTTCTGCTAAACGAGATTCTAAAGCAGAAAGATCGCCATCTGAGCTATTCTCTACTAGTTCAATCCTCTTAAGACCATACTTGTTTTGAACATATTTCTCCAACTGATAAAGTCGCTTATCAAAATCTTGGATTTCTATTTTAACAATGCCTTCTAACTTGGCTTTAGTCAGCATTCTACTGACTGTTGTTCTGTAGATTCCTGTTTCCATGGCAATCTCTGCCTGACTTTTTCCTTCTATGTAATAGAGATAGGCAATCTTTGCTAATTGTCTTCTTTTTTCTAGCTTCATTCTTTCCTCACTAAACGATAGTGACCTTAACATTGGCTTTTTCTAGTTCAGCTACAAAAATCTCTGCAATTGAGGTATCCGTAATGACTTGAGCAACTTGACTTAGACCAAATCGACGTACGGTCCCTTTCTTAGTAAATTTGCTGGCATCTGTCAACACAATCATCTGCTCTGAAACTTCAGACATATATTGAACGACCTCACTTCGCATCAAATTCTTTCCTGTAAAGCCGTGCTCACTGTCAAAACCATCTGTTCCTACAAAGGCTTTATCTACATGAAAGAAATGAATCATTTTTTGTAAAAGGGGACCAACTGTCACTTGTGAATCTTTTTGAAATTCACCACCTAATAAAATAACTTGACAACCATCATACTGTCTAACATAATTAGCTATAAAATATGAGTTTGTGATAATAGTTACGTTTCTTTTTGTCTTGCAGATTTCCTCTGCTAACAGAGCACAAGTAGAACCAGACTCAATCATTACTGTTTCATTATCTACTACTAATTTTACCGCTTCCTTCGCGATTCTTTTTTTCACATCGTAGCGAAAAGACATTCGAATATTTAAATCGTCTCCACTATTTAAAACAGCATAGCCATGTTCTCGCCTTAGCAAACCTCTAGATTCTAACTTATCCAAATCTTTACGGATTGTTACCTTGGAAACTTCCAACTGTTCAGATAAACTATTTACATCAATTTTTTCATGTTGAGATACGAGTTCTATAATTTTATCTAGTCGTTCCATTTTATCACCTCGTACTTATTGTACCAAATTATCACCAATTTTCAACTTTTTAACCTTAAAACACTTACGTTCGTAATTGCAAAACTTTCGTTTATAGTGTAAAATTGTATTGTAGCAAAGGAGAAGTCTTATGAACTCGACCAAAGGTATCATTTTTAACATTCAACACTTTTCATTACATGATGGTCCTGGTATCCGTACAACTGTTTTCTTAAAAGGATGTCCTTTACGTTGTCCTTGGTGCGCTAATCCCGAGTCGCAAAAGCGCAATCCCGAACCAATGTTAGATGCCAATACCAAGAAAACTACTATCATGGGGGAAGAGAAAACTGTTGATGAAATCATGGATGAAGTTATGAAAGATGTTGATTTCTATGAGGAATCCGGTGGTGGACTTACTCTATCTGGCGGGGAAATTTTTGCTCAATATGAATTTGCAAAAGCTATCTTAATGGAGGCAAAACTGCGCGGACTTCATACTGCTATTGAAACAACCGCTTTTGTTGAGCAACAAAAATTCGCTGAGTTAATCCAATATGTTGATTTCATTTACACTGATTTAAAACACTATAATACTATTTCACATCGAAAGATTACTGGAGTTAACAATAACCTTATTATACAAAATATAGAATACGCCTTTTCTATCGGAAAAGAGATTGTTTTACGAATTCCTGTCATTCCAGAATTTAATAATTCATTAGAAGATGCTGAGCAGTTTGCCTCACTTTTCAACCAACTCAATATTGATGAAGTTCAACTACTTCCCTTCCATCAGTTTGGCGAAAATAAGTACAAACTTCTTAATCGTAACTATACGATGACCGACGTTAAGGCTCTCCATCCTGAAGACTTGGCAGATTATCAGGCAATCTTTTTGAAACATAATATCAATTGTTACTTCTAATCACACTTTTAATGATATTAACTATCAGAATGAGCAGTATTGACTGATCCGTTCAACGTTCAGAGCAAATTGAATATTTACACTTCTACAAAGATATACTGAATAATAGAACTCTTGGAAACATTATTAAAATGTTTCTGAAAATCACATAACAAAAAAAGCCCACCTCAAGGGTGGGCAAGGGCATCGTTTCCGATGAGAATAGAAGGTTCACACAACTATTCAAGGTCCGCTCCTGCGTTTCAATTTAATGAAGACCTCCCTAGCGTCGAATGTGACATAGTCACTACTCGGCTCATCGCATGAATCTATTCTACCATAATCTCAAGGATTTGCAAGCCTGATTACTCCATTCGTTCTTGAATGGTTACTTGTACTCTATCACCAGCCTGTTTTCCAATAGCTGCTCGAATAGCCTTTTGAATACCAATAATGTAACAGATATTGCCTGCTTCATCCTTAACTCCCATATTGACAATGGAGCCATCATAGGAATGATCGTCAAATGTCGCGGTTACTTTGACCCTCCCCTTGCCAAACTCTTCTCGTATATCATAGGGAAATATGACATAAGCTCCACCCTTGTCTGGTACTGGATGGATAAGGGCTTCAAATTCATAAACTTTAGACATGGCTCCTCCTAGATGTACTTACTAGCCTCACGGATGGACAAGCCTGCCATTTGGGAACTGTATTTATCAAGAAAAGTCCGCACCCAGTCAGGATTGGTCTTAGAATAATCCCGTAAGCTCCAGCCAATCGCCTTGTTGATGAAAAATTCAGTCTGATTGAGATTGTTGACCAGGATTTTCTCTAGTAACTCTGTATCTGTCTTTTCTTTCTGCAAGAGTTGGTGGTCAATGGCAATCCGTCTCAACCAGAAATCATCATCCACACTCCATTCCAAAATGGTCTGCTTGGCCTCTGGATTGTCCAACACAATTTTACCAACTAACTTGTCCAAGCCGTCGATACTATCCCACCAAGACTTGGTCTGAGCTAACTGTTTCAATCGAGGTAAATCAGCTAAAACCATGTCTTTTTTCTTGGTGACCAGGTAATCAATGGCAATATACTGAAACTCACGGTAGGGTTTGTTCCAGCAAGCCTCTACAAAGTCCCAGTCAATTCCCTGAGCCTCAGATTCTTTGAAAAATAGCCTAGCAACTGTTCGACGATCAGGTGTCCGAACACCTAGAAAGTCAAAATGATTCTTCATATAGGCTTTCATAGGCTGAGCCTGACTGGCATCCGCCACAGCCAACAAACGTTTTTCTAATTCTTCAATCTTCATTTTGCTTACCTACAAGAGATTTTTGAAGCCAGACAATATCATGCCATGTATCAAATTTATAACCAACTTTTTTGAAATGAGCTACCTGTTCATAGCCCCTCTTCTCATGGAGTGCTATAGAGGCTGGGTTTGGTAGGGCGATACAGGCTAAGAAGTTTTTAAAACCACGCGCGTTCAGTTCCCTTTCCAAAGCATTGTAGAGAATAGTTCCAATTCCTTTTCCACGTGCTTCTTGCTTGATATATACAGATAATTCCACCGTCCAATCGTAAGCCGCACGGGCATAGTAGGTTGAAGCATAGGCATAACCTACAAGAGCTCCCTCTTCAACTGCGACCAGATAGGGAAACTTCTCCAAGGTCTTTTCAATTCGACTTGCAAAGGCTTCGACAGTCGGCACTTGAGTCTCAAAGGTAATAGCGGTCTTTTCTACATAAGGAGCATAAATTGCCACAAGGTCTGCAGCATCCTCTAGCCGTGCTGAACGAATGTCTATCATCTAGTTCTCCAATAATTCTCTATCATAAATGGTATAGTCACAACGATAGATAATCAACCGTTTACCATCAATCAAGAGTTCAGAAGTCTTAGGTGCATCAGATGCATAAAGAGACACTTTATCACCTACATAAGTAGCAAGCGGTGTTCCGTTTTGCGAACGAATCAAAACCACCTTTGCCTTACCTGTAAAATCATTTTTGAGACTAGATACCATACGGTTAACAAGCGGAATTGCACGATCGTAATTTGCAATATCTACTGTGGTCTGATATTTCGCATACAAGTCTTCCAAACCTTCTTCAGCTGCAATCAAGGATGAGCCGACATGGTCAATTTCATAATTGCCAAGTGTCACCTTCAAGACAGACGAATCCGCATTGGAATAGCCTTCGGCATCCACAGAGTCAAATTCCTCGTTCCGCGAAATCGATAGGGATTTACCAGACATTTCATCTATCAACTGAGAATTTTCATCATAAGTCCGTACCGTCATCTCCAAGCCAATCCATTCTTCCTTGGTATTTTTCCACCAATTTGAAATTGATTGACAGGCAGAAAGAGTGACTAGACTGGCAGCTAATACAGCACTGAGGGCTAACTTTTTATTCCATTTCATATAAAACCTCCAATAGTTGATACCTTATTGTACCATGTATACAAAAAATACCAAAATGACTAGCAGATTGCATGTTAAATACTAAAAGATTACAGCATATCTGAGAATATATTCTATAAAAATGAAAAAATAAATAAATATCTATCAATTCATTACAGAATTTCTATATAATTAATTGACTTTTTCTTTGAAAAGGATTACATTTTATTTAATATAATAACAAGGAGGAACTCTTATGAAGTTACTTGGAAAAGTTGCATTGATTACTGGTGCTGCGTTTGGTCTTGGCAAAGGGATTGCTGAAGTCTATGTAAAAAATGGGGCTAAAATCTGTATGATAGATAGAGATGAAGCCGTTGAAACAACGGCACAAGAATTACGAGAAAAGTATCATGCAGATATCATTACACATATAGCTGATGTTCGTGAAATAACACAATTACAAGAGGCTGTAAATAAAACGATTGCTGCATTTGGTTCTCTACATATAGCCTGTTGCAATGCTGGAGTCTGTCGATTGGCGCCATTTGAAGAATTTACAGAAGAAATGAGAGATTTCCATATTGATATCAATATCAAGGGGGTCTGGAATACCTGCCAAGTTGCTATTAAGGAAATGCTAAAAGGTGATGGAGGTAGTATTGTCATTGCTTCTTCTGTCACAGGAGATATTGTTGCAGACCCTGGAGAAGCTGCATATGCAATGACCAAAGCAGCAACAGTCGGTTTAACCAAATGCTTGGCTGTCGAGTATGCTCAAAAAAATATTCGTGTGAACTGTACACAATTAGGCTACGCACGTACACCAATGGTAGAACAAATGGCTTTAGAGTCTAATCCTGAAAATCCAGAGCAAATCATTGAGGGAATCGCAAAAGCAGTCCCAATGAAACGACTGGCAGATCCAACAGAAGTTGGGGAATTGTTTGCATTCCTTGGCAGCGATGAAAGTAGCTATATTACGGGTGCCCAAATTGTTATTGATGGAGGTGCTACCCTACCAGAAACTGTCGATATGGGTGTTTAGTATACCATATTCATAAAAAGAGTACAACTGGATAATCTATCATCCAAGTCGTCCTCTTTTTTTTCAAAAAACCGCCCTTTCGGACGGTCATAGTCAACCAACAAAATATGGTCACTCGATGGTCTTGATACTAGTCTAGGAAACGAAGCCGCAGATTATACTTGAGTATAGGCAGATAGCTTCCCTCCCTAAAATATTAAAAATTAAAGACATCATTCAAATTCTCAGCCATCGTCGGATGGGTGAAAATTTGCGTTTTGAAGTAGGTGTAAGGGATTTGGTTGTCAATGGCCATAGCAATCAAGTTAATCAGCTCCTCTGAATTGCGACCAAAGAGAGTCGCACCCAGAACAAGCTTGCTTTCCTTGTCTACGATAACCTTGAAAATACCTTTAAGATCATTATTGACATGGGCACGTGGCATATTGGCAACAGGCAATTCATTGGCAATGTAGTCGTAACCTGCTTCCTTGGCTTCCTTCTCGGTCAGACCAACACGAGACAGCACAGGCGTGATAAAGACACTGGTTGGAATAGACTTACGTTGGCTCAAGCTATAAGTTCCAGTCCCAGTCAACTTGCCGAAGACGATACGGAAGTCGTCTAGGGATGTGTAAGTGAATTGTGGACCGCCATTGACATCGCCCACTGCATAGACACCTGAAACTGTCGTTTCACAGTAGTCATCCACCTTAACAGCACCATTTTCCAAAAGCTCAATCGCTGTATTTTCCAAGCCCAAGTCAGCAGTGTTTGGCACACGACCTGTCGCATAGAGGACAGCGTCGAAGATTGCCGTTTCGCCATTGACCGTCACAGCAACTTGCTCGCCCGCAGCAGCTACTTGCTCAATTTTCGCACCCAAGACGAAGGTCACGCCAGCTTCTTCCATATACTCCTTGGCTAACTTAGCCACCACTTCCTCTTCTCTTGGTAAAATAGCAGAGCTAGCTTCATATACCGTCACCTGACTACCGAGTTTGCTGTAAAGTCCAGCAAATTCCAGACCAATGTTCCCACCACCGATAATGGCCAACTTGTCAGGACGAGTTTCCAAGTTCTGAATACCAGTACTATCATAGACGTGAGCTGTATCCAACAAACCTGGAATTGGAAGCACGCGCGACTTAGCACCTGTATTGATGACAATCGTTTCCGCAGTCAGTCGGATGGATTCCTCACCAGCTGACACTTCCACAACCTTATCCGCCACAAAACGTGCGTGTCCTTGATACAAACTAGCACCGCTGCCTTTTAATACTGCCTCGTTTTTGTTCCGCAAGCGAGTAGTGACTGTTTCCTTTTGCTCCATAACCTGCTCAAAGGTCCAGTTTTTATCTGCTGCGACTAAGAGGGTTTTAGTTGGAATACAGCCGATATTGATACAAGTCCCACCGAACATAGCAGGATTTTCCTCCACCAAGGCAACTTTTTTACCTGACGCAGCTAACTTACCTGCCAATGTCTTACCAGCCTTACCAAAGCCGACGACTAACAAATCAAATTGTTCCATAAGATACTCCTTTTAATGTTTTCAACCTTAGTCTATCAAAAAAGATTTTTTTTGGCACAATTCTGCTACGAGAAAGTATTTTGTAAGTTTTTTGTAATTTTTAGCTAGAAAACACAAGAATATTAGACAAGGGAAGACCATTTTGATACAATGTATCCAAACACTAATCACTTAATACAATAATAAGGAGTAACTAATGAATAACATCGTTCAAAATTGTAAAACCTACTTCCCTATCCTGTTAGCCAGCTTTGGCTTTGTAAAAGGCTGTCAAATGATATTTGAAGAGCTGGCAACACCAAATGGTATGGAAGCCAAGTATCCCTTGTTTTTACTGACCATATCTGTGGCTGCTCTCTATATCATTCCCTTGGTCTGTTTTATACGCCACTTGGAAAACCGCTATGCGATTTCTAAAAAAGTCAGTCAGTTGAGTTGGATTTTGGGCCTAACTGCTGGAGTCGCTTTTTCAGACTATGGGCACACTGCGATTGGCTACTTTTTGCTAGAGATCGTTAAGGTCAGTGATGATTTCCGTTATGACTGGGGCGCAGCTATTTCAGGTCCCTTGGCAGAAGAATTTGGCAAGGCTCTGGTTGTTCTCTTGGTTTTACTAATTGCAAGAAAAATAACTCTCAAACATGCCTTGGTCAGTGGTATCATCGCTGGTCTTAGTTTCCAAATCGTTGAAGATATCATGTTCACTTTTCGTGATATGTTTATTGGTAAACTAGATGGGTTTGAGACTATTATCGGTCGTGTTGGACAGGCTGGTTGGACCCACTGGGTATTTACCATGCTCTTTGCTGTTGGTATGGTGGCACTTTTTACCAAACAAAAAGCCATGTCAACAGTTCAAGGTCTATTTTGGATTGCAGCAAGTATCGGTCTGCATTTCTTCTTTAACTCACCATTACATACAGGTATTTTGACAACCCTGCTTCCAATGGCTAGCATACTTCTAGGCCTTCTTGCCTTTCGAACTGTTGATACATTGGTAGAATAGACTAATAAAGAGGCTAAATGATAAGATAAGAAACAATGAAAAGCATAAAATCGCCTTTACAATTGTGATTCTATGCTTTTTATCTAACGACCTTTATGCTACCCTGACTTTCCAACCCACCTCACCAGTCCCATTATCCTAGCTTTATCTTAACTTTTTAAATTCGTTAAGTAAGGTTTTGTCAATACCGAGAAATGTGTTTGAAAAGTTCTTTCACATTTTACGTTTTCACCGAAACACATGCCAAACGCATGAAGAAAATTTCGTTTTCAGATAACCAATTTTCATAAAAAGTCATATTTTCATCATAAAATGATGTCATAATGTAGGTGATAACGAGGATAAATCAAAGCAATTGTGAAATATTTTTGAAAAAATGCATGTAGCTAGAAAACAGTTACATGCATTTTCTTCATGCATATGGTGTGACCGAAGTATATAATATATTGACCTTTATTTTTTGTTCTTGTATAATTAAGGAGAAAAATAAGTTAGGAAGAATTACTATTAGAGGTTGAAAAATAAAACGTGTCAATTAGACTGTGATTCGTTAGCAGAAAGGAAAAAAGATGAAAAATAAAACATTCTTTATGATTGTGTTAAATCTAGGATTGTTGCTACTATTTGGGGGAGTCGCAACCCTTACAGCAGCAGAAAGAAACTCTTACATAGCAGACCATAGTCAGAAAGTTGAGTTGGACAATCTAACCGTACCAACAGAAGTTAGAGTGGGCGATTTTGGACAAATACGCCGTAGTCTCTCGGATAGTTACTACGACTTAGAATTCAGTCTTGATTTTGAGGTAGAAGATACTTCTGTTCTATCAATAGGAGAAAAAGGGGATTGGAAAGCACTAAAAGCAGGAGTAACTTCTGTTACCGTCCTTCCAGCACAAGCAGATAAAAAACAAAGTTTTTTAAATGAATTATCACAAAAAAATTGGACTTATTTTCCTGGTGTTTATTTAGGACAGACTCCCGTTTCTTCACATCAACAATCTTCACCAGAAAAGATGACCTTCACTGTAACCATCCTCGAAACAAATGACCCCCTCCAATCAGTCAATCTACTTCCTATGTTTAGACTATATAATCCAATTAACCACGAGCATTTCTATACCTCGGATGAGTATGAAAAAGATTATCTGGTAAAAATTGGATGGGGAAATGATGAAGGAGTCGCTTGGCATTTTATAAATACTACTTCAAACAACACACCTGTTTATCGTCTCTATAACCCCATTCTCAAAGACCATCACTATACCTTGGATAAACATGAGGTAGACGTTTTGACAAGTCGATTTGGATGGAAACAAGAAGGTATCGGATGGTATTCAAATGGAAATAAAGAAGTGCATCGTTTGTTTCATCCAGGATTAGTCAGTGGTTCCCATCACTATACCTTGGATAAAAATGAAGTCCAAGTACTTCAAGAGAGAGGTTGGATCTATGAGGGTGTCGCTTGGTATGCTTATTAGGTAGAGATGGAACATTCATTTTAAGAATCAAAAAATTACTGAGGAGACACATTCTACAAATAGTCAGACTACTTCTCTAAATAAAGAGTATCTAAACTCACACAAAGAGAAAAGCATAGACTCATTTTTCGTAAATAAGATGAGTCTATGCTTTTTATCTTGCCGATAATCCTATTTTTATAAACTTCTATTGTTCTATCTAGAACAAACCAATAGCCGTTCCATCTTCTGCCACATCCATATTAAGTGCAGCAGGAGCTTTTGGCAAACCAGGCATGGTCATGACATCACCAGTCAAGGCAACGATAAAGCCTGCACCTAATTTTGGCACAAATTCACGGACTGTAATGTCAAAACCTGTTGGTGCACCAAGGGCAAACTGATCATCTGAGAAGCTATATTGGGTCTTGGCCATGCAGACTGGCAACTTGTCCCAACCATTCTTAGCAAACTCAGCCAACTGGTTACGAGCTTTCTTCTCAAAGACAACTCCTCTACCACCGTAGATTTGTGTAACAATCTTAGTCACTTTTTCTTCCAAGCTGTCTTCAGCCTTGTAAAGACGTTGGTAATTGGCCGCTTGATTTTCAATGGTGGCAACAACTGTTTCAGCCAGTTCGACACCACCTTCCGCACCATTTGCCCAAACACTTGCCAACTCGACAGGTACGCCAATTTCAGCGCAAAGTTCTTTCAGAACGGCAATTTCATCAGCTGTATCTGAGACGAATTCGTTGATAGCAACCACCGCTGGAATACCATACTTCTGGATATTTTCCACGTGGCGTTTGAGGTTTGCAAAACCAGCTTTTACTGCCTCAACATTTTCAGTTGACAATTCAGTCTTGGCTACACCACCATGCATCTTGAGGGCACGAAGTGTTGCGACAATGACCACTGCATCGGGTGCTTTTGGCAGGTTCGGTACCTTGATATCAAGGAACTTCTCTGCTCCAAGGTCAGCCCCGAATCCTGCTTCTGTTACGGTATAGTCGGCCAATCGCAGAGCGGTTGTGGTAGCGAGGACTGAGTTACAGCCATGAGCAATGTTAGCAAATGGACCGCCATGGACAAAGGCTGGCGTGCCGTAGATGGTTTGGACAAGGTTTGGTTTGATAGCGTCCTTCAAAATGAGGGTCAAAGCACCTTCCACCGCCAAATCACGCACGTAGACAGGACTGCGGTCGAAACGATAACCGATAACAATATTGGCCAAACGTTCTTTCAAGTCATTGATGTCTGTCGCCAAACACAAAATCGCCATGATTTCAGAAGCAACGGTAATGTCAAAACCATCTTCTCGTGGAATGCCATTGAGCGGACCTCCCAAGCCAACTGTTACCTTGCGAAGCGCACGGTCGTTGAGGTCTACAACCCGTTTCCAGATGATACGGCGTTGGTCAATACCGACTGCATTTCCTTGGTGGATGTGGTTATCAATCAAGGCTGAAAGAGCATTGTTTGCCGTGGTAATAGCATGCATGTCACCTGTAAAATGCAAATTGATGTCTTCCATGGGTAAGACCTGAGCATAGCCACCACCTGCAGCTCCACCTTTGATCCCCATGACAGGTCCCAAAGAAGGCTCACGAAGGGCAATCATAGTTTTCTTGCCGATTTTTGAGAGTGCATCTGCCAAACCGATCGTAATAGTTGACTTACCTTCACCAGCAGGTGTTGGGTTGATAGCTGTCACCAAAATTAACTTGCCTGGTTCATTGTCCTTAACAGCATTGATTTTATCGAAAGACAGTTTTGCCTTGTACTTTCCATAAAGTTCAATATCATCAAAGCTGATACCAACTTTTTCAACGATTTCTGTGATGGGTTTTAATTCTACACTTTGTGCGATTTCAATATCGGTCTTCATAGTAGCTCCTTTTCCATATTTTTCACAAACATTATACCATATAAAAAATATTTTTCGCATATTTTCTAAAAATTCGTAGCAAATGTACGGTTTTTCATAAATCACTCTCTTGGAATACGAGAATAATCTAGGGAATGTAAATGATCGGTAAAAGATTGTGAAAATCCCTTCTCAGAAACTTTACGAAAAATGGAAATTCTAGTAAAATATGTACATGAAACTATTGATTACATCAGGTGGAACAAGTGAAGCCATCGACCAAGTCCGCGCCATTACCAATCATGCCTCTGGTAATCTTGGGAAAATCATTGCTGAACAGGCTTTGAGGATTGGACATGAAGTCACGCTTGTCACTACCAAGCAGGCTATTAAACCTGAACCACAGAAGAATTTAACCATTATCGAAATTACAAATGTTGAAAGTTTAAAATCAACTTTAGAACCCTTGGTCAAGACCCACCATGCCCTTATCCATAGCATGGCCGTATCGGATTATACACCTGTTTACATGACTGGCTTGGATGAGGTTCAGGCAACCGAAGATATTACTAGCTTATTGGATAAGAAAAATGCTGAGAGCAAGATTTCTTCCAAGGATGACTACCAAGTCCTTTTCCTCAAAAAAACACCTAAGGTTATTTCCTTTGTCAAAAAATGGAATCCAGCTATCCAGCTCATCGGATTTAAACTCTTGGTTGATGTTCCAAAAGAAGAATTATTTGCTGTTGCCCGCCAAAGCATTGAACGCAATGGTGCAGATTATATCCTTGCTAATGACTTGACAGATATCAAAGGTAATCAACACATCGCCTATTTAGTAGACAAGACTTCCGAAGTTCAAGCTCAGACGAAAGAAGAAATTGCCCAGCTTATTTTGGAAACTCTCGAAAAAGGAGAAAAACATGGCTAACATTACTCTGGCTGTAACTGGCTCCATTTCCGCCTACAAGGCTGCTGATTTAACCAGTCAATTAACCAAACATGGTCATCAGGTAACCGTCCTCATGAGCCGCTCTGCTATGGACTTTATAACTCCCTTAACCTTCCAATCCTTGTCAAAAAATCTGGTCCACACAGATGTTATGTTTGAAGAAAATCCTAGCTCTATCAAGCATATTGATATTGCTAAGGCGACAGATCTCTTCATCGTGGCACCTGCTTCTGCCAATACCATCGCGAAATTGGCACATGGTTTGGCAGATAATATGGTTACCGCAACAGCTCTGGCCCTACCCCTTGGGACCAAAAAACTTGTTGCCCCTGCCATGAATACCAATATGTACCTAAATCCTGCTACACAGAAAAATCTCAAAACCCTAGCTGAATACGGCTTTGAGGAAATCAAACCACGCGAAGCCCTTCTTGCTTGTGGCGATTTTGGAACAGGGGCCCTTGCTGAAATTGAGATTATATTAGAGAAAGTGAGTTCTACACTGAATGAAAACTAACAAAGCCAACCAAGTCGCAACCCTAGCTATTTTTATTGCTGTTATGGTCGTTATTGAAACCATCAGTCAGGCTATCTTTGCTGCCTTTGTCCTCCCTGTCAAACCAACCATTACCCACATTCCTGTGATCATTGCCAGCATTATTTATGGTCCTCGGATTGGTGCCCAGTTGGGTGGATTTATGGGGATAATGAGTATCATCCGTAACAGTATTATTCTCTCTCCCTTAAGCTATGTCTTCTCTCCTTTTGTTGAAAACGGAAACATTTACTCTGTCATCATTGCTCTTATACCACGGATTTTAATTGGAGTTGCCCCTTACTTTATCTACAAATTGTGGCAAAATAAAGAAGGTCTTGCACTCGCTGGTTTAACTGGTACACTCACCAACACCATCTTCGTACTTTCCGGAATTTTCTTCTTCTTCGGTGGGGTCTTCAAGGGAGATATTCAAGCTGTTTTAGCAGCCATCGTCTCTGTTAATTCTATCGCTGAAATGATCATTGCAACTATTCTAACCCTTGCAATTGTTCCGGTTTTACAGAAAGTTAAAAAATAAATATCAGAAAATCACGTGAAAGCGTGATTTTTCTTTTCAAACATGGTATAATGAAAGCGTTTAATAGAAAAATTTTAAGGAGATATGCGATGACTTATCAAGAAAACTATCAGACATGGCTCGACTTTGCGGACCTTCCAGATTACTTGCGTGAAGAATTAGTCGCAATGGATGAAAAAACCAAAGAAGATGCCTTCTATACAAACCTTGAATTTGGTACAGCGGGAATGCGTGGTTATATTGGTGCGGGTACTAACCGTATCAACGTATTCGTCGTTCGTCAAGCTACAGAAGGTTTGGCAAAATTGGTAGAATCAAAGGGTGAAGAAGCTAAAAAACGTGGTGTTGCCATCGCTTACGACTCACGTCACTTCTCTCCAGAATTTGCCTTTGAATCAGCTCAAGTTTTGGCAGCGCATGGCATCAAATCCTATGTATTTGAAAGCCTTCGTCCAACTCCTGAGTTGTCATTTGCAGTTCGTCATTACAATGCCATCGCAGGTATCATGGTGACTGCCAGCCACAACCCTAAAGAATTTAACGGCTACAAGGTTTACGGTGAAGACGGCGGACAAATGCCACCAGCTGATGCAGATGCATTGACCAACTTCATCCGCGCCATTGACAATCCATTTGCAGTTGAATTGGCTGACCTTGAAGCAAGTAAGGAAAATGGCTTGATTACAGTTCTTGGCGAAGAAACTGATGTTAAGTATCTTGAAGAACTCAAAGACCTCAACATCAACCCTGAACTGATTGCGGAATACGGTAAAGACATGAAGATTGTCTACACACCACTTCATGGTACGGGTGAAATGTTGGCTCGTCGTGCCCTTGCACAGGCTGGCTTTGAGTCTGTTCAAGTTGTGGAAGCACAGGCAACTGCTGACCCTGACTTCTCTACTGTCGCTTCACCAAACCCAGAAAGCCAAGCTGCTTTTGCCCTTGCGGAAGAATTGGGCCGTGAAGTCGGTGCAGATGTTCTTCTTGCAACTGACCCAGATGCTGACCGTGTTGGTGTTGAAGTTCGTCAAGCAGACGGTTCTTACTGGAACCTCTCTGGTAACCAAATCGGTGCTATCATTGCTAAGTACATCCTTGAAGCCCACAAGCAAGCAGGTACACTTCCTGCAAACGCTGCCCTTGCTAAGTCAATCGTATCCACTGAGTTGGTAACTAAGATTGCTGAAAGCTACGGCGCTACCATGTTCAATGTCTTGACTGGTTTCAAATTCATCGCTGAGAAAATCCAAGAGTTCGAAGAAAAACACAACCATACTTACATGTTTGGTTTTGAAGAAAGCTTCGGCTACCTCATCAAACCATTCGTGCGTGACAAGGATGCTATCCAGGCTGTGCTTATGGTTGCTGAAATTGCTGCCTACTACCGTTCACGTGGCATGACCTTGGCTGACGGTATCGATGAAATCTTCAAAGAATACGGCTACTTTGCTGAGAAAACAATCTCTGTTACCCTTTCTGGCAAAGACGGTGCAGAACAAATCAAGGCAATAATGGCTAAGTTCCGCGATAACTCACCAGCACAATTCAACGCAACTGACATCGCAGTCTTTGAAGACTTTGCCCTTCAAACCAAAACAGATAAAGATGGAAACGTTGAAAAACTCACTACTCCTCCATCAGATGTCTTGAAATACACCTTGGCAGATGATTCTTGGTTTGCCGTTCGTCCTTCAGGAACAGAACCAAAAATCAAATTCTACATTGCAACGGTTGGTGAAACCCTTGCTGAAGCAGAAGAAAAAATCGCCAACATCGAAAAAGAAATCAACGAATTTGTTGGGTAAGAATTGGAAATCAAAAAGAGTCGCACACCGCGGCTCTTTTTTTGGCTCTATAATTTCTGTAGTGGGTAAAACCACTGTAGAGATTATGGAGCCTTTTTGAGTATAGAAAAAAAGTCCCATATGACCTATAATGAAAAGCGACTAAACAACTCATTAGAAAGACTCATATGGAACAACTAAATCTTATCACAAATTTTCTCAGAATTAAAGACAAAAATATTACTATCTCTAATGAATATGACCTGGGAACTCACTTAGAACTCCACGGTCACTTGGATTACACAGCCCCTAAATGCCCAAAATGCACGGGACAAATGGCAAAATACGATTTCCAGAAAGCCTCTAAAATCCCCTACTTAGAAACAGCTGGCTATCCCTTACTTATCCGCCTCAGAAAACGTCGTTTCAAGTGCAAAGAATGTGGGAAAATGGCTGTCGCTGAAACTCCTCTTGTCAAGAAGCACCATCAAATCGCTGTCGCAGTTAACCAGAAAATCGCTCAATTACTCATCGAAAATCAAGCAATGACACATATCGCACACAGGCTATCCATCTCAACATCATCAGTTATTCGAAAACTAAATGAATTCAAATTTGAAACGGATTGGAACAAGCTTCCAGAAGTCATGTCCTGGGACGAGTATGCCTTCAAGAAGGGGAAGATGAGCTTTATCGCACAAGATTTCAACTCCCTGAATGTCATAACCATTCTGGACGGAAGAACTCAAGCAACCATTCGAAACCACTTTCTGCGCTATCCTAGAAAGGTTAGAAATCGGGTCAAAGTCATTACCATGGATATGTTTAGTCCATACTACAAATTGGCTAGACAACTATTTCCAAACGCCAAGATTGTTCTGGATCGCTTTCATATCGTGCAACACCTTAGTCGTGCTATGAACCGTATCCGTATTCAAATTATGAACCAACTCGATAGAAAATCGCCGGAATACCGTGCCTTGAAACACTACTGGAAATTGATACAACAAGACAGCTGTAAAATCAACGATAAACGATTTTATCGCCCTATGTTTCGAATGCATTTGACTAACAAGGAAATTCTAGAAAAACTCCTATCCTACTCAGATGAACTCCGACAGCACTATGAACTCTATCAACTTCTCTTATTCCACTTCCAAAAGAAGAACTCAGACCATTTCTTTGACCTCATCGAACAGGAATTAGCCACTATTGATCCTATTTTCCATACGGTATTTAAGACATTTCTAAAGGATAAAGAAAAGGTTTTGAATGCCCTGGAATTGCCTTATTCCAACGCCAAACTGGAAGCTACCAACAACCTCATCAAAGTCATTAAGAGAAATGCCTTTGGTTTCAGGAACTTTGAAAACTTTAAGAAACGAATTTTGATTGCCTTAAACATAAAAAAAGAGAGAACGAATTTCGTCCTCTCTAGATGTTAGCTTTTCATCTACCCACTACAGTTGACAAAGAGCCCTTTTTTTGATGAATAAAGAGAGGCTGGGCAAAAACTAGCCGCTCATACATAAAAAACGAGCAATTCCAATTAGGAGTTGCTCGTTTTCCATTTCATGCTTTATAATTATAATAACCACAAAACAACTAGAAAGGCATGAAAATGTATAAACAGTATAACACAAATCAGCTTAGTTTGGAATTAAATATTGCTTGGGACTTACCTGCAACGCATGAGGCTCGTCTGATTAGTCAGTTTGTGGATACTATTCCTCAATCCGTTCTATTGGAAGAAACTTCCCATACTGGTCGTCCAGCCTTTCATCCAGCTATGTTGCTTAAAATGACCCTGTTTGCCTACGCTCGTCAGGTATTCTCTGGTCGGAAAATCGTTCAAATGAATGAAGAAGTTATTCCTATGAAATGGCTGAGTCAGGATACCTATGTCTGTTATCGGACCATAAACAGTTTTCGGGCTAGCACACACGCCAATCAGCTCATCAAAACTGCCTTCATCTACTTCACTCTCCTCCTCAGAGAGAATGGATTGATTGAAGATGAGGCCCTCTTCATTGACGGGACCAAGGTAGAAGCTGATGCCAACAAGTATTCTTTCACGTGGAAAAAGGCCGTTGAACGCTATGAAGATGCCTTGAACGGAAACATTTCTGCCCTTTATGACAAGCTAGTTCAAGAAGGGGTGAATACTGCCTTGTCCAAGGAAGAATGCCTCACTAGCGAGGGACTAAACCAACTCCTACAAGAAACCGA
>NZ_POQQ01000017.1 GCF_002964575.1 Streptococcus suis | reverse complement strand
GAAGTCCAGCTAGTCTTGCCCAACTCTTTCTCATTTACTGGGAAGGAAATAGTGGAGATAAGCTACTTGAACGTCAAACACGAGCAAGTGAGTGGTATTACCAAATTGAAAAAGGTTTTAGTCAACCAAACGGTGGGACAGCACAAAGTGATCCAAAAGCACTTGAAGCTGTACGAGGAGACCTTTTTGAAAACTCTATTCCAGGAGGTGGTGACGGTATGGGATATGCTTACGGCCAATGTACTTGGGGAGTCGCAGCCCGTATCAACCAACTGGGGCTAAAACTCAAAGGTAAAAATGGTGAGAAGATTCCAATTATCAGTACAATGGGCAATGGCCAAGATTGGGTACGAACAGCCGCAAGTCTCGGTGGAGAGACAGGGACAAGTCCACAAGAAGGAGCTATACTTTCCTTTGCGGGAGGAGGACATGGCACCCCAACAGAATACGGACATGTGGCTTTCGTCGAAAAAGTCTACCCAGATGGCTCATTCCTTATCTCCGAAACCAATTACAATGGCAATCCCAACTACACCTTCCGTAAATTATCTGGAGTGGATAGTAGCTTGAGTTTTGCTTATACGACGAAATAAAAAAGGATATGCTAACAAAATGAATAAATGTTAGCATATCTTTTGTGTTTTTTTGTCACGATTAATCAGAATTTATAGAAATGAGAACTGTTATGAGACGAATCATCTCATCAAGAACATCTGCAAGTGAAATCCCTTTTGTATAGCTATATTTTTTTGAATAATTTTGCCATTGTTTATTCTGAATAGGGTCAGATTTGAACCTCTCGAGTAGTTCAATAATCTTTACAAAATCGAGTTCTGTTTCGCGATATGAAAATGTTCTCTGACAGGCATTTCTCAACTGAATGAAGTCAATGTCTTCTTTCTTCAGTTTGGAAAGAATATAAACATCGTAAAAATCTTTGCTTCTACTGTTCAAGAAGTTACGTGAATAGATGGTTTGAAGTTTTTCAGCTAGAATTGTTTCAATTGTATAAGCAATGATTGGAAAATTGTCTTCATCAAAAATAGCTTTATAGTCGTATGTAATCGGCTGAGGAGTTACAACATCACCTGTCGCAATATCCAAATGGATAACTTGTTTAATATTCTCAAGTTGGCACGAAATTGTTGCTCGATAGCCACCATAGTCATCACTTTCTTTAATAGCTGTGATTGATTGAATCACAAAAGATATACCTTCTTCGGAATCTGCTAAAATTTCCTTGAGTTGCTGTTTAACAGTTTCTTCTGAGAGTGTTATTTGATGGAATAAAAAGTCAATATCAACAGTGCTACGAGATTCAACTCCGATGACATTCGAAAGTAGGAATCCTCCTTTGAAGATATAGTGATTTGAATAAGAACTTTGACTTAATTTTTTCAAAATGACTTCTAGGAAGTAATAGGTCATGACGGAATTAAAGGTTAAACCAGTATTCTTTGATATTTTATGACAGAGTGCTGTTAATTTAGCTTTGTTCATATTAGAACCTCCAGAGTTTGTTTAACTTTTTCTAAAGTATTCATTTTTGTCGCATATTCATAGAGTTTTGCTAGATTTTTTTTAGGATAGTTCCCATAAGATTGAAGTGTCTTGACAAAGAGTTCGGAATCAATCTTTTCTCGATGTATTACAAAATCACAAATAATACGTTCAAAATCATATACCCTTACGTTGTTTCCCAAAGGAGTAGGTACAGTAGTCATTCCCAGCTCGCTGTATTCTTTAGAGACAAAGTGAATATTTAGATTAGCTGGAGGAGTATTAAAGCGGTAGCCTCTAGGAACTGTCACATCAAAATATTGTGGAATTTCATCTGTAAACTGTTGTAGATACAGTGCCGAAATATAAGAGAAAATAGCCTTAGGAAAACGATATTGAAAGAAGTAGTATTCATCATAGTCTCCGTTTTGGGTTAGGAAAATACCTTTTTCAACTCGGAAGATAATGCCTTCTTTCTCTAGTCTTGTCAGATATATTGTTGGAATACCTAGTGCTTTACAATCTTTGTTTGTGACAATTCCATTGTTCTTTTCTATAAAATCGAGTAGAATCTCTTTTTTTGACATACGGCCTCCCACTTGTTGCTTTTACACTACAATTTTACAATATTTGTGGTATAAAAGCAACATTTTCTTTTCCCTCATTTTATTGTGATAACAAAATCAAGCCTTCTTTTTTATGATGAGGAAAGAGTGACAATTTGTTGCTACATAAAAAAGAAAAGAAGGACTATTTATGACCAAAACATGTAATCATCACTTTCTTGTCAATCAGGAAAAAGGCGAGAAACACGTCTTTCGCAAGAGTAAAAAATATCGCACTCTATGTTCCGTTGCCCTTGGAACCATGGTGACGGCTGTTGTTGCTTGGGGAGGAACGGTTGCACATGCTGATGAAGTCACATCATCAGTTGATACAACCATTCAACGAACGGAGAATCCAGCGACAAATTTACCAGAAGCACAACCAACCCCTGTTTCTGAACAAACTGAAAGTTTAGGGTCAACTGGACAATCTAACGGTGCAATTGCAGTCACCGTACCACATGATACGGTAACACAAGCAGTTGAAGAGGCAAAGGCTGAAGGTGTTTCTACGGTTGAAGATAGTCCAATGGACTTGGGAAATACAACTTCTGCATCAGAAACCAACCAACAAATTTCAAAAGCTGAAGCAGATGCCCAAAAACAGGTTGAGGCAATTAATGAAGTCACTAAAACCTACAAAGCTGACAAAGCGACATACGAATCGAATAAAGCCCGCATTGAACAGGAAAATAAGGAGCTGTCACAGGCCTACGAAGGGGCCAACCAAACTGGTAAAGAGACAAATGCTTGGGTTGATACCAAAGTCAATGACCTAAAAACTCGGTATGTAGATGCTGATGTGACAGTAACTGAACAAGTAGTTTCATCAGGAAATGGGACAGCTGTACTAGACTATACAAACTATGGCAAGGCTGTTGAAACCATTCAATCAACTAACGAACAAGCTGTAGCGGATTATCTAACAAAGAAAACCAAGGCAGATGATATTGTTGCGAAAAACCAAGCCATTCAAAAAGAAAATGAAGCTGGACTTGCTAAGGCAAATGCAGATAACGAAGCCATTGAAAAGCGGAATCAGGCAGGTCAAGCAGCTGTTGATGCTGAAAACCGTGCAGGTCAAGCTGCGGTGGATCAGGCTAATCATGAGAAACAACAATTAGTTTCAGATCGTGCAGCCGAGATTGAAGCTATTACTAGACGCAATCAAGAAAAAGAAGCCGCAGCCAGAAAAGAGAATGAAGCGATTGATGTCTATAATGCCAAAGAAATGGAACGCTATCAACGTGATTTGGCCGAGATTTCAAAAGGTGCAGAAGGTTATATTTCTGAAGCCCTTGCTCAAGCCCTCAATCTCAATAACGGTGAACCCCAAGCACAACATGGGGCCATTACCCGAAATCCTAATCAAATCATTTCAACTGGCGATGCCATGCTGGGTGGCTACTCAAGAATTTTAGATTCAACTGGATTCTTTGTCTATGATAGCTTCAAAACAGGTGAGACCCTTAGTTTTAACTATCAAAATCTTCAAAATGCACGATTTGATGGGAAAAAGATTAGTCGTGTGACTTACGATATTACCAACCTTGTATCACCTGCTGGAACCAATGCCGTGAAATTGGTTGTGCCAAATGATCCAACCGAGGGCTTCATTGCCTATCGAAATGACGGAAATGGTGACTGGCGAACAGACAAGATGGAGTTTCGTGTAGTTGCCAAGTATTTCTTGGAAGACGGAACGCAGGTCACCTTTTCTAAGGAGAAACCAGGAGTCTTCACACATTCTTCCCTCAATCATAATGACATTGGTTTAGAATATGTTAAAGATTCATCTGGGAAATTTGTTCCGATTAATGGTTCAACCGTTCAAGTGACTAATGAAGGTCTGGCCCGTTCGTTGGGTTCAAACCGTGCAAGTGATTTGAATTTACCTGAGGAATGGGATACCACATCAAGTCGTTATGCTTATAAAGGAGCTATTGTCTCAACGGTCACATCAGGCAATACCTATACAGTCACCTTTGGCCAAGGCGATATGCCACAGAATGTTGGCTTGTCTTACTGGTTCGCTTTAAATACCCTACCAGTGGCACGTACAGTAACACCGTATAGTCCCAAACCTCATGTAACGGTGAAACTTGAACCCATTCCAGAACCTATTACGGTAACACCAGATGTCTTTACTCCTAAAACATTTACACCAGAAAAGCCTGTAACCTTCACACCAAAGCCTTTGGATGAAGTTGTGCAGCCTAGTCTGACCTTGACCAAGGTAACCTTACCTGTCAAACCTATTCCAAAAGAACTTCCAACGCCACCACAAGTACCAACTGTCCATTATCATGCGTACCGTTTGACGACAACTCCAGAGATTATGAAAGAAGTGGTCAATAGTGACCAAGCTAATCTTCATGAGAAAACTGTCGCAAAAGATTCAACGGTGATTTATCCCTTAACAGTTGATGCCTTATCGCCCAATCGTGCCCAAACGACTAGTCTCATTTTTGAGGACTACTTGCCTGCTGGTTACCTATTTGATAAGGAAACAACACAAAAAGAGAATGGAAACTATGTCCTTAGCTTTGATGAGACTAAGAATTTTGTGACCTTAACCGCAAAGGAAAACTTGTTGCAGGAGGTAAATAAAGATTTAACCAAGGTTTATCAACTGACCGCTCCAAAACTCTATGGTTCTGTTCAAAATGATGGGGCAACCTATTCCAATAGTTACAAACTCCTTTTGAACAAGGGCACAACAAATGCTTACACAGTCACTTCAAATGTTGTAACGGTTCGTACACCAGGTGATGGGGAGACAACCACACTCATTACACCAGATAAAAACAATGAAAATGCGGATAGTGTCCTCATTAATGACACGGTCGTAGCCCTTGGCACAACCAACCACTATCGTTTGACTTGGGATTTGGACCAGTATAAGGGAGATCGTTCTGCTAAAGAGACAATTGCACGAGGCTTCTTCTTTGTGGACGATTACCCAGAGGAAGTGCTTGATGTGGTGGAAAATGGGACGGCTGTTACAACCCTTGACGGTCAGAAGGTATCAGGAATTACGGTTAAAAACTATGCTTCCCTAAATGAAGCCCCTAAAGACCTTCAAGATAAATTGGCTCGTGCTAAGATTACACCGACAGGTGCCTTTCAAGTCTTTTTGCCGGATGACAACCAAGCCTTTTATGACCAGTATGTTCAAACAGGAACTTCTTTAGCTCTTTTGACCAAAATGACGGTGAAAGATAGTCTCTATGGTCAAACTAAGACCTATACAAACAAGTCTTATCAAGTTGATTTTGGAAATGGCTATGAAACCAAGGAAGTGACCAACACCCTTGTTTCTCCAGAACCCAAGAAACAGAACCTCAATAAAGACAAAGTGGACATCAATGGGAAGCCCATGCTAGTGGGAACTCAAAATCACTATACTCTCTCATGGGATTTGGACCAATACCGAGGGATTAAAGCAGACAACTCTCAGATTGCACAAGGTTTTTACTTTGTGGATGATTATCCAGAAGAAGCTTTATTGCCAGATGAAGCAGCTATTCAGTTTGTCACATCTGATGGCAAAACAGTTTCAGGAATCACGGTGAAGTCTTATTCTCAATTATCAGAAGCTCCTAACTCCTTACAAGTAGCCCTTTCCAAACAAAAAATTCAGCCTCAAGGATCTTTTCAAGTTTTCATGCCTGAGGACCAACAAGCCTTTTTTGAATCTTATGTGACCAAGGGGGAGAATATTACCATTGTCACTCCGATGACGGTTTTGGAAACCATGCTTAATTCAGGGAAGTCTTATGAAAACGTGGCTTATCAGGTGGACTTTGGGCAAGCCTATGAAACCAACACGGTGACCAATTTTGTCCCTAAAGTAACTCCACATAAGTCTAATACCAACCAAGAAGGTATTTCAATTGATGGAAAGACTGTTCTTCCGAATACGGTCAATTATTACAAAATTGTCTTGGATTACAGTCAATACAAGGACATGGTCGTGACGGATGATGTTCTTGCCAAGGGATTTTACATGGTAGACGATTACCCAGAAGAAGCCCTTACCCTAATTCCTGACGGCATTCAAGTTTTGGATAAGGATGGCAATCGTGTATCTGGTATTTCTGTTAGCACATACGCTAGTTTGTCAGAAGCTCCGAAAGTTGTTCAAGATGCCATGGCTAAACGCCAGTTTACACCTAAAGGAGCCATTCAAGTTCTTAGTAGCGATGATCCAAAAGCCTTTTATGAGACCTATGTGAAGACTGGTCAAACCTTAGTTGTCACGGTTCCGATGACGGTTAAAAATGAGTTGACCAAAACAGGTGTTCAGTATGAAAATACAGCCTATCAGATTGATTTTGGCTTGGCCTATGTCACGGAAACAGTGGTCAATAATGTTCCCAAACTAGACCCACAAAAAGATGTGGTGATTGACTTGTCTCATAAAGATGCCAGCCTTGACGGGAAAGAAGTGGCCTTGCATCAAACCTTCAACTATCGCTTGGTTGGAGCATTGATTCCAAGCAAGCGTGCGACTGATTTATTTGAATATGGTTTTGAAGATAACTATGATGAAAAGCATGATGAGTACAATGGTGTTTACCGCAGCTATCTGATGACGGATGTCACCCTGAAAGACGGTTCTGTTTTAAAAGAGGGAACAGAAGTCACGAAATATACCTTGCAACAAGTGGATACAGAAAATGGCCTAGTGTCAATTTCATTTGATAAATCCTTCTTAGAGACTATCTCTGATGATTCAGCCTTTCAGGCAGATGTTTACCTGCAGATGAAACGGATTGCGACAGGTCAGGTGGAGAATACCTATCTCCATACAGTGAATGGCTATGTCATCAGTTCGAATACAGTTGTAACACATACACCTCGACCTGAAGAACCAAGTCCAAATCATCCCACACCACCTCAACCACCAATTGAGACTATTGAACCGCCTGTTTCAGCAAGCATTTTGCCAAATACAGGGGAACAGGAATCCCTTTGGGGCTTGATTGGTGCTGGTATTCTACTTGGTACGGCTTATGGACTGAAGAATAAGGAGGAGAAGTAGATGAATCCAAAAACTATTTATGAAAAGGATTCAGACCAAGATGGTTTGACAGATGCTCAGGAACTGGCTTTCGGAACCAATCCGCAGTCTGTTGATACAGATGGTGATGGTCAAGCTGATTTAGAAGAGCTACAATCTGGACATTCACCACTAGTCCCACAAAAGGAGTTGTGTGATGGCTTGGAACTTTGACACCATGAAAGAGGCTTTGTCTGAAATGGAGAAGGTCGATTACCAAGAGTTTATCAAAGCCTTTCTCTCTTTGGAATTAAGTATTTCTGATAGAACAATCCTCAATCAGGTTTATCAAGATTATATGGATGAGGATGACCTATCCTTGATTAGTGATGAGCTACGAGTTAAAGTGGATAGTTATCAGGATGAAGTACAGGCAGATATGACTGACATTCTGGAAAAGTTGTACCGAACAGGTGAAGGCTCTAGTTTTATTATGGATTTAATGTCCTCAAATAGTCTCTCAGACACCTTGGAAC
The DNA here is from genome assembly GCF_002964575.1 of Streptococcus suis. Classification (GTDB taxonomy): domain Bacteria; phylum Bacillota; class Bacilli; order Lactobacillales; family Streptococcaceae; genus Streptococcus; species Streptococcus suis_R. The sequence goes on along the minus strand of NZ_POQQ01000017.1, from coordinate 5,974 downwards.
AGTATGAGGTTTTGGATAGTGACGATTATTCACCACTTAGCCTTGAAACCTTACAGGTCATGATTCAACAGGACTTGGCTATTTCCAGTCAGGATTATTTTGGAGATCTGGTTCACCTTGCCTTGCAAAAAGATTTACTAGACCAGAAAAGTCGTTTCTTACAACACTATGTGGCAACTGTAATGGAAGGTATTTCACAAGAAAGAGACCAACGAGCCTTGGTCCTAGATTAACGCAAAGGGCTGAGAAAAACTCTCAGCCCTTTTAAAATGGGAGGGAAAATGAATCAAGAAGTCTTACTACAAATGATGAGAGCCAGCATTCCTCGTGATAGAGCCCTGCTTGAGGCGTTTTTATATTACCAAGCAGAGCATTTTGATGAGGAGTGGGATAGTCTTATTCGTCAGTTTATGACAAATAGGCAGGGAATAAAAAGATCTGTTCAGGTACTTCACTTTGAGACAGATGTTTCAGCTTTTGTCCAGGCTAGTCCTTATGATACTGCTCATGATCTATTGACCTATACACAAGTATTCGGCCAAACTGGTCTCCAAAAACTTGACAAATTATCGCCGTCTGAAAAAAACTTGGTGATAGAAGTGGCCTTGTTCAATCTGGCCACTCGTTTTCAATTATTAGATTCCAATGGACACTATCAAACTATTTCACCATATTCTCTATTACAAAAGAGTAGGGGAGCTAATTTGGTTAATGTGTATCGTGTGGCTAATAATTTAGCGGATCGTATTAGTCGAGATATTGAACAGTTTCTCTTAACTTACGAGCCTGAGCTTGAAACAAGAGCTGATGAAACTGTTCTAGAAAATGAAGAAACTGTTGATGAGCACAAAGTGAGTAGTAATCAAGCAATATCTTTTCGAGAAGAGGGCTCTTTGATTATTGCTAGTTTGGACGTAGATTTGTCTCATTTGGATATCCGAACTGGAAAAACCAGTCATCTGCCAGCTTATGAAGAGTTATCTTTACGACGTAAATTTGAGATACTAACATATTTTGACCAAATTCGAAATGAACGTTCCAAAGTCCCAAGTTTTAGACGAGGTGATTTTGACACAGAGATGGAAATGACACCAATCTTTGAGGGCGAGGAGTTACTTACCTATCTAGAGGCTGATGGTAGTCCCTATGAGCTGAAACGAACGCTGACTAGAGTCGAAGAAAAGGAATTAGAAAAAATTGGACGAGCTATTAGGATAGAAAATCAAGAAAAATTGACTCAGCTAGGGATTGAGCTATCTCAGTTTGAACCAGACCAAGTCGGTATTTTATTGGATGCGGCAGGTCGTTTTCGTTTGAAAAATTCGGACCTTGCTTTACTAGGTGGCTATCCCAAAGCCTCGGTAACTCAACTAGCCCTTGCGACAGAACTACTCCAAATGGGATTGAGTCATGAAAAGGTTGAATTTTTCTTTGGTAGCCAGCTTTCCATTGAAGAGCTGCGACAAGTTGCCTACGCCTTTTTACACCAAGAACTCAGCAGAGAAGATGCGGAGCAATTTGAAAAAGATAAACGCAATCAGCCAGATTTAACCCTCAGAGATTGGAAGAACAAGCTAGAGAAAGCTGAGGGAAAAGAAGTAGTTGATGAAGCGTTTGAGGTAAATCCACTTGTTCAGATGGTTTTGGACAACTATCCGCTTGGGACGTTGGTTTCCTATAAGGGACAGGACTTTGAGGTCGTGTCAGTCAGTGATGCTCGATTGAATGGTTTGATTCGGATTGAGTTAGTCAATGATTTTTCGGATATCATTGAACAAAATCCAGTTCTTTATGTGAGGACCTGGGAAGAAGTCAGTCAGGCACTTCATCAGCCAAAGGCAGAACCACAAACAGAGTTAGAAGAAGCGGACCAAGAACTAAATCTTTTTTCATTTCTGGAAGAGGAGCCAGTTCAGAGTATTGGACTATTGGAACCCGATAGTTCAGAAATAGGTCATAACGATACTGATCTTGAAGAATCAGATAGTCAAATTCCTGAAGAGGTAGTAGTCGTAACAATTCCAGAGATTCCAGTAATGGACTTTTATTTTCCAGAAGATATGACGGACTTTTATCCAAAGACTGCTAGAGATAAGGTTGAGACAAACATTGCGGCTATTCGTTTGGTAAAAAATCTAGAAGTAGAGCACCGCAATGCTTCATCAAGTGAACAAGAACTCCTTGCCAAGTATGTAGGCTGGGGTGGACTTGCCAATGAATTTTTTGATGACTATAATCCAAAATTTTCTAAGGAACGAGAAGAACTGAAAAGCCTAGTCACAGATAAAGAGTATTCGGATATGAAACAGTCCTCCTTGACAGCCTATTACACAGACCCAGCCCTTATCCGTCAGATGTGGGATAAGTTGGAAAGAGATGGCTTTACAGGTGGCAAAATCCTAGATCCTTCCATGGGAACAGGGAATTTTTTTGCAGCAATGCCCAAACACTTAAGAGAAAAGAGTGAGTTATATGGTGTGGAATTAGATACCATTACAGGAGCTATTGCCAAACACCTTCATCCCAATAGTCACATTGAAATTAAGGGCTTTGAGACGGTGGCTTTTAACGACAATAGTTTTGATTTGGTGATTTCAAATGTGCCCTTTGCCAATATACGGATTGCGGATAACAGGTACGATAGGCCTTACATGATTCATGACTACTTTGTTAAGAAGTCACTTGAATTGCTCCATGATGGTGGACAAATTGCGATTATCTCTTCAACAGGAACCATGGATAAGCGAACAGAAAACATCTTACAAGATATTCGTGAGACAACTGAATTTCTTGGTGGGATTCGACTGCCTGACTCTGCCTTTAAGGCCATTGCGGGAACGAGTGTCACAACGGATATGTTATTCTTCCAGAAACACTTAGACAAGGGATATGTGGCAGACGACTTAGCCTTTTCAGGTTCCATTCGTTATGAAATGGATAGTCGCATTTGGCTCAATCCTTACTTTGATGGAGAATACAATAGCCAGGTGCTAGGAACCTACGAGGTCAGAAATTTTAACGGAGGAACACTTTCTGTTAAGGGGACTAGTGATGACTTGATTGCAAGTGTTAAAACAGCTCTACATCAAGTAAAAGCCCCAAGAAAGATTGATAGAAATGAGGTCATCATTAACCCAAATGTGTTGACCAAACAAGTCATTGATACCTCCATTCCAGCTGAAATGAGGGAGAATCTGGGTCAGTACAGTTTTGGTTATCAGGATTCTACGGTCTACTATCGAGATAATAAAGGCATTCGAGTCGGAACCAAGACGGAAGAAATCAGTTACTATGTCGATGAAGAGGGCAACTTCAAAGCATGGGACACCAAGCATTCTCAAAAGCAGATTGATCGCTTTAATGCCTTAGAAGTGACTGATAACACTGCTCTGGATGTCTATGTGACCGATGATGCAGCTAAACGCGGACAATTTAAGGGGTATTATAAAAAGACAGTTTTCTATGAAGCTCCTTTGTCTGATAAAGAAGTGGCACGAATCAAAGGAATGGTCAATATTCGCAATGCCTACCAAGAAGTTATTGCCATTCAACGCCATTATGACTATGATAAGAAGACCTTTAACCACTTGTTAGGCAAACTCAATCGTACCTATAATAGCTTTGTCAAACACTATGGGTATTTGAACAGTGCAGTGAACCGTAATCTTTTTGATAGTGATGATAAGTATTCGCTTCTTGCTAGTTTGGAAGATGAACGTCTGGATCCAAGTGGAAAGTCTGTTACGTATACCAAATCCCTTGCCTTTGAGAGGGCTCTAGTGCGTCCCGAAAGAGAGGTTAAAAAGGTACATACTGCCCTTGATGCCTTAAATTCGAGCTTGGCTGACGGCAGAGGGGTTGATTTTACTTATATGATGTCCATTTATCAGGTCGATTCTAAGATGTCCTTGATTGAGGAGCTAGGAGACCTCATTATGCCTGATCCTGAGAAGTATCTGAATGGGGAATTGACCTATGTGTCTCGCCAAGACTTTCTGTCAGGTGATGTCGTCACTAAGTTAGAACTGGTGGACCTATTCATCAAACAAGACAATCAGGACTTTAACTGGTCACATTATGCAGGACTTCTAGAAAAAGTCAAACCAGCACGCATTACTTTAGCAGACATTGATTATCGAATCGGTTCACGCTGGATTCCTTTGTCTATTTACGGAAAATTTGCCCAAGAAACCTTTATGGGGAAAGCCTATGAATTGTCAGACCAAGAAGTAGCAACAGTCCTTGAAGTCAGTCCAATTGACGGGGTTATCACTTATCAATCTAAGTTTGCCTACACCTATTCCAACGCAACGGATAGGAGTTTAGGTGTCCCTGCTTCACGCTATGATAGTGGTCGAAAAATCTTTGAAAACCTCCTGAATTCCAATCAACCAACCATTACAAAACAAGTTGTCGAAGGGGATAAGAAAAAGAATGTGACGGATGTGGAGAAAACAACAGTCCTGCGTGCTAAGGAGACACACCTACAAGAACTCTTTCAAGACTATGTGGCAAGGTATCCAGAAGTTCAACAGATGATTGAAGATACCTATAATAGGCTCTACAATCGTACAGTATCAAAGACCTATGATGGTAGCCATTTAACCATTGATGGACTTGCTCAGAATATCTCCTTACGCCCTCACCAAAAGAATGCCATTCAACGGATTGTGGAGGAGAAACGTGCCCTACTAGCCCATGAGGTAGGGTCTGGAAAAACCTTGACCATGCTCGGAGCTGGTTTCAAGTTGAAAGAATTGGGGATGGTGCATAAACCTCTTTATGTGGTCCCTTCTAGTTTGACTGCCCAGTTTGGTCAAGAAATCATGAAATTCTTCCCAACCAAAAAGGTCTATGTGACGACTAAGAAAGACTTTGCCAAAGCCAAACGCAAGCAATTTGTGTCTAGGATTATTACAGGGGATTATGATGCCATTGTCATTGGGGATTCACAATTTGAGAAAATACCGATGAGTCGAGAGAAACAGGTCACCTATATCAATGACAAACTTGAACAACTCAGAGAAATCAAGCTAGGAAGTGACTCTGATTATACGGTGAAAGAAGCAGAGCGTTCGATTAAGGGACTAGAGCACCAATTAGAAGAACTCCAAAAACTGGAGCGGGATACCTTTATTGAATTTGAAAACCTTGGCATTGATTTTCTTTTTGTGGATGAGGCTCATCACTTCAAGAATATCCGTCCAATCACTGGACTTGGGAATGTCGCGGGAATCACCAATACCACTTCAAAAAAGAACGTAGACATGGAGATGAAGGTGAGACAGGTTCAGGCAGAGCATGGCGATAGAAATGTCGTTTTTGCGACAGGAACACCAGTTTCTAACTCCATCAGTGAACTTTTCACCATGATGAATTATATTCAGCCCGATGTCTTGGAACGATATCAGGTATCCAATTTTGACTCATGGGTTGGGGCTTTTGGGAATATCGAAAACTCTATGGAACTAGCCCCGACAGGTGATAAATACCAACCTAAGAAACGGTTCAAGAAATTTGTCAATTTGCCTGAACTCATGCGAATCTACAAGGAAACCGCCGATATTCAGACTTCTGATATGCTTGATTTACCTGTACCTGAAGCTAAGATTATTGCGGTGGAAAGCGAGTTAACGCAAGCTCAGAAATACTATTTAGAAGAACTGGTAGAGCGTTCAGACGCTATCAAGTCAGGTAGTGTCGATCCAAGTAGAGATAATATGTTAAAGATAACCGGGGAAGCTAGAAAACTAGCCATTGATATGCGGTTGATTGACCCTGCTTATACCTTATCAGACAATGAGAAAATCCTTCAAGTCGTTGATAATGTCGAGCGGATTTACCGTGAAGGAGCTGAAGACAAAGCCACTCAGATGATTTTCTCTGATATTGGAACGCCTAAAAGTAAGGAAGAAGGATTTGATGTTTACAATGAACTTAAGGACTTGCTTGTCGATCGAGGGATTCCAAAAGA
>NZ_POQQ01000016.1 GCF_002964575.1 Streptococcus suis | reverse complement strand
CTTATATAAGGCTACAGACCAACCATTTGAAGTCGTCGTAAGAGAAAAAGTAGTAACCGTCACCCCAGAAGATCCTAAGAATCCAGGTACTGAGGTGGACCCAGATAATCCAGCCGGACCAGAATGGCCAGATGGCTTGAAGGAAAGTGACCTCAATCAAACCGTCACACGAGTTATCAAGTACCAATACGAAGATGGCTCAGAAGCTCAGCCAGATGTTGTTGAAACGCTGACCTACAAACGTACTGCGACCGTTAACCTAGTGACTAAAGAAGTGACTTATGGTGACTGGACCTCAACTGATGATGACTTCGACAAAGTAGACACACCAGCTATTGCAGGTTACACACCAGACAAGGCAAGTGTCGAAGCTGTTCAGGATGTTCCGGCAACTGATCCAGACACTGAAGTTATCGTTAGATATGTGAAGGACGCTCAAAAAGCCACCATCACCTACAAAGATGACAAAGGTAAAACGCTTGGTACTGTCGATGAAGTCACAGGTAAGTCAGGCGAGCCGATTAACTACACCACCACAGCTCGTATTACAGAGCTCACCAACCAAGGTTATGAAGTGGTGACAGATGGCTTCACCAAAGAAGGTGGACAAGTCTTCGACACAGATAAGGCTACAGACCAACCATTTGAAGTCGTCGTAAGAGAAAAAGTAGTAACCGTCACCCCAGAAGATCCTAAGAATCCAGGTACTGAGGTGGACCCAGATAATCCAGTCGGACCAGAATGGCCAGATGGCTTGAAGGAAAGTGACCTCAATCAAACCGTCACACGAGTTATCAAGTACCAATACGAAGATGGAAGTCAGGCTCAGCCAGATGTTGTCGAAACACTGACCTACAAACGTACCGCGACTGTTAACCTAGTGACTAAAGTAGTGACTCCTGGCGAGTGGATCTCAACTGATAACGACTTCGACAAGGTAGACACACCAGCTATTGCAGGATACACACCAGACAAAGCAAGTGTCGAAGCTGTTCAGGATGTTCCGGCAACTGATCCAGACACTGAAGTTATCGTTAGATATGTGAAAGATGCCCAAAAAGCTACCATCACATACCAAGATGAAGGTGGCAAACAGCTAGGTGCTGTGGATGAGGTGACTGGTAAGTCAGGTGAGCCAATCAGCTACACCACAACAGCTCGTATTACAGAGTTAACAAACCAAGGCTATGAAGTGGTTCGTGATGACTTCACCAAAGACGGTGGACAAGTCTTCGATACTGACAAGGCTATCGACCAAGCCTTCACTGTTGTTGTGAAAGCTAAAACTGTTACAGTCACCCCAGAAGATCCTAAAAATCCAGGTACACCAGTAGATCCAGGCAAGCCAGACGGACCAAAATGGCCAGATGGAGTCAAAGAAAGTGACCTCAATCAAACCGTCACACGAGTTATCAAGTACCAATACGAAGATGGCTCAGAAGCTCAGCCAGATGTCGTTGAAACGCTGACCTACAAACGTACTGCGACCGTTAACCTAGTGACTAAAGAAGTGACTTATGGTGACTGGACCTCAACTGATGATGACTTCGACAAAGTAGACACACCAGCTATTGCAGGTTACACACCAGACAAGGCAAGTGTCGAAGCTGTTCAGGATGTTCCGGCAACTGATCCAGACACTGAAGTTATCGTTAGATATGTGAAAGATGCCCAAAAAGCTACCATCACTTACCAAGATGAAGGTGGCAAACAGCTAGGTGCTATTGATGAGGTGACTGGTAAGTCAGGTGAGCCAATCAGCTACACCACAACAGCTCGTATTACAGAGTTAACAAACCAAGGTTATGAAGTGGTTCGTGATGACTTCACCAAAGACGGTGGACAAGTCTTCGATACTGACAAGGCTATCGACCAAGCCTTCACTGTTGTTGTGAAAGCTAAAACTGTTACAGTCAC
>NZ_POQQ01000015.1 GCF_002964575.1 Streptococcus suis | reverse complement strand
TTTCTTTTGGCAAAAAATAACATTAGGATAATAAGTAAGTCTACGGCTGTCCCAGAATACAGGATTATTGAAGTAACAACATTTTGAATCATAAAACACCTCATTCAAATATACTTTTGAATGAATTTTAACATTAAACTTTGTAGATGTCAACATAAAATCCACCAAAATATAGATAAGAAGTTAGTGTACCAAATATTAAAAAGCCCTGCCATCGAAATGATAGCAGGGCTTAACTTCATTATCCAGATGATATATTTATCTAAAAATGGTAGAGTAAAAGGTAGAGATTTGATAACTTTGAATAACAATTATTTAACGATTTGAAACAATCCAAACGATTATAAAGATTCAATCAAGATCTCCATCCTACCGATATGCAGTAAAATCTAATTCTTTAAGTAATTTGTTTCAGCATATACGAAAAACCCTTGAAGCCAAGCGATTTCAAGGGTTTTTAATCGTTAATTTGTATCAATTTCCTTATTCCGATTTCAGTCGACTATAGCGATGATTTAAGAGGGGGGGACATCTATTCCCTCATACTACTTTCCCCATGTCCCCACCTTGTGTCTACGGAAATAAAATCCTCTAAAATCCCCCAACATCTCAACTACCTCAACTGAGGTAGTTACACTGATACTACCCCGCCCAAACGTAAAAAGCCTTGTCTCCAAGGCCTTTAATAATGCTTTCGTTCAAAGGTTTCTAGGCTTTCACCAGCAGACCAACTACCTCGACGTGATGCGTATTTGGGAACAAATCCACCGGCCGTACCTTCATCAGTTTATACCCCAATTCCTCATAAAGCTTAATATCACGCGCCATGGTTGCTACATTGCAGGAAATATAGACGATTTTCTCTGGTTGTACAGAGCTACTTGTCTTGATAAAACTCTCCGTTAAACCCTTGCGAGGCGGGTCAACGAAAATTACCGTTGGCTTAATGCCATCTGATACCCATTTTTGCATAGCAGACTCCGCACTATCGCAGACATAAGTCACATTGTCAATCCCATTTCGACTAGCATTCTTTTGGCTGTCAAGAACAGCTTTTTCCACCACTTCCACACCGTAGACATGCTTGACCTGTTTAGCAAAAGACAGTCCAATGGTTCCAATACCAGAATATGCATCAATCACAACATCATCTGCTGAAAAATCAGCAAAATCGATAGCTGTCTGATAGAGTTTTTCGGCCATTTCTGTATTAACTTGATAGAAAGACGGTGCAGAAATCTCAAATTCATTCCCCAGCATGGTGTCGACAATGGTTTCACTGCCATGCAAAAGACGGAATTCTTGTCCAAAAATCGCATTGGTATTCTGGTCATTGATATTCTGGATGATAGAAACCAGATTTGGAAACTGGCTTGTCAAACGCTCAATAAGGGTTTCAACACGGAAAATCTTTGGTCTAGTTGTGACCAAAATCAACATCAACTGACCCGAATAATGACCACGACGAACGACGATATTGCGGATCAGTCCTGTCTGTTCTTTCTCATCGTAAGGCTTCAAATCTAACTTTCTCAATAGGTCACGAGTCGCAAGAATCAAGGCATCGATTTCCTTATGCTGGATATAAAAATCTTCAATTGGAACCAAATCATGCGAATTCTTACGGAAAAACCCAGTTTCCAACTCGCCATTGACCCGGCGAACAGGAACCGCTGCCTTATTACGATAGGCAAGAGGGCTGTCCATACCAAGAGTATTTTCTACTTCTATTTCTGAAATGCCCGCAATCTTGCGTAGACTATTTTCAACTTGCTTTTTCTTAAATTTAAGCTGGGCTGGGTAGTTCAAATGCCCCAAGTCTGCAATACCCGTTCTTAGATAGGTTAAGTCTAGGTCTTGGTTACGGTCTGGTGAGTAGCTCTGCCATTCTTCCACCTTACCAAAACCAATATTTTTCTTAAGCTTCAGAACACGCATAGACACTTTCTCACCTGGCAGTGCATTGTCCACAAAAAAGACAAAACCATCCAACTTGGCAACCCCCTGCCCCTCATGAGTTAGGTCTACAATTTCTGCTTCAACAACATCATTTTTCTTTAACATAGTACTACTTTCTATTTTGGACACTAAAAAAGTGACCGAAGTCACTCTCTAGTATATCACATTTTTTATCGTAAGCCCAAATCAGTTAAGCGCTGTTGGTACTTTTCAAAATCAACTCGCAGGGCCATGCCACCATACATATCATAATCGTCAATCCAATCCCCATTTTCAGGAATGGTGATGCGTTCGATGCCATTAGCTGCATCCATTACAACTCCCGGTCCATGGAAGAGCATGAAGGCCTGGGGAACTGTTGTTGGGGTCATCGCCACTACTTTACCAAGTGCTTCAGCCCCTGAAAAGAGCTTCATAGGATTTTTAGCCTGGGTCATGACAGCCGACAAGACTTGTTGTTGGCGCTTGGTACGACCAAAATCTCCCTCATCATCTGACCTGTAGCGAGCATAGTTGAGCAAGGTTTTTCCATCCATCTTCTGGAGACCGACCTGAATGGTTTGATAAGCAGGAGCATTTTCCTCCAGCTGCAAGTCATTTGGCGCTTCCACCGAGCTAACTGTCTCACCATCAATGGTTGAAAATTGTGCATCAATGGTCACACCCTCTGGAAAGAGCGTGTCAATAGTCGATGCAAATGTTGCAAAATCAACCAGGGCATAGTAGTCAATATCAATACCAAAATTGTTTTTCAAGGCCTTACGAACTTCCTCTGCTCCCTGCTGATTATCTTGTTCTCCAAGGGTATAGGCCGTATTCAATTTATACTCATACCCCTCAATGTCGACCAAGGTATCCCGCATAAAGCTAACCAGTTTCACCTTATTGTCACTATTGTTAATATTTAAGACCATAATGGTATCTGTTCGCGTTTCATCTGAACTTTCACCAGCACGACCGTCTGTCCCCAATATCAGAATATTGGTGCCGTTGGCAGAGCTGACTCCATTAAATACCTCAGCAGTAGGCTTCTCGCTCACACTATTCAAGCCCTTAAAGAAACTAAAGCCCAAAGCAAAAACAAATAATAGAAGGACTAAGGCTAGGGCCCTGAAAATCCGCTTTACTCCCCATTTTTTCCTCTGTTTCGGCTTCTTTGGCATTTTGGGGATATAGTCGACTACTTCTACCCGTGAACTAGTTTGCTTTGTCTTCCTGCTTCTTCTCGACCTAGACTCAGGGTAGATAGGTAGAAGCTCGTCTTCCTGCTCGATTTCTTCTTGAAACCCATCTTCTTCCATATCTTCAATGATATGTCTAGGAGTTTCAACAGCAGTCTTCTTTGGCTGACCATGGCGAATACGGAGTTCTTTCTTATAGAGAAGATAATCCAACTCCTGCCGTTCCTTGTCATTTAGATAATGGATATTTTTATGTAAATAATCTAACCTCAACTCTTCATGGTGGGTTAAGATTCCTTTGTTTTTCCTCATACGTTCATCTTCATCCTAACTGGCAACATATACTTGATAATTACCTAGTATTTTACATGATATTCCCAAGCTCGTCAATTCTTCAAGGGAATAAGACAATAGGTCCTCCGATTGATTTTCAAGGTCTAAAATGAAAAAATATTCTCCCAAGGCTGTTTTTAAAGGACGACTTTCAATTTTTGTCAAGCTAATCCCTCGCCATGAAAAGACAGACATGGCTTTATATAGAGCACCTGGCAAATTATCGGGCAGGGTCAGGGCAAGGCTGGCTTTTTTAGTCCCCTCCTGTAAGGCCAAAATCGGTGCTTCTGTCCCTAAAATCCAAAAGCGTGTAAAATTTTCACTCATCTCTTGAATATCTTGCCCAATTACCATTAGACCATATTCCTCTGCTGCTGCTTGTGGTGCTATAGCCGCATAAGGCTGGTCTGGATGCTCAGCCACATACCGAGCTGCATAGGCTGTACTAGCTGTCACCTCAATCCGAGCAGTAGGAAAATGCTCCAGAATATATTTCTTACCCTGTGCAATAGCCTGTGGGTGAGAATAGATAACCTCAATCGTCTTATCCGCACTGCTCGCCAAAAGTTGTTGGGCAATAGGCTGAACAATTTCTGCAACTGCATGGATTTCCGCCTGATGAAAAAGATAATCAATAGTTTCGTGGACACTACCCTCAATAGAGTTTTCAACTGGAATAACAGAATAGACAACCTGCCCTGTTTCATAAGCCTTAATCACTTCTGTAATGGTCCCAAAAGCCTGCAAATCAGCGCTTGGAAAGGCCTGTTGGGCAACTTGGTGGGTAAAAGAACCACGAGGTCCTAAGTAAGCTACTTGCATAAAATTTTCCTTGCTACTTGTTCTGGAGTTAGGTGGTCTGTATTGATAATGGTAGCCGCCAATCCTTGATAAAGGGACATGCGTTCTTGATAGATAGTTTCAAATTCTTCCTTGCTATTCTGCAAGAAAAGGGGACGCTTTGATTGACGATCCTGGCTAATTCGCTCATAGGCAACTTCAAATGAAGCAGTCAAAAGAACATTATTAGCCTTATTTTCTAATAGCAGCTGTCGATTGAACTCAGATTTGACCACACCACCACCAGTCGATACCAGACAGTCAGCAGGCAAAGCCAATAATTCTTTCAAGACTTCCGTTTCAACTTTACGAAAAGCAGCTTCTCCTTCGAACTTGAAATAATCAGCGATGGTCATGCCAATCCGTTCTTCAATAATTTGGTCCATATCGTAAACAGGGAGGTCCAACAAACGTGCTGTGGTTGATTTTCCAACTCCCATAAATCCAAGTAAAACGATTGGCATCTCTTCTCCTAGTCTATCAAACTATTTAGGTGGTCAAAGAAGACTGGATAGCTAGTATTGATAGCCTCCGCTCTCTCTAACTCAACTTCTCCATCCTGGGCCAAAAGGGCTGCAATGGCCGTCATCATACCTATACGGTGGTCACCGAAGGTGTTGACAGTCGCACCATGCAAGGCAGTCGGACCATGAATAATCATACCATCATCTGTCGGCTCAATCTTAGCTCCCATGCTATTAAGGGCATCGGCCACCACTTGGATACGGTCTGTTTCCTTGACTTTTAACTCCTCAGCATCTCGGATGACAGTTGTCCCATTTGCCTGTGTGGCTAAAAGCGCAATAATTGGCAACTCATCAATCAAACGAGGAATGAGGTCGCCAGCAATCTCCGTAGCCTTCAAGTCAGAAGTTTCCACCGTAATAGTGGCAGATTTAGCGAGTTCATCAATATCTGACAAAGTCATCTGACCACCCATAGCTTTAATGACGTCAAGAATGCCTGTACGGGTTTCATTGATACCGACATTCTCAAGGACGATTTTTGAACCTGGTACTACCAAGCCAGCTACCAGCCAAAAGGCAGCACTGGAAATATCACCCGGCACCGTAATCTCTTGGGCCGTAAATTCTTGACCACCTTGGATACGGATTTCTTTGCCATTGACAGTCAGCTCACCGCCAAACTGAACGATCATATCTTCCGTGTGGTTACGGGTCAACTCTTTCTCGACGATAAGACTTTCACCTTCGGCTTGTAAGGCTGCAAATAGCAGAGCAGACTTGACTTGGGCCGATGCTACAGGGAGTTGGTAGTGGATTGCTTGTAAATTCTTGGTTCCTTTGATAGTCAATGGTGGCAAATCACGTTCTGTCTGACCAGAAATCTCCACACCCATTTGGCTAAGAGGAATAGTCACACGATCCATAGGACGTTTAGACAGGGAATCATCACCAAACATGGTCGCCTCGAAGTCCTGACCAGCTAACACGCCCGAAATCAAGCGGATAGATGTCCCTGAGTTGCCCATATCCAAGTGATTTTTTGGAGCTTGAAGACCTTCAAAACCAACACCATGTACTTCTACAATGTCACCATTATCTTCAATTTTTACACCCAAATCACGAAAGACCTGCATGGTGGATAAGACGTCCTCTCCACGCAAGATATCATGTACTCTTGTGACACCTTTTGCCAGAGAACCAAAAATAATCGACCGGTGGCTGATTGATTTATCCCCCGGAACTCGAATACTACCTTGTAATTTTTCTATATTTGTCCTTAATTTCATAACCCCTACCTCGAAATAGTGTTAGACCTATTCTATCATATTTACTGAATATTTTCAGATTTTTTTGGCAATTTCTATCTAAAATAAATATATAGAGAAAACCCATAAAAGATTTATGAATGAATTTTCGGAGTTCACTGCGATTTTATCAAATGTACCTTAATTTAAGTTTAAAATTCCTAAAAATCATGCTATAATTAAGAAATATACTAATCGAAAGAGGACTTCTATATTGTTTACACCAATCAGTGAAAAAATCGACATCAATCAAGTGCGAGAGCATTCTAAATTATCTCCCGAAACTCTTGCCAAAAAACAAGCCCGTGACCGTGAATTAGAAGCCATTCTAAAAGGTGAGGATGACCGTCTTCTCTTGGTTATCGGCCCATGTTCTTCTGACAATGAAGAGGCAGTTTTGGACTACGCTCATCGCCTGGCAAAACTTCAAGAGGAAGTCAAAGATAAAATTTTCATGGTTATGCGGGTCTACACTGCCAAGCCTCGTACAAATGGCGATGGCTACAAGGGCCTTATGCACCAACCTGATACAGATGCCGCACCAAGTCTGATCAACGGTATCAAGGCTGTTCGTAATTTGCACTACCGCGTCATTACCGAAACTGGTTTGACAACAGCTGACGAAATGCTTTATCCAGAAAATCTGCCATTGGTTGACGATTTGGTTTCTTACATTGCCGTTGGTGCTCGTTCCGTCGAAAACCAACAACACCGCTTTGTAGCTTCTGGTATTGATGTTCCAACAGGCTTGAAAAACCCTACTTCTGGTAACCTCAAAGTCATGTTTAATGGTATCTTTGCCGCTCAGAAGAAACAATCATTCCTCTTCAATAATACGGAAGTTGAAACATCTGGCAACCCACTTGCCCACGTTATTCTTCGTGGCGCAGTCGATGAAAACGGTAAATATTTACCAAACTACTACTACGACAATCTCTTGGAAACTATTGAAATCTATGACCAGTTTGGCTTGAAAAATCCATTTATCATCATTGATACCAACCATGATAACTCAGGTAAAAACTACATGGAACAAATCCGTATCGTTCGTCAAACCTTGATTAACCGTGATTGGAATGAATCTATTCGCAACTATGTTCGTGGATTTATGATTGAATCCTACATCGAAGACGGTCGCCAAGACAATCCAGATATTTACGGCAAATCCATCACAGACCCTTGCCTTGGCTGGGAAAAAACACAAGAACTCATCCGAGAAATTTACAAGAGATAGGAAAATACTATGGGAATTCACAAACGTAGCACCAGTTTAGACATTGATAAAGTAAAAGAGCTTTCAAAGCTCGAAGGAGATTTTCTGGCTGCAAAAAATCAGCGTGATGAAGAACTGAAAAGAATTATCCGGGGCGAAGATGACCGTCTGCTTTTGGTAATCGGACCTTGCTCATCTGACAATGAAGAGGCCGTTTTGGAGTACGCGCGTCGTCTCTCCAAACTTCAAGAGGAAGTCAAGGATAAAATTTTCATGGTCATGCGGGTTTATACAGCTAAACCACGTACCAATGGTGAGGGCTATAAAGGACTAGTTCACCAGCCAGACACTTCTAAATTGCCCGACCTGATTAACGGTATCGCTGCCGTTCGTAACCTGCACTACCGTGTCATTACGGAAACTGGACTAACGACCGCTGATGAAATGCTCTACTCTGCCAACTATCCATTAGTAGAAGATTTGGTTTCCTACCATGCTATCGGAGCTCGTTCGGTTGAAGACCAAGAACACCGCTTTGTTGCCTCAGGCATTGACATGCCAACAGGTATGAAAAACCCAACTTCTGGCAACTTGACTGTTATGTTCAATGGTATCTACGCAGCACAAAACAAGCAAAATTTTATCTACCGCGATGCCGAAGTTGATACAGACGGAAACCCGCTTGCCCATGCTATCCTTCGTGGTGCCAATACCGAACAAGGAAGCTATGAGCCAAACTACTACTACGATATTCTCTTGAAAACCATCAAACAGTATGAACAGTTTTGCCTTCAAAATCCATTTATTGTCATTGATACCAACCACGACAATTCTGGTAAAAATTATTTAGAACAAATCCGTATCGTCCGTCAGACCCTCATCAATCGGGATTGGAATGAATCCATTCGCAAATATGTCCGTGGTTTCATGATTGAATCCTACTTGGAAGACGGCCGTCAAGATAGCCCTGAGGTGTTTGGCAAATCCATTACCGACCCTTGCTTGGGCTGGGACAAAACGGAAGCCCTTATCCGTGAAATCTACCAGACCTTATAAACTCAACTATTAAAAAAATCAGATGAAAAATGGAGGAGACCTGTGACTATTGATGGATATACTCGCTTAGCTGCTGTTGTAGCCAAGCCAATCAAACACTCTATTTCCCCCTTTATTCATAATCTGGCTTTTCAAGATACAGGTGTAAATGGAGTATATGTTGCTTGGGAAATTCCAGAAGAAGACTTGGCCGTTACGCTTGAAAATATCAAACGATATGATATGTTTGGTATCAATCTTTCTATGCCCTATAAGCAGGCTGTCATCCCGTATCTCGATAGCCTGACTGACTCTGCTCGCTTGATTGGTGCTGTCAATACCGTTATTCATCAGGATGGAAAGCTAATTGGGCACAATACTGACGGTATTGGATTTTTCAAAAGCTTGGAAAAGCTAAAAGGATTTCAAGTAGACAAGAAACGCCTAACCATTCTTGGTGGAGGTGGTGCTTCTACTGCTATCATAGCTCAGGCTGCACTGGACGGTGCCAAAGAAATCACCATTTTCTGTCGGCAACAAAGCTTGGAAAGAACACAGGCAAGCATTGCGCCGATTGTAGAAGCTACTGGAGTTCCCATGAGGGTCCTAGCCAACGATGATAGCCAGTTGATGCACGAAGACATTACTCAATCGGACCTGCTTGTCAACGGCACCAGTGTCGGTATGGACGGAGTTTCTTTACCTATCCCTGCCAGCCTAGAATTCCCAGAAAAGCTCTTGGTTGCGGACATCATATACCAACCATTTGAAACACCTTTAATGAAGCTTGCTAAGTTACAAGGCAAGCCTACTATTAACGGCTTGGGCATGCTTCTCTTCCAAGCAGCCGAAGCCTTCCAAGCCTGGACTGGTAAGGAAATGCCAACTGACTTGATTTGGGACCAATTAGTCCAAAAATACGACATCAAATAGAGAGGAAATCTGATGAAACTGACCGTCAATCTTCCCCACAATCCCTACGACATCCTCATTCAAAGAGGAAGTTTAGCACAGACAGGTGCCTGGGTCAAAGAACTTTGGAAACCTCAGAAAATCGCCATTATCACAGATGATCATGTTGGTTCGCTTTATGCTGCCACCGTTCAAACAAGTCTGGAAACTGCTGGCTTTGAAACCATAATCTTTGCATTTCCAGAAGGTGAAGCATCAAAAAATCTTGACACCGTCAACCAGGCCTACGAATTTCTCGTAAAAAATGGCATGACACGCAGTGACGGAATCATTGCTCTCGGCGGGGGAGTCGTTGGCGATTTGGCAGGTTTTGTCGCTTCTACCTATATGCGTGGTATCCATTTCCTACAAATCCCAACCAGCTTAACTGCCCAAGTCGATTCTTCTATCGGGGGAAAAACTGGCGTGAACACACCATTTGCCAAAAATATGGTGGGCACTTTCTGCCAGCCAGACGGCGTACTCATCGACCCTGATACCCTAAAAACACTCGGCAAACGAGAATTGATTGAAGGAATGGGCGAGGTTGTCAAATATGGCTTAATAGATGATGTGGAGCTCTGGGAAACCCTAGACCAACTAGATGGATCTGTCGAGAGCATTTTGGAGCATGCTGACTATATCATCTACCACTCCTGCGAAGTTAAACGCAAGGTCGTTGTCGAGGATGAATTGGACAACGGTGTCAGACTCTACCTAAATTTCGGTCACACCATTGGACATGCTATCGAAGCAACCGCTGGCTACGGCCAGGTCATGCACGGTGAAGCTGTTGCCATCGGTATGGTTCAGATAGCACGCGCTTCCGAAAGAAAAAAACTCATGCCTTCTGGTATGACAGAAAAGATTATCGCCATGTGTGAAAAATTCGGCTTGCCAACTGCTCATCAACCATGGAATATTGATGAATTGTTCGCCGCCTTGACACGAGATAAAAAAGCACGAGGCAAGAACATCAAACTTGTCATCGTACCACAATTAGGCCAAGCAGCCATCCATCAAATCGCAATGGAAGAAATGCTGAAATTTCTACAACTATAAGAAAAAGGAGGCTGGGCAAAAACTAGCCAATAACTAGCCAATAACTAAAAAATACACAGACAGATTGAGCTGATTTTGATGAAATCCAGCCGAACTGTCTGTGTTTTTCTTTTTATCTCTATTATCTTGGACTAATTTCTTAGCCAATTTCGTGAGATTCATACTCATTAGGAGGAAGCCTATCTCGGTTTCAACCACTTTTTGACCTCTGACATGAACTCTGCGCACGCCAAAAACACCCTTCATCCTACCAAATACAGGTTCGACATCCACCTTGCGTTTGGCATAAATGCGGGCTCCCTCTTTACTTGTCAATTCCTCTTTGACTAA
>NZ_POQQ01000014.1 GCF_002964575.1 Streptococcus suis | reverse complement strand
CAAAAACAATTTTTCGAATTATATCTGTACTTATATTGTAGGGTATATTTCCATATATCTTATATGACTTATTTTTAGGAAACTTAAATTGTAAAATATCTTTATTGATAACCTGGAAGTTCTCATATTCAATAAGTTTGTTTTTAGTTATCCTACATAATTTAGGATCTATTTCAATGGCGGTTACATAATTACACCTTTTAGCTAATTCAAACGTGAAATGACCTTTCCCTGAACCAATCTCAATAATATTATCATTTGTATTTAAATGTACATTTCTCAA
>NZ_POQQ01000013.1 GCF_002964575.1 Streptococcus suis | reverse complement strand
CCTTTTTCAATTTGGTAATACCACTCACTTGCTCGTGTTTGACGTTCAAGTAGCTTATCTCCACTATTTCCTTCCCAGTAAATGAGAAAGAGTTGGGCAAGACTAGCTGGACTTCCTGAATTTTTGAAAAAGTCCTTTAACCAGTTGGTGTAATAAGGACTATCCCCATGCAACATGAAATCCAGTTGTAAGCCTAAGTCATACCACTTTTGATGTTTTCCTTTGGCATATTCCAACAATAAAGTATGTCTGCGTGACCCATCCGCGGTATCTGTCCATTGGCCTAAGCCTAAACCACGTTTGAGAATATTTGGGTAACGTCCATTGTATATAGTTGGACCATTGATTGAGAGCCAGCCCTCATCATCCCACGAACTATCAGTCGCACCAACTGGCGGAGATAAATAGTCGCCTTCAGCTCGTTTTGGATTAATGGAAGATTCTACCGACCAATTTCCTAAAATAGCTGCGATAGCTTGATTGGTCGCACCTTTGCTTTTAAGATAGTCATAAATAGCCTTTGCTCTCTCGAACTCATCACCGCCAAACTGACCGATAGTTGGAAGAATGGTGGTCTGAACCTGAATCACTTTTGGAAAGTAGAATGCTGGATTGACATAGACCAACTTATCCGTGTCATCATCAACCTTTTGATAGGTGACTTTTAGACCCGTTCCGTCTTTGGTCTGACCAATAATATCTCCTGCCAAGACATGTTGATGTTCACTCACTCGGCCTGAATGAATGCCAAACAAGGTTAGTTTAGTCTTATTCACTCCCTTACCAGATGTCAAAACAACGTTCTCTCCATCAAGAGATACCTTGCCATCCATCGGAGCTACAATGACTTGACCTTCTTTCGCTTCTAAGATGATATGGTGATGAAGCGTTGGTTTCTCATCAATGACCTCATACCCATATCGGTAGGTCATGCTTAAGCTATCCTCGTCAGTCTGTCCCTGAAAGGGATTGTCCAATTCTTGAAGGGCTAGATAGTTGCCTCCTTCTGTCAACTCCTTTAACTCTTCCTGGTCTTCATCAGACAGCTTGTAAGTAGGTTCTTTATATAAGTCAGACATGGATTTAATAGAATCTCCACCATTTAAGTCTGTCCACACTTGACTGAGAAACGCTTTGTAGGTCACACCACCTGTTTCCATGAAATCGTCAAGCTTGTAGTCTTGGTATTGATGATTCATGTAAACCATAATCTCATCAATCTTGGTGTAGTAGGCAATCCCTTTTTTATTGGTTCTCGTATGTTCCGCATCTTCCCACGTCATGTGGGTATAGGCCTTGGTCAACTCCATCTCATCTTGTTGAATAACACTGCTTCCTGAAACACTCATGAAAAAGCTCATCATCAAAAGGAGTATCAAGAGAATGCCTGAGACAATCCAAGTCAAAGGATTTCCCGCAAGGACAGAAAAGAAAGTCATACTTCCCTTAATGGCTTGGACGATTCCTTTGAAACCTGCGACACTTTGTTTTCTGACATGCTTTAAAAAGGTTTGGTAGCGTCTTCTTGGTTTAAGAGGTTTCTGGCGTGTGAATCCTTTTCCCTTTTTGAAGTTCTGGAATCGTTCCTTTCCATGAGAAAATTTTGTTTTGGTAAACCGCACACTAGTCTGTCCACTTTTTACTGCCACCTTACCTGCTTGAAAGGTAAACCTTCCATAGCGTATGCCTTTCAAACTAGTATCCTTCATGGTTCTTAGACCATCTAAATCATCCTCCTGTGCTATCAGGTCAAGGGATTCAGATGCAGCTAAGCCTAATCCAACTTTGACTTTGGTAGAGTTTTTCTTAGTCTTTTGGACTTTCTTGAGTTGTTTGACTTCACGCTTGGCAGAACTTACGTCTTTTTCTGCACTGAGTCGATCAAATGATTTTTCTTGGTGAAACTGAAAGCGAGACTTCAGGGAAGGATTTTCTTTTTGGAAAGTAAACTTGGGATTAACTACCTGCTGTTTCTCACTTAGTTTCACTTCTGACAGATGTTTTCTTGCCGTCCGCAAACGCTCTTGAACATGCGGAAGTCGATAGTTCTTGATTTCCTTTACCTTCAACAGTCTAGGAGAAACATAGGTAATTTCCTTTAGGAACTTCTCTTCTGCTTCCTTTTGGCTACTGAGTAGATTTCCTTTTATCTCTGTTTTCTTTTCCTGAAAAAGAGAATTTTGGGCTGGTTTTCGAAATCGTCCTTTTTTAGGAACAGTCTGTTTTAAGGCTCTAACTTCTTTCCGATAATGCATACGGGCTGATTTTAAGTTGCTTCGAAAGTTTTGCCTAGCATGTTTGACTAGCTTTTTATCCTCTTTCATCTCATGTCCTCATTTTTTCAGGGTCCGTACTCATGATGTCAAAGAGCTTGGTGTGTTGTGGAATCTTATTTTTAAATGGAACAACGGTTGAACCGGCCTTGATTAGCCCAGCACCTTTTTCAGGATTGACCAAGTATTTCTCCAGTTCCTTGGAAAGTCCAAGCATATGCACCAATTCTTCTCGATCGCTCTTAGCCTGTTTTAAAAGAATCATGAACTCGCTATTGGCAATAATGCGT
Organism: Streptococcus suis; assembly: GCF_002964575.1. Taxonomy (GTDB): domain Bacteria; phylum Bacillota; class Bacilli; order Lactobacillales; family Streptococcaceae; genus Streptococcus; species Streptococcus suis_R. Next base: position 7,939 of record NZ_POQQ01000013.1, on the reverse strand, counting down.
CTGCCGTTGGCATCCAAAAGAAGCGTTTCTACATTCTGAGTAATGCCTGTCGGTATCGCCCCATACTTACGGACACGACTCCAAAGTTTAAAGAAAAAATCAGAGGCATACTTGTCCAATAAGAGAAGCTGCATTTCATCAAAGTAAATCCAGGTCTTCTTCCCTAGCTTTTGGTTTTTGACCACCCGATTCCAAATTTGGTCAAAGATAACCATGAGGGCAATTTGTTTTAATTCATCGCCTAACTTTTTGACATTGTAAATCAGGAAATGACTGTCTGTTTTAATATTGGTCCGATGTGAAAATATGTCCAGCGACCCTTCCACATAGAGTTCCATATCCAGTGCCAAGTCCTTAGCTTCCTGTTCAGGTTGTTGAGCTAAGACAAAGACCCATTCGACCAAGGACGGTGTGTCAAAATGCTTATAAGTGAGTCTTGTCACACGGTCAATCAAGGACTTTTCACGACCATCCATTTTACGGTCCAAGAGCTTTCCAATCCAAGACAAGAGAAATTCGGACTTGACCTTAACCGGATCCTCATCCATATTCTCATCAGATAGATCTAAGACATTTAAGAAGGTGGTAGAATCTGGGGCAATATCAATACTCTCCCCACCAAAGGCTTGACCGATAATACTGTACTCATTTTCTGGGTCAACAATAATAATTTCAGTATCACTATCTGCTTCCTTGAGCTTAGTTGAGATGATTTCATGTTTTGTCGCCATCCCTTTGCCAGCTCCAGAAGTCCCTAAAATCAAACCTGACGGAGTATTTAACTTGCCACGGTCAATACTGATGATATTACTTGAGATTTGATTGATGCCATAAAATTTCCCACCCTTGTCCTGAATATCTACGGAAGTCCAAGGGGCATTCACGGCAATGTTTGAAGTCAATAGAGACCGAGAAATACCTTCGAGATAGTTCTTCCCAAATGGCAAGAGACTATTAAAGGCAGCTTCTTGCATATAGGTCAAGTTATCGATAATCATATCATTTGACCCAGCCACTTGCTTGATAATATCAAGAGATTGTTTGAGTTGGTCTTCAGTATCCGCCAGCACGCCAATTAGAAATACGGTGTCAAACAGTTTATCTCCTGTTTGAGTCATGGTTTGAAGAAGAGCCTCAGCTTCATCAATATTGTTTTCAAGAACATGCCCGACCTTCTCCAAATAGATTCCAGTCCGAGCCATCTTTTGTTGTTCCCCAATCTTTTGCGATTCCATCAAGGTCTTCTTGGTTCGCAGCTTGGTCATGGTTTCAGACTTGGTAGAGCCTTTAGCATGTAGGCTAATCATCACTTCTAAATCTGACTGCATGAGGTCACGAATAAATTTATCCCCTAACTCCATGCCATAGTCACGAACATAAACAATCTGTAATAATCGATCGTCCAATTCAATATGATTCTTGTGTTTAAAGGAAAGGTAGGTTGGGGCAATAAAGTGTTTGGTGGATTGACCTGAGAGGGTCAAATCCTTGTAAGAAAACGGTAAATGATTTTCACCTCGTAACATATCCGCAAGGACATTCACTCGCTCCTCTCCACCAAGTAAACCAAGAGATACATCAATCTCTGAAAAGCCACTTTTGAAATATTCCCCAATCTGTGATAGAGAACGAAAAGCTAGTTTTGGTGTTTGGTCGCTCTTGCCAAATGAAAGAAACTTGACAGCTGAAAAGTTGTTCTCACCCGCCTCTAAGTTGGCATTCATCATGCGATTCAATTCATCACGATAAGCATCAAACCCATCTTCCTGTAAGGGATAGAGAATACTCTTACGGAATTTTTCCAGATTGACCTTTTGATTGAGGATGGTCAGTTGGAAATTAGTCTTATCATCCAGTGAATTGATTAAATCGGAATATTTCTCAACAATAGCTCCCTTATCATCTAAGCCAACTGTTTGATAATTGACATCTCCTAAGAGATAGGTTTGTGAGAAATAGCTTGGACTGACCTGCATAAGGCCATTCTGAAAAAGCCCTTGATAGGCTAACGTATTTACGGTAGAAGGTCTGATCTCCTGCTTCTGCGTTTTCGTCTTTTGCTTTTTGTCATTAGAAGAGGTCTTTGGTTTCATTAAGTGTTTTAATTTTTTCACGTTGGTCTCCTTTTCTTCCAGTAAATGTACGATCTGGTACTGTTAGTTCATAATGAAAACGGTACTTGAGGTAGGTTTCAAATGGTAAATCATTAGGGCGATAGACCCCAAATAACATGAGTGGAATGGTAAAGCTAAAAACAAAACCATAGACAAACCAATCCCCAAATTGCCAATAAAATAGGTTCAAGCCCAGTACCAAAATGGTTAGGGCGACAGCTGGAAATACAAAAATAACCTGTCTAGTTGTAAATCCTAGCCATGCCCTGTGTTGAACCTTTGAGATATCCTTAAAGACACGAGTGTTCATAAATGTTCTCCAATCTAAGTAAGCTATAAAAAGAGGAAGCGAGATAATGACTCCCTTCCTCCTACATCCCCAAAATACTTCGGGCGGTTCGTTGACTGCCAACTAAGGCAATGATTAACAATATGGCCTGTACCAAGCCACCAAACATAATGGCGAGTGATTCCATCACTCCAGCTCCATTTGATACGGCAATCTTTCCAGCCGATTCAAACAAGGGAACAAGAGATACAATTAGAAAAATCAAAATACCTTGAACGGCGTAGACCATGATGTTCTTAAGGTAGCCAATCCCAACACTTCTCCAGTCATCACTGAGGAAGGTTGGAATAGTAACAGGGGCAAAAGGTATCATCAGATAGAGTTGGATAAAGCGAATGGTAATCAAGATATTGACAACCATGATACTGGCCATTCGTACCAACCAAATGAGAATCGCAAAAAAGCCAATAATCATTTTTCCTACAATCCCAGATCCCTTGATGCCTGAGATGGTATCGTAATTAGCACCACCATTTGTGACAAGCCCTGCCACTTGTTCAATAACATAAGAGGCAAGAGCGATAATGGCTTCCACAATAACCGTCGTATTGGTAATCACGACCGCGACCATAATGTAGCTGACAATCATAGGTGCTATAGCTTCAAAGGTCATTGCACCGCCTGAGTTTGCGATTTTCTTGGCCATTTTTGAAAATTCGAGTACAAGAACTACCGCAAGAATAGCTACTCCCAAGGGCTGCATAATCCCCTTGGTAATGGCTGTCATGTAAGACCACACCGTCGGATTAAAGTCCGCTAGTGACTTAACCAAGTTGGCGGTTGATTCTAAATCCACTTGAAACCCTTCAAAAAGGCTGTCGCTAGATACTTTTTCAGAGGCTAGAAATACAAAAGGTGACGTAAAATTCATTATCATGTCATGTGCTGTCCTCCCCTAAATGGTAATCTGGGTCACAAAAGCACCAGCGGCTCCCACCATGACCCCACCAACAATTTCTAGAATAGCATTTCGGACACCTGGCCCACCATCTTTAATGTTGGTTGAAAGGTTGATAATGCCCATGACAACAAGAAAGGCTCCTACTGCAATTAAGCCTTTTTGTAATAGAGACATGGCTTGGGAGAACATGGAGCTGGCGTCCACTCCGTAAACAAAGCCTGTTAGTTTTTGATTCATATAATTCCTCATTTCTATTAATATAGTGTCGTTTCTGTGCTTAAATCCCTTATTTTATGGCCTGACAAATCTAACTCTTCCTCAGCGGTTAGGGGATTGATATGATAGTGCCACCAGCGTTCATCGATTTCCTTATCCGCAAGCCATTTCCAATTCTTATGTTTGGGTGGAAAATATTTCTTGGTTCGAAAAACAGGAACCCCTGCAATGCGTACAAGGCACTCATCTCGTTTCATATTCCCGACTTCATCAGCCGTCATCAAGTCACGGGCAATTTTCTGGTGAGAGGTAGAACTTGAGCCAGTCTGCCCAAAAGAACGACTGGTACTTCTGACATCAATGGTTTGTTTGCCTAATAGACCACTCATAAATTTGAAAGTTTCCTCGTCATTTCCACCCAAATAGAGGAGGCTGTCACAGTTCCCCAGTATAGTTTTCCAAGCCTCTTTTTCCTTATAAAGTCCTTGGAGTTGGGCGATATTTTGCAAGATAGGAACTAGACTCATGTTCCTAGAGCGAACTGTTGAGGTTTGTTCAGCAAAGTCTGGGATTTCTCCGACATTCGCAAACTCATCCAGATAGCTTCTAACATGAATCGGCAGTTGCCCTTTAAAGTCCACATCAGCCTGTCTGGTCAAAGTGGAGAAAACCGTAGAGAAAAATAAAGCAGATAGGAAACGAAAAGTCGTATCATTGTCTGGAATAACAAGATAGACCATGGTCTTTTGAGTGCCCCACGTTTTCAAATCCATAGTGTCTCTTTGCGTCAAATCAATCACCGATTGAATATTAAAAAGGGCGAACTTAGCGGTCGTCACAGCAATGACCGAATCCAAGGTCTTGTCCTTGTAGTTTTGGAAATCCGCCCAGTTTCGCATGGTAAAGTTTTCGTGACCATATTTTTTAGCATAATCTTCAAACAGGACTTCAAGAATACTTTTGTCCTGATTGTCTCCCTTTGATAAGAGTTTGATGAGTTTCCCAATCTCAGAAAAGGCTGGATAACGGCCATGCTTACGTCTTGCTTCCTGCTCTTGCTTGGAACTTCCTGGAGGATTGTAAAAATCCACCAAATAAGAGGCAATAGCTCTCACCAATGTCATGGAAGCCTCGTCCCAAAATGGATCACTGCGAGAACCAGACCCACGGGTATTGTTAAAATAGACCGTTAACATGCGGTTCAAATCATTCTCAGTTTCTACATAACGAAAGGGATTAAAACCATCTGAATTGGTCATATTAACCAAGTCTAAAACCTTGACCTGATAACCGTTTTCTAAAAAGAGTTTACCTGTCTTCTCAGCCAAATGGTCTTTAGGATCTACGACAATATTGGAACAATTAAGTTGGATAAGGTTGGGTTTCACAAAGCGAAAGGTCTTGCCTGCCCCAGAACCCCCAATGACAATCAAATTTTTATTTCGGTCAAACTGGGGTTTCTTCTTTTCCAACAAGGTTAGACGAACATCACGAGCCAAAATCGTGTCATTGAAAGGATTCTTACTGTAAAAGTTCCGCTTTTCCTTACTGTTTCCAAATCGTGCAGAACCGTATTCTTCCCCTTCTCGATAGACCTTCTGTCCTGTCGATACATAAAGATAGACTAGCGTCATCGTTAGAACCCCAAGGATAAAGGCAAGAAGAGATTTTTGAGTAAAGGAAAATAGCCATAAAGGATTGAAAACCTGATTTAACCCCTCTCCTAAGAGGTAGGCAATACGTTCCATAGGTGGGGCATTGGTTAAACTATCATAGAGCAGGGTTAGACGATGGCAGAAATAACCAAAGGCGAGCCCCAAGAGTCCAAAGACCAATGCTTTTTGCCTGGAATACATTACAAGGTCACCTCCTTGGTTTTGACTGCCGAAGGTTCTATCACTCTAATTTTCTCTTTGGCCAGTTCTATCTCTTGGTCCAAGGTTTTATCAAAGGTTAAACCTTCTAGCTTCTCTGGATTAGACATCAGTTTCTTCAACAATTCGTCCAAGTGATAATCAAGTAAGGTCTTATCCTTGGCATAAAAGTAGAGATAGTCTTTTTGCCAACTAATTGCGATTGGCAGTTTTTCTGACTCCATCAACTCCTTAAATTTCTCTACATCGATTGGCTTATCCAGTATGTCTTTACTAACATCAATCGCTTCAATTGCGTAAGGGCTTTGAAGGAGTTCTTCCAGTTTTTGAACCCCAATCTTATAAGCTGAATCTTGAGCTAAGGCTTGCCTAGCCGACCATTCTAAGAGCTTTAAGAGGGTTCTGACTGTCAATAAACTACTTCTTTCCACGTATTGCATCGCTTGACGTTCTTGTTGTTCAGATGACATGGTGACCTCCTCTTCTTTGAATTCCCTATCAAACATAAGGTGCTTCCATAATACGGAAGCACTCTTGATTTTGGTATCACAAGAAAGTTACGACATAAGCCAAATTATTCCAAAGTAAATGTAAGGCGATTGCCGTCATACAATCAGTTTTCAATCGAACAACAGCCAAGGTCAAGCCAAGACAGCTATACATGAGCCAACTCCCTAACTGATTGGGTCCATGGGATAGAACAAAGAGAAAACTGGTCACGCCTATTTGTACAAAAGGGAATGTCAATTTTTCCCAGAGCAACTGCCTATAAACTATCTCTTCAAGGACACTTGCATTGACCAGAAACAATAAAAAGATAACATGAGGAACCAGTTTTCCTACTTGTACCAATACTGCTTGATTCCTAGTCTGAACTGAAAATAGGAAACTGATGAAGACTGCAAAAGCAACCATAGACACAAAACCAAGAAGCAGCCATCTTAGACGATTGCTTAAGGTTATATTTTTTGCTTGAAGAGTTTTATGACGGGCAATCTCTAAGCAAGTCACACTTAATAGGACCAATTGTAGCAAGACTATACCCTCAATCGTCATATACTCTTGTAGGTATAAACTTAATAGAAAACCGTTAAGCTGTATGGCTAGATAAAACAACACTATCCTTATCATTGTCACCTCTTGAATAAATCTTCATAATCAATGTCTAAGACTAGAACGATTCGCTCAACCCATCTTGTTTGTGGCATCAGGCGATTGGATTTGTAATGTCGCAGTTTTTGATAGAGGCGATTAAACTCACTGGGATAGACATATTGACCGTTGAATACTTTGCGAGCTAGTTCTGCCCAAGTGAGTTCTTTTTCGGCCAGAATGATTTCTAAATTGTCCCAAAATCGTTCATTCATCTTCACACCTACCCTGTCACTTGTTTCATCAGACTGGCCTGAAACAGCTCTTCTTTTACTTGTCTGGGAAGAAAGGTACGCACTTCGTCTAGCCCAATAGCTGGATAGACATGATTCTGACAAACAATGAGTGGCAACCGAAGATTCTGGTCTGGCTTTTGGAGAATGAGCTGAATCATCTCATTCAAACTTATCGAATATTGACGTTTAAAGCGAAGAAATCGTGGCGACAGCAACTCAAAACAATCCGTGGTTTTGGCAAAGAGTGACAGTAAGATTTCACGGTTTACATCACACGCTTTTATACAACGATAAGTCACACCATAGGTCGTCAAAATGGTTAGTAAGTCTTGGTTTGTATTGGCATTATTTCCTAGATATACCTCAAGCATAGGCTCCTCCTTATAAGGTTAGGCTATTTTCAACTGTTTGTTCAGGAGTTGAGAAATAGCGACTCATATCAATGGGCATCCGTCCTTCACCAAAGCACTTGACCGTCACTAAAGTCGTTAAAATGCCATCCTTTCCTCTAGCAGAATAATGTTCACCAAAGGCACGAAAGGCCAGGTGATTGTCTTTCGTCAATAGTGTATCTACACCATTTTTAATATCCCTAGTTTCCATAAAATCCGAAATCCGATGAAGATTGGATTCGTAGAATAGGGGATCATTCATCTCCTTGTGGTAATCATCTTCAAAAGTCACCTCAAAGTCACAATCAAAATTGGGGAGCGACAGTATCTTTTGTAATAACTGATTGGTTTCAACTTGGTGAATATGTTCTTCTAATTCAGTACAATCTAGGATACTTTTCTTATGTAGTAGGTTCATGTTTTTCTTCCTCTTCCGTTCTTCTAAATTCTCTCGCAATGGCTTCAATAACTGTGACAGTCACGCTATTGCCGGCCTGTTTGTATAGTTGGCTCTTACTAGAAACACTCTCTGCTCTTTCATAAGCCCAGTCAGGAAAGCCTTGAAGTCTGAAACACTCTCTTGGTGTCAGTCGTCTTATTCTCAGGCGATAAAGTTTCCCCTCTAAGACAATACCTGTGACTTCATACCACTTATCCTGTCGATATTCCAGAGCAGCAACCACCACTCCCATATTGTCTGAAGTC
>NZ_POQQ01000012.1 GCF_002964575.1 Streptococcus suis | reverse complement strand
TTTGTCTAGGCAGTATCCTCCAATAGATACTCCAAATCCATATCCCTCAACAGTCAGATAACAAGTTAAAATTCCATGGTCTTCTCTGCCCAAGAAAGTTTTGGTTATCTTTACGTTTTCAATTGTGTTATTCATCTGTTTCCTCCAATTTTCTCGCTATCGCCTCAATCACATTAACCGTGACTGAGTTACCAGCTTGCTTGTATAGTTGACTATTACTGTTTACTGCCTGGGCTCTATCAAACGCCCAATCTGGAAAACCTTGCAACCTC
>NZ_POQQ01000011.1 GCF_002964575.1 Streptococcus suis | reverse complement strand
GGATCAGCAATAATTGCAAGCATGAAAAGACTAGAATCTAGCCACATCAACCATGGATTTTCATTGTATTCCACTTGGTCTTTCTTTTCCTGTTCAGAAATTGTCTTACTAGCAGCCCACTCACTTGGTGCTCCATAGAGATTGCGGGCAGTCACACCAGTTTTTTGCTTTTCAATGATAGTTGGTAAAATTTCTTCCAAGAGTTCTTTGATTTCGCTATCAGACTTTCCATCTTTAATCAGTTGGTTGGTCGCAATATGGATAAATTCTTGGTTCTTTTTTGTTAATCCG
>NZ_POQQ01000105.1 GCF_002964575.1 Streptococcus suis | reverse complement strand
CATGACGGGATCGACTGATGCAACTGATGTGGAAGGTCAAATCGAGATGTTGCTCAAAGTTGTACCAACTGCGAAGACTGTCGGTATTTTCTACAATTCTAGCGAGGTAAACTCAGAAGTTCAAGCTGAGCAGGCTAAAAAAGCACTCGAAGCAAAAGGTGTAAAAGTAGAAGTGACAACAGTTACGACGACAAACGATGTTCAGCAAGCTATTACTTCACTTGCAGGAAAAGTCGATGCTATCTATCTTCCAACTGATAATAC
>NZ_POQQ01000104.1 GCF_002964575.1 Streptococcus suis | reverse complement strand
AAAGCCACTCAGATGATTTTCTCTGATATTGGAACGCCTAAAAGTAAGGAAGAAGGATTTGATGTTTACAATGAACTTAAGGACTTGCTTGTCGATCGAGGGATTCCAAAAGAAGAAATTGCCTTTGTGCATGATGCCAATACTGATGAAAAGAAAAACTTACTGTCTAGAAAGGTCAATAGCGGAGAAGTACGGATTCTCATGGCTTCTACGGAAAAAGGTGGAACTGGTCTAAACGTGCAATCACGTATGAAAGCTGTCCACCACTTAGATGTTCCATGGCGTCCTTCTGATGTAGGACGGATTTTGCGGACATTCAAAATAAAAAAGAATGTGATATATTAATCACAAATCACTTATCACAAATCACAAGTGATTTGTGATTGTTGATGATAAAATAAGAATAAGAAGAAATAGAAAGAAGTGAGTGATTGTGGGAAATTTAGGCGCACAAAAAGAAAAACGAAATGATACACCAATCAGTGCAAAAAAAGATATAATGGGAGATAAGACGGTTCGTGTTCGTGCTGACTTGCACCATATCATAAAATTTTGTATAATAGGAATTGAAGTTAAATTAGATGCTAAAAATTTGTAATTAAGAAGGAGGGATTCGTCATGTTGGTATTCAAAATGCGTAATGTAGATAAAACATCTACTGTTTTGAAACAGACTAAAAACAGTGATTACACAGATAAATAAATACGTTAGATTAATTCCTACCAGTGACTAATCTTATGACTTTTTAAACAGATAACTAAAATTACAAACAAATCATTTAACTTCTGTATTTATTTACAGATGTAATCACTTCAGGAGTGATTACATGAACAAAAATATAAAATATTCTCAAAACTTTTTAACGAGTGAAAAAGTACTCAACCAAATAATAAAACAATTGAATTTAAAAGAAACCGATACCGTTTA
>NZ_POQQ01000103.1 GCF_002964575.1 Streptococcus suis | reverse complement strand
GAAAATTGCGACCTTCTGGGCATATGTCTCGTGATGGGAAAGAGGTGTCCTGGAACACAGTATATGCTAGAGCACAGTTCTACGGTAAAAATGGGATTGTTACTTTCAGGAAGTATACAACACCAGGAACCGGCAAACGTTGGGACGAAAAAGCTAAAGCAATCCACATGACGGATTGGGTTCAGCGTTTTGTGAAAGGAGCAGGTTTCTAATGGACTTTCTTCATCAGCTTAAAAATCATATTAACGAAAATCTGAATTTGCCCTTTCA
>NZ_POQQ01000102.1 GCF_002964575.1 Streptococcus suis | reverse complement strand
AACAAGAATCCATTCTTTTTCATATAATTTATCAGCTACCCATTTATCATATCCTACTTTAGAAAGCGCTTGACTTCCACCTCCTGTTGCATAGATATCAATGTCGCCATTCCCTTGATTTGAGAAACTAGATACAAGATCATTATCATCTACTGAACCAACTGTAACAACATTGTCTAATTCAGCCGGAATATCTTGTACAGTTCCATCAACTTGACTATAATCTTTTCCTCTTAAACTACCAAGATAGTTTTTTAATTCATCTTGATTC
>NZ_POQQ01000101.1 GCF_002964575.1 Streptococcus suis | reverse complement strand
AAATATCCCATAAAATCGGAAATCGAAAGTTTTGGGGGTATCAAGACAAGCATATGAACATGGTCTGGCATCATGTGTCCCTCAATGATTTCCACGCCTTTGTATCGACATAGATGACGGAAAATATCAATTAAGTCCTGCCTTATTTTGTAGTAAATGGATTTTCTACGGTACTTAGGCGTGAAAACTATGTGATATTTGCACATCCATTTGGTATGTGATAAACTGTAACTGGTTTTAGCCATTTCTTTTTCCTCCTTTATCTAACCTG
>NZ_POQQ01000100.1 GCF_002964575.1 Streptococcus suis | reverse complement strand
GTTATAATAAGTACATGTCCAATATGTATTACGAAAAAAATCCTACAGTAGCACATGATATTCATGAAATCCACGTAAACTTACTAGACACCCCAATGTCTTTCATGACAGATGCAGGTGTTTTTAGCAAGAAGATGGTTGATTATGGTAGTCAAGTGCTTTTAAAAACCCTTCATTTTGAAAAAGGGGCATCGGTGTTGGATGTTGGTTGTGGTTATGGACCAATTGGTTTGACACTTGCTAAGGTGTTTAGCACCAAGACAACACTGATT
>NZ_POQQ01000099.1 GCF_002964575.1 Streptococcus suis | reverse complement strand
CCAGAGAATACCTGGCGAGCATAGGCGAACAGGGTCATTTTGAGCAACATGGCTGGATGAAAGGCTGGACGACCAGTATGGGAAGTTTCTTCTAATAGAACGGATAAAGGAATGGTATCCACAAACTGACTAATCAGACGAGCCTCGTGAGTAGCAGGTAAATCCCAAGCAAGATTTAATTCCAAACTTAACTGATTTGTGTTATACTGTTTATACATTTTCATGCCTTTCTAGTTGTTTTGT
>NZ_POQQ01000010.1 GCF_002964575.1 Streptococcus suis | reverse complement strand
AAGATGAATCCTCTGAGCTATTAAGCTTTAGACCCCTCTAAAATCGTTTCTGAGCGTTTTTAGGTATCTTGGGGTATATTAACTAGACTCGAATGCTTAAAATCGATTCTGGGGCTTCTGAGAGCCTTGTAGAACCCTCTGAGCGATTTATGCCGTGAAAGCTCCTTGACGATAAGCAGGGACAAGGTAGACTTAGCGAGGGCGGTTCGGTCAGAACTTTGTTCGACCGACCGACAAAGCAAGAACTACCGTCCCTGGTTTCTTGTCGTCAAGGAGACCATGGAATAAAGTAAGCGGACATGATATAATAACCAATGCTGAAGCAAAACCTTCCGCAAGTCTATGCGAAAGGAGGTGGAGCGAGTGCATTACATTTTCGACGTCTTACTTGCTATTGTGGCAGAAGTAACGGCACATTACATTTGCAAGTGGTTAGATAGCAAGGACAAACGCTGAAGCTAGCCCAACACCGACAAAAAAGCCCCTAGGGAACTGGCATTCCTTAGGGGCTTCGGTGTGCTTGTGCACTACATTTTCGTAAGTTCATTGTATCACGTGGGAAAGCACGTGTCAAAAAAATGGGCACGTGAGAAAAACTTGAGGGGGATTTTTCTGCAGAAAAATCTAAAATCTGGGGGGGCTACTACGACCCCCCTTTTAAGTGCCGAGTGCCAAATCAATAAAAAAAATGCCTTGAAGCCATGTGTGGCAAGGGTTTGTAGGGGGTCAACAAAAATCAACAAATCGCCAACAAATCGCCAACAAAAATGACGGAGCTGTGAAAAAGGTTGACTAAACAAGTTGTTAGTGGTACACTTTTATACAAAGTCTAAAAGGGAGAAAAAAGAATGGCTACAGAAAAAAAACGAGTGCAAGTTAGTTTTACTGATGAACAACATGAAATGCTGGTTAATTTGGCAAAGCAAAAAGGTTTTTCTAAATCAGCTATTATTGTGCTAGCGCTTGAAGAATATCTAAAATCACAAAAACAAAATTAGAAAGGCCAAGAATGCAAAAAAAGAGCCACGGCTATGGCTCTTAAATCAAAATACTTCTTGGGTGTATTATACTTTATGGCTAAAGAAAAATCAAGATACTTTACTTTTCTGCTCTATCCT
>NZ_POQQ01000001.1 GCF_002964575.1 Streptococcus suis | reverse complement strand
TTAAAATGAAGAGAATTTTGATGTTTTTGTCTTTGATTCCAATTAGTTCTGTGGTATGATCTTCGCTTTTTTATTTCTAGGCTCAGGAATCCAGAGTCACTTCCCTGACTCTGGATTTATTCCATATGAGTCTTTCTAATGTGAGTGTGGTTGCTTTTCATTATAGGTCATATGGGACTTTTTGTATATACTCAAAAAGGCTCCATAATCTCTACAGTGGATTTACCCACTACAGAAATTATAGAGCCGAAACTGTTTTGTCAGC